>NZ_AXXW01000002.1 GCF_000483165.1 Tullyiplasma multilocale ATCC 49900 | reverse complement strand
TTAGCTTAACGCCTCGCAGCGCTTACACATCCATCCTATCAACCATGTGGTCTACATGGGATCTTACATCTTACGAATGGGAAAATTCATCTTAAAGGAGGCTTCTCGCTTAGATGCCTTCAGCGATTATCCGTTCCACATATAGCTACCCAGCTGTGCCATTGGCATGACAACTGGAGCACCAGGGATGTGTCCAACTCGGTCCTCTCGTACTAGAGTCAGCTCTCTTCAATTTTCCTACGCCCACAACAGATAGGGACCAAACTGTCTCACGACGTTCTGAACCCAGCTCGCGTACCGCTTTAATGGGCGAACAGCCCAACCCTTGGAACCGACTTCAGCTCCAGGATGCGATGAGCCGACATCGAGGTGCCAAACCTCCCCGTCGATGTGAACTCTTGGGGGAGATCAGCCTGTTATCCCCGGGGTAACTTTTATCCGTTGAGCGACGGCCCTTCCACTCGGGACCGCCGGATCACTAAGTCCTACTTTCGTATCTGTTCGACTTGTAAGTCTCGCAGTTAAGCATTCTTCTACCTTTGCGCTCTTTGTATGATTTCCAACCATACTGAGAATACCTTTGAGCGCCTCCGTTACATTTTAGGAGGCGACCGCCCCAGTCAAACTACCCACCAGACACTGTCCTCAACCCGGATAACGGGTCTAAGTTAGAAAGTCAATGTAACGAGGGTGGTATTCCAAGGATGACTCCACAAGCCCTAGCGGTCCTGCTTCATAGTCTCCCACCTATCCTCTACACGTTACACCAAATTTCAATATCAAGTTATAGTAAAGCTCCACGGGGTCTTTCCGTCTAGTTGCGGGTAACCGGCATCTTCACCGGTACTAAAATTTCACCGAGTCTATAGCCGAGACAGCGAAGGGATCATTACACCTTTCGTGCGGGTCAGAACTTACCTGACAAGGAATTTCGCTACCTTAGGACCGTTATAGTTACGGCCGCCGTTCACCGGGGCTTCAATTCAAAGCTTCGCTTGCGCTGACTTCTCCTTTTAACCTTCCGGCACTGGGCAGGTGTCACCCCCTATACATCGTCTTGCGACTTAGCAGAGAGCTGTGTTTTTGTTAAACAGTTGCCCCTCCCTCTT
>NZ_AXXW01000001.1 GCF_000483165.1 Tullyiplasma multilocale ATCC 49900 | reverse complement strand
CTTAATATATTTTTCTGTAAACTCTCAAGCAATATTTTCACTTAAACATTCATATGCTTCGGAGTTCTTATTTTTATGTTTTGAAAGTTCTTTCATGACCTTCTTTGAAATTGTTTTAGCAATGTATTTTTTAATAACCTCATTTGCTGCATCAATATAAATTTCTAAGTAATCATTTCAAATACTTTCTTTTTCCTCAACGGAAACTTTTTTATCTGTAAGACTCGGATTAAATTCTTCAATCTCATATCCATAGGCTTCTTTAATATAATCAAGGTCGCTGCTATTATCTGCTGCCAATAAATCTAATGGATATTCTTTTTTATCTCTATCGTCTAATTCTAATCAATCATCAATAATTCCTTTTCCTAAATCAGCTCCTTCATTTTTTAATACTTTGATAAGTTCTTTATCTGTGTTAATAATTTTTCTCATAATTTATTAATTTTCCTTTTTTTTAATTTTCTTTCCTTTTACTGCCTTCAACATATTCTCTGATATTTTGGTCATCGTTATTTTCACTAAAATCTACAAAATCTATTCATTCTTTACTAAATTCATATTTATCTTTAAATCAATAATAAATATCTTGTAATAAATTGTTTTTCTTTGTTCCTTTGTGTATTAAATCATAGTAAGATCCATATTGTTTATCTAATCTTTTTCCTTTGTCATTTGTATAAAACATAATGAAGCTATCTATTATACCACTGCCAATAATTGCCTCTGGATATTGTTTTTGCAATACCATATTAAAATCTCTATATTGTAAACTTTCATCTAGAGGGTTTTTAAATAATTTTTTTGCTCTTTCAATATCAAACTCAAAATAAACGTAGTTCTCTTTAATCAAATCTATTTTTGTGATGTTTTTCATAATTAATTTTCCATTTCTTTAATTTGTTTTTTTAATTCTTCTAATTTATTAAAAACTTGTTTTCTCAAACTATATGGTGGATTTGAAATAATGTAATCAAATAATAAAACGTCATCATTTTTTAAATCAAAAAAATCAAAACCATCTTTAATATGTCTATAAAATACTTTGTGCCCTGCATTTGTTAATACATTTACATATTCACTATCTTTAGTATCAAAAGGACATAGAATATTTGAGTTTTGATTTAGAAATTCTAAAATAGGTTCAACGGCATAAGGTAACGTATATCATTCATCGTTATTTCTAGATTTTGTTTTCATTATTTAATTTCCCCATTTCCTAGTCTTTTTGTTAGGTTATAAATTAATTCTTCTGCTTGTGTTTTTGTTAATTCAATAGTGTTTAAATTAGCACCTTGTAAAGTATCTAACATTGCTAAATACTTCACAAGATAAAATTAAATATGTTTATCTTGTTCTTTGTGAAACTTTAAAAATGTAATAA
>NZ_AXXW01000012.1 GCF_000483165.1 Tullyiplasma multilocale ATCC 49900 | reverse complement strand
AAAGAATGATTAATTATATACCGTCAGGCGATACTTCTGTCCCAAAGAAGAAATGTAATTATTGTGTCCCCTACAAATTTGATTTTACATACAAAAAAGTATGTAAAATCAAATTTGTAGGGGACACTATGCCCGTTTGGCTTAATTCTTCGAACCCAAGAAGGAAATTGTCAAGGCAAAGTTCAAAAATCATTTAGTTTTTTAGTAAAATTAAATTATAGAAACTTAAGGAGTGGATGCTTATGTTAAATATGAAAAAGTCATTATCAATTTTAGGGGTTGGATTATTAGGAGCATCAGCAATTAGTGTATTTGTCACAAATACTAAAAATCATACTAATAATTTAACAATAAAAGAAAATATTGATACAAATTATCAAACTGATTGAAATTTTATGTATGAAAGTGTTAATTCATATTTAGAAGATTATTCAACTAATAAATTAACAACTTATAGTAATATTAGTGAAAATGATATACAAAAAGTTAAAGAATTAGCTAAACAGAATTCAATTGAAATGTTAGATCGTTATAAGTTAGAAAATTTAAATACTTTAGAAATTGAAAATGCTGTTAAATCTGAAAACCAAGATTTTGCTAAACAATTAAAATTAGAAACTTTAAGAGCGCAAGAAGAATTAATTAAAGCTGAAAAAGAAGAGATTGTAACACCTAAATTAGCAGTTTCTACTTATTCAATGACGAAATCAATTGACCAAGTTAAACGTGAAAATGAAAAATTAGTAACAGAACTTAAAAAAACTAAAATGATTATATCTATATTAACAGCCTCATTGGCAGTTGCAGCAGCCAGTTTCTATGCTGCCGCTTGATGATTTGGAATAACTTTGCCTTGAGCTATTGGATGCACTGCAGCAGCAGCTTTAACAGGCGCAGTTGTTGCAGGAATAAATATTGCGTTACTTAAATATGATAAAGAAATGACTAAAATTCAAAAGGGGATTTCTGCAATAACATCTATCTATAATTTAGGTCATTTAATGGATAGTGCTGTAAGAATTCCCTTAAAAATAAGTATCACAGGACTTACAGCAAAAGTTTGGGTTTTTCCTGCTATTTCTGCAGGTATAGCTGTTTTGTCTGCTACCTTGTTTGCATTAGATTATGTTAAATATATAAAATAAATCCTATGTCCAAGAAAGAAAAAAAACTTCTTAATAAAGCAGCAGCAAAAAAACGTAGAGAAGAATTTAAAAAAAGAAAGAAATGAAAAGAAATGACCTTTTGAGAAAGATTTTGATCTATATTAGAAATTTTATTTAATGCATAAATGAATTGATTAGCTAAAAAAAGAGGCCAAAAATCAAAAAAACACCTATGATGGTGTTTTTTTCTTATTTTAGCTATATACTATTAATAACTAAATAAAAAAAGATGCGATTTGAAACCCCGCCATCTTTGCTTAAATAATACTAGAAATTAAGTAAAATCGAAGGGTTTGAGAAAACTTTTCCATTTTTTTATATTTATTTGCGTTTTGCCTTGAAACTGCCGCTTAGCTGAGTGTATAAGTCTTTGCGAGACAAAAGACCCTTGCTGGATAGAAATATCGGGTTGGTAAAGCGAGTTCCTAAAAGTGAAAAGCACAACACAAACTCTCGCCCTAAACTATAAGGTATGTAGTCGGTAGATGAAAACTTAAGCTTTAGAATTTTATTTTAAATGCTCCAAAAAATGGCAACACTCTCTTTGAGAATGTACCCCATAGGTGACACAAAATTTTATTTGAGAAAAAGTAGTAATTAAGTTTACTGCTTTTT
>NZ_AXXW01000011.1 GCF_000483165.1 Tullyiplasma multilocale ATCC 49900 | reverse complement strand
ACTAGAATACAAGAGAGGTAAGCGGAATTCCATGTGTAGCGGTGAAATGCGTAGATATATGGAAGAACACCTGTGGCGAAAGCGGCTTACTGGCTTGTTATTGACGCTGAGGCACGAAAGCGTGGGGAGCAAATAGGATTAGATACCCTAGTAGTCCACGCCGTAAACGTTGAGTACTAAGTGTCGGGGGTTATACCTCGGTGCTGCAGCTAACGCATTAAGTACTCCGCCTGAGTAGTATGCTCGCAAGAGTGAAACTCAAAGGAATTGACGGGGACCCGCACAAGTGGTGGAGCATGTGGTTTAATTCGAAGCAACACGAAGAACCTTACCAGGGCTTGACATCCAATGCAACGGTATAGAGATATATCCGAGGTTAACATTGAGACAGGTGGTGCATGGTTGTCGTCAGTTCGTGCCGTGAGGTGTTGGGTTAAGTCCCGCAACGAACGCAACCCTTGTCGTTAGTTACTAACATTAAGTTGAGGACTCTAACGAGACTGCTAGTGTAAGCTAGAGGAAGGTGGGGATGACGTCAAATCATCATGCCCCTTATGTCCTGGGCTACACACGTGCTACAATGGCCGATACAAAGAGTCGCAATCTCGCGAGGGGGAGCTAATCTCAAAAAGTCGGTCTCAGTTCGGATTGGAGTCTGCAACTCGACTCCATGAAGCCGGAATCACTAGTAATCGCGAATCAGCTATGTCGCGGTGAATACGTTCTCGGGTCTTGTACACACCGCCCGTCACACCAGGAGAGTTGGTAATACCAGAAGTAGGTAGCTTAACCGTAAGGAGAGCGCTTCCCAAGGTAGGATTAGCGATCGGGGTGAAGTCGTAACAAGGTATCCGTACGGGAACGTGCGGATGGATCACCTCCTTTCTATGGAGTAAAATTTAAAAAGCAGAGTGAAACTGCTTTGACTGTTTCTGTTCTATTTAGTTTTCAGAGGTTATTAATTTAACTTCTGAAAAGATTGTTCTTTGAAAACTGAATATTAGATGAAAAATCAATTTTCCTTGTCGTTTTATTACGGCAAGAAAAAGTGAAGAATTTTTATATATGAATTTATTCATATACTTCAAATTCGACATCAGTTATAAAAAACTAAAATTATGTTATAAATTGCAAATAGATTTTTTCTAAAAAATAGTAAGGGCATATGGTGAATGCCTTGGAAAATGGAGCCGAAGAAGGACGTGACTACCTGCGAAAAGCATCGGGGAGCTGGAAGTGAGCTTAGATCCGGTGATGTCCGAATGGGGAAACCTAGTACGATTAATCTCGTATTGTCCACAACTGAATACATAGGTTGTGAGTCGGGAACCTTGGGAACTGAAACATCTTAGTACCAAGAGGAAAATAAAATAAATAATGATTCTGTTAGTAGCGGCGAGCGAACGCGGAACAGGCCAAACCAGTCTACGGGCTGGGGTTGTAGGACTTCTGTTAGAGTTACAAAGTCGATGTATAGTAGAAGCTACTGGGAAGTAGCGCCACAGAGGGTGATAGCCCCGTATACGAAATGCATCGACCTCGAGGAAGTATCCTGAGTACGGCGAAACACGTGAAATTTTGTCGGAATCTGCCGGGACCACCCGGTAAGCCTAAATACTCCCATTTTACCGATAGTGAACCAGTACCGTGAGGGAAAGGTGAAAAGTACCCCGAGAGGGGAGTGAAATAGTTCCTGAAACCATATGCTTACAAGAAGGTAGAGCCCGTTAATGGGTGATACCGTGCTTTTTGTAGAAAGAGCCGGCGAGTTACTATAACGTGCAAGGTTAACCAGACTAAATGGGGAGCCGTAGTGAAAGCGAGCCTTAATAGGGCGTTGAGTACGTTGTAGTAGACACGAAACCGGGTGATCTAGCCATGAGCAGGTTGAAGTTAGGGTAAAACCTAATGGAGGACCGAACCTACGTTCGTTGAAAAGACCGAGGATGACTTGTGGCTAGCGGTGAAATTCCAATCGAACCCGGAGATAGCTAGTTCTCCCCGATATATCTTTAAGGATAGCGTCGCAATTAAACCTATGGAGGTAGAGCACTGAATCTATGATGGCTGCACCTAGCGGTACTGAATAGAATTAAACTCCGAATGCCATAGGCCTATTGTGCGGCAGTCAGAACATGGGTGATAAGGTCCATGCTCGTGAGGGAAACAGCCCAGATCGTCAGCTAAGGTCCCTAAATGTATACTAAGTGTGTAAGGATGTGAAATTGCACAGACAGCTAGGATGTTGGCTCAGAAGCAGCCATCATTTAAAGAGTGCGTAACAGCTCACTAGTCGAGTGATTTTGCGCCGAAAATGTACCGGGGCTTAAGTATACTACCGAAGCTACGGATTGCGCTTTATGCGCAGTGGTAGGGGAGCGTTCTAAGGGCGATGAAGTTGGACCGTGAGGACCAGTGGAGCGCTTAGAAGTGATTATGCCGGCATGAGTAACGTTTGGAGGTGAGAATCCTCCATGCTATTTGATCAAGGTTTCCTGGGCAAGGTTCGTCCACCCAGGGTTAGTCAGGACCTAAGGCGAGGCCGATAGGCGTAGTCGATGGACAACAGGTTGATATTCCTGTACTAGTTAATGAGTGATGGAGTGACGGAGAAAGATAGTGTGACCCGGGCGTTGGTTGTCCCGGGCTAAGCGCAAAGGTGGTAGAGTTGGCAAATCCGCTCTATATTCAACATTGAAGCGTTATGGGGAGTGAACGGTTCGCCTAGTAACGAAGCACATGACTCTATGCTTCCAAGAAAAGCTTCTAACTTAATCATTAATTACCTGTACCTAGAACGAACACACGTGATCAAGGAGAAAATCCTAAGGCAAGCGAGATAACTATAGCTAAGGAACTCTGCAAAATGACTCCGTAACTTCGGAAGAAGGAGTGCTCAACCCGTTGGGGATTGAGCCGCAGT
>NZ_AXXW01000010.1 GCF_000483165.1 Tullyiplasma multilocale ATCC 49900 | reverse complement strand
TTTTTAGTTTTTTAGATAAAATTAAATTAATTACTATGCTGTAGTCAAATTTTATTTTAAATGCTCCAAAAAGGGGCAACACTCTCGTATTATTTTTTTAAATTGCCTTAACAATTTTTAAATTTTCAGAATTAAAAGAATCATAACTACATCTTGATATATATATTAAAGTTGATTCTAAAAAATTATTAACTACTAAAAATTCGATCTTTTCTTTTTTATTTTTTTAACTAAGTAATAAGAAAAACCACTTATGCTTGCTACAGAAATAATTCCAATAGGAATATATGTAAATAATTCTCAATTCATTTTTTTTGCTATATAACAATTACCTGAATAACAACTAGTTTGTTGATGTCTTGCTCAAAAGAAAGAATTAAAATTGTTATTATCTGCTTGTTTAAATGTTTGACATAAATATGAATCTAAGACATGACCAAATTCATGATTAATTGTTTGAAATTGAGAATCACTTGAAAATCTTGAACGTTTATAATTATTGATGTTATCTTCTTTTTTTAAACTCATTACTTTCACTACAACAAAACTGTATTTAGTTGAATTTCTATTATTGTATGTTGAAGTATAACCATTAACGCTACTATTTTGATTATATAAATTAATATCTTTAGGAATAATAAAATTAACAAATATTTTATTCAAATTATTATTAGTTATATTCTCTAATTCATTAAATAAATCTAAAATATTTTTTTGTAAATTTGTTTTAGAAATTTCAATAATATATTTATAGATAGCATCATTTATTAAATTATTTATATTATTTTTTATTTGTATTGCATGATCGGTGTTGAAATTAAATTTAGAATGTTGTTGTCAATATTGATCTAATTCGTCAATATTGTAAAAATACTTAGTTTTTAAATTATTATTTGATTCTGGTAGTTTATATCTAGTTGATATCATATATTGTGATAATTTAGATTTATATTTTTCATATCATTTTTTAATTTCTTTTGCATTGTCATCAAAAATTATAGGTGTATTAAATGTTCACTTAATTATATCTGTTGTAGCTAAATTTGTAGAATAATCAGGATTATTAAAACCATATTCGTCATTAATATACCCTAGTTCTTCCAAACTTAAATTTCTTTCTTTTTTCTTTAAATTTAAATTATATTGAATTTCGTAAGTATTTCTATCCTTCTTAATTACATCAGTAATTTTGTCTCATTGATTTACTGAAGTTAATTTTCCTATATTCAATTGTTTTAAATCATTAAAAGTTTTTGTAAAAAAATGCTCTAATAAACTTCATACTATATTTTTTTGTTTATCTTTTGAAGTAGTATATTTACTAAAGGATTCAGCAAAAAATTCTTGTGGACTTGTGGCTCCATAATAAGAAACGATCATAGCACTTGAAATAAATGCATATTTAAATTGTTGTTTTTGTAATTCTGTTGCTTTATCGTACAAATATCCCAAACCAGCTTTTGCTGCACTTGTAGTAAGTTCATTATAGCTTTGGTAATCATTACCACCAAAAGCCTCTGTTGCTGTTGAATGTGTATATAAATAATATTGTAATGCTTTTCCACCTCACATATATTCTTGATTATCATTATCTTGTTTTAATCTAAGTTTATCTGATGAATAATTATTTATAATTTGATTATTATTATTGATAAATATAAAATTTATATTAAATAAAAAAAAACCAAACATCAATGCTAAAAATACATTTTTTATTTTTTTCATTTATTTCTTTCTCCTATTATTAATTTTATTCATAAAAAAATAAAAATGTAATAATGTTAAAAGATTTTAAGTGATTAATATTTTTTTCAACAAATCATGCAATATTAAAAAGTTTAACATTCCAAAAGTTGTTTTTTATAAATAATTATTATAAAATTAGGTTTGTAAGAAAGAAGAGGAAAAAAACAATGTCTCAAAAAAAGATTAAAAAAAGTTCTAAAATTTGATTAGCTCTAGGTGGAGTTGGATTAGCTAGTGCTGGTGCAGCTACTGGTGCAGTTATTGCAATTACAAGCAATATTTCTACAAATAATGATTTAAGAAGTCAACTTCAAAAAACTAAATCAGAATTAGAAGTAACATTAGACAATTTAAAAACAGCCTTAGAAGTTAATGAAGGATTAATTAAAGATTTAAACACATCTCTAACTCAAATAAAAGAAATAGAAACTAATATAAATGAATTAAAAACTAAATTAGCAAAAACTGAAGGTGAACTTGCTACAGCTAAAGAACAAAAGATTCAAGATTCAGCAAAAATAGAAAGTTTAAATGGCGAAATAACAAATTTAAGAAGTCAAATACAAAAATTACAAGAAGAATATAATAAATTATTCACAAGTTATAAAAATAATTTATCTATAATTTTTTCAAATACTGTTAAATCTGGTGAAGCTGCTTTAGAAGATGATAAAAGACCAGAATACATAATTTGACAAAAACAAGCAGATGATAAAATAATAGAAGTAACTAATGACCAAGAAAAGGATGGATTCAAAAAACTTGCCACTCTAAATAATGATACTGTTGGAACGCCAGAAGCATTAAATAGTACAATTGAATCATTCATGGAAAAGATCGGAATTACATCAGAAAATGCAAGTGATGCTATAATTAATTCTATTGATAATGTTACAAAAAAATTAAATGAAACAATTATCACAAATATTAACGCAAAAGTTTCTCAAATCACTGAAATGAAGAAAACCATTGATCAAAAAAATTTCAGAGTTGGAGACAGCTAATACTGAAATTAGTGATCTAAAAAATATTATTGCATCTGCTGAAGCACTTATCGGCAAAGAAGGTGAAAGCGGTATTAGTAAACAAATTGCAGATCAAAAAGCGGCTTTAGAAAAACGAGAATGTACCCCATAGGTGACACAAAATTTTATTTGAGAAAAAGTAGTAATTAAGTTTACTGCTTTTT
>NZ_AXXW01000009.1 GCF_000483165.1 Tullyiplasma multilocale ATCC 49900 | reverse complement strand
CGACAAAAAAGAACGTGAAGCAAATAGAACTGATTTATCTATGTTAAAAGGAGATATTGGTTTAATTCCTGGTAAAATGACCCCGAAAAGAATGCTTAAAGCTTTAAACAAAGCAAATGGATTTATACAAACGGATTTAAACGAAAATGGGTTCAGAACTGAAAGCATTCCAGATGAAAGCAAATTAATTACTGAATATGATGTTGATTTTCAAGTTAGAAAATATACCAAAATAGATTGAAGTAATGGGGAAAGAAAATTTATCAATCCATCAGAAGAATGAATTCCTTTAGTTCAACATAATCTTCCTGATGAAAAAGACGAGTATATAGGTGGAGAGGATAGTTGAATAGCCTTCCTTAAAATCATTCCTAAGATTAATTCTGATGACTCTCATAAATATAAAGGTGAATTAGAATTACAATTCACCTATCAACAAGAACAACGTGCTGAATATATTGAACAAGATGGAAGGATATCTTCTTGGTCATTGAGTAACGTAAGAGTTGAAACAGGATGAACTGGTAATGAAGGGTTTAGCCTTTTTTTACCATATAAGTTTCGTACTGGTTTAGAAGGTTCTGAAGAATATAAACGCACTTTAAAAGAAGAAAAGGCATTAACTAAAGTTACTAAAATTGGGTGATTTTGAAATCGTGAAACAGATTTAATCACAGCTTTAACTATTCCGAGATTTGTTGAAGAAGTTCCAAGTGAATTACCACAAGAAATAGAATCAATTGAAAACATGTTTTGATCATATATAAGTTCGGAAAGAAATATAAAAACTAATATTTCTCAATGAGACACATCAAATATTAGAAGTATGTGGAGAACATTGGAAATAGAACATTGGAAACAAGACTTATCTAGATGAAATGTTGAAAATGTAACAAAAGCTAAAAAATTTTCATATCATTTAGAAAAAGAATATATGCCTAAATTTAAAGTAGATTCGGGTGGGTGATCAAGATAACTTTTAAAACTAAAATCTTGTTAGTACTAATATGTTATAATTTAATTAACAAAACAAACACATTAATAATATTAAATAGAATTTCATTTTAGATATTCTATTTTGTGTTATATGTGTCGAAACAATCACTTAAGGGTGGTTGTTTTTTTTTATTCCTTTAAGTGATTTATTAGTTTTGTAAATTAAAAAGGAGGTTAAAAAATAAATGATAGGATGAATCGTTAATGGAATTGGCCAAATTATATGATATACGTTAGTCATTCCATTTCTATCGCTCGTAAATGGATTTGAAGTTATCTTTAAATATTTGGTATTCGAATTAGCGGGACAAGTAGTCTTTCGAGGTAAACCAATGAAAGTTGAAAACATTCCAACAGAATTTTGATATTTCTGTGCTTTTGCTGCTATTTTAGGTTTTGTCTTTTTTGTACAAAAACTAGTTGTTGCTTATTTTCAGGGAGGCGAAAGATTACAAGAAGCTACTATAAGTGCTTTAAAGTTCTCGTGTAAAGGAATTGGACTAATTTTACTTATTCCCGTTATTTTAGTAGGAATTATGTTTATTTATCAAGGCGTTGCTTATTTAACTGGACAAGTATTTTCATCTAATGGAAACAAATTCAATCTAGCTGATAAATTATACCAAATGGCATATCAAGGTTCATCATTAAGAAACCCATCAAATGGTGAATGAACAGGACCTATAATGGATGACGGAAGTGCTTTACAATATCCAACAGATTGAATTTATGGAACTGATTGAAATCCTTTAGTTTCAATTGCTGCTGGAGTTATTGGAGTTATTTTCTTATTCAAAATGTCTTCAAAAATCTTTCAAAATTACTTTTGAATTTTTTTCTTAGCAATTTGATCATCAGTTGCCGTTATTACAATGGTAAAGGATGAAGGAACTCACTTTACAGATTGAAAAAATAGACTATTAGAGAAAGTTTTTGGATTAGTTGGTGTTTGAGTTGGTTATTTAGTATTTATGATAGGAATAGCTTTAATTTCTGAAGTGCCAATATGAGTAACTCAGTCACAAATTTTAATGACCGCAAGTGATGTTCAAAAAAAGGTTGTTCAAGTAGCGTTGCCGTTATTAATGTTAATGGGTCTAACTTATGCATGTTATCAAATTTCAGAATATATAGCAGATTTCTTCCACTTAGAAGAAGTTTCTACAAATATGAACAACAGTACTGCAGATCGTATTGCTCAAAAAATGAAAGCACGTAGTGCAACAGCACTTAAATCTAGTGGACTAGCTATTGCTGGAGGAGGAGCGTTAGCTGCTAAAGGTATTGCTTCAACTGGAGTTTTAGGAAACACTGCTAAATTTAGCGCTAGAAACTCATTAAGTAAAAAATGAACTAATTCAAGCATTGGCAACAAAATAAATTCACGTAGAGATGTTAAATCTAAAGCTTTAAACGCTAAATCAGAAAGATTTGCTATGCATTCTGATAAATTACATAATAAAGCTCAAAAAGCCTTAGATAAAGGAAATATTCAAAGATCTAATAAACTTTATATGAAATCTGTAAAAAGAACTGACAAATTCGTTAAAGCTGGAGCAAAATCTGAAAAATTAAATAAAAAGGTTCAAAAATTTAAAGATAAAAAGGAATCTTTTAAAGAATAAAGCTTCAAGCTTTATTAATGAGTTAGCTAGTGCTAAGAGATGTGCGATTCATCTATAACTCACCAATTATTAAAAACTTATACCATTTTATATCAATTTATATAACTTGCTATAAGTTTAATACAAAAGAAAGGAACTGACATAATGACAAAGAAATGGACTTTTTATCATAAAAAACCAGATAAAATAGTAAAAATTAATCGAAAGAATCTAAAGAAATATAACTTAGAAGATGAATTGCCCGATTGAGTATATAAACGTCAAATAAAAAATAAAGCTATTAGACTTAAGAAATTCAAAAAAATTAATTTAAATAGTTATGAAATAACCGGGTTTTGAGAAAGGAAGTTAAATTATTTTAAAAATTATTATATTGCCGTAATTGCTATTATGTTTATTTTAGGATTTGCTGTTACTGGAACAATTCAATTGTTTGTTAAATCAGATTTATTGAATCCATCCAATGCTTTAAATTTGAAAATTGAAGAATTAAACAAAGTTAAAGATAATTCTTTTTTTAAAAATAAGGAGTTTAATATTAAAACGTTAGATGAGTATATTAAAGAAGAATTAAATTTGGATATTTTTCAAAAACAAATTACTGAAATTTATGGAAATATAAATGATTTTAAAAAAGAAGATAATGAAATTGTTAGTTACTTTAATCTTAATACTCTAGATAATTTAATTAATGATCCTATGATAAAAAATTCCTTTTTTGATAAATATAATAAAGCTTTAATCTATAATTTCAATTTAAATAAAATTTTAGAAAAAGATAAACGTGCGATGACTGTAGATGAAATGAAAAAATATTCAGAATTAGGAGTTTTAGAAAAGTACTTCGATGATTTTTATAGAAAAAATATCAAAGGTACATCTAAACAAGTTAACATACAACGTTTTAATCAATTAGAAATATTATCATCCACTAAAGATGTTGTTGAAACAGATGCGCTATTAGCTAACGAAAATTTAAGTGAAAAAGATAAATTGGATTTATCGAAAACTAAGACGTTTATGAAGAACATGCAAGTTAATTTCAAAATAAATAATCTTTGATATAGATATCTTGGCTATTCCTTTAAAAATGATTTAAATTCATTTGAAATTAAAGAAAAACAAGCTTATTTTAAGGAGTTAAAGGAAATTAATGGATTATGACTAACAAACATGGAGAAAGAGTTGTATAAGGTTAAAAATGGAGTTAATAAATGATTTTGAGAAGTTGATGGTTATAATAATAAACTACAATATGATTCAAAAGTTAAATTTTTACATAAATTTAAGAATAATCAAAAAATAACAAGAGCAGAACTAAAAGAAGTTTTAATTCAAGATAATTTTTTTAAAAATAATTTTAATACTAAAGAAAAAGTTAATATTGATGATTTTTGAATTAAATATAATGGTTATTCAAAAATTGAACAAAAAAATGAAGGAACTAAAGAAAATCCTAAATATTCTTGAAGAAATTATTATAAATTTACTTTTATATCCAAAAATGATAAAGGTTCATTTGAACTTAACATTGCTGATAATAATTTTAGAATTGAAAATTTAGATTTTGATGTTGAATTAAAATATAATGATATTTTTGAAAATTATCAAAATGAATATTTAATTGATTTAGTAAAAGAAAAACAAAGTTGATTTATACTTTTTGAAATATTTTAAAATAAATGTTTATTTATATTAAAAAACAAAAAAATAGGTGAAGTGGTAACAAATAATACTAAATGGTATGAAAAACATAGTAAATGGTAATAATGTATTCGATTATTTATTTTTGAATAACAATTTTAAAGCAAATAAAAAACCTAACCCAAAATAATGTGGTTAGGTTTTTAAATACTGTTTTTATCCATTTTAAAGGCCTAATTCAAGGATTATTAGAAGTTTCTTTCTTCTCATCCAATATTTTTCTTTTCGATGTCTGATAAATGGGTTTTAAAGAATATTTTCTCCATTCCACCATTAATAAATAAAAAGTTATTAGTTTGTTGGGTTCTGATGTTTAAAATTTCATTTTCAGTAAAAGCATTATAGTCAGAATATAACTCTGTTAAATCTTTCATGTCAGTTTCCTTTAGCTTTCCTATAAATGAAAACTGAGAGTTATTTAAAATAGCTCTTGCATCATTTATTGCTCCAGCCTTAACAAAGTCTGTAACG
>NZ_AXXW01000008.1 GCF_000483165.1 Tullyiplasma multilocale ATCC 49900 | reverse complement strand
CGATAATGAAGTTCTCATGCGGTATTACCCTTCGTTTCCAAAGGCTATCCCCCGCTATTAGGTAGATTAGATACGTGTTACTCACCCGTTCGCCACTGGAGTGCAAGCACTCCCGTTCGACTTGCATGTATTAGGCATGCCGCCAGCGTTTATCCTGAGCCAGGATCAAACTCTCATTTGAAAAAAATGTGAATTGATTCTGACTGTTTCTTTTATTATTGTATATGTAATTTTGTTTACTCAAAAATTGATTTTGAACAAGATTGTACAATTTGTTGTTCTATTTAGTTTTCAAAGATCATTGTGTGTTGCCCTTAGTGGGCGACTATTAAATAATAACATATACTAGATGGAAAACAAATACTTTTTTAAAGTTTTTTTAAAAGTTTTTTAGGTTCATTTTCATTAAGTTAATTTATGTATTCAACAGCTTTTAACAAAATAAAAACTAGCATATATCTGTGCTAGTTTTTTAATTGTCAATTGGTGCGGGATGGGGGACTCGAACCCCCACGTCGAAGACGCTAGATCCTAAGTCTAGTGCGTCTGCCAATTCCGCCAATCCCGCATAATGGTGACTCGTCGGAGATTCGAACTCCGGACCCACTGGTTAAAAGCCAGTTGCTCTACCGGCTGAGCTAACGAGTCATGTCGGTTTATTTTATGCTTGATTGTCCAAGGACTATAAAATATTATCACTATAAATTAAATCTTGCAATATATAAATAAAAAAAGAACCGAAGTTCTTTATTTTCTTCAACTCTCAATTTCAATATTAAATGTAGTAATAAACTTTTCAGTTTTATTTGTTTCTTCTTTTGTTTCGATTTCTTCTTCTTTATGAATAGCGAATTCCATTTCAAATGATAGTGAACTAACCGGTTTAAAGATATTGTCTCAAATGTAATTAGCAAAATAAGTAACTTCTTCTTTGTCAAAATTATCTCTTTGGCTAGTTAATCATTCATCTACACTCAAAATTGTGTTTAAAGCAAATATTCTATCATCTGGTCTAAGTGCCCCATTAATTCTCAATGAAATATCAAGATTATTAAAGTCTTCCATTGTTGAATCTTTAGTTCAATCCATTTCCAAATTCTTATTAACTTTATTTAAAATGTTTTGTTCTTTGTCAAAACCTTTTATTAAATCATCAATAACATTTTGACTAAAATGTTTTTTAGTAAAAGTAGCATAAGACTTTTCATCAGGTTTTTCAGCTAGAGTTGATGGTTTTTGTTCTGGATCTTTTATTTCTAGTGATTCTCATAATTCATCTTTGTGTTCAATAATAGTTTTATATAGCGCAAAAATATTATTTAAACTTTGACGTTCTTTTAGATTAATATTTCCCTGACCGGTTTTCTTAATTCCAATATCAGTATTGTAATGTAAATAACTCACTAAGTCATCATATGTTAAGGTAGTTCTATATTCTCCACTATTATGACTTCATGTTCCATTGATAGTATCAATTTGAGTTCCACAAGCAACAACAGTTGCACTAGCAGTAGCAGTTAAAGTAATTGCCCCCAAAATAGCTAATAGTTTCTTCATAAGCATTCTCCTCAATCTTTTTAATATTATATAGGAACTTAAGTTTATATGAAAATAAAAAAAAGACACCGAAGTGTCTTTTTCAATATGCTTAATGGTGCTGACTAAAGGAGTTGAACCCTCGACCTACTGATTACAAGTCAGTTGCTCTACCAACTGAGCTAAGTCAGCATATTAAATCAAATAAAATGGTGGAGTATGACGGGCTCGAACCGCCGACCGCCTGCTTGTAAGGCAGGAGCTCTCCCAACTGAGCTAATACTCCAAAAATGGTAGCCTGTACGGGGTTCGAACCCGTGTATCCACGGATGAAAACCGTGTGTGTTAACCGCTTCACCAACAGGCCAAATAATAAATGGCGGCTTTTACAGGACTTGAACCTGTGACAAATCGGTTAACAGCCGATTGCTCTACCAACTGAGCTAAAAAGCCGTTTATAATTTGTGGTTAAATATTTAATTTCCTTCTTACCAGGACAATAAAAATATTATCATGGGAAAAACCAAAAGTCTACATTTTTTTAAAATTTTTTTTAAAATTGTGTTTTTTTAAAATTTTCAAATAAAAAAGCGACTATTTTAACTGTTCGCCCACTTCTTTATTCGATATCCTTCGACATCGGCTCATCGCTTTATTATTATATATCATTTATTACTAAAAAATAAAAAAAGAAGGTTTTACCCTCTTTTATTATTTATTTCTTCTTGAAAAGAAACCTTGATCTTCATCGTCGTTTTCTTTAACTTCTTCAACAGTTACATCTTTATTAACAACAATAATGTTTTCATCATCATTTTCAGCCACGATAACATTGTCAATTGATTTTTCTTTTTCAACAAATTGTCCATCTAAGATCATTTGTTTTTTAGCTTCGAAGAAAATAACTTTAAAGTCTGCAGAAAATCTTGAAACTAATTTTTCTTCATCAATATCTCCAGCTTTAATTTGGTTTAAGAATTCAACAGCTTTAATGTATTTAGCATCATAAACTTTTTGTTCTCTTTCTTCATCAGTTACTGTTTCATCCAATTTATCTTCGACGATTGATTCAATCGCTTCTAATTCTTGACTTGCTTCAATTGCTGTAATTTCAGTTTTATCTACTTCTTGAGTGAAAATCATTCAGATTCCCCCTGCCATACAAACAACTGAACCAATTGCAATTACTTCGATAAGAACTTTTGCAGAAGTTGTTTTGTTAGACATAGCACTTGCAGATAATGTCACTGATAATGCACACATCATTAACATGTATAAACCACAAATTAATGCTCATAACCCTTTTGTTGAGTATTTCTCTAAGATTTCTTTGTTAGCTTCACTATTGATAGCACTACTACTTAATAATAGTCATAATACTCCCATGAAGAATAGAATTGTCCCTGCGGCCATTCCTAATCCACCACAAATTAAAATACACATATTTGACGCTTTAAAACGCTTATTAAACTGTCATTTACGTTGACTGTTTGCTTTAACAGTCTTTTGATCTTTTTTAGATAAGTTCATAATTTTCTCCTTTTATTTATTTAATATATTATATACCTATTTCAAACCTAAATGTTTTTTATAAAGTTTGACTGTATTTTCCATTAATGTGATTACAGTCATTGGACCAACCCCGCCAGGAACTGGTGTTATATATCCCGCAATTGGAGCAACATTTTCAAAATCAACATCTCCAACTAATTTATTAGTGATTGGATCTCTAACAATTCCGATGTCAATGATTGTGGCATTTGGTTTAACCATATCTTTGGTAATAATAAATTGTTTACCTGTAGCTGATATTAAGATATCGGCATTTTTAGTATGCAGTGAAATATCAACAGTATTTTTATTACACATAGTAACAGTTGCTCCAAGATTTAATAACATTACAGCTAGTGGTTTACCAACAATATTAGAAGTTCCAATCATTGTGACATTTTTACCAACTAAATCAATATTATATTCTTTTAATAAATTAACTACCCCAAGTGGTGTACAAGGAAAGATTGAATCATAACCTTGTAGCATTTTTCCTTGATGAACATAATGAAAACCATCAACATCTTTATTTGGAGCAATTGCCTGTAAATAGTCTTCTTCAACAAAGCGAGGTGGAATCGGAAGTTGTAATAGAATTCCGTCAATTGTTTCGTCACGATTTAAATCATCAATTACTTTATAAAGCTCATCGTGAGTTACATTTTCATTCATTCTAACTGTAATAGCCTCAATCCCAACTTTTTCAGCTGTACGAGTCTTATGTTTTACATAAACCTTACTTGCTTCATCTTCACCAATTAAAATAACGGCAAGTTTAGGTTTACGATTTCCTTCTTCAACAAAACCAGCAATTTCATTTGCTAGTTTCTCTTGAGTTTTTAAAGCTAATGCTTTTCCATCTAAAATTTTCATATTTTCACCTATCCAATCGTTACATCTTCTTCAAGGTATTGGTAAGGTTGTTTTCTTGAAGGTTTGATGAATGCTAATAAAGTATTTGAAATTCCTAATTGTCCCAAGAACATACTGATAATTAATGTTATTTTTGTTAATCACCCAAATGCAATCATTTGTTGTTGGGTGAATGGATTCATCCCAACGGTTCCGAAGGCACTTGTAACTAAGGTGAAGATTTCAATAATTGAGTTGTTACCATTTTTGAATGGGGTATCCCCATCTAATCCCGGTGTTAGATATTGGGCAGAATCACAATATATAATTACAATTGCCAATGCAACAGCTACTGCTGAAATGAAGAATACGGCAAATGCTCTTTTAACTGTTCTTTCGGGAATAGTTTTTTTGAATGCTGAAGTATAGTTTCTATTTCTAATAATTGCTCAGTTCGCCAATAGAATAATGGCAAAAGTGGTTGTTCTAATTCCCCCCGCAGTTGAACTCGGTGCTGAACCAATAAACATTAGAATTGACATAATAGTTTTTGAACCAGCATTAAAGTCATTGATTTTAACAGTTGAGAATCCTGAATTTCGGGCAGCCGTGGTATTAAAGAAGATGTCCATTAACCCTGCTCCAAAGTTTTTCTCACCAATAATGTGAACACTTGAATATTGTCCAGTCACTGAATCTAAAGTATATTCGTAGTTATGGAAAATTAAAGAATTATCATAATTTGCCATTTCTGAACCAAACATTGATAACGGTCCAACCACAAATAAGAATAAGTAAATTCAGAAGTTTAATTTTGTAAATAAGCTAAAACGAACTTTTTGTCCTGTTCTTCTAGCTTTAATTTTTCTTTTAATATCATGGAAAGTTGGATATCCCAATCCTCCAATTACTCATTCTAATAAGAAAACAGTTTGAATCAAATAAGATCTTGACCCTTCAACATTATAAGGTTGGAGTGAATTTGATGAAATTAAATCGAATCCAGCATTATTAATCGCACTAGTTGAGTGAAAGATTGAAAATCATAATGATTTTCCAAAGTTATGATATGGAGAAATTACATCCATCGGAGTTTGAGTAGCCACACCATTCTCATCAATCATTCAGTTATTAGAAACTGTTCCGGGCTGAGAAAAGAAGAAAGCAAAGAATAGAATTGCTGCTGCAAAGATTTGAACCATTGTTAATCAAATAAATCCATCACGAATCATTTCAATAGTTGAACTGGTAGTTGAACTACCACGTTCAGATTGAGCAACAACTGTATCATTTAATGAAATTTTCTTATTAATTGCTAAGAATAAAACAATCTTAAATGTTAATACCCCAATTCCCCCAATTTCAATTAATACTAAGATGATTAATTGACCTCAAAATGAGTAGTGGTGAGATGGATCGACAATATTGATACCAGTATCACTAAATGCTGAACTTGCTGTGAATACCCCTGTTAAAAAGTCTCAGTTAAACTGTTCTCCTGCTTTAGTTAGAACTCCAGGAATAGATAATAAAAATCCACCAAGTAAAACTACTAATAAGTATATTAAAAAGATTCTTCCAGAAATTTTAGATAATGGTCATCAAATTCTAACTTTCGCAAAAAGACTTTGGTTCTTTTTATTACGTTCGTCTGAATCATATCTATTCTTAATGCTATCTTTATTATTTTTATCTCTTTTGAAAAAGCTTAAGCGTGAGCTTAATGTTTTATCATCTTTAGAAGATTTGTTAATCATAAACTCACCTCGTTTCATAAAATCATAATAGATTATATATTATATAAGCTTTAAGTGCTTTGATATCAGCACTTAAAGGATAAAAAAAGACCATCCGAAGATGGTCAAATTATTTTATTTTATTTCTGAGTTTTTTAAATATTATCAAAATATTTGAGTAACTAAGTTACATAGAAAGGAGGTTATAATATGAATTAACAAATTATCACAGGAATAAAAAAAGAAAACATATATGTAAAACAATGAATACTTCTGTTTAGGCAACCATATAAACCACTATAAATGAACTACGCTCTTCACGTGTTCTCCAACATCTACTCTTCGCATATTTGGATTTAATATAGCTTGAACTATGCAAACAGCACATAGTTTACTTGCGTATTTATATAATCACATTTACCTTATACCTCTTCACTATAAGTGCCATACGTAAATGATTTATGTTTTTAATGATAAACTAAGAGTGTTAAAATATCAAGACCTAATTATAAAAACTTAAATGTATGTTTATGTATATAAATATAGAACAATGTATAATAGGTAAAGATAAAGAGGAATTAATATGGCAAAGAAAAAAAGTTTCGCAATTATTGGTGCTTCAAACTTCAGTTTATCTGTTCTTAAAACACTAATTGATAAAAGACAGAATGTAACTGTATTTGACTACGACCAAGATCGTTTAGATTTATATCTTTCAGAATTTGATACAGTTGATGCAATTGTATTGGACTCCACTAACAAAATCGGATTAGCAAAAAATGGAATTAACGCTTATGATGGTGTTATTGTTGGGTTTGGTTCAAACATTGAAGCTTCAATGATGACTATCTTAAACTTACTAGACTTAGAATGCAACAACATTATCGTTAAAGCAAGAGATGAAAAACATAAGCGTATTTTATTAGCTTTAGGTTTAACAGAAAACCAAATCGTTTTACCCGATGTTATTGCTGGGAAAATTATTGGAACACGTGCAGTATTCGATATTGACATGGATATTGATGTTCAATCAATTGATGATGATTTCTTATCAACAACATTAACAGTTACAAACTTAGACATTATTGGTAAGACATTACAAGAAGCTGGACTATCAACAACAAAAGACTTTAACATTATTCAAATTAGACGTAAAGGTAAAACTTTACTTCCAGATGACTATACAGTTATTAAAGCCGAAGATGATGTTGTAGTATTCGCTAAAACAACAGTTATTAATGGTTTAGCTGAAAAAATTGTTGGGGATGGACTTGATGCTATGGATCATGCTTATGTTGACTTTGATGATCTAGTGGATGAAAAAACTAAACAAGAAGAAGTTATGAAAGAAGTTGTCTTTGATGATGACATCGATCAAATGGAAAGAACTGAATCTAGTCTTAAAAAGAAAAAAGATAAAGAAAAAACTATCAAGGATAAAATCTTTGATGAAAAAACAAATATGGATGATATATTTGAAATTGATGATAACTTTACAATTAAAGATGAAGATATTTTTAAATAATAAAAACCCTTTCTCAGAAAGGGTTTTTATTATGATTAAGCTTGGGCTGGTTTAATTTCACCAAGTCCATCAATAATGTTTTGAATTTCTTCTTCGATTTCAGCAACAATCCCTGTTGTAATTTCACCGATTGCTTTTTCAGCAGCTTCAATGTACGCTTTTAATTCAGCAATTTCACCTTCTAAAGCAAGTGCTTTAGTGTCTAAAATAGTAGTGAAGTTTTTAATTGCTTCATTCCCTGCATCATTAATTGCAGCAACTTCAGAAATAATTGTAGCTACGTCTTTTGTTGAGTCTGCAATAATTTCCTTAATTTTAGCAATTTGAGCAGCTGTATCAATATCACCGAAAGCTTCAGCAGCAGCTTCTTTATAAATTACAGATGTTGTTTCTTTAGTTTTAATAGTTTCAATTAAAGTATAAGTTTTTGAAACTGAAGTTCCGAAACCTTCTAAAAGATTTGCTTTATCTTCTTCAAGACCGGCAATCTTTTCATTTTGAGCTTCTACTAACTCTTGGATTTTAGCAATTTTTGCTTCAGTTCCAATAATAGCTATAGCTTCTTCTTCAGTTAAACCTAAAGTTACTAAAATCTTGTCTAAACCTTCAACTGTTTCTGTTGCTAAAGTTTCTAATTGTTTACTTGCTTCAGTTACTCATGTAGCGATTTCAGCTAAGGTATTTGAACTAGTTGGGGCTTCATTAGCTCCAAGTCATGTTTGTCCTGTTTGAGTTGTGTTTAAAACTATTGAAATAGGCTCAACTGATTTAAGTAATTCTGTTTTAACGCCTTCTAATGAAGTGTTAATTTTAGCCAATTGTTCTTTGAATCCTTCCAACTTTGTTTTTAAGTCAGCGATTTGTTGTAGTAATTTTGAATTTACTTCTCTTAATAGTTTAGCTTGTAAAGCTAAACTACTGTTTTCGTTCTTTTGATTCATTACAACATAAGTTGTGGCAAATACTCCTCCAGATAAAGCTAGTGCTCCTAGGGCTGCCATTGTCATTTTTAGTGATTTTTTCATATTATTCCTTTATTTCTATATTCCGATAATGTTTTCAATATCTTCAATTATTTTGTTTATTTGTTGATCTACAAATTGATTAATTTCACCAAGAGCTTTTTCAGCTTTTGCGATTAAATCAAGTAGTTGTTCTTTTTCATCTTCTAATAAAATTAGTTCCTGATTTAGAGTGTTTGTAAATTCATTAACTTTATTTATAGCTTCTTGATTAATTTCATCAAGTGAAGTTATTTTTTCGTCAATTGACAATTCTTCATTTGCAATTATTTCGTCAATTTTTTCAGATATATTACTTGTATCAATTTCATTCATTTTTATTAACTGAATAACTTTTTCCACAAGTTCTGATTTTTGTCCTTGGTTTAAAATCTCATCGATAATTCCATATGTGGAAATTACGATTTTAGCTAAAGTATCTAACAAAATTTTTCTCTCATTTGTTAGTTTTTGAATTAACTGATTTTGTTCTTGGATTTTTTGGTCTATTAATTCTAACTTTTTACCATTGTCTTGCTCAGTGTTTGCTATTTCTTCATCTGTAGCTCCAAGCTTTTCAAGAATTGAATCCAAAGCTGTGGTTTGTTCTCCACTTGAATTCTTAATTTGATTTGTTCCTTCTAAGATTCATTCACTTAATTTAATAAGAGAATTAACATCAATGTCTTTTCGTTGAGTTGGGGCCGGATTATCAGCTAATCACTGTTTTGAAGCTTCACTACCAAACAATTGGATTGAGTCAGCAATGTTTTGACTCGCATTAATTAAGTTTTGTTGTATCTTTTGTAATGCTAATAAAATGTTTTCCAATCTTTGTTTTGTTTCTTTAAGTTCGGAATCCAAATCTTCGATTTGTTGGGTTAACTTTTGATTCTCCCTTTTCAAAATCTGAAGTGCATTCTTCAAATCTTTATTCTCCACCTTAAGTGAATTAATTACCATCACAGATCCAACAATCGCAGTTGCACTCAATGCAATAGCAGCCGTAACTGCCATTATTTTGTTAAATTTACTCATGAGTTTCCTCCGCTGGCTTGTCTTGGATAACCACTATTCTAGATCAAACAACTGGATTAACATCTGTTGAGTTAACATATCTAACATATTTCAACTTAGAGACCTCATATCCTTTTGGATACAGAGGTGTGGGTTTTCCAGCTGTATAATAGTCAGCATTCTTGACATCCCCATCAACATGTCTAGAAAGTTCTTTAACAATCATTGTTAATAAATCTCCGTCGCTAATGTTGATATCAGGCACAACATAAATGCTTGGTCTAGTATTTTTTCAACGAGCAATATCAGTTCATTCTTCTCCCTTTTGGGGAGCTTCTAATAAGAATTGAACTCTTTTCTTTTGATAATTAATTTTCTCTATACTCTGTAACACGTTTTCAAATTCAAAGATGTTATCAACAATTGATTCTGATAACTCACGTATTAAATTAATCTTTTCTTTGTACGCATCTATCATTGACATCGTTAAGTTGTCAAAAATTTCTTCTGGAGTTTTCATTTCACGAATAATTGTTTCAATACTTGCAGACATTTCTTTTCTAACGTTTGCTTTTAAATTGAATAATTGAATATATTCTTCAACCAATTGTTTTTCTTCAGACTTGTCACCGTATTTTTTAAGTTCTTTTTCCACAAGGATAAATTTTATTTCTCATTGCTTTATAAAGTCCATAGTCATCTCTTGAGGCTTAGATATAGATTTTTGTACAAATTGTCCATACCATTCACTCAAAGTTTCGTTAGCTAAGAAATCTTGTTGTACATCTAAGTCAAGAACTTTTGAGTTAGCTTCTAGAACTACAGAAGAAAATATTATTAATCTATAAAACTTTTCAAACAACTTATCATTTTCAGTAACTGGTACCAAACTAATATTTTCATTAATGATTAAGTCCTTGAAATAATGTTGTTCCATTTTTAAATCTGTAATTTGTTTTTGTAAATCAGCTATCTCCAAATCCTTTAGTTTTAGTTCAGACTTTAAATCCGCTATTTCATCAAGGAGATCATTATTTTGCGAAGTAAGATCATTAATCTTAATTTTTAACTCATCAATGAATTTTTGGAATTCATTTATTTTTTCTTTAAAGACTTCATCCAAGCCATTTTGTCCAACTAATTTATCTTTGATGTCATTAAGTTTTTGTTCTAGAGTTTCGATTTGACTGATTAATCTTTGTTTTTGAATTCTAAAAGATTGTTCATTATGATGTTTTTGGGTAATTAAAACAGCTGGCACAATAGATGTGACAGATATGGCAATTGCTCCAATAGCTCCGTAAATAATATTTTTCTTCATCGATTCACATCCATTTAGTATTTATATAAATAATCATAAAGTGTTTTACTTCCCAATATGAGAGTTTAACCTTTCCAAAAAAGAAAGTAAAAGGAATAAAAAGCAGTCCTTGTTTGCAAAGACCGCTTTTTATTTTATAGAAGACACTTAGAAATTTCGTAAGCGACGTATTGATTTAAAATATTTGCCAGATTCCTATCATTTTCAAAGTCTAGCGAAATTCTGATATTTGGTTCGATGGCAAATTCGGAATTTGCATCAGAGATAACTATAATGTCGTCTGTAACTAACCCAACTCTTTCAATTAGTTTAACAAACTCTTTGTGCTCTTTATTTACGAAATTAAACACCACTAAGTCTTGGGAAGTTATTTTTGAAATTAAGATTTCGAAGATGAATGCTCCATTACCTTTATAAACTCTTTCCTTAACATTGGCCACGGTTGAATAAAGCATTTCAACAGCTTGATCATGTGTTTGGTCACCAAATATAAAGATTTGTCCTTCGGCTTTTTTAAGTTTTTCTGCAGCCTTTATGATATTTTCAGCGTATTGAGTGTGAAAGTTATTGAAAATGTTATTTGTGTTGGCAACGACTTTTTCAATTGATGAACAAACCTCTTCAGAACTAATGTGATATTTTGAAATCAACTCATTAAGTTCACTTGTCATTTGTTTATAGTTCTCAAATCCAATTTTCTTAACAAATTTAGAAACAGTGCCTTGACCTATTCCTAACTCTTCAGCCAATTCAGTAATATTAGATATTTTACCAATGACAAATATTTCCTTTAAAAGTTGCTTCGATATAACACTCGCACTTGATTTATTATCTAAATTTGCAAATGTTCTTAGTTTAGTTTCGATGTTCATAATATCATTCCCTTTGTTAATTTTCTATATTGTATCAACCATACTCAATTATTGAACATTTCTTAACTTTCCAAAAAAGAATGATTTAACAATTAAAAAAAACACCTTTAGGTGTTTAATAGAAGATTTTATATATTTGATATACCAGGTAATCTAACAATATTTTAAGAACAAATATATTAGATTCATGTTCATCACAGTCTAAAACTAATTTTACTTTAGCTTTTGTAAATAGTTTGGCTTTGCGACTAGTCGTAATAACAATTATGTTTTCTGTTACATTAGCCATTCTTTCATACATTCCCAAGATTTGCTCAGTCTCACTACCTTGGATCATTAATATTATTAGATCATTTGGTTTCATTTTCTTTATTACAAAATCACTAAAATATCTTATCTCGCTTCTGAATACATTAGATTTAACATTTGTTAAAGTTGCATAAACATAATCTGCGGAATCTGAAGTTTCTTGATTATTGATTACAAAAATATTATTACGTGTTGAAGTTATTATTTTTCCAATTTCTTCTATATTATCTTTATTGCGTTCATCAAAGTGATTCAAAGCTCCTCAAATGCCATCAGTGGCATTATTACTACTTGTAGTCGCTCTCTTTTGCTTTATGAAATCAGTATTAATTATTGCTTCCAATTCCTTTACTAATTCCTTATATCCAGTCAAACCAATTTTTTTAACATATTTAGAAATAGCACTTTGACTAACATTAACTTTTCTAGCTAATTCATTAATATTAAGAATTTTACCCTCTACGAATGTCTCAGTAATAATTTCTTTAGATATGACGCTTGGAGTTGAACCGTCATTAAGATTTGCATATGCTCTAATTTTAGATTCTAATCCCATACATTCACCGTTAAACCTTTCGCGTTATTTCATATTAAATTATATTCCATTTTGGAAACTTTTTGGGATAAGTGCATGTTTTTTATTATTACCAGCAACCTTCTTATATGGTTTTTTTAAATTTTAGTATAAAAAAAATCCCTTCCGGGATTTTAATTATTTACTTTCGATAACTTCAATGATTATTTTCATTGCGATATCGGGGTTGACATTTCCACCTGTAACTTTCATCAGTTGTCCCATTATTGTTTTTGTAACACGTTCGGGACGTTCTGTATATTGTTGTAATAGTTCACTATTTGATTCAAAAATAGGATTTAAGAATTCAACAATTGTATTTTTATCTGAGATAAGTTTCAAGTTTAATCTTTCAACAATTTCTCTTGGTGTTTCTTTTTCATCAACTAAGATAATAGGTAAGATTGTTTTAGTATGTTTAGAAGATATGATCCCTTCCTCAACTAAATTGATCATTTCGGCTAAATTTGCTGGTGAAATTGCGATTTCATCAATCGTCTTATTCAATTTGTTTAATTCAGATTGAATATCTGAAATTAAGAAGTTTGCAACTTTAGTTTTAGAATCTGTTAATTTAATAGTTTCTTCAAAGAAGTTTGTCATTTCTAAACTAGTTAGGATGATATTCGCATCTTCTAAAGTTAAACCATATTGTTCTACATATTTGATTCGTTTTTGATCAGCTAATTCAGGAGAATTTGCAATGATGTTATCAACTCAAGTTTGATCTAATTGAATTGGAGCAATATTTGGCTCTCTGAAGTATTTGTAGTCAAGTGCATCAGATTTAGAACGCATAGCAACAGTTTGACCAGTTGTATCATCAAATCTTCTAGTTTCTTGTTCAATCACTTCGTTGTTCAATAGCATTTGTGTTTGACGTTTAACCTCAAATTCAACGGCTTTTTTCATGTTTGAAATTGAGTTTAGGTTTTTAACCTCAACTTTATTTGAGTATTCTTTAGCCCCAAATGGACGTAAAGATATATTTAAGTCGGTACGTAAAGAACCTTCATTCATTTTTACATCAGAAACTCCTAAGAATAATAAGATCTCGCGTAATTTTTCAACGTACGCTGCAGCCTCATCAGCACTTCTCATAACTGGACGTGTAACAATTTCAACAAGACCAACTCCACTACGGTTGTAATCGATATAAGTTAAATCACCTTTATGAACTTGTTTAGCTGTATCTTCTTCCATGTGTAAACGTTCAATATCGATTATTTTTTTATCACCATTCGGTAAAGTAATTTCTAATGAACCATCTTTTCCGATTGGATTAAATTGTTGAGTAATTTGGAATCCTTTTGCTAAATCTGGGTAAAAGTAATTCTTACGATCAAATTTTAGTAAAGTATCTACTTCCATATTAAGAGCATTGACAGCTAAGATTGCTAATTCAACACCTTTTTTATTAAGGGTTGGCATAGCACCTGGGTAACCTAAATCAACTTCAGACACCATTGTGTTAGGAGTCGCTCCATAACTAACTAGACCTGGGGCAAACATTTTAGTTTTTGTTTTTAATTCAACGTGGTTTTCAATACCAATGATTATTTCAAAATTTTTCATATTAGTCCTCCACGATTCTATTCTTAATACCTGTAATATTTTCAGTCAATTTAGCTGCTTGTAAAACTTTTAAATCCGCTTTAGGTTTAGCATTAAGATTAATTCCAATCGGCATTCCGTCAACTTCAATAAATGGAACTGTGATTGAAGGAAGTCCAGCAAAATTGGCAATTGTTAAAATATCATCTAAGAATTCTTTGTCTTCGTTATGATTTTTATCAAACTCAACCGCAGCATCAATTAATGGAGCTGGTGTTGTTGATGGTGGCAAGATTAAAATATCTACTTCGTCAAATGCTTTCATAGTTTCTTCAACAATCAAGCGTCTTACTTGTTTAGCCTTAATTAAAAATTCAATTTGGTTCTCACGACGTAAGTTTAAAGCTCCAATTAAAAATCTTCTTTTAACAATTTCACCAAAGTTTTTTGTTCTTGTATTTGTCATTATTTCAGCAAAGTCTTCCCCAGCTTCACGTGTTCCGAAATTAATACCATCTAAGTTGGCACTTGTAGAAACAGCTTCACTGAAAGAAATCATCATGTAAACTGGTGCCAACGCTTCTAATAAGTCTTGTCTGTAATTTAATTCAATAACTTCAAATCCTTGTGCTCTTAATTTATCAAAGTAATCATTATAAGCTTTTGCTAATTCCGGTTCAAGATTTTCTTGAACATTTTTTAGATAACCAAATTTTGTTTTAGCATCGATTTTATCAATGTTTTTAAAGAAATCTTTTTGTTCAATTTCAATAGAAGTAAAATCCTTTTTATCATAGCTAAATGTCGCATCACTCAAGATAGCCATATCATCAACTGTTCTTGTGAAGAACCCAACTGTATCTAAACTTGGTGCATATGGAAGAATACCATATCTTGAAATAGCTCCGTATGTTGGTTTAAATCCAACAACACCATTGTATGATGCGGGTTTTCTGATTGAATCACCTGTATCACTACCAGTAGCAAAAGGAACATAACCTTTAGCAACTCCGTAAACAGAACCTGATGATGATCCCCCAACCAATCTTTTATGATCTCTTGGGTTAGTAATAACACCGTATGCTGAATATAATCCAGTTCCACCCATACCTAACTCATCCAATGCTGCCTTACCACTCATAAGAGCATTATTAGAACTTAAAGCTTCAATTACAGTTGCATCAAATACCGGTTTATAAGTATCTAAAATTTTTGAACTAGCAGTTGTTCTAATGCCTTTAGTAGAGAAGTTGTCTTTAGCTAAATAAGGAATACCAAATAGAACTCCATCTTTATTTGCGGCTGCATCCAATTTCTTGGCTTGTTCAAGCATTTCTTCAACTGGTAAAGTTAAAACAGCATTTGAACCTCAATCAGCTTTTAAGTTTTTAATAACTTCTTCAGTTAATTGTGTAATTGTAAATTCCCCATTAACAATAGCGTCGTGTAATTCGATAATTGATTTATTTTTGTAATTCATATTATTTAACCACCTTTACTATTGTGATGTAGTCACCATCTGTTGTTGGAGCATTTGCTAAAACATCTTTTTGTTCTGATTGAATAAACTCTTCATCTTCTCTTAAGAATGTATGATTATTTTCAAATGGGTAAAATAGAGGCTTAACCCCTTCAGTATCAATACTTGTAACTTTTCCAAATTTTTGTCTAATTGAAGATTCTGTATCGATAATATCTTGTGCTTCTTCTTCTGTTAGTTTTAACATTATATCTTCTGCTAAAATATTAATTATTTCATGTAATTCATTTTTTGCCATTTTAATTTCCCTCTCCTAATAATTCTTTAAATGATTGTTCATCTAAAATGTTGATTCCTAATTGTTGTCCCTTATCCAATTTAGAACCAGCAGCTTCTCCTGCTAATATAAAATCCGTTTTCTTAGAAACACTTCCAATAACTTTCCCACCATTTTGTTCAATTATATTTTTGAAATAATCGCGTGATTCAGATAATGTTCCTGTAATTACAAATGATCTATTTGCAATATTAGATTCATAATTAACTTGAGGACCAGTATATTCTAAGTTAACCCCTAAATTATTTAACTCTTCGATCAACTTTTTGTTATCCTCAATTGCAAATCAATCAACGATTGATTGAGCTAAAACTTCTCCAATAGAATCAATTTGACTAAGTTGTTCGAAGTTGGCTGATGCTAATTTATCAATTGAATTAAATCTCTCTGATAAAACTTTGGCAGTCTTAGAACCAATGTGTCTAATCCCTAAACCGAATAATGTTTTATCAAGAGAATTTAGTTTTGATTTTTCAATTGACTCAATTAAATTGATGTAACTTTTTTCACCAAACTTTTCAAAGTTAATTATTTGTTGCTTATGTTCTGAAATTTTATAGATATCTACAATATTTCTCACTAGGCCTTCTTCAAACAATTTCTCAATAGTTTTCCCACCAAGCCCTTCAATGTTTGCAGCTGGTCTTGAGGCAAAGTGTTCAAGCGATCTTAAAATTTGTGCTGGACATGAAAAGTTAACACAGAATTGATCAACTTCACCAAGACTTCTTTCAAGCACTGATTCACAAGCTGGACAAGTTTCATTAATTGTTCACTCTGGTAAAGAGTTATAATTTTCATCTTTAATAACACTGATAACTTCAGGAATAATATCTCCCGCTTTTTTAATCTTTACAGTTGACCCAACTTTAAGTTCCTTCGCCTTAATCATATCGGCATTGTTTAGAGTAGCGGCGCTAACTGTTGTCCCCGCAATTTGAACTGGTTCAAGTTTAGCATTGTAAGTAATTTTTCCTGTTCTTCCAACCGTTGGGAAGATTTCTAATAATTTAGTTTCTTTTATTTCTGCAGGAAATTTATATGCAATAGCTCATTTAGGAGTTTTAGCAGTATATCCAATTTGTTCATGTAAACTGAAATCATTTATTTTCAAAACTATTCCGTCAATTTCATAATCTAATGAACTACGTTTTTCTGTGTACTCATCAATGTAAGCTTTTACTTCTGCTAAAGTTTTACATAATCTTCCCTCTTTATTAACTTTGATACCTAAACTTGAAATCTTATCCAAAGCTTCTTTTTGCGTTTTGATAGAAGTGTCTGAATCGTTCAAATAGTAATACAAGAATGCATCTAGATTACGTTTAGCCACAACTCCAGAATCAAGTTGTCTTAAAGTTCCAGCTGCAGCATTTCTAGGATTTGCAAATAAAGGTTCTCCATTTAAAAGTTTTTCCTTATTAATTTTTTCAAACTCATTCTTAGATAGGAAAACCTCTCCTCTGATTTCGATTTCGGATTTATCCTCAATTCTTAAAGGAATTGATTTAATAACTTTTACATTCGCAGTAACATTTTCACCAACAGTCCCATCACCACGTGTAACCCCACTTTGTAAAACACCATCTAAATAATTAAGGGAAATTGAAAGTCCATCAATTTTAAGTTCAGCATAGTATTCATTATCTAGAGTACCAGTTTCTTTTGAAACTTGCTTATTAAAGTTTTCAAACTCTTCTCAACTAAATACATCTCCTAAAGAAAGCATCGGTTTTTTATGAGTGTATTTTTCAAACTTATCACTAATCTTTCCACCAACCTTTTGTGTTGGAGAATCACTTGTAACTAACTCAGGATATTGTTCTTCTAGTTTGATTAACTCATTCATCGCTAAATCATATTCAGTATCATCTACAGTCGGAGTATCTTCGACATAATACTCTTTAGATCATTGATTTAATTTTAATCTTAATTGCTCTACTAATTCAATAATTGATTTATCCATAATACCCCTTTTCACTCATTATAATTATATCTTTTTTTACCCATCTATTAAATCCATATAGGATTTAGAATAAAAAATAAACACCTGAGTGTTTATTTTGCTTTAGTTCCCTTTATTTTGTAAACTTTTGGTTTCTCTTTGAATTTATATTTTTTAATAAATTCTTCCTGATCAATTTCACTTTCCATATCATTGAACCCATTGATAGCTCTAAGAACAGTATCTTTTTGATTTGCCAAAACATCAATATCAACGTCTTCATTTAAAAGACGTTTAATTTTTGATTCTTCTTTTTGACGTTCAATAATTTGTTTAATAATCGGTAAGTTAAGAATTAATGACAGAGCAACCTTTGGTCTGATAATAGATGGTACAACAATTGATGCCGCAAAACCTAAAACAGCAGTTACTACCATTACCCACAAGATCGTTGGTGCCCCAATTTTAGTTATAGTAATGTCATCAACGCTTATTCCACCACTTCCATCCATTACAAAGAAATCGGTCATTTGAACTGTTTTTGATTTTCATAGTAAAAGTAAAGTAACCATAACTGATAGTGCTATCGGAATTATTAGTGATAAGAAATTAGAAAAGACACTTTTGAAAGTTGAATTATAAGTAACTTTTCGTCATGTGTAAAATCATAAATAAATATATGCACTTCCAATAAATAAAGTTTTCATTGCATAGAAAGTAATTAAAATTGTTTTAATTTTTTCAGGATCTGTATCTGGTTTAATAATATAAATCAAGAATGCAGTTAAACCAGTAGTAACTAGATAAAGTGCTGCCACTATATTAATACCTCTTGTAACTTGAGTATTAACTCCTTTTGCTTGAATCAAAGTGATTTGACTTTGGAACAAAATAATTACCACCATTGAAGCTGAATACAATAATGAAAATCAAGGTGAAGAGAAAATGAATTTCGCAGCTTGGTATTGATTCCCCATTGTAGATTGATATTGCCCCATAATTCATTCAGCTGAATTTTCAGGTAAATTAGCTCAATCTAAACTAGTAAGGAAATTGTATGACTGAGAGTTTAAATCAGCTACAATTGTCTGACCATAAAGACCCGTAACGATGTAAGGACCTAATGTACTCATCAAAATAAAGGTAAAGGCTGCAATTACATACGTATATAATTCATATTTAGAAAACGCTTCTCACGATAGCCTTCCCTCTTTAATGGTTACGGCTAGGAAGTATTCTCTGAATGATGTAATGAAGTTTGTCATTACCAAACGCAGGTTAACTGCAATTACCATGTAAAGAGATAGCATAGATGTAATTTGAAGTCCTGATGTTCCCAAAACTACCATTAGAATGATTAAATCTGAATTCATCAAGATATTTTGTCCAAGGTTTGCTAAGAACAATCTACTTGCAGACTTAGATAACTTGAAGTTATTAAAGTCACCGAAATATTTCAATCACGGATAGAATCTTCTAACATATATCATGATAAAAGTACCTCTTACAATTGGATACGCTATCAAAACAATGAATGGAATAATTGGATTTAATGGTTCAGTACCACTAATTGATATATTTAATAGTACAAATAAAATTCCATAGACGATAACATCGGTTAGCAAGATGATAATTCTTCGTAAACCATTTTTCTGATCGGCTTGAATAATGTTTTCATAAACACCAAAGAAACCAACGGTGAATACTTGCTTAAATCCAAAAAGCATGACAATTAAAATCATTTGTCAAAATGCTACTGTTTTTAAAGCTACTTCAGAACCAATTCCACCAACAGTTGCTTGTGAACCAGTTATTTCAATTCCCCATTCTGAGAATGGCGGAATTTCAGTTCCTCCCAAAATATGCGGGAATAATATAATTTGCATAGGATAAAGTACCGAAATTAAAGTAATCAATACAAATCCCTTTGTCATACCGCGATGATATTTTCTTCGGGCAGTTGAATAAATTTCATTTGCAGAAATTCAGTCATTTTGAGCTATGGGTTTCATTAGAAGAATAACTGTTGAAATAGCTAAAGCCCCTTCAGCAGAACCCCCAAGAATACTCAAAGCAATTGTAATTTTAATGAACCCGTTGAATTGAGTACCATAGGCACTCAAAATTCAATAGATCATTAAGAATTGGATAAATGCATTAGTAAGCGAAATAAGTACACCAACAAGTGCACTGGCTACACCTTGTTTGGCACCAGTATTGATAGTTTCCATTATTTCACTCCCTTTCTAGTATTATCCTTCTACCATTAAGTTTAATTCAACTTGTTCTCCATTTAAATAGTCTAATGGCGCTGGTAGTTTTTTAAAGATTAATTTTGATGCTGATAAGAAAATCATTCTTTCAGTATTTATTTTTCTTCCACCATATCTAAAGTCATTGATAATTGGGTATCCATGGTAAGCTAGTGTAGCTCTAATTTGGTGTTTTCTACCTGTTAATAATTGCGCTTCAATAATTGTTGCATCATCTTGTTCTAAGATAACATCAAATTTTGTTTCACAATATTTGTAACCTGGTTTTTCTTGTTCTGTATAAATAGAAACTTGTTTTTCTTGGTCATAAGTTATTCATCCTTTTGAAATGAATCCCTTTTTGAATCTACTATCAACTTTTGCTACATAGTATTTTTCGATATCATTCTTGTTTTGAATAGCTTTTAATAAAACATCTAAAGCTTGTTTGTTTTTTGCATACATTACTAATCCAGATGTCAATTTGTCTAAACGGTGTACGTGAGAAACTACGAATGAGTTTTCCACTTCTGGGTTGTATTCGTCGTGATCATATAAATATGATTTAACCATGTCATCTAGTGAGATGTTGATAGGTGAATGCATTTCAATATTTGGTTCTTTGTTAATGATGATAATGTTTTCATCTTCATAAGCTACCATCATTCCTTGTCAATCAACGTATTTAAATTCATCTCTAACTACTGGTTTATTTGTGTCATAAACCTCAACTACATCACTTGCTTTGATTAAGTATTTTTGGTCCTTGATTCTTTTACCATTAACTTTGATATCTCCCTTTCTGAATCATTTATAGATTACTGATAAAGGTGTTGTTGAATAACTTTTCTTAACAAACTTGAATAAAGTTTGGTTTTCATCATTATTATTTACTGTAAATTTTGTCATTTCTTTTTCTTTCTATTTGCTTATAATCATCATCAATGCTGTGAAATTATATAATGCATGTATCAATCAATTATATGTTATATTTCCACGAGAAATACTGAAAACTGTTGAAAGTATTAAACCAGCTATTAAATAACTTGGTAATTGTTCAACATCCCCACTACTTACGTGTAACATTCCGAAGAATAGTGTGGCTACAATCAATCCAACTGTTCTATTTCCACTTCCAACAAAAACAGCATGTCTTGCAGTTAATTCTTCGGCTAGCGGAGCCATCATTACAGTTAGTACGAATAAAGTGATTGTATAAACTATCTTAACTGTTTTGTTCGAGCTACCAAGTAATCCTTCTAGAGATTCCTGGTTTTGAGATTGGCCAGCCCCAAGTGCTTGTGCAATTGCAGAATATGCAAATATACAAATACCAATCATAATAACTGAACCTACAAAAACAACTATTAATAATTGTTTTCAATTTTGTTTGAAGGTTTTGATAACCCTCTCTTTCAAATCTATTGTGAAGGCGAATGCCATCCCAATAACAATAATTTCTCCAAGTATTTGGAATCATGTCGAAACTATCGTAGCAGTTTCGGTTAATTTCTTAACTCCATTATCATCCTCATAGCTCAAACTCGGAATCATTCCAATTATCATTGATCCAATTAATACTGAGATGAATGGGATAATTAGGAATGCATAGAATATAAACAAACCAGATTTCATAAATAATCTTGGTTGTCTTGTGTACAGTATAAAACCACCAACAACTCCAGATATAATTCATATTCCTTGATTTAACAAAGCCAATCACTCGGCTCCGTCTTTTCCCATGCCAAAGGCAAAACGGAAAATTAAAAGCGAGATAAAAGGAATTATAAGAATTGTTGAAATGAATATTGCACCTTCAATTTTAGGATTATAAACATTGAATAAAAAACCGTGTTCTTTATCAACTTCAGTTTCTTTTAATTGAACTTTTTCTCAAAAATTAGTTTTAAGTGTTTCCATTTTGTCCTTTCTAAAAAACAACAAAGAATGCCTTTAAGCATCCTTAGTGTTTTAATTTCATTTAGCTTTTTTAAAGTTAGTAAAACTTCTTCTTGTTAAGATGTAGAATTTACCGTCTTTTTCTAGTTGGTTTAAAACTTCTTCAGATGGTTTATTTTGGATAACAAATCCCATAACTTCATCATCGTTTAATGATTTATATTCATTTAATGTTAAGTTGTCAATAAAAATAGCTCTTTGCCCTGTGAAGTTTCTTTCAGTAGCATAACCATAATTCATTAATTCATTAAGTAATAAATCGGTTGCGTATTTAACATTAGATGCGTTTTCAGCCATTTCATCAGCTGACATCAATGAATAAGCATTAAAGAATTTTTCTCCAATTAAATAAACAGAGAACATTGCATTGTATCCCTTGTTTTTAATAAAGTTTTTGATGTCAGCTGTAAAAGTTTGATTTTCTAAAACTTTTAAAACTTCCATTATTTCTTGATCTTGTTCTGCAAATTTTTTGCTTGCTTTGATTTTGTTTTTTACTTCATCAATAGCTGTAATATAGTTTTTACTTTCTAAATTTAAATCAGTTGCTTTTGTACGAGGAACCTCGATTTTAATTTGACTTGATTTAATTAATTGAACTTCACTTGTATCAATTCCAAGTGCCTTAATTGGGTTAATTGATCTGTTGTTGATTACACCAATTTTGAAATCTTTTTTAGCTTCTTGAGCTTTTTCTAATCTCAATTGTAAGTTTTGTTTAGCAATCATCATTTTGTTTAAATCACGATTATTTTTAACCAAACCTCTTTTAATTTTCTTATTTTCTAAATTAATTTTTAAAGTTAAATCATCTAGTAATTCAACCAGACGTTCAATATATTCATTCTCTCACATAATATCATTCTCCCATTTATATAATTTTAAGTTATAAGCAAATAAAAAACAATCTATATACTAGATTGTTTTTTTATATTTATGAGTTAATTAAGCTTCAATTAAAGCTGATTCAACCATAGCGTTTCTTAAACCTTCAATAGCTGCGTCTGCGTCTGCACCTGTAGCTTCGATAGTAACATCTGCACCATGTTTAATAGCCATAGCCATTACGTTCATGATTGATTTTAAGTTCCCTGATTTGTCTCCTGAAACGATTTTGATGTCTGATTCGTATTTTGAAGCTTCTTTTGCTAATACTGAAGCTGGTCTAGCGTGTAAACCAACTTTATCAATAATAGTAGCTGTAAAATTTGCCATAATATTATCTCCTTGTTTTCTTTTGTAATAACTATTTAATTATACATACTTTAATTTTATAAAACAACAATTACCTTTTTTTATTATTTCTTAGATAATGTCGGATTGTCAATTGCAATCATCATCACTCCATACGAAGCATTGTTGAAAGCAATTTGGAATTGTCTACTAATAATTTTGATAACTACACCATCACCAAAAACGATGTGGTTAACTCGATCTCCGACTTTGATATCTGTTTCCATAACATCTGGCATCGCCACTCTTGATGAAGGATATGATGTTGGGGTTGCTTTGTTTGAAGTAATAACTCCATCAGCATGAACAAATAATCCTTGTTCAAAATTATATAGGTCATTGTTCAACTCGGTGATGAATTTTGATGGTGCTAATTCACCTTGTGAAATATATGAATACTCTCCACGAACATAAGAAATGTATAAACGTTGTTCTGCTCGTGTTAGTGCTACATATAGAGCACGACGTTCTTCTTCAAGTTCAGTTGTTGAATGCATTGATAATCTTCCTGGGAAAACGTCTCTATTTAATCCCACAACAAAGACTATTTTATTTTCTAAACCTTTAGCAGAGTGAATTGTTAATAATGTTACTTTATTAGGTTCAGCATTATCATCTTCTTCACTTGATAGAGATTCTTCTTGTAAGAAAGCAATTACGCGATTTTCTTCATTATAGAATTCTGGATCAAAGCTTTGATCAAAGTTATTCAATTGATCATAAAGTGATCGGATGTTTTGAATATCGTCTTCATCATCTAAGACTTTTAATCGTTCTTCATAACCACTATTTACAAGCATGTATTTAAGTAAATCTTCAATTGAGTTATTTGCATGATATATTTCTTCTGCATTTATTAAAACCTCTCTCAATTGTGAAAGGTTTTTAGTAACGGAATTAATGAAGCCTTCATTTGGATGAGTTATTAAATCAAAAATTGATAATTCCATTTCATCAGCCATGGCAATTATTTTCTGGATAGTTACAGCGCCAATCTTGGGAGTAAATCCTAAAACTCTCTCCATACTTAAATCATCTTTAACAGAAACGGATTTAATTAAGGCCATTGAGTCTTTAACAACTTTACGTTCTCTGAATTTTAACCCTCCAATTAATTGGAATGGAATTTTTGAGTTATCAAAAACTTTTTCAAATTCTTGAGATCAAGCATTCATACGGTAAAGAACAAAAACATCACCATATGAATAACCTTGTTTAACTAAATCTTTAATCTCGTTGGCCACAAATTTAGCTTCGGCATATCTTGTTGAACATTCTTTCATTTCAACTTTTTTACCAGAAGGGTTATTTGTATAAATGTTTTTCTTTTCACGATTTTTATTATGATCAATAAAGTCATTTGCTAGATCCAATATTTGTTGGGTTGAACGATAGTTTTCATTCAAGACAATAGAAACGGCATCTTTATATGCTTCATGGAAGTTCATAATAATATTTACTCTAGCTCCACGTCAAGAATAAATTGTTTGATCTGGATCTCCAACTACTGTTAAGTTAGTTTTACCTTTTGTTAAAAATTTAATTAAATCGAATTGCACATCATTTGTATCTTGGAACTCATCAACCATTACATAATCGTAACGGTTTCTTCATTTCTCAACAACTTCTGGGTTTTGGTTAAATAACTGATGAACTTTCATCTGTAAGTCGTTGAAATCGACTGAATTAGCTTCATTTAAGCGTTGTTCATAGATTTTATACACTCTTACAGCATTACGCTCATCAAGGCTGTAAGCATCGCTTGCAGCATCTTCAGGAGTCATGAACATATTTTTTCAATTTGAAATTCTATTCATGATTTGTTTTTCAATTTTACGTTTGTTTTCTTCAGTTGCTAAATCAAGTTCTTTAACAATTTTTTTAATGAATGATCTTTGATCTGACTGATCTAAAATTAAAAATCCTTTTTGTAATCCAACTAATGTAAATTCTTCTCTTAAAACTCTTGAACATCAAGCATGGAAAGTTGAAATGAAAGGTTTAGCATCCATTTGTCCTGTAATTTTTTCAACACGTTCTTTCATTTCTCTAGCCGCTTTATTTGTAAACGTCATTGCCAGTATTTTTCAAGGAGCGATTTTTTCTTCTTGAATTAAATATGCAATTTTTGTAGTAATAACTTTTGTTTTACCACTTCCAGCTCCAGCAATAATTCTTAAAGGTTGTTTTGTTGTTGTGACAGCTTTCAATTGTTGTGGATTTAATCCTTCTAATAAATTACTCATCGTCTTTTTTATCCCCTTTCATTTCAATTTCTTTTTTCTTAGCTTGTTCGATTTTTAAATTCTCAATTAGGTTTTGTTTTTCAACGTTAATTGATTTTTTGAATTCTTCTCTTTCAGAAACATAAATTTCATCAATCATTTCTTGATTGAAGTTACCTGGTTGTTCTGTTAGTGAAATGTGTTTATCCTCACGTGAAAGTTTCTTATCTTGTTTTTCTTTTTTGATAATTACCTTATCTTCTTCAGCAATTGCATTAACTACAAATATACCAAATTTGATATCAATAAAAGATTGTTGTTGATCTTGAACTTTTATTGAAAGCCCAATTAGAATTAATCATCCAGCAAAAAGTAAATAACCAATTTGTCCAATTATTACTCCCACTGCATAAATAGCTTTACTATTTTCTTGATCAACGTCAACTTGTTTAAATATTAAGAAAGCTATTATTTGAGTTATTAAGGTAACAGCTCAAGGTATAAGTATGAAAAATGCTTCACGCGCTGCCAATGCTCCAAAAGTTATCTTTTTATCTTCTTCTTGTACCATCTTGATTCTAAAAATAATTTTCCCCAATGTATTACCATTTAAGAAGAATGGAATGATTACGAAATATAAAGTTAAAAACGCCAAGTTAGTACCTAGGGTTGCGAACATCAAACTTCAATTTTCAATATTTGCCTCACTACCTGGTTTTAGGATTATCCCAACAATGAAACCCGGTAAAGATGCTAAGATGAAATCAAAAAGTCTAGCAAATAACACCCTGTAGATGTTTGCTAGACGATAAGTTTTCTTGTCTTCAGTTAGAGCAGAAATATTTTCATCGCGTAGTTCTAATTCTTGTATTTTATTAACATTGTTAGAACTCATGAAATATTCCTCCTATTTTCCTAATTTTCTTAATTCAGAAGCTGTAAAGTTTTCGAAAGTGTTAATTCTTTTAACAAATGCTTCATCGCGTCCTTCTACGAACACTTCATTAGATTTAATAAATCCCTTTAATTTGTTTTGAGTTTTTGTTTCAGCATATTTTAAAGCTTTTTTGTAAAGTTGTTTGTTGTCAAATTCTTTTACTAAGTTTAAGAAGTCAAAGTTTAATTGGTAGTAGTATGCATAGTTTAATTCATCTTTTAATTCTTTGTAAGCACCAATTCTTCTGTAATAGTTAAGAATATGTGGTCATTGATTTACTAAATCAAATGCAGAATATTTAAGAACGTTTGTTCTATGTGAAACCAATACTTTTGATGACACATGGAAAGTTCTTGCGTGTCCTAATGCTTTATAAACGAATAAAGTATCAAATCTTACTGATCTTCTAAAGTTGATTCTAAAGTCTTTAATGTATTTAGTTCTAAATACTTTTCCATATACTGATTGGTTTACATAAGCATAAACTTCTTTGTCAGTTGGTAAAGAATAAGTGTGATCTAATTTCATTACAGTACCTGTTTGAACTTCATAAATTCCTGAGAATTGTGATTGGTGTTCAATGATATCTAATTTAGGCTTTTTATTAGCTGTCATGTTTTTGATTTCTTCAACAAAGTTAAAGTCTAAGATATCTCCTTCTTTAACGATTGCAAAATAATCTCCACTTGCTAATTCAATAGCTGTGTTTCAGTTAGTTGATGAACCTTGTCCCTTGTTGTTGAATGCAACAATAACTTTTTCATTTTCTTTATACTGGTCTTTGATGAACTCAATTGATTCTTTTTCAATATTTGGGTCATCATTTACAATAATGATTTCGAAATCTGGGTTAGTTTGTTTTCTTAAAGAAGTAATAGTTTTAAATAACTTATCTTCTCTTCCTTGAGCTGAAATAATAAATGATAATAGCATGATGTTTCCTCCAAATATTTATATGTATCTTATATATTTTACACCAAAACCTATTAGTTTTTTTAATAGTGTCTAATATAAAAAGCAAAAAAGGCCATTTGGCCTTTTTTATTAGAATAATAAGTTTTTAGGTGTTCTTGGGTAAAGAATAACATCTCTAATGTTTGAAGCACCAGTAATGTACATTAATAATCTTTCAAATCCTAAACCAAATCCAGTTGATTTAAAGTATCCATAATCACGTAATTTAATATATCAATCTAAATCTTCAGGGTTGATCCCCATTTCTTCACAACGTGCAATGATTTTAGCTGAATCAGATTCTCTTTCTGATCCTCCAACTAGTTCACCAATTCCAGGAACTAATAAGTCAACAGCACCAACTGTTTTACCATCATCATTTTGCTTCATGTAGAAAGCTTTGATTTCTTTTGGATAGTTAATTACAAATGTTGGACATTCGTTGTAAACTTCACAAATATATCTTTCGTGTTCTGTACCTAGGTCTAATCCGAAGAAAATATTGTTATCTTCAAATTTATGACCGTTATCGATAGCTTTTTGTAAGATTTCTAAAACTTCTTCGTAAGTATTAACTTTGAATTGTGAGTTTACGATTCCTGAAATTTTTTCAATTAAACCTTCTTCTAAGTTTGCTTCTAAGAATTTCAATTCATTCATGTTTTTTTCCATAACGTATGAGATTGCAGATTTCAGCATGTCTTCGATTAATTTAATTCCACCTTGTAAATCCATGAATGCAACTTCTGGTTCTACCATTCAGAATTCTGAAGCATGACGGTTTGTGTGTGAGTTTTCAGCTCTAAAAGTTGGACCAAATGTGTAAACTGATTTAAACGCTTGGGCAAATGCTTCAGCATTTAATTGACCAGAAACTGTTAAGGCTGCTTTTTTACCAAAGAAATCATTTGCATAATCTTTATCCTCAGTTGTAGTAACTACGAATTGTTCTCCAGCTCCTTCAGCATCATTTGAAGTAATAATTGGAGTTTGAACATAAACAAAGTCATCTTCTTGGAAGAATTTGTGAATTGCAAATGCTGCAGTTGATCTAATTTTGAAGATTGCATTAAATGTTCTTGTTCTCGCACGTAAGTGAGCAATCTCTCTTAAAAATTCAGGTGAGTGTTCTTTTTTCTGCAATGGGTATTCTTCAACAGCTTGATCTAATAATTCAATATTAGTTGCTTGTAATTCAAATGGTTGTTGTTTACCTGGAGTTAAAATCAAAGTCCCTGTTACTTCAACGATTGAAGAAACTCTCGCTTTTGTTCCATCTTCAAAACCAACAGTAGTTGGTTTGTAAACTACTTGTAAGTCATCAAGATATGTTCCATCATTTATCACCATGAAAGAAACGGCTTTACCTTGTCTATTAGATCTAACTCTGGCAATGATTGAAATTTCTTTTTGGTCTAGAGATTCTTGCTCTCTAAAAATTTGTACTAATTCCATATTAATTATTTCCTTCTTCTAAAATATATTCATTGATAAATTTACCAACTCCACCATTTAAATTAGTGTCAGTGATATATTTAGCAAGTTTTTTAATTGGTTCTACCGCATTTCCAACAGCAACACAATTAGGGATTTTTTCAAACATTGATAAATCGTTCATGTTGTCTCCAAAGACAACCACATCATTAATGTCAATATTTAGCATTTCTGCTAATTTGATGATAGTATCACCTTTTGTAGCTTCAACATTTGTATATTCATAAATTGGCATTGACTCAACATTACTTCTCATTGAGTTGATAACTTTTGAAAGGTTTTCATCTTCAAATCATTTTAATAATTCTGGTTCTTGTTCATCTGGAACAAAAATCATCATTTGAATTACGTTATCAAATCTAAAGTCAACTTCATCAGAAATATCATGAACGATATATTTACTAATTCAGTTTCGGTCAACCATTGATTTTGCTGTTAGCTCAGAACCATTTCAATAAACATGTTGATTTGTTGTGTAGAATGCTAATCAACAAATATCCATTTCAGTACATTTGTCATAAACTTTTTTAACAATATCATGTTCAATATTGCTTACATATAAGGGCTTGAATTCACTAACTTTTGAAATCATAGCTCCATTTGCTAATACTATATAGTCTAAGTTATTTTCGATACCAAAGAAATCTGCTCTTGGTTTAGCACTTGAATAAGTTTGACCAGTAGCAATCGTTACTCCGATCCCTTTTTCATTCAATTTCAATAAAGCTTCTTGATCTGCTGGATTTGATAATTGCCCATGTTGTAAAACTGTTCCATCTAAATCAGTTATAACTAATTTAATATTATTCAACTTCGCCATCGATAACATCCTCTACTTTCTTAGCCTTTTTAGCTTTTTTAATTGGTGTTTTAATTTCTTTTCTTGTTGGGTTTGAATAGAATGTTGATATCTCATCACTTTCATTAAAATCATTGTCAATTATTTCTTGTGAGATTCCTAATTTTTCTAATGCGTTTTTTGTAGCTTCATCATTTCCAATTATCTTATTTTCAAATTGTAATCATCTATAAGCTGTCTGGTAATAATGTGTTTTTAATGAGAAACAATGTGCTGAAAAATTGTAAATCAAGATTTCATCGTCTGGAGAAATTGTTTTTCTATTTGCATACAATCTAAAAGTATCACTGGGTGGTGTTACTTTATCATCCATTCCATGTGAATAAAAGATTGGGAACGGTGCTGGTGCATCCATTTTTTCATAGTATTTAAAAATATCTAAATCTTCTCAATCTAATTTTGTGTCTTTGATTTGCCCATTTATTAATTTATTAATAAATTTCTTAACACTACGTTTTCACAATACGTGACGCATTCTAATATTACGTGTGTGTAATAATAGTGTTCTAATAGAACCATAAGCCACTTCACTAATTCCGAATTTAACTTTATATTTTTCCATTAATTCAGGATTTCTTACAGAAGTGTAGTTCATAGTGAAAGCACCCATACTTGCTCCAGCAACCCCCAAGATATCGTAATCATGATTTTCATATAAGAACTTCATAGCCCCGAGTAAATCTCTTTCTTCTAAGATTCCCATTGTTACATAATGTCCTTGTTCACTATCTCCATGATTTCTGAAATCAAAAGTTAAGACATTGTATCCTAAATCAATAAAAGGTTTTGCTCAATACATACTTCAGTATTTATGACCAGCAAATCAGTGGTTACCAATAATTCATTTTTTTGAGTTTGGATCAGTTATGTATTTCATACCACTAATGATTGCTCCATCGGTAGCTTCAAATTTCACTGGTATTAAATTATCACTAATTGTTATTTGTAATTCAGGTCTTTTGTAGAATTTACGCATGATTTTATTCATACGTTTAATTTCAGGATATAAATAAACATTCTTCTTGCTTCCGGATCCAATATCAGCTAATTTTTCTAACTTTGAATAGAATCTTTTAAATGAACCATTAACACGTCTAAATAACTTGTTACCATTAATTTTTTTGCTCATAGTATCCCCTTTCGCATATTTATATGATTATAAAATAAAAAAAGGCAAATTGCCTTTTATTTGTCTTCATTTGTATTTAAGTAGTGATAAATTAGTAAATCATTGAAATAGTGGAATGGTACTGATTTAGAAATCATTACATTATCATCATCAATTTCAACTCCATCAACGATTAAAGTGTGGATTGAATCTGCAGTTTTAGAAATTGCTATTGAAGGCATTCTTCCTGAAACAAAGATAACTTTTCCGCCTTGTAGATTTATCTTTTGAATGATTTTTTCTAAATGTTTAGATGTTCCATATTTTGTGAAGAGTATAAATAAATCACCTGACTGAACATTTTCAACTCTGCGGTTAATTGTATCTCAATCAGAATCTAATGATGTAGCTTGTAGATGTTGTTCATAAAAGAAGTTTTCAAGATCTTGAGCTGGTCCACGTAAAACGTTTTCTCAATATGCCACAAAGATTCTCGGTGCAGACTTAATTAAAGTTAGTGTTGAGAATAAAGTTCTTTTCTCAATTAAAGAGTAGTTTTGTTTAATGATATTAATGTAACCATTCGCTACATTTTCATCATTTTTAGCAATTTTTATTTCAGCTGAATCAGCATCATTTGCCAATGAAATTGAAAAGTCACGGTAACCTTTGATGTTCAATTTATTTAAAAGTCCATAAATGGCACTATATCCAGTTCCAACTTCTTGAGCCAGTTGTTCAATTTTCATATTGCTTTGAACAATATTTTGTAAATTTTCTCTAATATAATCAACAATTTGTAACTCTCTAGTAGTTAAATCTTTTTCTTCTATCGTTGATAATTTTGCTAAAAATGATCTCATATTATTTCACTCTTTCTATTTCGTATTTTATTTATATCTTGATTTTATCAAAAAAAATGGAAAATTTACCATTTTTAATTAGGCATTTTCCATTTACTATAAATAACTAATAAATAAACATTATTTTCAAGTTTGTTTTTCTCATGCTAATTTAGCGATCATAGCAGCATTATCTGCACAATATTCCATTTTTGGAACAAAAGTATTTTCAATATTATATTTTTGACCTAATCTTGAAATTACTTTACGCATTTCAGAGTTGGCACTAACACCACCAGCAACAGTCAATGTATTTGGTTTGTATTGTTGAATTGCTTTTTCTAATTTATGTTCAACTACTCCGATTGCAACTTTTTGGAAACTTGCAGCGAAATCTTCAAGATTTATTTCTTCATTTTTTTGTTTTAAATTATGAATCAAGTTGACTGATGCGGTTTTCAAACCAGAATAAGAAAATTCATAACTACCATCATCTCTCGGCATTGGCAATTTATAAGCGTCGGGATTTCCGGTTTGGGCAAGTTTATCAATTACTGGTCCCCCAGGATAACTTAAACCAAGAACTCTAGCTACTTTGTCATAACATTCACCGATTGCATCATCACCAGTAGCTCCGATAATTTCAAAGTCAAGAGGAGAGTTAACTAATTCAATTTGAGTGTGCCCCCCACTTACAACCATTGCTAAAACTGGATAAATAAATTCATGTTCGATTGATGCTCCATAAATGTGACCTTCAATATGATGCAATGGTAATAACGGTTTATCAATATATAAAGCAATTGTTTCAGCAACGGTTTTACCAACTATTAGTGATCCAATTAAACCTGGTTTTTCAGTATAAGCTACATAATCAATTTCATCAATTAAAACTTTTGATTCATCTAAAGCTTCATCAATAACTCAGTTCATATTTTGTAAATGCAGACGGGCCGCTAATTCAGGAACTACTCCACCAAATTCTTTATGTTGGGCAATTTGAGAAGAAATTACATTTGTTAAAATTTTTCCATCATCAATAATTGAGATTGAGAATTCATCACAACTTGACTCGATTGCTAGTATTTTCATAATTACTCCTCCTTGCATTGATATTATTATAAAACAAAAAAACCCAAAACATTTGTTTTGGGTTTCATAATATTCATTTACCTTTTTGCCTTATCAAATGGGACCCCATTGGCAGCAGGTGCTTTAGCTTTCTTAGAAAAGATTGCCATTACAACTAATGTAAGTATAAATGGAACTGCTTTAAATAGTTCTTTTAAGTTTTTAACTGTTTCAGATACATTATCAAAGTATCCAATACGTGAAGCTAATGCAAATAATACAGCAAACAATAATGCTCCCAGTGTTATTCATTGGATTTTTCATTGCCCAAAGATCATGATTCCCATAGCTAAAAAACCATAACCGTTTGTAGTTCCTCTGAAGGCTCCGACATTAATTGGTGAAATCACGAATATTCCACCAGCTAAACCAGCAAGCACTCCTGAAAAGAATACAGCTCAATATCTATATTTATTAACATTGATACCAGCAGCATCAATAGCGTTTGGATTTTCACCAACCATTGCATATCTGATTCCTGTTCTGGTGAATTTAAAGAATACGAATATCCCAATTCCTATAACAATAGCCACAAATGTTCACATGAAGAATACCCCGCCTCATTTGATAGCTTCATACCCATGTTTAATTGAGGCACCTTGTGAGTTTTCACCAAATAAACCAGGATAAGTGATTACAAAGGCTGCTAAACCCAAAGCTAAGATGTTGATAGCTGTTCCAGATATTACTTGATTAGATTTCAAAGTAATTGATGGGAAAGCATGCAACATTGCAAATAAACCCGTTAATAAAGAACATCCCAAAATAACTAATATTTGCATATTATTATTTTTAGCCATTCCTTCTTTATTTATTGAGGCACCAATAATTGCTACCATCATAGCCCCAAATGTCATCATCCCTTCAATTCCAATATTAACAACTCCAGCTTTTTCTGAAACCATTCCCGAAAGGGCTGCTAATAGTAAAACAGCAAATAATGCAATTGCAAATTCTAAAAATGAATTAAACATGTATTATGATCTCCCTTCAGTTATTTTTAAATATTTTTGTTCATTAGAAATGATGAATTGTTCTAGATTATCATTGAATTCTGTTTCTAATTCCATTTTTCTATTTTTGATTACTGTTTTTTCTTGATTAATATCAATTCCAGAAACTTTTGTTTTGTTTTCCTGTTTTAAGTTTTTGTAGTAAACAACAACTTCATTTAATAAGTTTTCGTTTTCAATTTGAACCTCATCCATTACAGATTCTATTTTTGTAATGATGTTTGCGATTTGATATTTAGATAAAAATGTTTCTATTTTGATTAATAGATTAGTCTTTTTGATCAAATAGCGTTTCTCATCTAGTGGAGAGAATATCTCTTCTCCTAAAATGTAGTCTTTTTGAACGATTGCTCTTTCATATGCATCAACAACTAGTTCAAATATTTTTTCATCGAATGAATCTTTGCTTGAAAGAATTTCTTCTACATTACTTTTCAATTCTCTATATAAATCTTTTAACGAAAGAACTTCGTTTTTAGTTTTATCTTTATTAATGAATCTCTTACCTTCAGAAATTTCAAATTCAATTTTTTCTAAATCGATTTTGTAATCTTTTTTAGCTTTTGCAATTGCTTGATTATGAATGTCTTTTAACTCATTAACTTTTCTTGGATCACGAATTAATTCTTCTTTTCTGAAGTTGAAATTATTTTGTAAAGTTGCAAGTTCTAATTTAGCATTAACTTTAGTTTCAGAAATTTTTTGTTTTAAAATTGAAATCTCTTGCTCTGCTAAAGTTTTCAATGCTTGTTTTTCAGATATATTATCTGAAGTTAACAGCGCAGATTTAATTCTTAAGTTAGATTTAACTTGATGTATTAATTCTTTAATTTCATAAACAGATTTATCCATGTCAGACTTAATTCTGATTTTTCCGTTAAATAGTTCATACTTAAGTGTTAAGTCTCCCATTGCCCCTTCAAAAGCGACGTTAGCAGCCAATACTTTGTCTTTATACACTTTCTTAACAATTTCTTTTTTACGAGAAGAATAGAATAAAATATTATTTCTTTGAGTTCTAATATTATCTTTGATAATTTCATCATTAAATCTAATTGATGAAATCTCTTCAAGCGCTTTTTCCCTTAAAGTATCGATCGTTGTGTTTCGACGAGTTTTAATACCTCTTATTCCCATCAACATTTTTTCTTGATTTAATGATTGTTTAATTTTTTGTGAATTTTGATTCAAGACATTTAGTTTTGAAGTTCACTTAACTTTATAATCAGCTTTTACGCTTTTAAGGTTATTTTGTAAAATAGCTAACTCTTGTTTTTTAATATTAACAATTTCAAGTTTATTTTTATTATCCTTAATTTCTAAAGTTAGTAAATTAATTTGACCCATGATCTCTTCAGTATCTTTTTTATAATCAGGATTTGATTTAGGGTTTAATATTCATAAGCGATATTTATTTTTCTTAATATTAATTTCATGTAAATTATTTCTTTTATTTTTAGATGTAAATATGTATATTTTAGTTTTGATCATTGCTACAGATCCAAATTTCATTAATAGATTTGAGATAGCAGCAAAGTAAACAATAATACCAAATATTAATCCAGGGATTTCTTTAGGCATTTGCATAATTCCAGCAGAAGCCATTCCACCAGTTTGAATAATTCCTCACAAGAATCCGACCGGTATCAGACCTAATGGATTACTAAATGCTACAAGTGACACAGCAATTGCATCAAAACCAATAGTTGGAAGAACATCAACACCAAAGTTAATATTTCTTGAAACTGTGAAAATTTGGAAGAAAGCAGCCACTCCAGCGATACCACCAGATAATAACATTGCTTGAACAATTTTAGCCTTAACATTAATTCCTGCATATTTAGCAGCTGTTGGTGAACTACCGACAGCTTTTAATTTGTAACCGAATGTAGTTTTTGCTAGAACTACAGCCACAATCAACACTAATACAATCGCCATGATGATTGGAACCACCATATTGTTACCATTGATCGCCAACATATCTGCTGGAAGTCTAATAGCTGTATTTCCTGTTGAATCAGTTCCTCCAGTTAATGAAGCATGATTCATAAATAGATACTTCAATACATAAAACACTGTTCAGTTTAACATGATTGTTGAAACCACTTCATGAATATTGAATAGTGCTTTCAATAAACCTGCCAGTCCCGCTAATAATGCACCCGACACCACACAAACAATAAATATTGTAACTACAGCTCCAGCTGTATTTGTAGATGATGCAAAGAACTTATTATAGAAGATGATAGACATTCCAGAACCAAGTAGCATTTGCCCACTAACTCCGATGTTGAAGACACCAGATTTAAATCCGACTGCTACCCCTAATCCAGTTACCATGAAGATAGCAATTCATGCCACAGTAATTTCACGATAGTTAGTTTGGAAAGCTTTTTCAAACATGTTTCCAAAGAAGTAAAATGGATTATTTCCAAATCCAACTAAAACAACTCCAGCAACTATAAAACCTAATATGATTGCTCATAATGATGATTTTAAATATTTACTTTTTTGTTTTGTTTCACTTGATATGAAGAAATCTTTAAACTTAGATTTGCTCATTCAAATTGCATTTTTAAATCGCATCTTTTACCTCCTTAGTTTTATTACCAGCCATTAAGGCACCAATCACTTCTTTTTTGGCACCTTTTCCTTTAACTTCACCAATCTTCTTACCATCATTTACGACAACAATTCGATCAGCCAAAGCCATTACTTCATTTAATTCATAAGAAACTAGAAGAATAGCTTTTCCTTCTTCTTTTTCTTTTAATAATTCACCATGAATATATTCAATGGCTCCAACATCTAATCCACGAGTAGGTTGAACAACAATTAATAAATCGTGATCTCTTCTCATTTCACGACCAACAACGACTTTTTGTTGGTTACCACCAGATAATCCACGAGCAACAGCTTTTCCTTCTCTAGCTCCCCTTACATCAAATTCAGTAATAATTTGTTGGGTATATTTACTAATCTCGGCGTCTTTTACAAAACCGAATTTAGAAAATGGTTTATTGCTAATTTCTTGTAATATAACATTATCTTTAACACTGAAATCAAGAATCATCCCATGTTTATGTCTATCTTCAGGAATGTGACTCATTCCCATTTTGTAACGTGTTGTAATGTTTTCTCTAAGAATGTTAATTCCTTTGTACACAACACCACCAGTAACGGGTTTTGTTAAACCAGTGATAACATCAATTAATTCTTTTTGACCATTTCCTTCAACTCCAGCAATTGCTACAATTTCTCCAGGTCTAACATCAACTGAAAAACCTTCTAGACCGACAATTTTATTGTTAGATTCTTTTTTAACAGTTAAGTTGATTACACTTAGAATTGGTTCATTACTTTGCACTGGTTTATAAGTATTTTTAGCTTCAACAATTTTACGTCCAACCATAGCTTCAGCTATTTCTTCTGGTGCTGATGTTTTGACGTCAAGAGTTTTGATATATTTACCATGTCTAATGATAGTTGCTTTATCAGCAACTTTTTTAATCTCATCCATTTTATGAGTAATAAAGATAATTGTTTTACCCATCTTTTTAAGGTTAACCATAATATCTAGTAGTGCGGAAATTTGATCTGGTGTTAAAACCGCTGTTGGTTCATCAAAAACAATTATTTCAGCTTTACGATATAGGATTTTAATAATCTCAACCCTTTGTTGCATTCCAACAGAAATGTTTTGGATTTTTGCATCAAGATCAACAAACAAGTTGTACTCATTCATAATTTCTGTTATTTTAGTTTTAATCTTATTTTTATTAATAAATATTTTACCAATCATGTCTTCTTGTCCAAGGGCTATATTTTCTCAAACAGTACTTACTTCAACCAATTTAAAGTGTTGGTGAACCATTCCAATCCCCAATTCATTAGCTTTAATTGGGTTAGTGATAATAGTTGGTTTACCATTAATAATTATTTCTCCAGATGTTGGTTGATATAAACCGAACAAAATACTCATCAATGTAGATTTTCCAGCTCCATTTTCTCCGACAAGGGCATGAATTTCACCTTTTTCAACATCTAAATTAATATCGTCATTGGCAATTAATGTTTCATTGAATATTTTAGTAATGTTCTTCATTTGAATTGCGTATTTATTATTCATATTTCCCCCTCTATTTTAAGTTTTGTAAATCAACATCAAATGCCGCTTTAATACTTTCTCAATTATCTAGCAACAGCTGAGTAGCTTTAGCCACTTCAGTTCCATTCATATATTCTTCTGTTCCTAATCCTGTACTTGCAAATGCCTTGATGATTGTTGATTGTAATTCTGAAACAGCGGCATCATAACCGACAGCTTCATAACTAACTGCGTGTTTTTTAATTAGATTTAAATGATCTTCTTCATTTTCGGCAATAACATTTATTGATCAGTTTTCATGTGGTTTAGCAATTGAACCATCATGAGCTTCTTCATCACTTGCTCCTAATGATTTGGCAGCCAATAATTCATCGGCAATTGCTTGTTCTAAGTTTTTAATAGCGCTTGACAAGAAACGTCCCTTATATGATTCATAACTGTGAGCTTGATTTGTATCAACACCAATTAATTTCATGTGTTTTTTAGTATCGTATGCTTTTTTAGCCAAGATAGCTTCAATTTGAACTCCGGCTACGGGGAATACAATATCAGCACCTTTATTGAAAAGCAGATCAGCCATTGCATTAGCACTATCATCAACTGCGAAACTTTGAGTAAATCATTGATTATCATTTGACTTAACAGCTTTCATATTGGCAAAATCCACAACACCATCTTTAACGATATTATCGTTCGCCAATTGGATTGCTTTGTAGTCTGCATCTCCAGCATTTAACTTATTATATAAATCAACACCTACCAACATTCCTCACATATAGTTATCGACAGAATATTTGTTAGACATACCAGCAAACGTTCCAATCTTGATGATTCCATCTCCATTAGCATCAGCTTCTTCGTAATTACCTTTAACTCAGTGAGCGGCATCAAATCCTGCTTGAAAACCAGCTAATTCAGAGTTGAACTTGATACTAATTACATTGTCGAATTTATCTCCAACTTCATTACCGTTTTTATCACGAGGAACACCATCTGCAAGAACGACTGTTTTACCATTCATTAGCTTTGAAGCCATTTCAATTGTTCCCTCATGAATGAATCCGGCAAGCACCATTGCATCAGCTCCACGATCAAAAGCAACACGATAGGCATCTTCTAAACTTTGAGCATTATTATTTTTAGCTTCAACATAATTGCCTCTATAATCTAAATCGAAATTATCTCTACCATATTTTCTAATTCCATTTAGAGCACCTTCGTTAAATGATTTGTCGTTTACATTTCCACCATCAGTTACAAGAACGGCACGTTTCCCTTCTTCTCCCGCAAGACTAACAGCCCCACAAGAAATTACAGAAGCGCCAGCACTACTTACAACAGCAATACCCATCAATACAGATATAAGTTTTTTCATTATTAATTTACCTCTCATTTTCTTATTTGAAAATTATAGAGAGTATCCAAAGAAAGGAGTGTTTTTTTATACAAAAAAACACTCCTTCAGCGACAGCTTACAGTCCCGAGATTGGTCTTGGGGTGGAGTCAGTAGCCCGTTATGCTACCCTATATAAGTTTTTCAATATTAAGTTAAAATAAGTATCTAACATCAATCTTCTTTTTACAATACGATTTGGTCGATAATAAAAATTTCCATTAACTTTTTTAATAATTAATTTTAGAAAGATTTTAAAAGTATTTCATTGTTTAAAATCTTCCATTTAGTTGATAAATACTACACATTTTATTTAAATGTTTTTGGAAAAAAAATTTCCAAAAAAAATAAGGGTTACCCCTTACTTTCTATTTCTAAGATTGTACTTTTAGAACTGATTACTTCTGTTAAAAATTGAGTCTCCGAAGTTTGGGTCATTCGATATTCATACGATCTATCAATACCGCCAATTCAGTCTGATAAATCCATATAGTTACCATTGACATTGACATCAGAAATATCATATATCGGTTCACCAGTTATGTAAATTTGCTTATTAGCGACACGATTATTAGTGTAATCAACAATATTACCTACTCTAGGAAAAATGTTGTTAGTTCCACCTGTGAAATTAGCTCATTTGTCTGAACCAGTACCAGAAATAAAAACAGCTTCTTCATCATTCCCGATGATTTCAACAAGTTTACCGTTAATTGAATTACCGCCATGATGTGGCATTACATAAATATCAACCGGTTTTTCACCCATTTTTGCGATGAACTTTTTATCTGAAGATAAAGTGATATCACCAGTGTATAAAAACACCTTGCCATTTACTTCAAATCTTAAAACCATTGTTGAAGCGTTAGGATCAGTTGAGGCTTCTTCGATTAAATTTTTTCGATCCGCAAACGCAGTTAAGTTTTCAAATTTAATATCTAAGAAGTTATAAGCTTTTGAAAAACTTGTATCAATATTCCCTTTGAAGTTTTCAAGGCCACGTAGTTGTTTATCTGCATTTCCATAATTTAATGGAAGAACTACGTTTTTCACATTAAAATCGATATCATTTGCTAAATTAAATAACTGATTATAGTGATCTGAGTGATCGTGAGAAATAAAGATTGTTTCGATTTCTTTGACTCCACTTTCAACCATGGTGTTTTTTACTCACTGGTAACTTTTTTGTGAAGCAGAACCTCAGTTCTTTGCTCTTGAATCATGTATTTCTACGGAATTTGGTTTGTTTTTTTGTGTTAAGCCTATACCAGCATCAATTACAATAGCTTTATCACCCTGTTTTAGGTATGAAAAATTACCATTACCAATTGAAAGGGTATAGTATGAAATGTCTCCAGTATAACTTGTTTCAGCAACTGGAGTTGACCCGCTCCCACAAGCGGTTACAAGGATTGGTAAGATTAATATTAATAATAAAAATAAATATTTTATCTTTTTAAACATTAACCTTTACCTCCTCCACCATTACGGCTTGTTAAACCTTTAATAATTCATTTGTTAAATACAACAAAGACAATAAAGATTGGAAGAATAGAAATAACACTGGCAGCCATTTTCATATTGATTGGATCATATGCAAACGGAACTTCTACGAAGTCTTTAATAGCTTCACCAGTAATGTTAATCATTCCATATAACATCATTGGAATAGTAGCCATTGTACTATCTTGATCCATAATTGTGATCGGTCATAAAACTGAGTTTCATGATTGAATGAATGCGATGATCATTGATGTTGCGATAGTTGAAGCAATACCAGGAATTGCAATTCTGATGAAGAAACTAAATGTAGATAAACCATCTACTTTTGCAGCTCTCTTCAAGTCAGGTGATAATGATGAGAAGGCATTACTAATTAAGTAAATTGTGAAGGCATTACCAATAAATGGAACAATTAAAGCCAACATACTGTTTTCTCAACCTAAGTCAATTGCAAATATATATTTCCCAAGTAATAGTGATTCTCCTGGAATCATCATCAATGAAAACATAATAACCATAAAGAATGGGTTTAATTTAGTTTTTCAATTATACAGAGCAAAACCACCAATTAATGAAACTGTCATTTGAGTTATTGCTGATAATCCTGCAACAGAAAATGAGTTTGTTAAGAATCTGCTTACAGGGATTGAAGCTTTTCCAGATTCAGTCATGTAAGTAAACATTGTAGTATAAGCTTCCAATGATCAATGTTTGGGTCAAAGGGTTTCATTTAGTGTTGGGTTTACATCAGCAAATGTTTTAAATGATGTGATAACCATTCAATATAATGGGAATAATATAATTATCGCCATAATAAAGATAAAGAAACCATTTATTGTTTTATTAACAATTCTCTTACCTAAAGTTTCACCAGCCATAGAAACAGTTATTCTTTTTCTAGCTTCAACTTTTCTTAAGTAATAGTTATTAGTTAACTTAGATATTTTAGTTTTAAATTTGATGTTGATAGAAGTACCCATTTTAATGAATAATCTATGAAATTTATTATCAATATCTAATAATTTTTCATCAGCTTCTTTAACGATGTCATTAATAGCAATTTGATCATTTTCAAATTGTTGTTTTTGTAAATCGAATTTTGATTGATTCATAAAGTCTCCTATCTATATTTTCTATTTAAGTATTTTGTCAGTTGTCTATTTAGGATTGTCATAATCATAATGAATCCCATAAGAGCAATAGCAGCAGCTCCACCTTTTCCATAGTTCGGTGCTTTAATAGCATTGAAGATATAGAAAACAATTGTTTGCGCTTCTGAGTTAACTGCAGTTGCATAATCTGGATATAATCCAAACGGCATAAATTTGAAAGCACCAATAATACCAGTTGTTACCATGTAAATAATGATTGGCATAATTTGAGGAATTGAAATTTTTCAGAATTGTTGTCATTCTGGTGTTCCATCAATTGATGCTGCTTGATAAAGTTTTGGATTAACCTTCATGAAAGCAGATGTGAACATCAAAATTTTAAATGGCAACATACTTCATGTACCATATAACACAATTAACATTTTTGAATATTTAGGATCTCTTCAGTTAATTGAATCGAACCCTAATTTTTGCATGATTTGGTTCAAAATAGATGTATCATAGTTTGAAAAAATCATTGAGAAAGCCATAGCGACAGCAATAGCTGATGTAATATACGGCATAAAGAAAATAGATTGCATAAATGAAAATGCTCTCTTATTTAAAATATTTGATAATAGTTTGGCAGTTAGTAAAGCCACCAATAGAGATAATGGAATTGCGAAAATCGCATATATGAATGAGTTTTTAATAGAAATTAAAAACTCTTGTTCTTTAAAAATAACTTTGAAGTTGTCGAAAGTCATTTCAAACTGTTCTCACATTTCTCCAGCAGAAAAACCATTTCTGAAAACGATAAAAATAGCGTAATAAGTAAATAGGAAGATAAAGAAAATCCCAGGTGTAATTCATAATAATTGATTTATGAAATCATATTTACCCTTTTCCATATTTTTAGGCTTATCGTGTTTAAATTTTTTAGTGATCTTATCTACTCTTAATTTAAACCCACTAGTCTTTTCCATAGTTAGTCTCGATTCTTAATTCATCATCGTTAAACAGATAAATTTTATCTGATTTACCATAAATCTTAATAGTTTCACCAATTTCAAATTTCATTAGACTTGGTTCAATTAAGAAAGCAACTTCAGTTTGGTTTTCATCAATGAATGTTTTAACATGATTGTATTTACCTAATTGTTCTACTAAAAATACTTTACCTTTGGCTACAAATGTATCGTGTTCTTTGTTTTTAACAGTAGATAGGTGTTCTGGTCTAATACCAACTTGAACAGTTTGGTTTTTAACTTTTTTATTTGTTAAATTTAATTTAACTTTTGAAGGAAGTTCCACAACCCCATTTTTAACTTCAGTTTTGATGAAGTTAATATTTGGTGTTCCAATAAATTTAGCAACAAAGGCATTTTTAGGTTCATTATAAATTTCCATAGGTGTTCCAAATTGTTGTAACACACCTTTATTCATAACGAAGATACGATCAGATATACTTAAAGCTTCTTCTTGATCGTGAGTAACAAAGATTGTTGTAATACCAACTTTTTGTTGGAAACGTTTAATTCAATCACGTGTTGTTAATCTTAATTTTGCATCTAAGTTAGATAATGGTTCATCTAATAATAAAATTTTAGGTTGTTTAACAATAGCTCTAGCAATAGCCACACGTTGTTGTTGACCCCCTGATAATTCATGAGGTTTTTTATTTAATTGGTTTTCAATTTCTACCTTGGCAGCTGTTTCATGAACTAATTTTTTAATTTTTTCTTTTTTAGAGAAAATTTGCTTTTTAACATCTCTGATTTGATCAGTTAAGTCAATCACTTCACCTTCACCAATTGTTTCCTTAGTTAATAATGCGGTAATTTCAACAGCAAATTTTTCAATACTTGTGTTGTATTTTGAAACCACATCACTTAAGTATTTTTCATTTACTAAGTTTTTCTTTTCTAAGTATTCTGAGTAAATTTGTTTATTTAATTCAGCATTAAAAATATCAATTTGAGGAGTTTCTTCCCCTTTGATACTTAAGTTGTATTTCTTTTGTTCAATCATAATATTTCTTTTACTTACTTTAGCTGTTTTGCTCAAGTTTTTCAAATAATCGTTATGACTTGAAATTTCGAAATTTAAATAATCAATGTAGAATCCAACAGCATCTTTGAACAATGGATTTACATCTTTGTTAATTTTTAGTGTTTTCCCAACTTCTAATAAAGTATGTAAAACATCTATGTAAGTTTTTGTATAAAAGTATTTTGTTTTATCAAATAAATATGTAACCATTTTATTCTCTAGTAAAACATTCTTATTATTTTTAAACAATTGTTTTAGATATCTTTGAATTTCTAATCCATGTTTTTTTAGGAAAGCCTTTTCTTGATCTTCATAGTTCTTAAAAGCTTCTTTGTAGATGTTTTTAAACATTTCACGGATAGTTTTTTGTTCTTCTAAAACATTTACGTAACCTTTAGATAAATTAAGTTGTTTAACAGTCGCTCTATGTCTTTTGTTATCGATTCTTAATTTTTTTGTAAAGTCCTTACTTTGGTATAGAGGATAAGCGATGTTTTTAAACACATTCATGTGAGTGTATAATGCATAACTTTGGAAAACTAATCCAATATTTCTTTTTTGACTAGTTTTATCAGTAACATCAATTCCATCAAAAAGAATTTGTCCAGAAGTTGTGTTAATTAATCCTGCAATAGCATTTAGTGCTGTTGTTTTTCCACACCCAGAAGGGCCTAAAAGGGAAACTAGTTCCCCTGTTTTTATATCAATACTTAAATCATCTACGGCAAGAAAGTTACCATAATCGATTGTTACGTTTTTTAATTTTATACTCATTGTTTCCTTTCATAGAATTTAAATATTTTATTAGGCTAAATTCTATTATTTCATTTTAATTTCAAATTTTTTCAATTCACCAGGTTTGTTTGTTTCTGCTTGTCCCAAAATTGTTCCATTACCTGTTTTGTTTGCTAAAACTCCGATGAAGTGTTTGCTTGCATCACCTTGAACTACAGTTGATTTGATTGAGTTAGAAATTGCATCTCTCATAACTTGTCCTAAAGGGTTGGCTACAGATGTCACTAGGTTAGTGTTTTGTGTTCCTTCCCCTTGTAAGAAGTTATTAACTAAATCAGCCAAGAATACATCAAATTTTGAAAATTTATTTGAAGATTTAGCTTCTGTATATTGAACGTACTCTGGACCTTCAGTAGGTTTTTTACTATCATCCATTCATGCTCCAGTTGCGTTATTGAAAGTTCCATCAACATAGTGTCCGAATCTTTCAGTAGCTTTTTTAGTTGATGGCATATATCCACTTTGTAATGCTAATTTTGTTAACGAAGTTTCTTGCATTGTGTATTGTAAGAATGCTGTTACAACTTTTTCTTTTTCATCAGCATTTTTACCAGTTGATTTGAATCCAGCAATACCAGGACCTTGTTCCATAAAGTAGTCAGCTTTGAAGTCTTCTCCAAAGTCTGTTCCACTTGTTGATCCTGAACTTGCTAATAAATCTTGTTGAAGAGAAACATTAGAAGGCATTGATCATGTTCCCGCAGAAGATGAAGCGGTAGTTAACATAGTACCTTGTGCAAAGTATGTACTTGAATAAGCATTATCCATTCTACCAGGCATCATTGTTCCACGTCATTTTGCTCTTTGATCTGCCAAACCACGGTTAGGCTCTGCAATTTTTGCAACTTGGTCTAAATAATCAAGAACAGTTTTTGTTGAACCTTTACTGTTGATAAATACATCCCCAGATCTCGCTTCTTTGTCTACATTTTCTAAGTGGTATAGGAAGCTTGGTGATTTTTCAACATCAGTTACATCAATACTTGGGTTTTTATCATCTTTAGCAGCTTGCATGTAAAATTTATTGGCTAAATCATCAATTCCGAAAGCATAAGCTTGTCCTTCTGCAAATCCAGAAACCATATCTGTGATTTGAGTTGTATTAAAGTTTGATGTTTTCCCATTAAAGTTATATAGAGCATTATAGAATTTTGTAATTACTAACATTTTCTCATTACTTTTTAGAATAGTTCTCATTGTTTCAATTGTTGGAGTTTCAGTAATTACATTTAAAACTTCTGTTATGAATTCATCTTTGATTTCTTCTCCAACTGACTCAATAGCATTATCTTTGAAAACTTTACCAGTTTTACCTGTTGTGTAATCAAATTTTCCTTCTTTGTTTTTAGTTGGTGCTTCAAATCTTGTCTTCATTTTAACAACAGAAGTAGATAGATCTCCTCCTTCGATTTTTTGAGCAGTGTTTAATCCAATTTCTCTGTCTTTGTTATATTCGTCAATATTAGTCATTAATTTTTCAACAGCGACATTGTCTAAACCACCTTCTGCAACAGTACTTATTAATTCAACAAATAATTTCATGTTAACAGCTGTAAAGTCTACAGATTTAGCAGCAGGCAGAACAGCTAATTTACCATTAACCACTCCCTCATTGTAGAATGATTCTTTTAAGAATTCTTCCTTGATTCCCTCTTGAGCAAGTGATGCTTCCATATCTCTAATTTTGTCTTTAGCACGTCCCATTGAGTTAGCAGATACTAAATCTGGGTAAGCGATATATAAATCCGGTAATGCTTTACCAGCGGCAATATCTTGAGAAATTGGGTCTTCTTTTTTTCATTTGAATTCCACTTTAACTTTTGAATCGTTTTGAGCATTAAAGTCGTTTACTAATTCTTCATAAGCTTTTGCAATTTTTCCTGTTTGTGATGTAGTTTTACCAGGCACCATAAAGATAACGTTAGTTTCTTTGTTTGCTTTTTCACCAGACCCACAAGCAACAACTGCTGTAGCTGAAGAAGCTGTAACAGCAACAGCCCCTAAAATTGTTAATAATTTTTTCATATTTCTCCTTAAATGTTTCTTTTGTAATTATTTATAAGCACTTAAACGGATTTTTATACGGTTGAACATAGAAAAAGGTTTTCTGAACATAGTATGTGCAGAAAACCTTTTATGTTTTGCTTACAGTCCCTAAGTTTGGCAAGGGGTGGAGTCAGTAGCCCATTTCGCTACCCTATATAAGTTTTCCTGTATTAAGTTAAATTAAGTATCTAATTTAATGAAACTATTTTCAACATGAAAAAACAACTAATAAAATTTTCCAGCAAAAAAAGCCACTTTCTAAAAAAATGGCTTTTTTTCGTTTTTTTTCGTCTAAATTTATTGTTGAAAACCTTAATAGGGTTAGGGTTTATTTAACTATTCATAATTCTAATTATTGGAAATAAAATTTCCAATAATTTCTTATTGATACATTTCTAAAATTGTGCTTTTATGGGTAATAGTTTCAGCAACAAGTTTTTTATCTTTTCCTATAGTCATTCTATATTCATAACTACTGTTTAATCCACCGATTCAAGGCATAAAATCCATGTCATAAGTTGGAGTCATTTCCAAATCATAAGGAGGTTCTCCAGTTATAAATACTTGCTTTTCAGCTTTTCTGCCGCGAATATAGTCATATAAGGCTCTTTCTCTAGGGAAATAATCATTTCCTCCACTAAAGTCTCTTCACTCTTCAGAACCAGTACCTGATACAAAAACAGCATCCTGTTCTTTTCCGATAAGTTGAACTATTTTATTATTAATAGAATTACCACCATGATGCGGGATAACATAAACATCAATTTTTTGTTCCCCAATTTTTTTAAGGAATTTAGGGTCTTCATAAGTTATGTCACCTGTAAATAAGAATCACTTCCCATTTACAGCAAATCTTATAACCATTGATTCAGCATTAGGATCAGTTGATGATTGATGAATTAAATCTTCTCTATTGGCATAAGCAGTTAAGTTTTCGAATTTGATTCCTAAGAATTTATATGATTTTGAAAACTTTGTATCAACTTTACCCTTAAAGTTTTTAAGATTTAAAAGTTGTTTTTCAGCATTTCCGTAGTGCAAAGGCAGAATAACATTTTTAACATTGAAGTCAGCATCATTTGCTAAGTTCATAAGCTGATTGAAGTGATCTGAATGCGCATGCGAAATGAAAATTGCTTCAATTTCTTTTACACCATGACCAGTCATTGTGTCTTTAATTCATTTATAACTTTTCTTACTTGCACTTCCCCAGTTTCTTCTAGGCTGAGGACCTTTTTCAAGTTCTAAACTATTTGGTCTATTTTGTTGGGTTAGACCAATACCTGCATCTAGCAATATTGCCTTTTGACCTTGTTTTACATATGAGAAGTTTCCATTTCCTATTGCTAGGGTGTGATACGAAAGATTTCCCTTATATGAACTATCAGAGCACGATATCACCATTGCTGGTAATATCAAAATAATTAACAATAACAAATATTTGATTTTTCTGAGCATTATCCTTTTCCTCCTCCAACGCTTCTTTTTGTCAATCCCTTAATTATTCATTTATTAAATACAACAAACACAATGAAGATTGGTAGGATTGAAATAACACTGGCAGCCATTTTCATATTGATTGGATCATATGCAAATGGGACTTCTACGAAATCTTTAATAGCTTCCCCAGTTATGTTTATCATCCCGTATAACATCATCGGAATTGTTGCAATTTCGCTATCTAAACTTATGATTGTAATTGGTCAAAGTGTAGAGTTTCAAGATGAAATGAAAGCAATAATTGTTGATGTAGCTATAGTTGAGGCGATTCCAGGAATTGCAATTCTAATAAAGTAACTGAATGTTGATAATCCATCAATTTTAGCAGCTCTTTTTAAATCAGGAGATAAGGCCAAGAATGCATTACTGATTAGATATATCGTGAAAGCATTCCCAATAAACGGAATAATCAATGCAAGGATGTTATTTTCTCAACCTAGATTTATCGCAAATATATATTTACCAAGCAATAAAGATTCACCAGGGATCATCATCAGTGAAAACATAATAATCATGAAAAATGGATTAAGTTTTGTTTTTCAATTGAACAAAGCAAATCCCCCAATTAGTGAGACTATAATTTGAGTTCCAGAAGATAATGACGAAACTAAAAATGAGTTAAATAAGAATCGACTTACAGGAACAGTTGCCTTACCACTAGTTGTCATGTAATCAAACATAGTTCTGTATGCTTCAATAGATCATTCTCTCGGTCAAAGTGTTTCATTAAATGTCGGGTTAACGTGTTCAAAAGTTTTGAATGATGTGATAACCATTCAATACAGAGGGAATAGAATGATGATTGCCATAATTGCTATGAAAATCCCGTTAAGCACTCGATTGATAATAACTTTTCCTAGAGTTTCTCCAGCCATCGAAATTGTAAGTCTTTTTCTTGCGGCCACTTTTTTAAGGTAGTAGTGATTTTTAAAGTTAGATTTCTTTTCCAACATTTTTATTTTTATCGCAGCATTCGTTTTAGCGATTACTTTTTGATGAAATTTATCAGACTCAATAAGTTTCTCTTCCAGATCTATGAGAGTGTTTTTTACATCTTCTTGAGATTTTTGATATTCAGATTTTTGTTTTTCAAATTTTGTTTGATTCATAAGCCCCTCCTATCTATACTTTCTATGTAGGTATTTGGTTAATTTACGGTTAAGAATGGTCATCACCATTATGAACGCCATTAGCGATATCGCTGCAGCCCCACCTTTTCCATAGTTCGGAGCTTTAATAGCATTAAATATATAGAAGGAGAATGTACCCCATAGGTGACACAAAATTTTATTTGAGAAAAAGTAGTAATTAAGTTTACTGCTTTTTCTTTTTAAAAAGCAATTAATTTAATATGTGATTGTTTGTTTTGTTTAACTAACACATAAAAAATAATATAGTTCTATTTTTAGGCACCATAACATAAAAGCCCTCTGTCCGATCGAATTTGGTTGTGGTGTCTAAAAATAGAATTATATGAACTTTTAGGACGAGGGGGGGCGATGCCATTGTTTTTTATAAAAGAAGCAAATTATTTGGAGATTTTAGAAAACACTACTGAAATAATTAAAACTACAATTTCCAGAAAACTCAAAAATAAAAAGACTGGCGAAGAATTTGAAGTAAATTTTACTAA
>NZ_AXXW01000007.1 GCF_000483165.1 Tullyiplasma multilocale ATCC 49900 | reverse complement strand
GTAAGATGTAAGATCCCATGTAGACCACATGGTTGATAGGATGGATGTGTAAGCGCTGCGAGGCGTTAAGCTAACCATTACTAATAGAACGAGAGAATTTTAGAATAAAATCTATTACTCAACGCACATTTAAAATATATATTTTTCAATCTAGTATTCAGTTTTCAAAGAATAATCGACAAACCAAGATCTGGTGATAATAGCATAGAGGTCACACCTGTTTCCATTCCGAACACAGAAGTTAAGCTCTATTACGGCGACAATATTGCGTAAGTGAGAAGATAGCGAGTTGCCAGTTCAAATAAAAGAGAATCCGAAAGGATTCTTTTTTTATGTTTAATTAACATTGTTTGAGTTATGATTTATAATATTAATAAATGAACTTAAAAGTGGGGGTTTGCGATGAGACAAATTATTAAATCATATCTTAAAACCTTTGCTAAAAACTGGGTTTCAACTATAGGAACATTGTTGTTTATTGTAATGTTGGCAACAATTGTTATCGGGATGCTAGCAACACCTCTGCAATTACAATCAAAAATCAGACACGCCGAGAAAAATAACACAGCATATAATTCGCAAATTGATTTAACGGAAAAACCGGGATATGATTCTAATTTTACATACCAATATTTTTACTTATCTAATGATTTTAACTATGAAAAATTAGTATGAGAAAAATCAGACGTTGAAAAATTATCAAAACTTGAGATTGCAGCGATTAAATCTATGATGGTTGCTGAATTTGGGGAAAATTGAGAAGAGATAATAAGAGATCCTAAGAATAATCAAAGAGAAAGTGTTTTAGAACTATTGAGTTCAACTATTAATGAGGATTTACAAAGCCACCGAGATGGTGCACTTTTAAATACAAAACGTATTGTTAAAAAAAGAACAACTCACAACAAAGGAAATTTTTAATGAAAGTATTAAAATTTTACTAGAAGAAGTGAAGATTGAAATTAAAGAACAAAATATCGATTTAACAAATGTTGCTGATAATAAATTACAAGATGTTATATCGATAGCCTATAAAAACTTTAATAAAATAAATGAATTTCTAAAACTTAATTCTTTACCATCAATTGATTTTACAAGTCTAATTACAGCTGGTAATATTACGGAAATTGTGGAAAATATATCAATTCAAATTCAAAAAATATTAGATGGTTTGAGTAAAGAACAAGATAATTTGTTATTAAGTTTTCAAATTTTGAGTCCAGAATTCAATGCAATTTTGAGTTCAAAAAAATATCTCCATGATGATCAAATTTACATTTTTGAATCTATTTTAAATAACAAAAATAACAAAAATGCTTATGATGAAAATGGTTTCAAATACCAATTAGGTATTGATAAAAAACTTACTTTAACTAAAACAGAAGCTGGTTCTGTGACTCCTTCATTAGTTTTTGAACTGCAGTCATCTAAAACTGATTTAGATGTAAATCAACTTCAATTGTCTAAAAAGACAAATAGTGAAATGCCTAGTGTTTGAGATACTAACGCCGAATTAGATTATTCGAAAAATATTATTCCAGAGATTGTTGTTTCGTCGGGTTATGCAAAACACAATAAATTAAAAATTGGAGATGTTATTGAACTTCCATCTTCATCTATTTCTAATACTGGATTAGCATTGATTGATAAAAAAGACAATTTTTATGTAAATTCTATAAAATTTAAAATTGTTGGTACGGGTGAAAAATTTGATGATATGGTTCCTGGGAGTGGTTATACACCTTTCATGCAAGGAATTGAAACGTACTCATTTGGCTATGTTTCAGGTCAATTAATTGATGAAATGAGAGCTTCGAGATGAGCGTTCAACAAACAAGCTGATAGAGAATACTTTGTTAACTATAAAATTCTTAACAGAGATGGTGGTGTGAATAAATTACCAACTAAAGCTTTTTCATTCACAGATGAAAACGAAATGCTTTATTCATTTAATGATTTACCATTCATATCATGATCTAAAACTAAAATAGCACAAGCTTTAAATAATATTAATATCCAAGTTATTATTTATATTGCACTTGGTGTTGCTGTACTTGTTCTAGCCTTTATCTTCATCAACTTCACTATTAAAAAAGAGATGAATGAAACTAGAAAACAATTGGGTATTTTCAAATCATTTGGTTATAAAGTAATTGAGTTGTCTTGAATATTTGCCTTAAAAACATGAATAACTATCCTTGCAGGAATAGTTATTGGATACTTTGTTTCAATACCATTGCAAATATTTGCAGCAGGAAATAGTGAAGCGACAGTTATGTTTCAATTTGGAGCAGTTTACTGAAGTCCGATATTCTTGGTGATGTTGTGAATTGTTATCCCAGGTGTATTTTTACTAATTTCTTATGGACTAACAATTCTGTATTTAAGAGAACCAGTTTTATCATTGATTAATCACGGAACTAAAATTAATAGAAATGTAAGACAAAGTTGATTTAGTCGTAAACTTTCTGAAAACGGAAAAGGATTTAACTTCCGATTAAGAAGGGCCTTTGTAAAAACTTCTCGTGGTAAGTTTGCAATTGTTCAAACATTATTCGCCTTCTCTGCACTAGTTTATACAATGATGTTTGGAGCTCAAGCTATTATGCAACAAACTATAGATCAAGGAATGAGCATAGTTAAAGATGGAACAGATCACGTTTATGCTTGATACTATGATAAGAATATTGGAATTAGTGAAGCTACAAATGGTAAATATGGAACAACTAATATTGAAAAATATAAAGAGGAAGCTTTACAATATAACAACTATTCTAATAGTAAAAATATTAATGCTGCACTAGATAATAATGTAGATAGTTCAGATTCTAGATATCGTATAAAAATACTTATGAATGCGGTGGGGAATTCTATTTCTAAGGAATTGAATGCAGAAAATAAATTAGCAATGATTTTACCATTTGAAAAAGTACTACAAACTTTTGGAAATCTAAGTAAAAATGATTCAACTAGCGATTTATATGGAAATGAAAATTATTATTTAAATCCAATTATGACATTCAAAGTTTTGGATAAAGAAAGTGAACTTTTAAAAGATGATATTCAAGCTCTTAAAGAAGGAAAAACATTAAACAAAACAATCGATACATATAAGGAAGATCAAAGTGATTTATTCTTGGATATAAATGATCTTGATTATAGCAAGATATCTGAAACTCTTTTTGGAATGCTTCCAAAAGAAGGGAATATCTCAAATAATTTATTTGCTTCTGATGTGGCAAAACTTTTATCAATTAAAATTGCAGAAGGTTATGCTTCAGCTCAGATGCTTATTGAAGTTTTAAAACAGTTCCCGGGTCAAGATATAACTAATATCAAGTTAACTGAAGAAGTTCTAAAAAATGCTTGAGTAAATGTTTCTAATAATAAAGAAATGTTAGATTTTAACCCAAATCAACAAAAATATTGAAGAATTGATCAAAACCCGTTAATAGAATCATTGATGGGAATGAATGGCTTGTCTTCAAAAAACAGAGATGGAGATATTTCTACTTCATTAACTGGTGGAATTGGATCAGCTATTAGTATGGATAAAGTTTCATTAGCTGCACAAACTCTAATAATGGGAGCAATGATGTTGAGTGATATCAATGGATTAGATGATGAAAAAGTAGTAACTTTCAATCAACTTTTCTTCGATGAAGATAAGGAACACTTGGATTTCTATTTAGAGGGAATTGCTAACGATCAGAAAAATGATAATCCTGAAATAATCAGTTTGATGTTAAATGATTTCAGTGCTGATTCTAAATTTGGTGATCCTGCCAAACAATTAAATTATCAAGGAGTTACTTCTGAACAAATTGAATCTTTAAAAGAAGACTTCGGAAATGAAAATTTAACATTTAATGCAATAATTCCATATTTCTATGCAAAATCTAATGATTTAAAAATTGGCGATATTATTGAAGCTAAAACAAACACTTTGAAAAAAGTTGACTACAAGTTGAGAGTTACAGCTATCAATGAGTCTATTACGATGAAGGCTACTAGATATCCTCAAATTGTTTTAGATTATGGTTTATTCAGACAAAAAATGTTTAGTGATGAGTTGAATCAATTATTTGAAGAACATCCTGAATTAATACCTCATTCAGACATTTGATCACAAGAAAAAATGTTGGATGGAGATATCGATTATAGAGATATTCCAGGATCAGTTAAAAAGATGAAATTCTCTGGAGATACTGTCTCAATTAGAATTAAAAATGATGCACCCGTGTTTGCTTCAATCTTTAAAGGTTTCGTTGCTGAAATGGATGAATTTATTGAGTCTGGAAAAAATCCTCAAGTGATAGATGAGACTGTTGGTATGTATACTAATCCAAACTTATTAAGTGCGGATAGACGTAGTATTTCTCTACCAATTAACATTAGTAAAACTGGAGTTAAAAATTTATCAAATCAAATTACTACAATGTTAAATATTTTCTTAATTTTACAAACAATTTTATTAGCAATTATTTTAGTTGTTGTAATGAATATTGTTGTTGATGAAGCGGCTCGCACTATTTTAACAATGCGCGCTCTTGGTTACAAACCTTTCGAAATAAATTGAGTAGTGATGGGAAGTTATATAATTGGTGCAGCTATTTCTTTTGTAATAGCATATGGATTATCGTTAGTTATATGACAAGGTTTCTTGTGGTATGCTGCGAGTGAATTCTCTGTATATATATTCTTACCATTTGATTGAAAAGCATTGGTTGTTACATTCCTAGTATTAGGAAGTGTCATTGGATTGGGTTGATTTACAGCTAATAAACAAGTAAATAGAACACCGCTTAACCAAATTACAAACTTTGCCTAAAATAACAGCATAAGCTGTTATTTTTTATTATTAAATGAGTAATAAGTTGGTAAAATATTATTATAGATAAAAGGTGAATATATGAGTGAATACAATAAACTAATGGATGATTTTAATAACAATAGTGTTGCTAAAATATCTAAAACAAAATTTAGAGAATATGAAATATCATGAAGGTTTGATGGGTTTCCAAAATTAATTTCAAAACCATCATTTCTAACATATGTTCAAACAAGCTTTGATTACCAATTTAGTAGTTTGCTAATTGATGAAATTGAAAATCAAATTGATGAGATTAGGCATCTGTTTAAAACTACAAATGAAGGGGCACAAACATATTTAAATGAAGTTGGAATTCCTGAAATAATCGTTAAACAATACAATATGTTTTTATTAACAACATATACAACTGTGAGAGATTTTATAAATGAGACATTCATCAACTGAGTCTTCTTGAATGCCTTGCATGAAGAATGAGAAATAAAAGAAGAAAGATATGATTCTGATAAATATTATCAATATAAATTCGAAAGACTTAAATTTGATTTCCAAAGAAATCTAAAAAAAGTTTTGAAAGCGATTCAAAAATTAATGCCAAATGATCAAACATTAAAATTGATGTTAAATGCATATGATCAAGATATGACAGCTAAGGAAAAGCACATCTTAGATTTAAAAGATAAATCTAAACTAAACTAGTTTACATCTTATTATTAAAGTGTAAAAGTAGTAAAATAATTATTATGAAAGAGGTACAACATGCTAGATAAATTAAAGTTAATTCTTAAAGATTTTAATGAGAAATTAAATGAAGCTAAAGAGCAAAATCAATTAGAAGAAGTTAAAAGACAATTCTCAGGAAAAGAATCTCCATTAAATGAAATTCTAAAATCAATGAGAGAAGCAACAGCTGAGCAAAGACAAGAAATTGGAAAAGTTGCAAATGAAGTAAGAGTAGAAATTGCTAACAAATTGAATGAAAAATTTGATGCTATTGCAAAAGCTATTTTGAGAGAAAAACTTTCAAAAGAAAAGATTGATGTTTCTTTATCTGGAACAAATGTTGACTTTGGTACTAAACACCCATTGAATTTAGTTATTGAAGAAATCTCAGATATCTTTACTGAGATTGGATACGAAATGGTTAATGGTCAAGAAGTAGAACAAGATCTTTACAACTTCCAAAACTTAAACTTACCAATTGGACACCCTGCTAGAGATATGCAAGATACGTTCTATATTAATGAAGAAGTTGTAATGCGTACTCACTGTACAAACATGACATCAAGAATGTTATCAAATTTAGCAGAGCAACAAGCTGGTGAAACTAAAAACTTAGCAGCAATTTCATATGGTAATGTTTACCGTCGTGATGATGATGATGCAACACACTCACACCAATTTATGCAAATTGATGGATTCGCAGTCGGAGAAAAGATTTCTTTCGCAAATCTTAAATGAGTTTTAAAATACATGTGTCAAAGATTATTTAATGAGAATGTTAACATTCGTTTACGTCCAAGTTTCTTCCCATTCACTGAACCAAGTGTTGAAGTGGATGTATCATGTTTCAAATGTGATGGAAAAGGTTGTTCATTATGTAAACAATCAGGTTGAATTGAAATTCTTGGAGCAGGGATGATTAATCAACAAGTTATGGAATTAAATGGATTAAACCCAGAAAAAACAACTGGACTAGCATTCGGTATCGGTGTTGAAAGAATTGCGATGCTAAAATTCGGAATTAACAACATTAGAAATTTTTATGAAAATAATACAAAATTCTTGGATCAATTCAAGTTTTACGGAGAATAGGGGGAAATAGAAATGATTATTACAAGAAAATGATTAGAAAAATTTATTAATTTATCAGAAGTATCAAACGATCAAATTTCTGTTGCTCTTAACTCACTTGGTTTTGAAGTTGAAGAAACTCATGATTTTTCAAAATTAAATGATGAATTAATTATTGGGTATGTTGAAGAATCAACACCAGTTGAAGGAACTCATTTAAGATTAAATAAAGTTAATGTTGGAGAAAAAGAATTAGCACAAATTATTTGTGGGGCTCCAAACGTTGATAAAGGTCAATTTGTAATTGTAGCTCAAGTTGGGAAAACAATAGCTAACGGTTTAACATTAACAGATCGTGAAATTCGTGGTTACAAATCACAAGGTATGATTTGTGCGTTAGATGAAATTGGTGTTTCTAAAAATGTTTTAACAGAACTTGATCAAGATTCAATTTATGTAATTAACTCAAGAGAAGATTTAACTTCAAAAATTGGAAAATCAATTAGTGAAATTAATTTTGAAGATTATATTTGAGATATGGATTTAACTTTGAATAGAAGTGATGCATTAGCAGCAACTCAATTATTAAAAGAAATTGCTAACTACTTTAAATTAACAATCAACAACGATGCATTCGAAGTTGAAGTTGCTAAAAACTCAAATAAAACAGTTAACATAACAGTTGATAGTGATTTAAAAGAAGAAGTTAGAACAATCTCAGTTGCTAACTTAGAGTTAAATGAAAATGAAATCAAAGTTGAAGCTAAAGATGATCTTTGATTAAAATTTAGCCAAGCAAAATCAGTTGAAAATCCTTATGAAGATTTAGCAAACATGGCTGCTATCATTTCTGGTCAGCCAGTTATCTTAATTGATGGTGATAAAATCGGAAATGAATTAAAAATTTCAAGAGTAACAATTGAAGAAGAATCTTTTGTCGCTTTAGTTGATAAAGGAAGAATTATAAATGTAATTGGTAAAAAAGTAGAAGAAGAATTCAAAGTTACTTCTGATACTAAAAACGTTGTGGCAATTTACCTAAACTTTAATCCGGTTGCAATGCGTAAACAACAAAAAGCATTAAATATGTCATCAGTTGATTTACAAAGATATATGAAACCATTAAATCCAAATTTAGGTGTTTATGGTCACAAAGTATTATTGGCAATATTGAATGAATACGGAATTGTTAAAACAACTTCAGAAGTCAATGTTCTATTAAAAACAATCACAAACGTAACAGAATACAAAATCACATTAACAAAGATTAAAGAATTATTAGGTATTGAAATTAGTGTTGAAGAAATTAAATCATTATTCAACAGTTTAGATTTCAGTATTGAAGTAGAACAAGACAACTTAACTTTTAATGTCGATGAAAACCGTATGGATTTATATGGTCAAAATGATATTTGTGAAGAAGTTGCTCGTTTATATGGATACGATAATATTCAAGAACAACCACCAGTTATTATGGCTAGAAGAAATTCTAAAAACATAAATCAAAAATTACAAACAAAAATAGGTGAATATTTAATTGGTAAAGGTTTCTACAATACCAAAACTTATTCATTAGTCGATGTTAAAGATGTCGAAAAATGAAACCTATTCAATATTGAAAATCCAATTTCATTAATGTCGCCATTATCAAAATTACATGAGACATATAGAACAAGTTTAATTAATTCATTAATTGACGTAGCTATTTACAACTCTTCAATTGATAATAAAAATGTCAAATTATGAGAAGTGGCTGATGTTTATGCTCATGGAGAATTCAGAGAAAGACACTTAGCTTTCTTAACTACAGGTGATATTTTAGATGACAAATTAAATAAAACTAAAGTTGAAGGAAATTATTTCTATAACAAAGGTATTGTTGAAGCAATCTTAAAACAATATAATATTGATTTAAATAAAGTTACTTTTAATAATAATGAAAATGTTATTGATGAAATTCACCCATTTGTTAATGCTGAAATTAAGTTTGAAGATAAAACATTGGGATTCATTTTCAAACTAAACCCAAGATTTGAAAACATTAAAAAAATTAATCCAACATTCTGTGTTGAATTAAATATCAATGCATTAGAAGAAGTTTCTCAAAAAACTTATTTCGCAAAAGAATTTTCTAAATTCCAACAATCAACTAGAGATATTTCATTATTAATATCTGTAGAAGATAAGTATCAAGATTTAATTAAAGCAATGGTAATTGATGTTGAAAATATTGTTAATGTAAAATTAATTGATGAATATCATGATGAAACACTAAGTGCTAATAATCAAAAATCACTTTCAATTTCATTTGCATTTAATAATTTAGATCACCAATTAACAGAAGCTGAGATTAATGCTGAATGAGCTAAGATTTTAGACAATGTTGCAAAATTTGGAGCAATAGTAAGATAATGTTGTTATCTGAATTAAAAAGCAAAAATCACATAGAATTGACTTCAGAGATATTAAATCCTGAAAAGATCATTTCTAAAGAAGCTTTAATTAAAAAATATTTGAAAATTGATTATGATATCGATCTTGACTATATTGATTCAATTCAAACAGTTGAGGTCAACGGTGTCATCAACTTTACCATTTTAGCAATTGATGCTAGAGATGGAAAAGAGTTTGAATACACACAAGGAATTGACTGAAATGAAGAGTATGCCTTTGATTCAGATTTAAATGATAATGCTAATTTAATCTTCACAGACGAGTTCAAAATTGAAGATTATGTAATAGAACAAATAAATATGAATATTCCTATAAACTTAACAATAAATAATGATATAATTTTTAAGACTGGTTCTGGATGAAAACTGTTATCAGAACAACAGTACAACGATTCTGAAAATGAGGATCCAGATCCTAGATGAGAAAAATTATCAGAACTCACAAATGAACACAAATAGGGAGGTGTCACAAACATGGCTGTACCATTTAGAAAAACTAGTAAGGCTGCTAAAAATAAGAGAAGATCTCACTTAGCTTTAGCATCAGCATCAATCGTATCATGTACAAACTGTGGTGCTATGATTAAACCACACCGCGTATGTAGAGAATGTGGTTTCTACAAAAACAAAGAAGCTAAAAAAGTTGAAGCGTAATAAGCTTTAATGGATAATAAAAAAGTGAGGTTATGCCTCACTTTTTTTGTGCAGTTTAAGATATTTAATTGTTTTTTAAATAAATAGGGAAAATGTAAAAAAACTTTACTATTCCCTATTTTTTTTGTGATAATATATGTATGTGGGAGAAAGTGGGGCGAAGTGTCATGTTATTAGGAACATACGAACATAAGTTAGATGACAAACTTCGTCTAGCTATTCCAGCTAAATTACGTAGTAAATTAGGAAATACTTTATATGTGTCTAAAGGATTCGAAGGATGTTTAGAACTTAGAAGTGTTGAAGAATTTGAAAAATGATCTGCAGAGGTCATGTCTTTCTCATCTATGAAATCTGAAGCACGTATGTTAGCAAGAAGTATTTTTGCTAACTCAGCTGAAGTTGATATAGATTCATCAGGAAGAATTAAAGTTCCAGCTAATTTATTAGAATTGGCAACAATTGAAAAAGAAGTTTATATTTTGGGATTAGGTTCAAAAGCTGAAATCTGAGATAAGAAAAAATTTGATGGATATGAAGATGAAAATTTAGACCGCATGGAAGAGATTGCTGAAAATCTTGGGAGTGTAGCTTAATATGGAACAACACATACCAGTATTATTGAATGAATCGATTGAAATGTTGAATGTTAAACCTGACGGAATCTATGTTGACTGTACTCTTGGAAGAGGGGGTCACTCTAGTGAAATATTGAAGAAATTAACAAGTGGTAAATTGTATTCAATAGATCAAGATCCAACAGCAATTAAAGAAGGTACTGAAAAGCTTTCTAAAATTTCAAATAACTTTGAAATTTTAGAAGGAAACTTCCTTAATATATCAGCACTATTATCTTTAAAAGGGGTATTTGCAGTTGATGGTATTTTATACGATCTTGGAGTTTCTTCTCCACAATTCGATGTTCCGGAACGAGGGTTTAGTTATCGTTTTGATGGACCATTGGATATGAGAATGGATACAGTAAATAATTCATTAACAGCACATACTATTGTTAATGAATATTCTGAAGAAGATCTTAAAAAGATTTTTTGAAATTATGGTGATGAAAAATTCGCACCTTCAATCGCAAAGAATATCATTGCAAACCGCCCTATTAATACAACATTTGAATTGGTTGATGTTATTAAAATGTCGCTTCCTCAAAAAGTATTAAAACTTCCAAAGCATCCTGCTAAAAAAGTATTTCAAGCTTTACGTATCTATGTAAATAATGAAATAGAAGTATTAAAAGATTCATTGAGACAAGGTTTAAGTTTGTTAAATCCTCAAGGAAGAATATCTGTTATTACTTTCCATTCATTAGAAGAAAAAATCGTTAAGGAAATATTTAAAGAAGTTACAATTTCAGAACGTGACGCAGTTATTGCATCACTTCCAATGGAAATTGAATCTGACACAGAATTTAAACTTGTAATAAGAAAGCCGATCAAGGCTTCTAAAACAGAATTAGAAAATAATCGTCGTAGTCACAGCGCTAAATTGTGAGTAATAGAGAAAAAATAAGAAATAGAGGTGAGAATTATGAATAACTTAAATATTAATGTTTATGCAACTTTGGAAATTAAAAATAAAATTTTAGTCTTTACAGTTTCTAAATATATTGGAAATAAGCTTATGGTTATTTTCACTGGTGAAAAAGTTAACGAAAAAGGTTGATTAAACTCTAAAGGTGAAGTAATCGATATTGTTAAAGCCGGTAAAGAATTAACTGCTATGATAAATGAATTCGAGACAACGCATTTTGGTTTAAAAATATTTAGAGTTATGCTAATTCTACCTAATAACAATATTCAAGTACGTCTGAATAGTGGAACTATTGATGTTAGAAATGAACAACAAAAACCAGTTCTAATTAAAAAAGATCACATTAAAGAATTAACTGCTGATATTAAAACTAAAAACGCTATAGATGGTAACACCGTTTTATCTCATGAGAGAGTTCAATTAACAGCAGATGGTCAAGTTTCTGAATTATCAGGAATCAATAAGTTACCAACTTCAATTTTAGGAATGACATTAAGAACAGTAGAGGTTCCTACAAAAGTATTGGAATCACACAAACGTGTTGTGGCTAAGGCTAATCGTGATGCTACGATGTTTGCTACAACAAACATTAATGCAATGTACTATTCGGTGTCTAATGTAGAGACAAAAAATAAACCAATGCTAATTGTAAACTGAAAAACAAACTCAACAGAGATTGGTTACTTTAGTAACGGGAATCTGGTTAAGTTTGTTAAAATGAAGAAATCAATTACAACTGTCATCAAAAAAGTTGCAAAGAAAATGAAGATTTCAAATGAAAGTGCTAAAGATTATATCTTTAACATAATGGATCATTCATCAACTAATAATGATGAAAGTGTTGTATTTGCTAAATGAAATAACGATACAAGAATCTTAGAGAAAATGAAGGGTTCAAGTGTGACTGAAATGATTTCATTAATCATTAATTCAATTTACTCTGAAATTAAAGATGTTTTAAAAGAAACTATTAACTTAGGAGATTTCATCACATATAACTTCGGGATGATTCAAAACATTCCAGGAGCAAATAAAATTATTAAAAATGGTAAAGCATTATCAAATGATTATGTTTACGAAGAAAACACATTTGGTTCTACAAATAATAGATTAGCAGCAACAATTGGGGCTGTTAAAGAAGTTAAGCGTCGTAATGATAATATGCCTAATAAGGTTATTACATCAGTTGGACTTACTAAAAATATTAATGTTGAAGAAAACACAAATTCAAAAGGATTTGGTAATGTTTTTGGAAACCAAATCAAACCAAGTTATAATCAAGCATTATTCTTAAATAATGATGGAATAGTAATTGATAGCAAGAAAATTAGAAATAAATAGGGGATCAAAAAAATGGAAAACAACAATACACAACAAGAATTTACACAAAAAGCCAAAATCAAAGTAATTGGAGTTGGTGGTGGTGGAAACAACGCCGTAAATAGAATGGTTAATGAAGGAGTTCAAGGAGTTGACTTTATTATCGCAAATACAGATGCTCAAGTTTTAGCTGCTTCAAAAGTTCCTACTAAAATCATTTTAGGAGAACAAATTTCTAAAGGTTTAGGAGCTGGAGCAAATCCCGAAGTTGGAAAACAAGCTGCTTTAGAATCAGAACACCAATTAAGAGAAGCGTTATCAGGAGCTGATTTAATCTTTGTAGCTGCTGGAATGGGTGGAGGAACAGGAACTGGTGCTGCACCAGTGATTGCTAAAATCGCTCAAGAATCAGGAGCTTTAGTAGTAGCTATTGTTACTAAACCTTTCCGTTTCGAAGGAAAACACCGTAACCGTTTTGCTGGTGAAGGTTTAACAGAATTGAAAAAATACGTAGATTCAATTATTGTTATTTCAAATGACAAATTATTAGAATACATTGGAGGAATGCCAATTCAAGATTCTTTCAAAGAAGCTGATGCTATTTTAAAACAAGGGGTTCAAACAATTACAGATTTAATTGCAGTTCCTGCTGTTATTAACTTGGACTTCGCTGACGTTAGAACAGTTATGTTTAAAAAAGGAAATGCACTATTTGGAATTGGAATTGCTTCTGGAGAAGAAAAAGCAGTTAACGCTGCAAATAAAGCCATCTCTTCATCATTATTAGAAGCTTCAATTAGTGGAGCTAAAGATGTTATTGTTAACATTACAGGTGGAAAAAATATCTCATTAAATGACGCTTATGATGCAGTTGATGTTGTTGAACAAGCTGCAAATAATGATGATTTAAACATCGTATTCGGAATTGCTATTAATGAACAATTAGAATCAGAAGATGAATTAATCGTAACTGTTATTGCAACAGGTTTCGAGGAAAGAGAACATGTTGAAGTAAGACAACAACCTTCATATAGATCAACAAACTTAGCTGATCCATTTGAAATTAATTCGAAAAAAGAAGTTAAATCAGAAGTAGAAGAAGAATATATTTCACAAGACAAAAATGTTCAAAGAGAAGATATTCTTGCTGAAGACATCTTTGATAACGATGACTTCCCAACATTCTTAAAATAGGAGAGCTTATGAGTTTTAAATTTAAAAATATTTTTGGTAAAACTGAAGATGGTAACTCAGTTGAGAATTACAAATCAGAATTTAACCAACAATTATTAGAATCAGACGAAGAACTACAAACTTTTGATGAGGAGTTCTTTGACGAAGCAAAAACAATTTCTCAAGATGTTAAAAAGAGAACACAATTATTTGCACCAGTTTCATACAGTGCTATTCAACCCGTTGTTGACGCATTGCTTGAAGATAAAGTGATTTTATTAGATTTTGCCAAATTATCTGAAGAAGATAAAAGAAGAGTTAAAGATTTCTTAAGTGGAGTTGTTTACTCAATGAATGGTGAATTCAAAAAGCTTGAAAACCAAGTGTTTAAATTCATAATTAGAAAATAGTCTTTGGCTATTTTTTTTATCTCAAAACGGCCTTATTGAAGAGAAAAACATTTATAATTTTAAAAAGGGGAATTTATATGACTACAAATTTACAAGAATCAAAATTCAAAGTAAACTTAAATAAGTTTGTTAAAAGATTTGATTTCAGTGATTACAGAACTTGATATAAATTAATTATCGGAATTGGTATGTTAAGTTTTATCTTAGCTATCGTAATTGTTGACATCGTAGACATCTTTGAATTAAGAAACCAAGTTGACGCATACTTGAAAACAGTGGGTGACACAACAGATATTCAAACTATCAAAGACGGTTTGGCACAATATATTGGAGATGGGATCAGTTCTCAAAAGTTAGCATGAGTTAACATCAGTCAACAATTAGTTGAGAGTGTTAATGATAAAGATGTTATGGTGATGGAATTCTTTACTACAGTAAACATTTTTGGATACATAGTATTTTACTTCTCTTACTTTACAACTTTAAGTAACGTATTAATCGCTGTTTGATTAACTTATGCAGCATTTGCACCACAACGTGAAGGTGTTAAAGGATTGTTATCTTCAAAAGGGGCAATCTTAACTGCTACTTATATCACAATCACTATGTTAATTTACAACTTGGTATTATTACCAGTAGGATTAATGGCTGGAAATGGTATTGAAGCTAATTGATACTGAGTAAATCAATTTGGATTACATTTAATTATGCCATTATTATTCATTGCATATGCAGTATTTATGATGGATCACAAAAACGAGGAATTAGCTAAAGCTAAAGTATTCCAACAATGATTAATGCAATTTTGCGGATTAATCGGATATGCTATTTACACATTCATCAGAGGTGGTATTAGAGAAGGGATGGGTAATAAAATTGCTTCAACTAACTTCCCTTACTTCTTTGTTGAACTTTGACATAAGGATCCGTTACATGCGGGTAAATATGATGATTTAGGAAATTATGTAAGTGGAGGAATCCACGGAGCAATCTTATTCTTTGTTGTTGTGATTATTATTGCAGCATTCATGATTGGATTCTCAACATTATACATGTACATCATTAGACAATTAAATAAAAGAAAAGGTTAATTTAACCCAAAAAAACGAGAGCTAATTGCTCTCGTTTTTTATATTCAATAGATCGTTTATCTTTGCTTGGAATTCGATTCAGATTTTTGTATTATCTTTCAGTTCTCGTTTACCCAATTCTGTTATTTTGTAATATTTTCTAGAAGGGTAAGGTCCGACTGATTCAGACATATAGTAATCGCAGAATCCTTTATTAATTAATTTTTTAAAAATGGCATAAGCTGTTGATTCGTTAATTTCTATAACATCATTAATAATCCTAGTTAGTTCATAAGCATAACAATCTTTTTCGTTTAAGTGTTTTAGAATGATTAATTCTAAAACACCTTTTTTAAGTTGTGTATCCATTATTACCTAGCCTTTCTTATTAAATATGTACTTCAATTGTATCTTGTCCAAATTGCATTGAATATAAGTGTCATAAACTATCATTATCACAACTGATTGTAGCTCTAATAATCGAATTATCTTCACCTTTGTGTCTATAGAATTCAATTTTTAATCCAGTCGCATATTTTTGTTTAAAGTTAAAGTTGTATTTTAGACCAACTGAATCAGTTGATGCTTCATCTTTAATTATAACTACTCTGGCATTAATTCCACCAAGTAATTTAGAAGTAGAAATATTTTGGACTTCAAGATTATTTCTAATATCGTCTTTGCTGAATCCATCAGTAATTTTTACTTTTGATTCAACACCACTTACATAAGTTTGGTTAACCAAGTTAAGTCCTAGAGAGTTCTCACCAACAAATGTGCCAACCATTCCTCCACTAAATATTAACAAGAATATTGCAGATATTATTAAAATAACTTTTCTGGCAATCTTTTTAGTTCTAATTGGATTTTCTTTAATTGGTTTGTTTTGACTATTGAATAGATCATTAAGTTTCATGAACTAATAAATCATTTAGATGTCTTGACTGTTAGTCAACTAAAACCAATTGCAACAATTGGAAGTAATCCTACAATAGCAACTGCCATTCCGATTGCTGTATCAAAGTTATAGTTAACAAATAGAAGTACAATAGAAGGAATCAATGCTACAACTGCAGCAATAACAACTACCGCAAATATTAACATAGATATTATTTGAAAAAACAGAACAGGGATTAAGAATATATTCCCAATTGTTTTACCAAAAATAACTCCATGCTCTTTTGTGTGTTTTACTTTCTCATTAATTCCAAATTCATTGTAGATATTTTTGGAAATTGTTTCGATTAGTTCAAGATTTTCAAGAACATAGTCTCATCTTTTACCTTCACTCATTTCAATACCAATCTTTTCAGAATAAGTATCAATAATATCTTTACGATCTTCGATAGGAAGATTTATTAGAGCCTTATCTAATTGCTTTAATCATTTATTGACTTTTCTAATTGCACGATTGTCCATATTTTGTTCAACTACCTTTCGTTTAGATGGTTTTGCCTTTGGCATAGTTATAATATTTACTTTACCCATATTTTCACCTCCCTACTATGCTATAACAACTACTATACAATATCAAGTAGTATTTTTGATTTTTTTTATTTATTAAAATTTTGATATAATTAAAGAAATGAAAAGAGGGAAGATATGGCATATTCAAGTTTAGCTCGTGCAATGATTACAATGTGAAACTCACACTTTTCAAAAACTATCTTCGAAAGAGAAGATGGAACTAATGCAAGATTAAACGTTGTTAAGATGTTTGATTTATCACCAACTACAAGAAATTCAAATAAGAAACTAGGAATATCTGAATACAAACAGCCAAATGCAAATGTTTTATATCCTTCAAAAGATGGCATTAAAATTGCTGCAAGTATTTGATTGAATGATAAACCTTCAACAAAATGAATTGTTGGGATCCATGGATTTAATTCATCAAGATTTGATGTATTGTACTTAACATGACACTATCGTCAATTAGGATACAACATTATTACCTTTGATTTTAGAAATCATGGTGGAAGTGAAGTTGATGTTGTATCTTGAGGATTACGTGAGAAATGAGATTTAATAGCAACAGTTGAATGATTAACTAAAAACTATAAGGTTTCTGAAATTGGATTAATTGGAACAAGTATGGGTGGTTTTACTTTAAATCACTTCATGTTAACTGAAACAGAATTAATTAAAAAAGCTAATATTCGTTGAGGGATAGCTGATTCGGCATATATGTCTGTTCCGATGTTATTAGAAAGAATGATTACTAATAACTCGCCTAAGATGTTTGAAGGGTATGCTAAAGAGGTTTTAAACGATATGATGGCAATCTATCGTGAAGAGTATGGAGTTGACCTTACAGGGCTTGGATTTATCAATCTAATAGAACCTAAGAAAACTTACATCCCGATGTTATACTTCCACAACAGATATGATCGTGTTACTGATTATTTAGATAGTTTCAGAATGTGTGATATTAAAAATAATATTGAAAATGATACTAAAAATGAGGTTAAGATTTTTGACGATGGATACCACCATACAAAATCATTAATCGAGTTCGAAGAAGAGTATAAGAAAATCTCATTGAAGTTTGTTAAAAAACATCAACTTCCAGAAGAAAAATAATCAAAAAACTTATTTAAAAGATAATCAAAAGAATATATAATAAATAAGAATATAAACGAAATAGACAATGTTCTATTATGATGTTACTCAGAGAGCTGATGGTTGGTGCAAATCAGTTAACTAATAATAGGATTATCACTATTTTTAAACAGAAAAGAAAAAGCAATTGAGTAGAATTCTGCGGTGGCACCGTTAAAACCTTGAGATGATAAACAATAGTGTTTATTAATTAGGATGGTACCGCGGCTAAATCGCTCCTTATTAGGAGCGATTTTGTTTTATAAAAGGAGATTATAGAAAAATGGCAAACAAATATAAAGATACATTATTAATCGGTAAAACTGATTTTGATATGAGAGCTGGATTAGGAACAAAAGAACCTATCTTTGAAAAAATGTGAGATGAAGAAAACATCTACAACGAAAAATTAAAACTTAATGAAGGAAAACCTTTATTCATGTTACATGATGGGCCACCATATGCAAATGGTTCAATCCACATGGGACATGCTTTAAATAAAACTTTAAAAGATATGATCATTAGATGAAAAAATGCTAATGGGTACAAAGCACCATTTATTATGGGATGAGATACTCATGGTTTACCAATTGAAACTGCAGTTACTAAAACTGGGGTTGATCGTAAAGCAATGGATCCTGTAGCATTTAGAGAATTATGTGAAGCGTATGCAAATGAACAAATCAAAATTCAAACTGCTGGATTTACACGTTTAGGAATGTTTACAGATTACGATACAAAATACGTAACTATGGAACATAACTATGAAATTTCAGAATTAAGATTATTCCAAAAAATGTATGAAAAAGGAATGATTTACAAAGCTCTTAAACCAATTTACTGATCTCCATCAAGTGAATCTGCTTTAGCTGAATCTGAAATTGAATATGCTGATATTAAATCTCCAACAATTTATGTTGCTTGCGAAGTTACAAATGGTAATGAATTAATCAACAAAGGGGCTAATTTAGTAATTTGAACTACAACTCCTTGAACAATTCCTTCAAACCAATTAATTGCAGTTGGAGAAAGAATGAGTTACGCATTAGTTAAACCTTCAAATGATGAAAGACAATTCATTATCGCTGAAACTTTAATTGATACTGTATCTGAAGCAATTGGATGAGAAAATGTTGAAGTTATTAAAACAATGAGAGGGTCTGAACTAGTTGGTTTAGAATATGCTCACCCATTATACAATGACAAAATTTCTAAAGTAGTTGGTGGACACCACGTTACTGACGAAGCTGGAGCTGGATTAGTACACATCGCTGGGGGATTTGGAGAAGATGACTACATGATCGTTAAAAACAACGGAATGGAACCATTTGCACCAATTGATAACCAAGGATGTTTCACAGATGAAATTGCAATTTATGACGAATCATTAGTAGGTAAATTCTACGATGACACAAATAAAGAAATTGGAATGAGATTAGCAGACAACAAAGCATTATTAAAATTAAAATTTGTTACTCACTCATACCCACATGACTGAAGAACTAAAAAACCAGTTATCTACAGATGTACATTACAATGATTTATTGGATTAGATAAAGCTAAAGCTGAAATCTTAGCAAACGTTGATGAAATTACAACAAATCCAAAATGAGCTAAACAACGTTTATACCAAGTACTTGATGATAGAAATGATTGAACAATTTCACGTCAAAGATTATGAGGGGTACCGATCATTGGTTTCTACGACCAAAATGATGAATTAGTATTAAACAATGAAATCTTAGACTTTGCAATTACTAAAATTGCTGAAGTGGGAACAAATGCTTGATTCAAAGAACCAGCAGATACTTTCTTACCTGAACAATACCGTGGACAAAACTTACGTAAAGAAAAAGATATTTTAGATGTATGATTCGATTCAGGATCTTCAGCAATTGCTTTACAAGATCGTTTCCCAGAATATAATCTACCATTTGATCTTTACCTAGAAGGAAACGATCAATACCGTGGATGATTCAACGCTTCAATGATTAATGCAACAGTTTATGGTGGAACAAAACCTTACAAACACTTAACATCATGTGGTATGACTCTTGATGAAAAAGGACGTAAAATGTCTAAATCATTAGGAAATGGAATTGATCCGACAGAATTTTCAAATGATCTTGGAGCTGATATTTTAAGATTATGAGTGGCGTCAACAGATTACACTGATGATCAAAAAATTGGACAAGATATCATTAAACAAGTTTCTGAAACATACAGAAAATTAAGAAACACAATGAGATTCATCTTAGCTAACTTATCTGATTTTGATGCAACAAAAGATTATCAAACATCATTAACTGAAGTTGATCAATTTGCATTAAATAATTTAACAGAATTTAAAAACAAAGCGAGTGAAGCATTTGATAAATTATCATACAACACAGTTTACAACTTAGTAATCAACTATGTAACAAAAGATTTATCTTCATTCTACCTAGATTTCATTAAAGATATTCTTTATATTGAAGCTGAAGATAACATTAGACGTCGTCAAGTTCAAACAGTTTTATTTGAACAACTATGAGCTTTAATTGATATCTTAAGACCAATCTTGGTTCACACAACAGAAGAAGTTTACCAAGCAATGCCATTAGCAAATAAAGAAAAATCAGTTCACTTATTAGACTCAAGAGTTCAAGACTTTAAATGTGATGCTGAATTTGTAGCTAAATGAAATAATGTATTAACATTGCGTGATGATGTTAATAAAGCGTTAGAAGTTGCTCGTGAAAGCAAATTAATTAACAAAGGGTTTGAAGCGATTGTTAATATTGAATTAAAACCAGAATTTAAAGAATTATCTGCTTTGACTGATTTAGCTCAATTGTTCATCGTAAGTCAAATTAACTTTGTTGAAAAAACAAATGAATTTACAGAACAACAAATTTCATTTACATCTGTTGAAAAACGTGATGGTCTAAAATGTGAAAGATGTTGAGGAGTATTTGATACATTAATCAACGATGAAATTTGTGATCGTTGTAATGATGTTGTAAATAAATAGGAGGACATTCTATGTGATTAAACATAACAACATGACTTAAAAATCATAACTATAATTGACGTTACAAACTTATTGTCTGTACACCAATTTTTGTTGTGTTGGTCGCACTAGATTGAATTTCAAAAGGTTTAACAGTTTCTTACATGGAACAAGGTCAAAAATTGGACTTTATCCCTGGGATTGTTAAATTACAATATATTTTAAATCCAGGGAGTGCTGGTGGAGCTAATGCTGATAATCTTGGATTAACAATTACATTAGCCACATTAGCCACTTTGGTAATCACAATTGCATTTATCTTCATAAATGATAAGAAGTGATTAATTGCACTAACTTTCTTAATGGCCGGCTCAATAGCTAACTTAATTGCTCGAGCATGAGCTCCAGCAATCATCGGAACTAGTCAAGAAGGATTAAAAGGGGCAGTTGTTGATATGTTTGTCTGGGACTTCGCTTTATGAGGATCTAATGGATATATCTTCAACTTGGCTGACATGTGAGTTAATATAGGAATCGGATTATTGATACTAGCAGCTATTCTTGAAGGATGAAATGAATTTTACAAAAGAAGATTTCATAAGGTCTGAAATAAAGGTATTCAAGCTAATTTAGTAAGAATGTTAGTCATATTCGCAATTATTACAGTTATAAGTTTTTCTTTATTGATAACTTCAATTATAATAATGAGTATAAAAGGTATCGATGAGTGAATCTTAGGATTTGCAATCGGTGGAGGATTTACCATCATTGGTGGTATTCCACTTTATAAATTAATCAAAATAGCAACACAAAGAAATGAAAAAGGGGTGTAGTATGAATAAAACTATAAAAATTAAAGCTACTGCTAAAAGCGATAGATTAGACAAGTTCTTATCTGAAGGGTTGAAAGAAGGTCACGATTATTCTCGTGCTTTTATTCAAAAACTAATTAAAGATGGGCATGTTGAAATCAATGGTGAAGTAGCACCATCACAAAAAGTTAATATCTTTCCAGGTGATGTAGTTATTGTTAACATACCAGCTCCTAAATCAACTGAAATTGTTGCTGAAAAAGTAGACTTTGAAATTATTTATGAAGACAAAGATATCTTAGTAATTAACAAACCAAATAATGTCGTAGTTCACCCAGGAGCTGGAAACACTTCTGGAACTCTTGTAAATGGTTTAATGGAAGCTATTGATGACTTATCATCAATTGGTGGAGTTGAACGTCCAGGGATTGTTCACCGTCTTGATAAACAAACAACAGGATTATTAATTGTAGCTAAAAACGATGTGGCTCACCGAGTAATGTCAGAAATGATTGCACATCATGAAGTTTACAAAGAATATCAAGCTATTGTTTGAGGAGAAATCAAAGAAAATAAGGGAATTATTGATGCTCCGATTGGAAGACACAATAACGACCGTAAAAAAATGATGGTTACTCACAAAAATTCAAAAAACGCTAAAACAAACTTTGAGGTTATCGAAAGATTTGATAACTCAACATTAATTAGATGTTCAATTGAAACTGGAAGAACTCACCAAATTAGAGTACATTTCAATTTCATTAAACACCCAGTTATGAATGATCCAGTTTATGGACGTCTAACTGATAAAGTTACTGATTTTGGTCAATTCTTACATGCATCAAAATTAGTATTTAATCACCCAATCACAAAAGAGGAAATGACATTTACTGCTCCATTACCTCAAGAAATGCTTGATAGAATTAATGAGTTGAGAGGAGTTGAATAGAATGAATTTTACTTATAAAGAAATTAAAGAGGGGTTAGTTAAGTTTTTCACTAAAAATGAAAGCTATAAAACTTACAAATCTAAAGTTTCTTCAGACGTTATCTATTTATATTCACCTAAATCAGAAATCGAAGTTATTAAAATTTCAAATAAAGTTTCTGATGCTTTAGAAGAGACAGAATTAAACTATATCGTTGAGAAGGTTAAAGCTAATTCGCGTCAACAAGTTAAGGTTTTAAAATTAGTTATCAATAATGAAGAACAAAAAGTATTTGAAGATAATGGAACAATGATAAGAATTATCACAGATATCGAAGGTGTTAAAGCCTCATTGGAACCATTTTTTGCAAACGCTGATTTAATTCAGTTTGAAACAAAAAAAGATTCCAGTGCAGAAAATGCTTTTGATGAAAATCAATCACCAGAAGAGACTATCAAAAGTTTTAAAAACTTCGTAACAAGTGTTAAACATAATAAAGTTACGGTAAGTTGATTTATTTTATTCTTATTTGTTATTACACCATTGTTGTTTACAATCATTTCAACATTCGTAGTTCCTGCAGCTGAAACTAATTCTTTTGCAGGTTTATCAACAATTATCTTTGGTGGTACTAATTACTCACTAACAATTCTTGGTGGTCAATGATGAAGAATCTTTACATGAGGATTTGCACCAACTTATAGTGGAATGATAATGGGTGTATTATTTACACTTTTTGCCGGATTTGCCTTATTTACAACTTCTAAAATAACTGAAGTTAGATTAAATGCGAAAAAATATGGCGCTGGTAAATTTGCAATAGCATTTATCATCGCTTACATCCTAATTGGTCTATTTGCATCAGCAACGTTACCAAAAGTATCAACTGGTGGAATTATGCCAATTCTTGGAATAGTTTCTGGTATTTTAATCATGGATGTTGCTGGAGATAAAACACCAGCGGCTAAGTTTTCAAAAATGAAAGCTATTTGACCAGTTGTATTACTGATTTTAATTCCTTTACTAAAAGGTAATTCTATGGAAATTGCAATTTCATTATTATCACTTGCAATCGGATCTGCAGCTTATGGTATTTTAAAATCAGAGCCGAAGAAATGAAATTGAACTCATATGATAATGTTCTTAATGTTGGCAGCGCTTTTAGTGGCTTCATTAGTATTCATTATCAAACCACACTTAATTCCAGCTTATAATTATGATGTTTTATTAGCATTGAAATTCTATGCTCAAAATAAAGTGTTTGGTAAAATTGATGGAATGAATGAAATCGTTCAAAATATTGGATGAGACATTAAATTCCAAATGGCATCAAATGGACAAGTATTTATTAACTATGGTGTTAATCAATATAGTGAAGTTTTAACTTTATCTAGTCAAGTTGTTGCTAATATATGAGGGGTTAAATAATATGGGGAAAAGACAAGATTATTTATCATGAAAACCTTATTTTATGACCGTAGCTACTGCCAGTGCTATGAGAAGTAAAGATCCTTCAACTCAAGTTGGAGCGGTTGTTGTAAATAAATTAAATCAAATTATTTCAACTGGTTATAATGGTTTTCCTCGTGGGGTTGATGATGACTCATTCCCTTGAGATAATGCAGAGGGAGATTGAGGGGATTTAAAATACCCTTATGTAGCTCATGCTGAATTAAATGCAATTGTTAGTGCGAGAGCTGACTTAACTGATTGTGATTTATATGTAACTTTATTCCCATGTAATGAATGTACTAAGATTGTTTTACAATCTGGTATTAAAAAGATTTATTTCATGGAAGATAAATATCATGACTCAAAAGAGTGTGTGGCATCTCGTAAGATGTTGGATGCTGCTGGAGTTGTCTATGAACAATTACCAAACTTAGAAATTAACATTCAAGTAACAGGACAAAAGTAATAGAGTAATCTATTACTTTTTTATTACTCATAAATGATAAAATAGAATCAGGAGGAATAAATATGATTAAAAAAGTAGGAATTGATATTGTTGAGAATCAAAGAATTAATCTTGATGAGAAGTTTTTGAAAAAGTTTTTAACTAACTCAGAACTTGAAAGGATTTCAACTTTTCAAAACGATGAAGCACGTCTAGGATTTATATCTGGACGTTGAGCTGTTAAAGAAGCAATCATCAAAACTTTAGATGATCATGAGTATATTCCACCTAATGAAATTGAAATTGGATATGATGGTAAAGCACCAATAATTCTGAATAAAAACTTAGGGAAAATATTCATATCTATTTCACATGAAAATAATTATTCTGTAGGAATGGCGGTAAGAGAAAATGATTAGTCTAGTATGAGCACAAACTGAAGAAGGGGTAATTGGAGCTAATAATCAATTACCTTGATCTATTAAAGAAGAAATGGCACATTTCCGTCAAACAACCCTAAATCACAGTATTTTAATGGGAAGTAAGACATTTGAATCGATGAATGGTAAAGCACTGCCTAAAAGGCTAAATTACGTCCTTACAAGAGACGCTAGCAAGTATCAGGGACAAGAAACAGATAATCTTAAATTCGTTGAGTCTATTGATGAATTAGTGGCTGAATATAAAGGTGTTCCGGATAAATACCTTTATGTTATTGGAGGTAGTCAAGTATTTGATTTATTCTTTGATAAAACCGATGAAATAATTAGAAGTATTATTAAAAAACCTTATAAAGGTGATGTTTATATAAGTAATTTCAATTACAATAAATTAAGTAAAGTAAAACAAATCGACTTTGATGAGTTTTACATAGAATATTATAGAGGTAACTAAGATGGCTAAAACAATCATAAAAGAAGAAGCTAATTTAGAAGTTGAAGTTTCAACTGATAAAGTAGTTGAAACTAGAGAAAAGAATAAAGAGAAAAACAATTTAGATCCGTTAAAGATGACTTACATGTGAGTTCCACTTTTACATATCAAAAGAAAAGCTAAAAAAATTGTTAAGAAAAACAGAAATGATCCAAATACATATTCAGAAGAGTATAGATATGAATGATTAAAAAAAGCTGTTAACAAAATGTTATATACATTAAATGTTGATATTAAAGTTGAAGGTTTAGAAAACTGATTAGATAGAGGAATTATCTTAGCTCCTAACCACCAATCAAATATTGATCCATTAATCTTATTAGCGATTAATGATTTCTCAAAACAACAACCTTTAGCATTTATTGCTAAACAAGAATTATGAGAAGATAAAACTTTTGGAAACTTCGTTAGATTAATCGATGCAATTCCTTTAGACCGTAAGAGTCCAAGAAGTGCATTAGAAGCATTCAAAGAAGGAAAAGACTTAGTTGTTGACTATAGACGTTCATTAGCTATCTTCCCTGAAGGTACAAGAAGTGGAAGTCAAGAAATTGGAGAATTCCAACCAGCTTCAATGAAAGTAGCTCAAATGGCTAATGCACCAGTTGTTCCTGTAACAATTATTAACTCACACCAAGTGTTTGCCCAAGACAGACCTAAACGTGTCGAAGTTAAAGTGGTATTTGGTAAACCAATTATGCCAATTAAACATATTTCTTTAAAAACTGAAGATTTAACTAAAAATGTTAGAAAAGAAGTAGTGGCAAACATGACTGAATGAGAAAACAAAGAGATGAAATACGAGTTAAAAAAATTAACTAAGAAAGACATCAAAGATTTAGAACGTGAAGTAAAAGCTGCAGAGAAAAATGCTAAAAAAGGTAAAAAGAAAAAATCATTTAAAGATCTTTTCAAAATCGTTGACTAATCAACGATTTTTTTTATTTTTTTATATATTCCATATTGATTTTTAAGCCCATTTATTTAATAATTAAAAAGTAATTGATTTTTATCAATTATTGCTAAAAAAGGATTGACAAACTAAGGATAAGTTTTGTATAATAATAAAGTCCTTAAAGGGACAACAAAAAACAAAGCAGACGAATAGCTGAACTGGTTCAGCTTGAAGGTTCATCCTGAAGTCAGCACAATTATTAATATGGAAGGGTAGCGAAGAGGCTAAACGCGGGTGGCTGTAACCCACTTCCTTTCGGTTCGGGGGTTCGAATCCCTCCCCTTCCACCATTTTTATTGGGCTATAGCCAAGCGGTAAGGCAAAGGACTTTGACTCCTTCATGCGCCGGTTCGAATCCTGCTAGCCCAACCAATCATGACTCGTTAGCTCAGCCGGTAGAGCAACTGGCTTTTAACCAGTGGGTCCGGAGTTCGAATCTCCGACGAGTCACCATTTATTTTTATATTAGGATTTTTTATCCCCAAGTGGCGGAACTGGTAGACGCACTGGACTTAAAATCCAGCGGGCTTTATATCCCGTGCCGGTTCAAGTCCGGCCTTGGGGACCATTCGAAAATTACATCAACCTTCGGGTTGATTTTTTTTGTCTAAAATTATCTTTAGTAAAGAGGGGATAAAAAAAGAACCTCCGAAGAGATTCAAACTATTATAAGTATTTATCTGAAATGTTTTTGAATGAATAAGTATCTGTTGATTCTTCTTCAGTTTCTTCTTCTGGTTCATTTGGAGTTTCACTTGATGCATCATCTTCATCATTTGTAACACCTTTATCTCATGTTTGTCATTTATAAGTTGTTCCAGTTTCATTATCGCTTTGATCTGAGTTAACTGTTAAGTTAATTCTTTGACCATTAACGATTGAATCAACGATTGATCCGTTAAATTCTTTGGCAATATTTTTAAATAGGGTAATTAGAGATTCTTCTCTAATAGCTTTTGCTTCTTCTTTTGAAATACCTTTTTGTCCATCAATTGATTTATCTGTATTTTTATTGAATTCCATAAATGTTTCAAATCCATTTACCATTCCAGTTAAAACACCGTTTTTAATGATTAAGAACATTGGTCCTGTTTTGCTAGATAATTTATTAACAATAGCATCAACTTGTTCTGTTATTTCTTTAGCTTTAACATCTCCAGCACTTGCTTGGTTTGATGTGTAAAGTGTTTGAGCAACAGTTTTTTTAACGTAATCACTTAGTAATGACTTAGTTGATCCGCTTTTGAATAAATCAGCAATTTCTTTAATTGTTAAAGCTTTGAAGTTTACGTTTGTATCCATTGCTTCAACTTCAGTGTTATAACCGATGTATTTACCTTCTTGAGAAGTATCTGATAATTGTCATAAAGATTTATCTTTATTTCATTTAACTTCGTTTGTTTGATTTCAAGCAATTTCTTGATTTGGTGTTGATGGATTACCTAACTGTGAAGATCAACCTGTATAAATATCAGATCAAGCTTTAGTAGTTTTAGTAGTTCCTTCGTTTGGGTTAGTGATTTTTGATAAAACATCTAAGTTTGTTTGTAAATCAGATCCAGCTCCTACAAATTCTTTAATGGCACTTTCAAAAGAAAGAGAAGAGTTATTATCTTTAGCACCAATGTATAAAACCATTGAGCTTCCTTTTTTAGTAACTTTTCCATCTTTGTATTGAACTTTAGTGTCTTCAATTCATGATTGAACTTTCTTAAAATCTTTATCAGAACTGTCACTACATGCGACAACTGCTAAACCAGCAGTTGCTGTTAAACCAACAGCTCCAAGGATTGCTAATAACTTTTTCATAATTACCTCCATTTATTAAATAGGATATAATATACCTATAAATCAATAATTAATAATATTTTACTATAATTAGAACTAATAAAGAATTATTAATATAAATAATTAATACAAAAAAAGTTTTTTTATGTTGAAAAGTAGAATGATAATTGATATTATTAAAAAGCAAGTAAGTTTAAGACTTATATGCATAATGTTCTAGTAATATTATGAATTTAGAGAGGTGAATGTTAATATGCGCGATAAATATATTTTACGTTGTACAGTATGTAAAAATGAAAACTACATTGGAAAAAACGATAAAAAATTACCAAAAATCGAAGTTTCAAAATTCTGTTCAAACTGTAACAAACACGAAATTCATAAACAAAAAAAATAGTCTTAATAAAAGACTATTTTTTTTATGCTTTTGGTTATAAAATACTAATAATACCCAAAGGGTAAAAAGGAGAATAAAATTATGACTAAATATGAAAAAGTACTTAATTTATTAGAAGAAAATAATACAGATGCTGTTATCTTATATTCACCTGAAAATCGTTACTGATATTCAAGATTTCATTCATCAATGGGATATTTAATTATCACTAAAAAAGGATCATACCTATTTTTAGATGGAAGATATATAACTGCAGCTAGAAACAAAACTGATTTACAAAACATTACAGAAGTAATTCACTTCGGTAAAAACGTTTGAGAAGAAATGAAAAAAGTTTTAGCTCGTGATGGAGTTAAAACATTAGGATTCGAATCTGATTGAGTTGTTTATAACCAATATCAAGGATTTGATAAAATGTTTGCAGAACAAACATTAGTTCCTGTTAACTGTTCAAAAATGAGAATGGTTAAAGAAGAATGAGAATTGGCTCAAATTCAAAAAGCTTGCGATATTACAAACACTGTCTTTGAAGAAGTTGTAGCTTGAGTTAAACCAGGAATTACTGAAAAAGATCTATCAAGATTTGTTTCAGATAGATTCTTTGCAAACGGAGCTGACAAATTAAGTTTTGACACAATTGTTGCTAGTGGAATTAACGGAAGTATGCCTCATGCTGTTCCAACTGATAAAGTTTTAGTTGAGGGTGAATTAATCACTTTAGATATGGGATGTTTCTATAACGGGTACTGTTCAGATCAAACTAGAACATTTGTTTTAGGAAATGAATTAGATGCTAAATTACAAAACATTTACGATACAGTTTATGCTGCTCAAAGCTTAGGTTTATCTTTAGTTAAAGCTGGTAAAAATGCTGGAGATATTCATAGAGAAGTTGAAAAATTTATTGCTGAAGCTGGATATGAAGGGTACTTCGATCATGGATTAGGACATGGAATTGGTGTAGAAATTCATGAAGAACCATATGAAAATGGGACAAGCCAATCAATTTTAGCTGAAAACATGACTATTACAGTTGAACCAGGAATCTATGTTCCAGGATTGGGTGGAGTAAGAATTGAAGATGACGTTATTGTAACTACTGAAGGAAGCAAAATGTTAACAAGTTCACCTAGAGAACTATTATTCATCAACAATAAATAAAAACAATAAAGTAAACCGTCAAAGGTTTACTTTTTTATTTAGATAATTTAAGTTTAAAGTTCAAAGTTAGCAGGGGAGATAATATACTTTTGACCCAAAAATTGATAAAATAATACTAATATTGTTTATGGAGGAAAAATGGGTAAATTATTATTTAAAAATAAAGATAATCAAGCTATGGAGCCTAAAAAAGTGAAAACTGATTTACAGGTTAGATTATATTCAGCTATTGTTATGGTTATCTTAATGGCTATCTATTTAGCTCTTCCGATAATTCATACAGAATTATTAAGAGGAGAAATAAATGATGTCGTTAAAGACATTCCAGGATATATTGCAATTATAATTACATCAGCAATTATCGGAATGAGTATCTTTGAAATCAACAGAGTACTAGGAATCAAGGTTTGATACCATCACGCAACTTTAATTGCGGCTGCAATCTTTGTATTTATTATGCCAATGGGGACATGAACTACATTAAGTAAAGTCTTCTTGTATAGAGCAATTGATGTTCCTGATATGGCAACATGATGAGTTTCTTTATTAATAATTCTTGCGTTAGTTGTAATCATCTTTGGGGTATTTAAATGAGCTGAAAATGCTTCATTTAAAAATGTTTTCATCAGTTTTGCTATTACAATTGTTATTGTATTTGCGATGAAAGGTTTCTCAAATATTTCATTATCAGTTGAACCTGAAAATTTCGTAGGAACTGGAAACGAGTTAGCAGAATACATTCCGACATATTCATTTACAAGTATTATTTGAATTTGATCAACAATTATCTTCACAGATACTTTCGCATACTTAGGTGGACGTAAATTTGGTAAAAACAAATTAGCGCCAAAAATCAGTCCTAAAAAAACTTGAGAAGGTGCCATAATTGGTTCAAGTGTTGCTATCGCACTTGGAATTATCTTTACATTAACATTATTCTATGTTGATGGTTCAAAAGAATATGCTCCATTTTACAAAATATTTGAACCTATGGAAAGCCACATTGGATCATGAGCTCCAGGTTTCTTATATGTTATCTTAACTGTTTTAATTTCAATCTTAGGTCAAATGGGTGACTTAATGTTTAGTGCAATTAAGAGAATGTTTGGAATCAAAGATTATTCAAACTTAATTCCAGGACATGGAGGAGTTTTAGATAGATTAGATTCATTCATGTTAGTATTCTTTGTAATGTTCTTTATTACATTCGCAATGAACTAGAAAGAGGTGTCCATTCATGAGCGCAGGATTAATAGTTGGTGCCTTTTTTATAGGTATCTTAGCAATTTTATTCCTAATAATGCTCCATGAATTTGGACATTTTTTAGTTGCTAAATTAACTGGAGCTTTCGTTTATGAGTTCTCAGTTGGTTTTGGACCAAGAATCTTTACTTACAAAGGTAAGGAAACATGATATTCAATCAGGATTATTCCATTAGGAGGATTTGTTTCAATTGCTTCAGATAGAAGTGATCCACCGGTTGGTCGTGAAGATGAAGCTGATTTAATTCCTGATGAAAGAAAGATGGAATACACAAAGCGTTGAAAAAAAGCTCTATTCATTATTGCAGGACCATTGATGAACTTCTTATTTGCTGTGTTTTTAATAACAACTATTTTTATGGCAACTTTAGCCAAACCAAACGATATGAGTTTTTATGGGCAAAGATTTGATGATACAAGTATTGCCTATAAAGCAATAAAAGAAAATGAACCTGAACTTAAAATTGAAAGCCAAAACTTTGTAATTACAGGTTGGGAAGCTTACTTGGATGAACCTTCGAATATAATTTTTACAAATATTGAGGGTGGGGTACAAACTGACGAAACCATCTCTGATGGGGGAATGTGAGCACCTAATTACCGTAAAATTGTTTATAATTTTATTAATGCGTTTGACAAAGATATCTTTAAAAAACAAGATAATTTTGAAAAGATTTATATACGTTTTTCATATCGTGAGTTAATCGTTCCTCATATGGGTAAATTTAAAGCAGAAGACTTTAAAACAACACAATGGGTAAATGATTCTTCATCTTGAAAAGCTAATAATAAAATATCAGTAGGAATCACACCACCAAGTAGAATTTTCAAAAACACAACTCAGGCATATGCATACGGGTGAAAAGAAACTGGTGAACAAACAATTGCATTACTTAAGGCATTCGGGCAATTGTTTACTGGTAATATTAAAGCGTTGTCAGGTCCGCTTGGTATGGCCAATCAAACAGCTAATATGATTAAAGCACCAGACACATTCTTTTTATATGTGGCAGGAATATCGGCTAACTTATTTATGTTAAATATGTTGCCCATTCCTCCATTGGATGGATACAAATTCTTAGAAAATGCAGCTGAAGCTGTGGTTAGAAAAGAATTAAGTGGTAAATATAAAATAATTGCTTATTCAATTGGAGCAATATTATTTATCGGATTATTTTTAATAATCACATTAAAAGATTTATTTTTAGGATAGGAGAAATAACATGGATCAAAGAATAAAAAATATTTTTGATAGACTTCAAATTAGCTTAGATGAGCTAGATTTAGGGTATTTTGAAAATGCAAAATTAGTTGAACAAATTGCTATTTCTCAAACTAAAGGGAAAGCTTATATCCATATTGGAGTAGCTAACTTTTTACCAATAAGAATCTTAAAAGAAATTAATGATAAATTTAGTAAAAATGACTACATTAAGATGAAGTTGATAGTAAATGTAAAACACCAAATGATAGAAAATGATATTATTTGAGATTATCTAGAATTTATTAAAAAAGAGAAATGTCAAAATAAAGGTGGAGCTTGAAACTTTGTTGAAAAAGACGCTTATAAATTTGATATCGACGAAAACAAAATCATTTTCGATGTAGATTCTGAAACTCAAAAAGAAGAATTACAAAGAGAATTAGATTATAGTGATGCTAAATTAAAACAATATGGTTTTAAAGGTCTTAAATTTGAAATTAAAGTAACTCCAATAAGTGATGAATATTGAGCTGCTAAAGAAAAAGCTTATTTAGAAGCTGCTGCTGCTAAAAAAGCTGAAGCTGCAGCAATGCAAAACCAATTTGGTGGACAAGATTCAAAACCAACTTACCAAAGTAATGGAAGTACTTTTAAACGTTTTGCGGTTAAATTAGATACCCCAACTTATGAATCGATTTTAGATTTAGATGATGATGCTCAGAATGTTGTTGTTCATGGTATGGTATTGACTAAAGATGTTAAAACTTCTAAAGCCGGAAGAAAAATTTACTCTTTAGGGATAACTGATCACAAATCATCTATCAAAGCTATCTACTTTGCAAAAGATGAAAATTCATGCTTATTTGATGATTTAACAGAAGAAGAAGCTACAGCAGATAATGCCAAAGAAATGCGTGCACAACGCATTAATAAAGGTGATTGAATTGCTATTAAAGGTAAGACAAACTTCTCTCAATACGACATGGAACAAGTTTTCTATATCGACAACTTTCAAAAACTTGACAAAGCAGTTGAAACAAGAAAAGATACTGCTCCAATTAAACGTGTTGAATTGCATACTCACTCAAAAATGAGTGCGATGGATGCCGTTTCAAACGTTGGAGATTATGTTAAGAGAGCAGATCAATGAGGTTGAAATGCTATTGCTTTAACAGATCACCACAATGTACAAGCTTATCCTGATGCATATGCTGCGATTAAAAATGCTAATAGAGGTCGTGCTGAAGATAATAAATTGAAGATGATTTATGGTTTAGAAATGACAATGTTACCAGGTGATCTTTGATATGTTAAAAACCCAAAAGGTCAAAGTTTAAGAGATACCAAATTAGTTATTTACGATTTAGAAACTACAGGGCTATCTCCAGAATTTGATGAAATCATCGAGTTTGGAGCTGTAATTTATGATTATAAAAATGGTTCAAGAGAAGCGATCGACATTTTGATCAAACCAGAACAACCATTAAAACAATTTACAAAAGACTTAACTCACATCACTGATGAAATGTTAGAGGATAAACCAGGAATTGAAGAAGCATTTAAGAAAATATATGAAATTATTGATGGAGCTATTTTAGTTGCCCACAATGCCAACTTCGACTTCAACTTCTTGAATAGTTATGCTAAAAAATTAGGATATCCAGAGTTAACAAATACAGTTATTGATACATTAACAATTGCCAGAGCGATGTATCCAACTCTTTCAAATCACAGATTAGGAACAGTTGCTAAGAAAAATGGTATTTTATACGATGATAAAGTTGCTCACCGTGGGGACTATGATGCCGATGTTCTAACTGACATCTACGAGCACATGTGAGCTGATTTAAGAAAAACTATGAGTATTGATATTGATACTGATTGAAATAAAGTAAATCCTGAAAATGATAAAGATAACATGAACTATGTTCGTTCACGTGGTTTCCATACAACTGTATTGGTTAAAAACATGAAAGGGTTAAAAGAACTTTATAAATTAGTTTCATTAACTCATACCGAACAATACTTTGGTGGACCAAAAATCTTTAAACAACAATTAGAAGAATTACAAAAAAATGGGAATCTTTTATTTGGAACAAGTTGTGTTAATGGAGAGATCTTTGATATAGCTAGAACAAATACAATTGAAGAATTAGAAAAAAGAATTCAATTCTATGACTATGTAGAAGTTCAACCACTAAGCGTTTATAAAAACTTACTACAAAATGATTCATTGGATGAAAATGAACTTAAGAGAACAGTAAGAATAATCATTGATGCTGCTTTAAAACATAATAAATTAGTAGTAGCTACAAGTGATGCCCATTATACTGATGAAGAATTAAAACAAATTCGTGAAGTTTATATATCAGCTAAGGGATTAGGGGGAAGAAGACACCCATTATACGACTTTAAAGGTCGTGTTAAGGATAACCCTGATCAACACCTTAGAACAACAACTGAAATGTTAAGCGAATTTGCTTGATTAGAAGATAAAGAATTAATTAATAAGATTGTTATTGAAAATACAAACATTATTAATGACATGATTGATGGAGATGTAGTACCTGTTAGAGATGGTTCATATACTCCATATATTGAGAATGTAGATGTTTTATTAAGAGATAAATGTTATGAAACTGCCCATGATTTATATGGACCAGTATTACCAGAAATCGTTGAAGCTCGTTTGGAAAAAGAATTATCATCTATTACTAAACATGGTTTTGCTGTTATTTATTGAATTTCTCACAAACTTGTAGAGAAATCACTAAACGATGGATATTTAGTAGGATCACGTGGTTCTGTTGGTTCTTCATTTGTAGCAACAGCTTCAAATATTACCGAAGTTAATCCACTTAAAGCTCACTACCGTTGTGCGAAATGTAAATACTCAAACTTTGATACTCCACCTGAAGTAAAATGTGGATATGATTTACCAAAAGCTAATTGTCCTGAATGTAATGAACAATTAATTGGTGATGGACACGATATTCCGTTTGAAACTTTCTTAGGTTTCGATGGAGATAAAGTTCCTGATATCGACTTAAACTTCTCAGGAGAATATCAACCTACAGCTCACAACTTTACAAAAGAAATGTTCGGTGAAAACAATGTTTTCAGAGCCGGAACAATTTCTACAGTTGCTGCCAAAACAGCATTTGGTTATGTTAAAGGTTATATGGAAGAAAAATACGACGAATTTAATCAACCACGTAAAGTTGAAGTTGAGCGTTTAGCTAGTTTAGCTGAAGGGGTTAAAAGAACTACTGGTCAACACCCAGGTGGAATTATTATTCTTCCAAGTGAATACGACATTGAAGACTTTACACCTGTTAACTATCCAGCTGACGATCAAAGTGCTGCTTGAAAAACAACTCACTTCGATTTCCACTCAATCCACGATAACTTATTAAAAATGGATATTTTGGGACACGTTGACCCAACTGCTCTTAAAATTTTAAGAGATATTACAGGAGTTGATCCAATCACTATTCCAACAAATGATGAAAATGTTTATTCATTATTCTCAGGACTAGACCAATTGGGTATCGAACCTGACAAAATCAATGGTGAAACTACTGGGGCTATCGGAATTCCTGAATTCGGAACTTCATTTGTTAGAGGGATGTTACGAGAAACAAAACCTAAAACATTTGCTGACTTAGTTCAAATTTCTGGATTATCACACGGAACAGACGTATGATTAGGGAATGCTCAAAAATTAATTAAAGAAGGTATTGCCAACATTTCAACTGTTATTGGTTGTCGTGATGACATTATGGTTTATTTAATGAGCATGGGAATGGATGCAACTATGTCTTTCACAATCATGGAATCAGTTCGTAAAGGTAAAGGTTTAACTAAGGAATGAATTAATGCTATGCATGAATGTGCAGTTCCGGATTGATATATCGATTCATGTTTAAAAATTAAATATATGTTCCCTAAAGCCCATGCTACAGCTTACGTTTTAATGGCATATAGAATTGCATGATATAAAGTGTATTATCCTGCTGAATACTATGCAACATTCTTTTCTACAAGAGCTGATGCTTTCGATTTAAAAGCAGCTCTTGGTGGTTATGAAGCAGTTGCTGCCAAAATTAAAGAGATGGAATACCGTTCAAGTCATGGTGAAAAAATGACTAAAAAAGATGATGACTTAAAAATATCATATGAGGTATTACTAGAAATGTTTGCTCGTGGGATCAAATTTAAAAACATTGATTTTGAAAAATCATTAGCTTCAAGATTTGTAGTAGACGAGAACAAAGTTATTATTCCACCATTTGATGTTATTGATTCATTAGGAACAGCTGCTGGAGAATCTATTGTAAAAGCAAGAGAAATTAAACCAATCTCTTCAATTACGGATTTAAAAAATAGAACTCAAGTAACTCAAACTCAATTAAAAATATTTGAAGACTTAAAAATCACTGATGCCTTATCAGGAGATGAACAATTAACATTTGAATTCTAATTTTATTAATCTACTTTCGGTAAAATGAAAGTAGATTTTTTATTAATTTTTGATTAGGGACTAATTTATTAATGGTGTTATCATGAAAATATGAGGTGGTATCTAAAATATGAAAAAATGACGCAAACGAATTTTAATAGTATTTCTTATTCTTGCAACTTTGGCCATTATTGGATTTATAACAGGGATTATAGTAATTGAAATAATATGATCTAGTGCAAGTCATGGACTACCTGGAAAAATAGATGACACGATGATAATATTGACAACTAATATAAAAGTCTTAATTAATTAGAAATTTATTTAAAAGTACTCTATATTAATTAAAAAAAGTTAATAAAAAAATAAAAACGAAAAGCGAAGGAATTCGTTTTTATTTTGGAGTTTTACTTATATAATTAAAAATATATATGTAACTTTTATGGGAGGGTATTATGAGAAATAATTTTGAAAAAAATAAAACAGGAATGTTCTTGATGTTGATTTCAACTATCGTAATGTTTGTGTTTGGGTTTGTTTTAATAGGTCAAGGTTTCATTTCAATGGACCAAGCTAAAATAGCTGAGAATTTGAAGTTAACTAAACTATCTGGTTTAGGGACATTATCATTGATAATGGGATTGCTTTTCGTGATATTGGCATTTTACAAAACTTTTATTATTACGCAACAAAGAAAAGGTAATGATAAGATTAATAGCCAGTATTGAATTGTAAACTTCGCTTCATGATTTATAATGTTTATCCTTATGTTTGTGATGTTTGGATTAACATTTGCTGCTAGAAAAGGTATTGATCATAGTGTTGTTTCAATTTATTATGTTTTCTTCGTATTGAATATAATTTTATTAGCAATTTGAGGATACGGAATTTACTTAACAAGTGTTATTAAAATAGAGTACTTCAAAATCAAATTTTCAAGAAAAGTAGAAAATAATGAAGTGATGCAAAAAGAAGAAATCATTGCAATCGAAACAGATTCTTCAGAACAAGAATAACCGAGAGGTTATTTTTTTATTTATTATATGATCAATATCTCACAATAATATTATTCTGAGATTATACTTAAAATAAAGTGGGGGAAATATGTCAAAAAATATAAAGTTTTTTACCAATATGCTTTTCGCATGTTTTCTATTATCTGTAATTTGGACAGTTGTGTCAATTATTTTCTTGACTTTTGATATAGCTAATTATTTACAAACTAATGAGGACTTTCCAATTAGAACCATCTCATTGATTGTTTCTGTAATTATTTCTTTGAATTTATCTGTCAACATTGGTGTGGGATTGTTAAAAGCGAGATTAAGTTTTAAAAGGGGTAATGCTAAGGGTGGTTATATGATGGTTTGTGCATTATTTACGACAAATAGAGTTTTTAATACAAAATTCAACACTATGAGAACTGGGCCAATTGATTACTTTTACAGTTGTAGTTTCAGATCTCTTAATGATCACGAAAAATCTTTTGACTTTGCTGTAGATGTGTTTACATTATTCCTTATAGTTCCTATTCTGGTATGAAGAATAATTTTCTTCTTAACAACTTTTATATTCAGGGTTATTTTCTTTTTCGCACTTAGACTTGGTGATAAGAAAATCGTTTCGAATTTAGTTAAATAAAAATGCATTACGGAAGCAATATATTTTTTGAATATCAATATTCCTTTTTTTATTATTTCAAAAAGTTAGACTCAGTTCTTATTAAAATTAGTGCTGTGTCATCTCTAAGCTCCTATATATAAAAAAAGAGGCCTGAACCTCTTTTTTTACTGTGGAGTACACCACTAAACTTTGTCACCAAATCTCTTTGATTATTTTAAATATACATCTTCACTTTTGAAAAGTAAATACTTTCCGTTGTTTTATTAAAAAAGTCTATGTGGCCTTTGTCAATGGTTTTTTTAACGCTTCTTATGTGGTCAACATCATTTCGGATATCTTCAGTAGAATATCCACCAGTAAACATATTTCTAACTAACATGTAGTCACGTCTATTTAGTTCTGTTTTATTTTCCCCAAAAAACCACTACATCAGAGTTCTCTGAGTATATAATTTTGATAATTTTCCTTTAACCTGCATTTGTGTGTGGAACTAGTAATATTATCTCCTTTTTGATTTCAAATTGAATGGTCTTATCGACTATAATTCATATTTTGAATATCATAGGGTTGTTTTTTTATTTTAATTTAGTAATATCAATATAATAATTTAATAATGAAAAACTTGTATAAGCCGACATAATGGGTCGGTGTCTCTACGTTGCACCAATGCAAATCTATAAGAAGATGCTCTTGGAGAAGTTTTTGTCATACACTGTGTGGCCGAGTTTTTCATTAGCATTTTTTTATAAAAGGAGAAACATGGAACAAACACAAATCATTATTTTAGACTTTGGAAGTCAATATACTCAATTACTAGCTAGAAGAATCAGAGAACAAAATGTTTTAGCTGAAGTTATTGATTTCACAATTACTAAAGAAGGGTTAAAACAATACCCAAACTTAAAAGGAATCATTTTAAGTGGGGGACCTGCAAGTGTGTACGAAGATCAAGCTTACACTGTTAATAAAGAAATTTTTGAAGCAGGAGTTCCTGTTTTAGGAGTATGTTATGGATTACAATTGATTACTCATTTATTTGGTGGAGTTGTTGAATCTGCCGATAAACAAGAATTTGGTAAAGCTAAATTATTTTTAGATGATACTACTAATAAATTATTTAAAGATGTACCAGATCAAAAAGATGTTTGAATGAGTCATGCTGACCACATTACTAAATTACCAGTTGATTTCAAACAAATTGCACATAGTGATAATTCAATTGCTGCAATTAAACATGAGACAAAAGAAATTTATGGAATTCAATATCATGCCGAAGTTACTCATAGTGAATTCGGAGCTCAAATGTTAAATAACTTCGTGTTTGATATTTGTGGATCTACAAAAGATTGATTCATGTCAAAATTCATTGATAATGCAATCGAAAAAATTAAAACTCAAGTTGGAGCTGACAAAGTTATTTTAGGATTAAGTGGAGGAGTTGATTCATCAGTTGCGGCTACTTTAATTTCAAAAGCAATCGGTAAACAATTAACATGTATTTTTGTTGACACTGGACTATTACGTAAAAACGAAGGTCAACAAGTAATGGATACATATACTCAAAACTTTGATATGAATATTATTAAAATTGATGCTGCTGATTTATTCTACTCAAACTTAAAAGGTGTTGAAGAACCAGAAGCTAAACGTAAATTAATTGGTAAATTATTCATTGATGTATTTACTGAAGAAGCAAGAAAACTAAGTAAAGACGCTAAATGATTAGCTCAAGGAACAATCTATCCTGATGTTATTGAATCTTCAAAACAAGGACATACTTCAAAAACAATTAAATCACACCACAACGTCGGTGGACTACCTGAAGATTTAGGATTTGAATTATTAGAACCATTAAGAGATTTATTCAAAGATGAAGTAAGAAAAGTTGGTCGTGAATTAGGAATTCCTGATATCATGATTGATCGCCACCCATTCCCAGGTCCTGGATTAGGAATTAGAGTAATTGGTGAAGTTACAAAAGAGAAATGTGATATTTTAAGAGACGCTGATGACATCTTCATTACAGCTTTACATGAAGCTGGACTATATACACAAGTATCTCAAGCTCACGTTGTTTTATTACCAGTTAAAACAGTTGGAGTTATGGGAGATAACAGAACTTATGAATATGTTGCTGCATTACGTTGTGTAAATACAATTGACTTTATGACAGCAACAGCTACTCACTTACCATGAGATTTCTTGGATGGTGTAGTTAATAAAATTATTAATGAGGTTAAAAATGTAAACCGTATCGTTTATGATATTACATCTAAACCTCCTGGAACAATTGAATGAGAATAGGAGATAACATGGAAAACAATTTAAATGGAAAATTAGTAGAATTAGGAATTACTTATGATGATGTTTTATTAATTCCTGCAAAAAGTGATGTGTTACCAAGTCAAGTTGATTTGAAAACTAGATTAACAAAAAACATCACATTAAACATTCCTTTCTTATCGGCTGCTATGGATACAGTTACTGAGTCAGCAATGGCTATTGCAATTGCAAAATTGGGTGGAGCTGGAATTATTCATAAGAACTTATCTATTGAAGATCAAGCCAAAGAAGTTGCGTTAGTTAAAGCAGCAGAATTTGAAAATGTTGATCAAATGGCAGTTGTTGATAAACAAGGAAGATTAATTGCTGGTGCTGCGGTTGGAGTTAGTGAAGAGACAATTGCAAGAGTTGATGCGTTAGTGGCAGCTGGATTAGATTTCTTAGTAATCGATTCAGCTCACGGACACTCAGAAGGTATTTTAAACACTGTTAAAGCGGTTAAAGCTAAATATCCTAACTTAGATGTAATTCCGGGAAATATCGCTACTGCTGAAGGTGCTAAAGACTTAGTTGAAGCTGGAGCTGATGCTGTTAAAGTTGGAATTGGTCCTGGAAGTATTTGTACAACAAGAGTTGTTGCTGGAGTTGGGGTTCCTCAAATGACGGCATTATCAAATGTTTATGAATACTGTAAAACAGTAGATATACCATTTATTGCTGATGGAGGAATTAAATATTCTGGAGATGTTGTTAAAGCATTAGCTGTTGGATCAAATGTGGTAATGTTAGGTTCAATGTTTGCTGGTTGTGAAGAAACTCCTGGAAGTGAAATCACAATTGATGGGAAAACATACAAAACTTATGTTGGTATGGGTTCAATGGCTGCGATGAAACGTGGGTCAAGTGATCGTTACTTCCAAAAAGGAAATAAAAAATTAGTTCCTGAAGGAATTGAATCAATGGTTGATTATAAAGGACCAGTAGCAGATGTTATCTTCCAAATGATTGGTGGGTTAAGAGCTGGTATGGGTTATACTGGATCACACAACATCGATGAATTACGAACTGATGCTAGATTTGTGCAAATCACAAATGCTGGATTAAATGAATCACACCCTCATAGTGTTAAAAACATTCAAGGTGCGCAAACTACAAAAAATAATAAGAAATAGCTCCATAGAAGGAGCTATTTTTATTTGCCTTAATTTTATTGCTTTTTTATTATTTAACAGTTTTACTATGAGAAAATACACTCAATTAAAGGTGTTGTAGATGATAATATATTTTTGAGGTGAAACTATGGATACAGATAAAATAATAGAAGACAACGAACAAGAAAACGCCAGATTATTTCAAAATAAAATGCGAGAAGATGAATTCAATGTTCAAATAAAGAAATTTAGGAAATTATCAATCGCAACATTGTCGTTAAGTTGTGTATTTGCTTTTTCAACAATAATGAGCTTTGTTGGTTTAGAGTCGGGAGCTGTTGTAATGAATATTTTTGGACTTGGCTTTTATATCGTGGTTATTGTATTGAATTCAATCATAATAGGAAAAGGTGTGAATCTTAATAATGTTATACCAGGGACATATAAGGCAAGTTCAATAGTTGAAATTGTATTTGGAAGTTTGGAAATTTTGGGATCATTTATCGCAACAATAGTATTGGTGGCTGCTTATTCTGTTGTTGAATCTGAATTTGGACATGAGTATACAAGTCTTTATATTACAATGGCTATTATATTTGGTATTTTATCTAGTGGGGTTGGAATAGCTACACTAGTTATTGGAGTAGTCAAACTTAAGACATATAATAAAATGATTAAGGTCTAAATATTCCATTGTGTTTCAATTGATTTATAATATATATTAACTTATCAATATTATTTGATAAGTTTTTTAATGGAGAAAAGAAGAATGAAAAAATCAGTAACAGAATTAATGACAGAACGTCATAGTGCTCGTAAATTTTTAACAGATAAAGATGTAAGTGAACAAGACTTACAAGCAATTGTTGAAGCGATGAGAATGAGTCCGGCAAGTTATGGGATGTTTAACTCACAAGTGATTGTTATTCAAAGAGGGGAATTTCTAAATGAATTGGCACCGATCTTTTATAATCAACCAAACTTTGTAACTGCAAGTGCATATATTATCTTAATAAATGACAATGGACAAAAAGTTAAGGATGTGACTATCCCAAGATCAGCTGATGCTATTTTTGGTGAAATGGTAGATAAGAGAGATCGTTTTGTTTCAAACATTGATAATGTTTGAAATTATAAATTTGGAAAAGAATATGCAAATATGAATCCAGATGAATGAAGTTTGAAACAATCATACATCGCTTTAGGAATAGGGACAGTGGCGGCAGCTGATTTAGGAATTGATAGTTGTGCTCAAGAAGGGTTTGACCTAGTTGGTTTAACTAAAGTTCTTAGAGAAAAAGGATTAATGGATGACGATCAAAATATTGCACTAGGTTTAGCTTTAGGATATCGAGATGAAAGTTTTGATAAGGGTAAAGTTAGAATGCCTTATGAAGAATATGCTAAATTTGTAAAGTAAAAAATTCAAGGAGAAGATTGATGAATAACAGAAATGAAGACATTCTTAATGATGATGTCAAAGCACGAAAGATCAAAGAATTAGAAGATGAACTTCAAAAATTAAAACAGACAAAAGTTGCAAATGCACCAGAAGAATTGACAGAAATGGAAATCTTGCGATTAAAGAGAATGAAACAAAACGCAGGTGCTTTTGGTTTTCCAGAAAGCAATGAGGATGGTTCTATAGAGAAACCTAAACCAAATTCAGGTAGTTTTGCTGTTAGAACACAAAAACTTAAGGCATTTAAGAAAATGACAATTACTTCGATTGTATTTGCATCATTATTGGCAACTTCATTAATTGCTACTATGGTAATGATTGGTAGTCACGGATTCTATGATTGAAATATATGAGTGTTGGTCTCACATGTTATTGAGGCTATAGTAATTTTTGGTGTTATAGTTTTAGATGTTATATCTCTAAACACTAAATATGTGGAAGAAGAAACTACATCTAAAATTTTTAAGGCATCTGCATCAGTGGAGTGATTCATTGGGGTTTTAATTTTAATTTGAACAATAGTTTCAAATATTGTTTTTCCTTCATATCAAAATGGCTATTATGGGGCAAGTGGATTTATGTCTTTTCTGTTTTATTCAGGAATTGTAGTTTCAGCGGTTCTTGTAGTTACAAGTTCACGTAAATATAAATTAACTAAAGCAATGTAATTGATTTATCGGTTAAAAAGTTGTAATATTAAATCATAAGATTAATAAATCTGAGCAAGGCGAAAGCCTTGCTTTCTTATTGGCCTTATGGAGGGGGAAAAATGAGAAATTTTTCAAATGTTAAAAACGATATTGAAAACATGGCAAATGCCATTTTAGCAGAACATAATTTAAGAGTTTATGAAGTTAATAACTTACATGATTTCGAAAGTGATGTTTTACAAATCTTAGTTGAAGATGCTACTCAACCAAATAAACCATTAGATTTTGATGCGTTAGCTGATGTTAATGAAAAGATTTCTGATGCGATGGATAAATTTGAATCTATCAAAAAACCTTACATGTTAGAGATTGCTAGTGCTGGAATTGAGAAAGTTATTAGAAATAAAGACGAGTTAATTAGATCAATTGGTGGATATGTTCACTTTGATTTTAATAAATCAGTTAACAAACTAATGACTATTGAAGGTATTGTGGCAGATTACAATTCTGAAACAGATGAGTTCAGAATTGAATACTTTATCAAAGGTCAAAAGAAAAAATCACTTATCAAGTGAGAAGATATTAGAGCTGTAAGATACGCAGTTAAATTTTAGGAGGATTGCATGGTAAACGGTGCAGAATTATTAGAAGCTATCAGTATGATTGCTGAAGAAAAAGATATTAATAAAGAAGTTGTATTAGAAGGATTAATCGAAGGTTTCCAAAAAGCTTACGAACGTTTCTTTGATACAGATGCAATTGTTAAAGTAGAAATCGATGAAGTAACTGGAGAAATTAAAATGTCTCAAGAGTTATTAGTTGTTGAAGAAGTTGATGACGATTGATTAGAAATTACTTTAGAAGATGCTAAAAAAGAGTTTGGAGAACATGTAGTTTTAAACGAATTATTAAATCGTCCAATTGAATTCAATGAAGAATTCTCAAGATTAGCAGTATTCCAAGTACGTCAAATCGTTCAACAAAAAATTAAAGGTGCAGAACGTGCTAAAGTTTATGAAAAATTCATCGACAAACAAGGTGAAATCATCAAAGGTAAAGTTATTGGTCAAAATGAACAAGGAACTTCATACCTAGTTGATTTAGATGGAACAGTGGCTTCATTATGAAACCAAAAAATTATTTATGGTGAAGAATTTGAAGTTAATGAATACATTACTTTATACATTGATGAAGTTGCTAGAGATAACAAATTCAGTCAAGTTATGGTTTCAAGAACAGCTCCAAACTTCTTAGCTAAATTATTAGAAGATGAAGTTCCTGAAATCGCTGAAGGAATTGTTGAAGTTAAAGCAGTTTCACGTGAACCAGGAAGAAGAGCAAAAGTTGCTGTATTCTCAAACGATGAGTTCGTAGATCCAGTTGGAGCATGTGTTGGTGCACATGGTGCACGTATTAACTCAATTTCTAAAGAGTTAAAAGGTGAAAAAATTGATGTTGTTAAATGAGATGAAAACATGGAAAACTTTGTAATGAACGCAATGGCTCCAGTTAGAGTTATTTCAGTATCAGTTGACGAAGAAAATGGTGAATGTGATGTTATTGTTCCAAATGAACAATTATCATTAGCTATTGGTAAATCAGGGATTGCTGCACGTTTAGTTGCTAACTTATTAAAAATTAGAGTTAACATCTACTCATATGCAAATGCTCAAGAAGATGCTTTAGAAATCTTATGAAATGGAAACATTACAGAAGCTGAGTTATCAAACCCAGAATTCTTAGCAAACATTAACAGACGTAAAGAAAAAACAGCTAAAACTAACACAGTTTCACGTCCTAAAAACACTGGAATTGACTTAGATGCATTAGCAATGTTACAAAACGAAATCGTTGAAGAAAACGAATTAGAAGAATCACTAGTTGAAGCTTCAATTGAAAAAGAATTCGCACCAGTTGTTGAAGAAACAATTGTTGAATCTTTAGTAGAAGAACCAAACTTAGATGAAATTAAAGCTAATTTAGAAGCCTTCAATGAGTTAATCGCTGATGAAGACGAAATTGAAGATGACGAAGAAGAAATCGACGAATACGACGATTACTACGAAAATTAAGATGGCAGCTAAAAGCCCAAACTTAAGAAAAGATGTTGCTTCAAATACAATGCTTCCCAAAGAAGAATTAATTAGAATTGTTAAAAATAAAGATGGAAAAATCTTTATTGATCCAACTTTTAAAGCTGAAGGACGTGGGGTTTATTTAAAACCTGATCATGCTTCACTTAAAAAAGCAAAACAACGTAATTTAATTTCTCGTGGTTTAAAAACTAAGGTGGAAGACGAAATTTATGATCAACTAGAAAAGGTAATTAATGGATAAACAAAAATTACTTAATGCCATTGGTATGGCATACGGATCAACAAATGTTATTTATGGAGCGAAATTATTAGACTTCATCAAAGCTAACAAAGTTTCTTTTGTAATTATTGGTTCTAACATGGGACCAAGTCAAAAGAAGAAATTAATAGACAAGTGTAAATCTCACGAAATTGAATATCATGATGATATTTTAACAATCGAAGAGATTGCACAAGCATGTGGAAGAACCACTATTGTCGCAGTAGGATTTAACAATTTTAACTTTATTAAGTTAATTAAATCTAATCTAGATCAATAAAAGAAAGGGGAAAATTTACATGGCTAAAAATAAAAAAACTATCGCAGCTAAAAATGCCGCTGAAGCGAAAGCTAAAGCAAGAGAGCATACTAAAAATATTAAACAACAACTGAAAGAGGTTGTTGCTACAGGATTAATTGATGGGGTATTTGTTTTCACAGAACCTCTATCAATTGCTGATTTCGCTGGTAAGATTGGAAAATCTGCAGCAGAAATCTTAAAATACTTTTTCTCACAAGGATTAATGATGAATCAAAATATGATTTTATCAGAAGAACAAATGGGAGAATTAGCTTTAGAATACGGATTTGACTTCAAAAAAGAAGAATCACTAACTAAAGAAAATATCTTTGAACAATTACAAGTTGAAGATCGTCCAGAGGACTTAGTTGAACGTGCACCAGTTGTTACTATCATGGGACACGTTGACCATGGTAAAACTACATTATTAGATTCTATGAGAAATGCTGATGTAGCTGGAGGAGAAGCTGGGGGAATTACTCAAGCAATCGGAGCTTACCAAGTGGTACGTGAAGATAAGAAAAAAATTACATTCATCGATACTCCAGGTCACGAGGCTTTCACAGAAATGCGTTCTCGTGGAGCAAATGCTACTGATATCGTAATTTTAATTGTTGCAGCAGATGATGGGGTTATGCCTCAAACTGAGGAAGCAATTGATCATGCTAAACAAGCGGATGTACCAATCGTTGTTTTCGTAAACAAGGTTGACAAACCAGGAGCTGATCCTGAAAAAGTTAAAGTTGAATTAATGAGCTATGGATTAGTAGCTGAAGAGTACGGAGGAGATATTCCTTTCATTACAGGTTCAGCTAAACAAAAAATCGGTTTAGATAACTTACAAGATACTTTATTACTAATTGCTGAAATGTTAGATTTAAAAGCTAACCCAAATAAATTTGCATCTGGTGTTGTTCTTGAAGCACACTTAGACAAATCTAAAGGACCAGTAGCTTCTATTCTAGTTCAACAAGGAACTCTTGAAATGAGAGATACACTTGTAGCTGGAGGAACATTCGGTTCAATTAAAAATATCGAAAACGAATATGGTAAAAAAGTTCTTAAAGCAGAACCAAGTAAACCAGTTGTTATTTATGGATTAAACGAAGTACCAAAAGCCGGGGATAAATTTATTGTTATGAACGATGATAAAATGGCTCGTCAAATTGCTGAAGCACAGGCTGAAAAACAATTGGCAGCAGAACGTCAATCAAAACAAACATTTACATTAGACTCAATTAAAAAACATATTGATGATGGTGAATTAAAACACGTTAATATTATTGTTAAAGCAGATACTCAAGGATCTGTAGAAGCATTAAAAGGATCACTTGCTAAAATCGATGTTGAAGGTGTTAAATTGAACATGATTCGTGGATCAGTTGGAGCTATCTCAAACTCAGATATCACATTAGCAATGGCATCAAATGCTATTGTTTATGGATTCAATGTTCGTCCTGATGCCGCAGTTCGTCAAAAAGCTGAAGAAGATGGTGTTGAAATACGTTTACACAACATTATCTACAAAGTTATTGAAGAATTAGAAGAAGCATTAAAAGGAATGTTAGATCCAATTGTTGAAGAAATTGTTTTAGGACAAGCTGAAATTAGAGCTACATTCAGACATACTGATATTGGTGTAATTGGTGGATTCCACGTTATTGATGGATCAATTCCAAGAAATGCTAAAGTTCGTATCTTAAGAAATGGTATTGTTGCCTTTACAGGTGAAATCTCATCATTAAAACATGAGAAAAATGACATCAAAGAAGCAAAAATTGGTTCTGAAGGTGGAATGACAATCAAAAACTATAATGATATTAAAGAAGGCGACATTATCGAAGCCTACAAAGAAGAAACTAAAAAAGCTGCTTAGTCAGCTTTTTTATTGTTCAAAATGATATAATAAAATAAAATATAGGAAATCTCTTTGGAAGAGTATGTTGTACATTTTTAAACCCTGTACTACGTATAGATGTAAATGTTATTCATCATAATATTTACGTTTGTATATACATATATGAATATATGTATATATTTATGTATATTTTTTAAAAAAGGAGTGTCTATGAGCGATTTTTGAATAAATCATACTTATGAAGCTCCCTTTTTTTTATTTTTACTAGGTACTAATTATGATCCGAAAAATATAAATGATAGACGTGTACAGTTGAAAAATATATTAGAGCAGAATAATGGTAAAAATTCTTATTTTAATGATTATTCAAAAATATTTGAAATAATAAAAAAGCCCAATACAGCTAACGAAATTAGAATAAAGAAAATAGTTGCTGAAATTTCTAATGAAAATAAAAGACTTTTTAAATGTTTGTTTACTTTTTTTAACCTAACTGCTGGTATTAAAGTAGTTGATTTGAAGAAGTATATCAATGAGTTCGAACCAAACAAAAAATGCTCTGATATGCAATTTTTAAAAGGTTTAAATGCCAAATTTGAATTGCCGCAGATTGCAGGAACTAAGCCAATTAAGACAATCAAGTTATGCCCAATGATAGTTGAAGAAATTGAAGAAAAATTTAATAAAATTGCAGGTTATAAGAAAAATGAATTCTTAAACGAAATTAATATACCTACTTTTGAATTGGAAAAATTTTTATCAGCAGTATCTGATCTAAATTTGAATTTTTTTGATTCCACAGCTTCAATTGTAGAGTATGGCATGTTTTTTGATTCTTTTGAGGATGGGTATTTTAAAAATATTATATTATCGCCTAAAAAAATGGAAGACGACATAAATAAATCAAGAACTTTCTTAAATGTAGGTCCAATAAAGAAAATGTATGAATCCTTTTCTGAAAGCAAAGATGATGATGATCTAAATCTGAGAAAATTTTGAATATCAAACATTGAATACCCTAATCTCACAATAAAAGTACGAAATCCAGATTCTACAGCAACTAAACGCAGGATACCTAAAGAGAGTCCTTGGATGGAAAATAGCAATATAAAATCTACTTGACTTAAATTTTCAAAAAATAAAAGGTATATAGATGAATTTGAGAAAAATTTAGGCCACATCGTTTCATTTAAGAGGGCTTCTCAAATCTTTGATATCAGGTTTAGTTATTTTGATAAGTGATTGCAAAAGGAAGCTATTAAAGAAAGAGCTTTTTTTCATGAAAATAAATTATCTATTTTAAAAGTTGACTTAAACGCTAAAGTCATATTTAGACATTTATATCAATTGATTTCAGAAGACAAATTTTTGCAAAATGTGGAAATTGAATATAAAAAAAATAGGTTGAAGGATGGAAAAATAGATAGTAAAAATTTATTTTTGAACTCAATCTTAAAATCGTATAAGGATGAATTAACTTTCTTGTACAATTCACAGGCTACAAACAATATTCATGGCGTAGAAATAAGTTTGAATTCAAATATTGGTGAAGATTTGAGAAATAATTTAAAATACACAGTAATAATTTTAATGGCAATAAATGATGGATTCTTCGCCTTTGCAAATAACTTGCTAACTAAAGGAGTTAGGAAAAAATCTGTATATAGATTACCCTTAAAAAGAGAATCTTTATTCCAAAGTTTTACAAAAATTAATAATCTTGCCGACTTTAAAATTGAAAATGAGAAATTAGTTAAAATAATGTTAAACTTTCCAAAAGACTATTTTTATAGTTATTTTTCAGTCACCAAAAATAAAAAAATAAGAAATTTTAAAAAGTACAATGATTGAAGCGAATATTCATCAACGTATAGAAATGATGGAATTGGTTACAAGGTAGATAATGTGATTAGTGAAATCAAAATGCTGCATAATGAATTAGCAAAGTTTGTATATGAGAAAACTTTGTGAAATGAGTATGCTTACGCTTATATAAAAGATTCTAATATTAAAAAAACATTAGAAGTCCACAGAAATTCGGACTGTTTTGTAAAACTTGATATTAAAAGTTTTTTCGAATCTATTGATAATGACAAGCTTTTAAACAAACTTTTAAAACGATATATATAAAGGTTATGCTTCAAAAACATATAAGGAAAATCCTGGAATGTATATCTTTATATGGAAAAAGCTTTTAGGGATCTCTTCCAAAGGTTTACCATTAGGATTAAGACATTCACCCACTCTTGCTAATTTATATCTTAATGAATTTGATTCGTTTGTCGTTTCTGAACTTAAAAGTATCTATCGGGGTGTTAAGTACACCAGATACGCGGATGACATAATTATTTCCTTGGTCAAAAAAAAGCAATTGAAATTTAAAGATTCTTATTTCTTGTGAAAAGTGAAAACAATTGTAGAAGAAAACTTAGAAAAAAATAATTTACAACTTAATCATGAAAAAACTATATTAGTAAATTTCGATAACTCCAATCACGTTAAATTTTTAGGTTTGAATATAAACAGAAGAAAAAACGGAAATACAATTAATGTAGGAACCTCTTTTAGAAAAGGGCTTTATGAGGAACTTGTGCATATAGAAAAATTTTCGAAAAATGCTAAGCATGTGAATTTTTGTAAATTGTGTACAAGAACAAATAAAACTGAAGGTAAAAACATGCTCGGTAAAATTATTTTTTTAATAAATAATGACGATGAAAACCTCAATGACAAAAAGAGGATTATAAAAGATTTCCTTTTCTTTGCTAAAAAAATGCAAAATAATAGTGATGAACAAATCAAATCCATCGTAGATCTTTTAGAAAAATATTTAGAAGCTGCTTAGTCAGCTTTTTTTCTTTGCCTTAAAACTAGTTCGACACCCTTTGAACTAGTTTTAAGTTTCTCTGATAAGGGGTCATACGTTTGCTTGCTACCACCCCTAAATCTATAATTAGATAAATGGTTAAAAAATTAATCATTAAAAATAACAATAATATCGTGACAGGATGGTTGTGCGAGGTGAACTTATGAGTGATAGACTTTTAAATGCCATTAGAAAAAGAAAGATGGCTCAATATTTGTTTTGAATATTGTTAAATGCTTTTACAATAACCTTAGTGATTTTCTTTTTAATGAAGATATTTAATCCGATAGCTAACTTAGAAGGTGGAGTTAATAAAAACTTTTTAATAGGTCCAACTGAAGAAATGGTTATTAATATAGATAAATTAAATAAAGCTTTAGAATTTGCTAAAAATAATTCAATTGAACCAATTGCAGTTTATGTAGATTTTGTTGCAAATATCTTCTTGTTTTTAGTTCCTGGTTTTTTATGATTAACAATTCTGTCATTGTTATACTACTTTAAAACTAAACAAAATGTTTTATATGAAAGAGGGATTGATAACCTCGCCGATAAACGTGAAGAGTTAGCTAGAAAGATGAAAGAGTTATCAAAAGGGGATGTTAAAGCTAAAATTGAAGATAAAGATGCTCCAACTTATGGTGATGAAGAAATTAATCCGATATTTAATAGAAATTTACAAGCTGTTAAAGAAGTGATTTCTAAAAAGAAAGCTAAACATACCAAATCAAACGCTCCTAAAACTAAAGAATTTTTAACACACGCTCAAAAAAGAGCGCTGAAAGATGGGTCTAAAGAAATAAAAGAAACTCGTCAGGAACTTCAAAAAATGGCTAATAATTTAAGAGGTAAATTAAGTCGAACTAAAGTGAAATTTAAAAAAGAATCATTAAGAGAAATGACTAAAAGAGAAATATTTGATCATATTAGTGAACTACAAAAGAAATTAATCAATAGCATTTAACTTGAAAAACACGAAAGTGTTTTTTATTTATTTAATTTCACATCTATATATTTAAAGGTAATATATAGAAAAGGAGATTTTAAATTATGGCAAAACAAAAACAAGCAAAAAAATCAAATAACCGTTTTGGTGTTAATGACATTATTTCAATTACATTAACAGCTTTATTGATTATTTGTATTCCATTAGCAATTGGGGGAATCAAAATCTTTGATATTTACTCATATAAAGAAATTACTAATATTGCTACAGTAGACGTTGGTCCAATAACAATGCATGGACCTTGATTCTTTAGAGCAGCAGAATGATTAGGGGGAATTTCATTTTTCTTATTGGCAGTAATTGCAGTAATTCAAATTATCGCAATCGTATTCTCAATATTCTTACAAAAAAATAAATTTGTAAGAATGTTCTTAGTAATCAACAACTTCTTATTAGGAGTATTATTGATCACTTCAGTATTATTCGTTTTATTATTCGTTGGTGGATTTGCAGCTAAATATGAAATGCTTGATTGAAAATGAATCATTAACTTATTATTAGCAGTAATTCCAACTTTATTATTAGGTGGAATTAACACAACAATGTTAGTTAAAGCTCGTAGAGCTGCTTAATGACATATTAAACAAGTGATAATATCACTTGTTTTTTATATTTATTGAAAGGGATACCTATTTTTATTTGTTTATACTTAATAATAATTTATAATCATAATATAGAAGAGGTGAATGAATATGGCAAATCCAAAAATTCAAGGAAGAAAAGAATCTTTAATCTTAAGAGAACTAACTTTAATTTTAAATAGAGGAATGGAAAATGATATTTTAAGATCAATTTCAATTTCAGAAGTTAAATTAACAAGTGATGCAGAACTTGCGAAAGTTTATTACACATTCTTAGCTTTCAGTGGAGAAAACATCAACGAAAAAATCGTTGCTGAAGAATTAGAATTAAACCACAAAAAAATTAGAATGTTATTAGCAAGAAAAGTAAATATGAGAGCAGTGCCAGATTTAAAATTCATCTACGACACATCTTTAGATAATGCTAATAGAATCGAAAAAATCTTAAGCGATTTAAAATAATTATAAAAAGAGGATATCCTCTTTTTATTATGTTTATACAAAGGAGACAATATGAACAAATCAGGAATTATCATTATCGATAAACCAACAGGAATGAGTACTAATACAGTTATTCAAAAAGTTAAAAGAAATTTAGGGATTAAAAAAGTTGGGCATGCTGGAACTTTAGATCCGTTGGCTACAGGGGTAGTTATTTGTTTGATTAATAACGGAACAAAAGTAAGTGATTACTTACTAAATATGGATAAAGAATACTTAGTAACTATGAAACTATTTACAGCAACAGATAGTTATGATTCAGATGGAGAAGTTACTGAATCTCAAAAACCATTTGAAATTAGTTTAGCAAACGTTGAACACGTAGTTAAAAAATACAATGGATTAAACTACAACCAAACGCCACCAATTTATTCAGCTATTAAAGTTAATGGTAAAAAGTTATATGAATATGCTCGTGAAGGTAAAGAAGTTGAAGTTAAAAAAAGAAACATTACTATTAACGAATTAGAATTAGTTTCTTATAATCAAGAAACTAATGAAATCACTTTAAGAGCCGCTTGTTCAAAAGGAACTTACATTAGAAGTTTAATTGTTGATATTGCAGCTGATTTAGGGACTGTGGCACACGTTACAATGCTTAGAAGAGTTAAGAGTGGACAATTTAGCATCGAACACGCTGTTGAACCATATGACGCAAATGAAAGCAACATCATTAATCTATATGAAACAATCAAAATGAATGAATATCCAATTGTTGTTTTAGATGATTTAAGAGATGTAAACTTTGGTAAAAAGATTATCTTAAAAGATCAAAGTGCAGATGTGGTATTTATCGGAGATGCCGATAACAACATTGCAGCTTGTTATGAAAGAGAAAAAGATAGCCTGTTTAAATGTAAACGTGGTGGATTAAATAACTAATAAAAGAACTCTTATGAAGAGTTCTTTTATTATTATATTAATTTTGTTTCCCGCTACATCCACAAGAACATTCATCAACTATATATTCTGACTTGTCATCGCACTCGATGCAAGATGAATTTTCACAATGATCACACATAATAACCCCTCCTTTTATTTTCATTTTACAACCCATTTTTTAAAACAACCACTTTTAAAGAAAAAGTATTAAAATAATTACATAGGGAGGTATTTAATATGAAAATAATTAGAACTAATATTAAAGACTTACAAAAACTAGAGACAGAAAAAAACTCAATAGCTACAATTGGGATATTTGATGGATTTCATTTATATCACCAAAAGCTTTTAGATATAGCTAAAGAACATGCTGTAAATGAAGATTTAAATTTCATCGTGATTACATTTAGTAAGAAAGTAATCGACTTTTTCAATGATTGTGATTTATCACTAATTAACTATGATGATAAATATGATTACTTAATGAAACAATATCCTGAAGTTACTCATTTTATTGAAATAGAAACGGACCAAGATCTTGTAAATACAACTAAAGAAGAATTTGCTAACATCTTAAAAGATGAACTAAATGTGGTTAAATTAGTCGAAGGTCAAGATTTCAAATTTGGATCAAAAGCTAGCGGGAATGTTGAATACTTAAAAGAAGTATTCGGAGAAGAGAACGTAATTATTGAACCAAGACACGAAGAAGTGTCTAGTTCGATAATTAAATCATTGATATCAAATGGAGGGATGCTTGATGCTAATCGTATGCTTGGGATTCCATTTAATGTTGGTGTTGAAAAATTAGATAATAATCAATATCAAATTATCAAACCTTTAATTGATATTAAACCGGGTAAATACAGCGCTGTATTGGATGGATTTTTAATGACATCAGTTATAATTGATAAAGATAGAAAGGTATCTTTTGTAAAAGAAGATACTTTGAAAGATGAAGTTGTTAAAAAGATAAAATTAAATGGCTATATTGATGAAATTCAAAAATAACCATGATATTATTTAAAAGGTGATTGTTTACCAGAGTTTCTATCTTTCCCGAGATGTTACTTTGATAAAACGCTAAAAATCAAAAAAAGAAAAGGGAGAACTATACAATGGTTTCAAAAGAAAGAAAATTAGAATTAATTAACGAATTTGGTGGATCAGAAAAAAACACTGGTTTAGCTGAAGTACAAATTGCTATCTTAACAGAAGATATCAAAAACATGACAGCTCACTTACAAATTCACAGAAAAGATGTTCCTACAAGAAGAACATTACTTAAAAAAGTTGCACAAAGAAGACACTTATTACAATTCTTAGCAAGAAATGACGTTAACCGTTACAAATCAATTATTGAAAAATTAGGATTAAGAAAATAATTCACTTAATTTTCAAAAATTAAAAAAAATTAACAAAAAATATTGACACTCTTAAAAATATTTAGTATTCTATAAGAGTGTTAAACATGCAGGTGTAGTTTAATGGTAGAACTTCAGCCTTCCAAGCTGACTGTGAGGGTTCGATTCCCTTCACCTGCTCCATTAGTAAACAAACAAAGAACTCTTAATGAGTTCTTTTTTTTCGTCTTTTTATACCTCTGTAATGAATTTAATTTTTTTTGGTTTAATTTCTCAAAATGAGAATATATGATTTATAATTTAGTAAATTATCAAAATGAGAGAATATAGAGGTAAGTATGAAAATCAATAAGAGGAAATTAACTTTTAGTTTAATTGGAGCAGGGATGGCAATTAGTCCGATTCTTGGATTGGGTTTAACAGCTCCTGGAATGGGGCTTGAATCTCTAAAATTTATCAACTCCATAGAAAAACAAATTAATGAAAAAATTCCAAAAAACAAATTTGTTTTAGATGGTACCAATCCATTATTTAAGTTTGTTGTTAATAGTGCTATTAAAACAAGTTATGTAGCTGATGTTCTATCAATTACAGATTGAAGTAATCCAGATAAAGTTTCACACATTGCAGAATATAAAGAATTTGCTGAAGCTAGATTTGAACAAAGGTGAGGGCATAATCGTGACAATGGTATTGATATAGATTTAAATGATGTCTCTTTAGATTTAATCAACCTAGATCATGACTTTGGAGAAAAATATAGTAATCCAGGATATACAAAAGCTGGAATTAGTTGAATTTTCGAAAAGAATACAATTAGTCAATTATTAAATCCTAATTTAAAAGATAGCTCTTTATATACTGATGCGTTAAAAAAACAAACTATCATTGATCAAGATTTATATAATTCATTTATTGATGTCCAAGGACCTGGATTAGAAGGAATAAAAGTAACTAACTCAATGGGAGTTAATATCGTTAACTCGAAAGTTTGATTTATGAATATGCAAAGATCAAATATTAAATTTGCGATGACTCCTGGTTTAGGAATTTTCAAAAATAAAGACTTGAATGAAAACGATCTTCCAGATTATGTAACAGCTGATGATTTTTATCATCCGAACTTCACTCAAGGAATCGAAATAACGATTGCTGGAGTAGTATTCCTATTAGTTATTACCCCAATTACAACAATCGCTGGTATTGGGGCTATAATCATGCTTAAAAAGAAAGGTAAGGTAACTGAATAATGAAAAGATTACTAACTTTCTTAGGGGCTATCTCTTTAACGGTGGTGGCTGGGGCTACAGTGGTTGCTTGTGGAATTAAACAAGATAGTGTAGATTACGATTTGCTCGTTGGACAAAATATTGATAAATCTAAAGCAATAGATGATTCAAATTATGAAGGTTTATTCACTAACTTTTATACACTTGGAGATAGTCTAAGTGATACTGGGGGACTTACTTTAGCTCTAACTCAACAATTGAATTTATTAAAAACTACAATTGTAAATGACCAAGAATTACTAGATCAAATTATTAGTTTTCTTCCCGAAGACATCGCACCACTTGTAGAAATGTTCTTACCAATAATCAAGGATATGAATATTAAGGTCCAATTTGGAAATGAATCTGCAAATGCACAATGTTTGGGGGCATTTACAAATGGAGCTACAGCTGCTCAAAACTTAGCAAATAAATTAGGGATTTATTTCAAAGCTGGAATTGGATTGGATAAATTTGGAAATGATTTAAGTGTTCATGGAAATAACTATTCAGTTGGTGGGGCTACTGCAAATACCGCTGATGGAATTATGGGAGTTGTTGTCAATGATTTTAAAATTGCAGATCAAGCAAAAACTTTAATTCAACAACACCAAGTTAAATCAACTGATTTAGTTTATTTTGAAATTGGTGGAAACGATTTATTTGGAATGATTGGAAAATCACAACAAGAGCAAAAAATCTTGATGAACGAATCAATGGCGAACATTAAAAAAGGTTTATTAACACTGATCAATAATGGGGTTAAAAACATCATTGTAATGAACGCTCCAGATGTAAGTAAAATTCCAACTTATGTAAATACAGATTCAGAGGATGAAGCACATCGTTTGAGTATGGAATTTAATAAGCGTTTTGAAACTGTGTTTGAATATGTTAACAATAAATTTGATGTAAATATGGAAGTTTATGATTTAGCTTCTAGATTTGATCAAATTCTTAGTGATTTTGAAAAAGATGGTAAGAATATCACTGATGCCACAGTTACACTTGGACAAGCTGGAGTTGATGAAAATGGCGAAGAAATTCCTGCATTTGGTTTAGAAATTGAAGATGAAATTATTCTTACTTTAAATGCTACAAAAAATCCAGGAATTACAGATACAAGTAATTACTTTTTCTGAGATGCAATCCACCCAAATAAAGAAGTTCATGAAATAGTTGGAGAAGATTTATTTGAATTAGCTGAAAAATTATCTAAAAAACAATAAATAAAAGAAAGGGCAACCTTTCTTTTTTATTTGAGATAAATATATTAAAATATAACAAACAAGGAGGTTAACATGAGAAAACTTTTAAATTTACTAGGAGCTATTCTAATGGCGATATCTCCTTTATCAATTTTGGGTTATCGTTTAGATAACAATGATGGAGATGATGATTTAGAAATCGGAACCGACATCGATAAATCTGAGGCAATTGATGATAGTGTTCAAGGTAAAATGTTTACGAACTTTTATACAATTGGAGATAGTTTAAGTGATAATGGAACTCTAACAATGGCTATTACCGAAGAATTAAATGTTCTTAAACATATTGTTATTGCCAACGAAAGATTGACAAATCAAATTACTAAATTACTAACCGAAGAACAACGTGAAATGTTTTATAAAGTCTTAGAGATTGGTAAAGAAGGTGACATTAAATTACAATTTGGAGGTTTTTCAGCTAACAAAGCTGGATTAGGGACTTTTACAAATGGTAAAACAGCTGCCACTCTTTTAGCTGAAATGTTAGAAATAGAAGATTTCACTCCAGGATATGACTTTAATAAATTTAGTACTCGTTTTGTAAAACACGGAAAAAATTATGCCACTGGTGGAACTGTCGCTTATAAAGCAGATGGGATGATGGGATTTGTTGTAAATGATTTTAGAATAGTCCAACAAGCTAAAAATTTAGTAAAACAACACGTAATTCATCCAACTGATTTAGTTCTTTTTGAAATCGGGGGAAATGATTTATTTGCCATGATTGGAAAGAAAGAAGAGCAACAAGCTAAGTTGATGTCAAAAATAATGGTTAACATTAGAAATACATTATTGATCTTAATTAATAATGGGGTTAGAAATATCATAGCTATTAATTGTCCTGATATTGCTAAAATTCCAGCATATGTTAACGGACCTCAAGAATTAGAAGCTTCTAGAATTAGTGCAATGTTTAATGATGCTTATGCCGAAGTTGTTGAACATATTGCTGAACGTTATCCTGAAGTTAATATTCAGCATTGTAATCTGAAAGCAAAATTAAACCACTTATTAAGCTTGTATCAATCAATTGGTAATAATGTTACTGATCCAGCATTTATGCTTGGTAAAGCACCCGAAAATAGTGCTAAAGAGGCTGTTACATTAGAGATAAATCAAGATAAAACAGAAGTTATTGTAAATGTTAATGCTCACCGAATCGATGACAATGCAGATCAATCTAAATTCTTTTTCTGAGATGTAGTTCATCCAAGTAAAGAAATCCATGAAATAATTGGTAAAGATATTTATAAGCTAGCCGAAAAGATGGCAGAGGAAAACAAACGTTTAAATGGTGAAAAATAAATTCTACGCATCCAAAGGAGTGTGGAATTTTTTATTTAGCTTTAGTTAGTTGGAGTATTTATTCCAAAACTTTCCAATTGTGATAGTAAAAGTATTTCCATTGTTGAAAGTATCTCAATATAAGATAATTACTATAATGTTGCAGACATTTATAGGAGATTTATTTTATGAAAAATAATAAGAATAGCAAAAGATTCTTAGCGTTACTAGCTTCACTTGGATTATTAGCTGTTCCTGTGGGGATGTTATTTTTAGCTAGTGAAGATAAAACAATTCAAAAACCTGAAGAACCTGAAAACCCAGGAGAAGGCAATCCTGAAGAACCCGGTGAAAACCCTGGAGAAAATCCAGGAGAAGGAAATCCTGAAGAACCTGGTGAAAACCCTGGAGAGAATCCAGGAGAACCCGAAAATCCAGAAGAACCCGAAGTTTCTCATGAAGCTGGAGAATTATCAGCTTATGGACAAGATTTAGTTGATTTAAAAACTCCTGGAGAACGTACTTTTATGATTGTTTTTAAAAATATTAAAATAAAATCACTACAAGTTGGGGATGTTCAAATTGGTGATGCTGGTTGAGCAATGATCACTAATTTAGAAGAAAGCGGAGAGATTGAATTCCACTTCAGTATGCATAGTGCACAAGAAGACTATTTCACTACAGCTAATTTTTCAGCAATAGGTTTAGATGATGAAAATGTTGAACTAGAAGTTATTGTTGGACAAGCTCCACAACCACCAGCTGATGCTAAGGAAAATCAAACTGTATATCGTGATGTGACAACAGGAGAGATTAAAATTGTTGATGAAAGTGCCCCTGAAGGAACTGAAGAAATATTATGAATTGGGTATGATGATTCTGGTACCGCTCACAGAGCTCCTGGCTCAATTAAAAAAGTTCCGGATTATATTTCTCCTAAAATAACCGATTTAACTGCTATGTTTGGTGGAACAACACAATTCAATGGAGCAGAAGTTAAAAAATGAGATACATCCAACGTAACTATTATGATTGGTATGTTTTCAATGGCAAAAGCTTTTAATCAAGATATTTCTATGTGAAATGTTTCAAATGTTACTGATATGACATCAATGTTTAGAATGTCAACTAAGTTCAATCAAGATTTAAGTGCCTGAGACGTTTCAAGTGTCGAAAATATGACATTAATGTTTAACGGAAGTAAGGCATTTAACAGCAAACTTGATTGAAGTGACATATCTAGTCTAAGAATTGTTTCATCAATGTTTAATGCTTCTAAGAAATTTAATCAAGATATTTCTGGATGAGGCACTTCTAAAATCGAAATGTTTGATGCTATGTTTAGAGATAGTGAAAACTTCAAATTTTCATTAGTTAATTGAAAAACTGACAGCGCTAAAAAATGAAATGACTTTGCGATAGGAGCTACATTTTTAACTAAAGAACAATGTCCGATATGACCAACAACTAAATAATCTTTAAAAAGTGAGAATCTCTCACTTTTTAAATTGTTTGATAAATAAAAAAAGAGGAAATCAAAATGAAAAAATTATTAACGATATTAGCAGCAATTGGATTAACAGCTACCGCTGGGGCAGCTGTTGTTGCTTGTTCTGATAAAAAAGCAAACGAACAACCAACCCAACCAGAAAAACCAACTGAACCTGAAAATCCAGGTGAAGTTGAAAAGACAACAATCAGTAATATCAAAATGAATTGAGTAGAGGTCGGAACGGACTTCAAAGAATTAAAAGTATTGATTGCTCAAGAAATAAATAAAATAGAGCAAACAGCTAAGATTACTGAAGATTACACAATTGAAGGAAACACAGATTTAGTTGGAGAAATAATTGTGTCTGCTGTTGAAGAATCAAACTTACTTGAGGGATCATTTACAATTGAAGTTTCTGAACCTATTGTTACAAAACCACCTGAAGGTGCTGCAGAAAATCAAACAGTTTATTTAGATGAAAATGGTGATATTCAGACAATTGATGGTAGTGCTCCAGAAGGTACAACTGAAGTTTTATGAATTGGATATGATAGCGAAGGAATTGCCTATCCAATGCCGGAGACAATATTGGAAGTGCCAAATTATATTTCCCCAAATATAACTAGTTTAGAAATGATGTTTGATTTTGCAGACAATTTTAATGGTGATGTGTCTAAGTGAGATACAACAAATGTTACTAACATGACCGGAACTTTCAAAGACGCTATGAACTTTAATGGTGACATTTCTAGATGAAACACTTCAAATGTTACAACTATGGCAGATATGTTCTCTGCAGCTTATGAATTTAATGCGGATATATCAGGTTGAAACACTGAAAATGTTACAAGTTTTTCATATATGTTTTTCGAAGCTTACGCTTTTAATTTGGATATATCGGAATGAAATACTTCAAACGGTGAGTCATTTGAGGGTATGTTTGCTGCCGCTGAATCATTTAATTCAGAAATAGGGAACTGAGATTTATCTAGTGCGATTAGTTTGTATGGTATGTTCAATGAAGCTGCTTCATTCAACCAAGATCTTTCTAAATGAGATACAAGTTCAGTAGAAGATCTAACTGATACATTTAATGGAGCTGTTTCATTCAACCAAGATATAACAACCTGAAATACATCTAATGTGACATCAATGTCACAAACTTTTATGGGGGCAACGCTATTTAACCAAGATATCTCTACAAAAAAAGTTGTTGGACAAGATGGGGAAGAATACGTAGCTTGAGATGTTTCGAATGTTGAGGTAATGGATGGAACGTTTATGGATGCCGAATCATTCAATCAAAATATTTCTACATGAAATGTTGAAAATGTTTCAAACGCTGTGGGAATGTTTCAGAATGCTATTTCATTCAACCAAGATCTATCTGGATGAATATTTACTAATCTAACTGATTGCGATTACTTTAGTGAAGGCGCTATTGCTTGAGAAGAAAGTAAAAAACCTAATTTGCCTGAATAGAATATAAAACTACTCAAAATATTCCAAAATGGATTATTTTGAGTAGTTTTTTTATATAATTATCAAAATGATACTTAGGAGAAAATTATATGAAGAAATTATTAGCTTTATTAGGAGGGTTGATTTTAGTATCAACACCAATCGGATTGATGTTTTTGAAAGATAATAATACAGAACTTAAACCAGAAATTCCTGGTGAAAAACCTGAAGAACCAGGAATTGGTCCTGAAGAGCCAGGAAATCCAAGTGATCCTTGAGTTCCAATTGAACCTGCTGAGAAATGAACTATTGATAAATTAATTACCGAGATTGATTTAGGTGAATTTGCTAGTGAAGATTTCAATAATAATAAAATATTTGAAAAAGTTTGAGAATTAAATAATAAAAACGATGGATTTAAAATATTGGAAATAGTTAAAGAAGATTTCTTGGATTCTTTAATCTTGAGAGGAAAGACCTTGGCTTCTTCATTATATGACGGAACTGTGAATTTAACATGAATAGTTACATCTGATTGAACAACGATTAGAAAAAATATTTCTACAATAGAATTTGAACCAGTTCTTTCCGACTCATCTCATGAAGATGGTAAGAAATATGATGAAATTATAGAAATGATTAGTGAAAAAATCAAAGTATTAGAACCAAAGGCAAGAATAGATACTGACTTTACGGTTATTGGAAACATGAATGGGGAGGGTATTATTGTAGTTAGGTCTATAGAAGATTCTGAATTGTTAACTGGAGAAACAAGCATTGTTGTTAAAATAACTTTATCTAAAGCTATTAAGAAACACGGAGGTTATGTCATAAAAGACACAGACAATAACGAAGAAGAACTAAAAAGAGTTTTATTTGAAGAAAATCCTGGGCTATATGATGATTTAGAAGAAGCGAAAAATGATTTGGATGTTATTGGATTTGAGAGAGATAATAGCAGTGGTGACACGACTTTCGAAGCTAAAATTAAATCAAAAGACAGATACTGAAATGATGAAGTTGAAATCTTTAATTCTCATATAAATGTTATTAAAATAGATATTGCAGAATTAATAACAAATGTTGATTTAGGAGACGTTAAAAATATTAAAACAGAAACACTAGCAGCCGCTGTTAAACTTAAAAATCCCCATTTATCTGATCAAACTCTTGAAGATATACAAAATTACTTAAGAGAAGATGTTCTATGAAACACGAGAACAACGGAATCGATAGTATGAGATATGTCTGATTTAAGTCCAAAACATACAGGAACTGTTGATTTGACTTTCAAATTACTTTTCCCAGAAGAACTTAAGGAAAATGATAATTTAGCTATTGATTTTTATGGTGATTTTAAAATCTATCCTGGAGGAGAACAGGATATCTATGATAAAGATACTTTGTTCAGTTTATGAATATTACAAATAGGATATGATGAAAATGGGGCATCATCTACATTTTTGGATTTTTGAAAATTGCCAAACTGGATATCTCCAGAAATTAAAAAACTACAAATTTATTTGGAAGATTCAACTGAAAAACATATGGATAATCCCGAGATTGCAGAATGGGATACCTCAAATGTTGAGGATATGTCAGGTTTATTTAAAGGGGTAAGGTTTTGGATTGAACACGATATCGAAAATTGAGATACGTCAAATGTTAAAAACATGGATGAGATGTTCATGGATTCGATAGATTTTAATCGAAATTTAAGTGGCTGAAAAGTTGGAAATGTAACAAGTGCTAGAGATTTTGCTACAGGTGCAGATTCATGAACTGAGCCTAAACCAAATTTCACATTTGAACAAATTAAAGTATTGGAAGATTATAAAAATATGACAAATAATAAAAGGAAAAAAATATAGGAGAAAATTATATGAAGAAATAATTAGCTTTATTAGGAGGACCTATTTTGGTGTCATCACCAATCGGATTATTGTTTTTTGAAAGATACTAATACAGAACTTAAACCAGAAAATCCTGGTGAAAAACCTGAAGAACCAGGAATTGATCGCGAAGAACCAGGAACAGATCCTGAAACACCAATTGATTAGTGGTATTGATATGACATCTGTATCTGTTGATTTGTCTTTTGAAATGTTAAAAGAAGATATAGATAAAGAAATCAAAAAAATATCAGAGAATGCAGAAATTTCTAAAGACTACTCGATAGATGGAGACACAAGTGCGGCAGGTAATTTAATAACTGTGGCTGCAAATGAAGATTCAGAATTAATCAAAGGAAAATTCACAATAGAAGTGGTTCGAGCAGAAACTGGTCCAACAGTAAAAGATTCAATTTCAAAATTAGGAACAATTTATCTGAGTTCGGAATTTAGAAGCGTTGACGAAGAATTAATTCGTAAAACAATTGTGGAGAATAATGACATACCAGATGGTTTGGAATTTGAAATTGAAATAGATATTCACCTTAATTACCAATCAACAGTTACAATAACAAACAAAAACGATCTCAATGATGTTAAGAAGATAAAATTCTGAAAAAAAGAAGTTAAGCTTAGAAATGAAATTGATGAAGATCGTTGATTATACGCTGAAATCTTGGAAGATTTACGTTCATCTGTCGTTGACAACGTTAATGATGGGGTTTATCGTACCGGAATGTATATACCTGAGGAGTATATATGAAGACTCTATTTGAAGTAGCGTAATAGAAAAGGTTTTTCAAAACCTGGAAGAAAAGGGTTACGGAGACATTCCTGAATTTATTAAATATAGCGAAGCTGAAGATCTTGAAATAACTTATCAAGAATCATACAGAGAAGGAACTGATTTCATTGATATATTAGTAGAAATTAAATACATGAGTTTTGCTCTCGAAATGGAAGATGACAATTTTATTGAAACAAGTTTTCCGCCTGAACTTAAATGACATCTTGAAGGAGTTATTTCATCTGAGTAATATGCCCAATAATATTAATTTTAAAAGTGAGAACATCTCACTTTTTTATTTTGATTTTTATTAGATTATCTATATTCCTTTTTTTATTTATCTAAAATTATATAATTATTAAATACAGGAGGATTTATGGAAGATAACATTAAAACAAATGAAGATAGTTATTGATCTAAGATGAGACACTTTGCAATGTATCGTACTGGGTTTTGAGTCAACTTTGGATTTGAAGTATTATTTACAATTATTCCGTTTATCCTAATCTGATTATTCTTAGGAGCTGATTTTCAAAAATATAGCTTTAACCATTACTTAGAACTAGGGAATAATAATGCTGGATTCTTAACTTTAATCCTGTTGGGTTATATAATTACATCTTTAGGGTTAAATGCTGTTACAGTGGTTTTAAAACTTCAAAGAGCCGATAGTTTCACATATACTACAGGACTAGCTTTTGCTGGTGCTTGTATTATTTTGAATGGTTCTTGAATTTATGATTGAACCATTCAAAATCAAATGATTAAAATCCTAGTAAGATTTGCAATAACAATTGGAGTAGCTTCAATGGCTACTTTCCTAGGAGTGTTTATTACAACATTTGCTAGAAACCATGTTTACAAAGTTGAAGAAGATCAACAACAAATCTTAGAAGCTTATCGAGCTGGACTTCCAGTCCCAAGTAAAGCGATGTTAAAAATTCAAAGAGCTGAAAAAGCTGAACTTGAAAGAGAACAACGCAGAAAAGAACTTGAAGAATTCCAATTTGAATTAGATAAGAAGTTAATTGAATCATATGATAAAAGAGATGAAGATATCAAAGCTAAAAAAAGACTTGAAAAACTTAATGCTAAAGAAGCTAAACAAAGAAATAAAGATAAGAAAAACTAGAAAGATAAACTTTCTAGTTTTTTAATTGTTTACCAATAATTCCATACCTTAAACTATCAAAATCAAGTGATATGATGGAAATAGATAGGGGTGGTGATCTTGAAATATCAATGATTGTTATTTTCAGAAAGTGATTTTGAAGTATTTAAGTATTTAAGCAGAATAACTCCTGGTATCGAAGTTAATGAAAATAAAATGGATCACATAACTTTTACAGTTCTTCCACAATTGAAGTGTAAAATGGATTTAGAATTATTACTTATTAATTTAGATGAACAATATTGTGAAATACTAACTCAATTGATTGTGGAGGCTCATGTAATATCTACTAAAATAGGGACTAATAAAAGTGATTTATATGGTGTTAAAAACATAGAACATTTAAGTTCGATGATATTTGGTTTGGTACAAAAATGAATTATTATCATGAGATATGATGATAACTATGGATTACTAGATATGGCGATAAATTTGTTATACATTTTAAGTACTAATCAATACTTCTATAACGGGAATAAAAGAACAGCGATGTTTACGTTTATATTATTCTTAAGGAATGCAGGGTTACTTGTGAAATATAATTCTGTCTATCATAATGAAAGTAAATGAGAAGATCTAATCAATCAAATAGTCGAAAGACATGAAAGAAGAGATAGGATTGTCGATATCTTAAAAAGTGTAATGGAATTTCTCGATAGCATTCTATTGATAAGCCATGAATATTATAAGAAGGAGTTACCACATGATAAAGATTAAAAAAGTTGATTCTTCAGTATTTTTCAAGAACACTGACAAGAATGCCCAAGACATAATAAAAGAACCAGGAATGATTAAGATTTTGTTAGCTCTTTCTAAGAAATAATAATAAGAAAACTAGGAATTTCAACTTCCTAGTTTTTTAATTGTTTACCAATAATTTCATATCTTAAACTTCTAAAAACAAGTGATATGATGGGGATAGATGGAGCGTGATAGTATGGAAAATTATATGAAATATTGACGAGATGAATGTGGTTATAACAGCAATTTATTAGAGAATCCTAAACTAGAAAAAGAGAAATACTTACATTATGTAAATAATAGTTATTATTCATTATTAATACTGGATAAAGCAAAAGATTGAAGACAATGATATGAAATGGGTGAAGAAGAAAAATTGGAACTATATACTGAATTAGAAATTACCAATTATCGTCGTACTATTTTTCATCTCGAAAGAGAGATCTTTGAAAAGGATGTTTTAGTTACCCAAAAAGATATTTTAGATCTAAGTAGAATTCTTTTAGCGGGAATGGACTATACATTTATTGCTAAAGAATTTGTTCCGGGGTTTGCAAGTTATTTAGATAAGAAAACTCATCAATTTACTAAAATGTCTGAAGTTGGAAAGTATCGTACTATAAATATCTCTAAAGGGGAAATTCATTTTTTGAATTATCGATTAATTGAAGGTTATATTACAACGATATTAAATAACTATAATAAAGTAATCAGCAATCCTAAAATTAACATTATTGATAAATTTAATGCAGTTATTCTGTTTCATATTAATTTCGAGTTAATTCATCCTTTTGTGGATGGGAATGGAAGAATTGGGAGAATGGTGATGGATGCTATGCTAATGCATCTAGGATTAATACCATTGAATATCAATGGAACTAAGTATCATAAAATGTATTTAGACACTTTCAATAAAGTTTTAGTTCCTAAACAAAAAGAATGAGATTACAAAATTCTTGATAGTTTACCTAAAAAGGTTTATGAAAACTTCCAAGAAATGTATCTTCAAGAATTAGGACAATTAAGTAAACTTGGACTTTTGAAAAGTGTCTTAGAAAAAGAAAAATTTGATAATACTATTGAATTAATTAATGAACTAACAAAAAACTAGAAGGGATTAACCTTCTAGTTTTTTTAATTTATCTAAAGCAATTTCTTTAAAAATCTCATTATTTGTTTCTTGAAACATATATGCAGCTCAATAACTTCAAAGATAGTTTTGATAAGTGATTAAATCAAAAAGTTTCTTTGTCTCAGCTTCATTTAAATTCAAAATAGATAAGAACTTATCTCATTTAGACATTGGTAAAGATTCACCCATAAAACTAGCGTAATCAAATAAGTAGTGATTCATGCTTGCAAATTCAAAATCAATTAAGATTCAATTTGATTTAGCCTTTAAAAAGTTTCCTAATACTAAATCATTATGACTTAATACAAATTGAGAACCATCTTCATAGTTATTAATAATTTCTTCAACTTGTCGGTCTCATTGACTTAAATCAAAAATAGGGTTAGTTTTGGATTTGAACTTATCTAATATTTCTTTGGGATTAAACTTTTTAATAACCACATCTTGATGGTGAAATTTATCAATTAAATTAACAACCATGCGCATTTTGTTTTTGCAAATTGACACATCATGTAAAGTATAAGCTTCTGGATAATATTGATATTTAGAGATGAAATTATTATCTTTGTTAAATTCTCAAGATAAAGGAGTTAAAAAGAACTTATTGGGATTGTTTTTTAATTGTTCGTATAAATTGATTTCATTTGCTCGATCTAAGAAATAATCACTTGTTTTATTAGATTTTTTTATTAAATAACCATTATCTAAAAATAATTCGTTAGTTAATCCCTCAAATTGTTTATTTTCCATGCTTAAACCTCTAAAATATACTTATGTATAAATTTATTTTACACCAAGGAGAGAATTAAATGGAAAGACAGACATTATGAATTGCTACAAGTAATCCAGGAAAGGCTGATGAGTTCAAACACTTATTACCAGAATTTGAGGTTAAGACTTTATTGGACTTAACAGATTATCATGACATTGAAGAAGATGGAACTACATTTGAAGAGAATGCCATGATTAAAGCTAAAGACTTAGCAATCCATGTAAAAGGAATTGCAGTGGGAGATGATTCAGGAATTTGTATTGAATCATTGGATAACTTTCCAGGGATCCATTCAAAACGATGAGCTGAACCATTAACTGATTGAAATGAAATTTCTCAACTTTTAGTAGATAAAATAGATGAATCAGCAACACCAAATAAGCGTGTTGCTAGAATGGTTACTTGTTTAGCATTTTATGATGCTAGAAACCAACAAGAGTATATGGTTAAGAAAAGTGTCGTTGGAAAAATTGCTAAACAAGTAATTAGATCTGATAAAGGGTTCGGGTATGACAATATTTTCATTCCAACTCCAGGTCATAAAACATATGCTGAACTTGGACGTAAAACTAAAAACAAAAGTTCAAGTAGAAAATTAGCTGTGAGAGCTTTTAAAGAATTTATTAATAATTACGAGGTATAAGATGTTTAATGAAGAACAATTAGAAATTATCCAAGAATGAATAACAGAGCAAATTGCTGAAACTGGAATTTATTTAGATCAAATGGATGATGAACAAAAATTAGACTTTGTAAATGAATTTCCAATTGATATGGAATTCTTTCAATATGAGTTTGAAACACCAAGAGAAGTAAAAGAAGAATTATTAGCGTTGATTAATTACGTTATAGAACAAGAGGCTTAAGATGAATACAGATAAAAGAAGATTAAATATAGTTTTATATGAAACTGAAATTGCTCAAAACGTTGGAGCTATTATGAGAACATGTGTAGCTACTAATGCTAAATTACATATTATTGAACCATTAGGATTTCCTTTTGATGAAAGACACTTATCAAGACCAAGTGCTAACGAATACAAATATGTAGATATGGTTCGATACGATGATTGAGCTCACTTTGAAGAGTTAAATCCAAATGTTACATTATTTTGTTTATCAAGATATGGAAAAGGTCCAATTAGTAACTACAACTTTAAAGAAATAAATGATGATGTCTTTATTATGTTTGGACGTGAATCAACAGGAATTCCAAAACAAATCTTACAAGATAACTTCGAGACAACTTTCAGAATTCCGATGGTAGCTGAAGCTCGTTCAATTAATATTTCAAATTGTGTTGGAATTGTCTCTTATGAAGTTTTACGTCAATGAGACTATTTAGATTTAAGTCAAGTGGAAGTTCAAAAAGGTGAAAACTACATTCCTGAAGGAAACTGAAAAGGAATTGAAGACTAATGCTTGGTAATAAATTACCATTTGTCTTGTCTGATTGTGATAGAACAATTTCACACCATGATTTAAGTATTGATAAAGATACGATTAAATCAATTAAACAATATCAAAAGAAGAGTGGTTATAAATTCGCTTTTGTAACTGGAAGACTTGATGTTGCAAACCGTAAAATTGCTAAACAACTTAAAGTGCAAATGCCGATAATTGCCTGTAATGGGGCGATTATTACTGATTTAATTACAAATGATGTATTATTTGCAGATTATCTTGATAAAACAGCAACAGCGGCCGTTTTTAGAGAAGCTGCTACATTAGAGATTGATATTATTGCTTATGTTCCTGGAGCTATGGTTGGGGTTAAAGGTAGTGAAAGACTTACTACTTGAGAAAACTATTTAACAACCGTTAAGAAAAAAGAAAAATTTGATATCAACTATTATCCTGATTTAAATGCAATTGCTGATGCAATTGAAAATGAAGAGGTTAAACCAGTTGAATTAGTAGTCTTTTCATCAAGCAAAACTAAACAAAAAGTAGCTAGAATGATTTTTGATAAATATACAGATATCTTCGATACAGCTCAATCATTACCACAAATGTTTAATGCTATGAATAAGGGTACTAACAAATTATCTGGGATTAAAAAGTGAGCTGAAATCATCGGAGTTGATTATCGTGATATTGTCACATTTGGAGATAATCATAATGATATTGAAATGGTTAGTGGAGTTAACAAAGGTTATGCGGTTGGAAATGCTGTTGAAGAATTAAAAGCAGTTGCGTACGAAGTGTGTGATAATATAGAAAACAACGGTGTTGGGAAAGTTTTAGAAGGAATGGTAAGAAACAATGGCTAAAATTGCTTTATTTGGGGGATCATTTGATCCAATCCATACAGATCATGTAAATATTGCTAAAGCTTGTCACGACAAACTTGGTTTTGATGAAGTTTGATTAATACCAGCTTATTTAAATCCTTTTAAAAAGAAACAAAACAGTACAATTTTAGATCGTTTATCAATGTTGAAGATTGTTGAAGAACAAAATGACTTCATTAGAATTAACGAATTTGAAATTAGAAATCATCGTCCAACTTATACTCATGAAACAGTTAGTTATATTTTGGAAAACTATCAAGAACATCAATTTGCTTTTATTATGGGAAGTGATCAATTAGATAGTTTTGAAAACTGAGATCATTTTGATGATTTAATCAAAATGATTGATTTCAAAGTTTTTAGAAGAAGTGAAGATATTAATCAAGAGGTTATCGATAAATATAATTTAGAAGTTTTTGATTTTGAAAATAATTTCTTATCATCAACAAATATTAGAAACTTAATTGATTTAAATAAACAAATTCCTGAAATCAATGATTATGTTAACTATAACTTAATGTACATTCATGAACGCGTTGAAAAACAAATGGAGGAAGAACGTTACTTACATTGTTTAAATGTTGGACAGATGGCTAAAATGTTAGCAAATTCACATGGTGAAGATGAAGAGAAAGCGTTTATTGCCGGAACTTTACACGATGTTACAAAACGTTGAGATGTTGATAAGGCTGTATGATATCTAAAAAGATATATGCCAGTTCTTTTAGAAGAACCAACTCCGGTTTGACATTCATTTACAGGATACTTACATTTACAAAAAGATTGATTAATGAAAGATCCAGAAATCTTACAAGCGGTCTTTAACCACACAGTTGGTTCTCCAGATATGACTAACTTAGATAAAATTGTCTTTTGTGCTGATAAAGTATCAGTTGAAAGAGATTATCCTGAAGTTGAATACTATAGAGCATTATGTTTTAAAGATTTAGATCAAGGATTTAAAGAATTATTACAAATGCAATATGATCGAGCAGTTGAAGCTCATGGAGTTGATAGCATTGGTAAGATGCTAAATAATACAGTTAAATACTGAATAAAAAACGAAACAGAATAGGAGAATATTATGAAAATTTTAATTGGAGCTATGCAAGAAGAATTACATGAAATTGCAAGTGATTTAAATATGAAAAAAGTTGAAGGATCGATTGTTAATGAATTTATCAATGAAGAGGGAACTGTAGTTCTTGCTTGAATTGGAATTGGGTTAGCAAATGCTTCAACAGGATTGGCTTATTTATTAACTAAATATCAAGGACAAGTTGAATACGTTATAAACTTAGGAACTGCTGGATGTTTAGATAAAAACGAATTACACCAAGGAGATTTTGTAGTTGTTGAAAACGGATACTACTCAATGGCTGATTCAACTGGAATGGGATATGCATATGGACAACTTCCATCAATGCCTGCTTTCTATACTTCAAATCAAGAATTAATCAACAAAATTAAAGCTAGTTTAGATGGTTTTAAATACATCGTTGGAAATACTGCATCAAGTGATACATTCTTTGAATCACAAGATAAAATTAATAACTTCACAAATAGAATTGATGCTAAAGTATCAATTGCTGAAATGGAATGTACAGCTTTTATGCAAACAGCATATAAATTCAATGTTCCATTTGCAGCCTTAAAAATTGTTAGTGATGTTGTTGGTGGGGATGAAACAAATGAATTGCAATTTGACCAATTCTTACCAAAAGCAGCCACTGATTTATCAATTGTAGCTAGAAGAATAATTAACTAAAAATATATAGGAGAATATGTGGAGAATTTTAATAAATTAATAGATTTTTTAGCAGAGAGAAGTTTAGAAAAGAATATGAAATTATCATCGATTGATGATATTGAAGAATTTATCAATTTCAATATTGATACTTTAGAAAAAATGATAGAACTGGAGAATGATTTCAAAAATGGTTCTCATGATAATGAAGATTTAGAAAATCTAATCGAAGGTTATAAACTTATTTTTAAAAATGCCATCAATTGATTGGAATTTGCAAAAGATATTAAATTTTCGAACAGAATAAAATACCACTTTAATGAAGAATTTTATTTAGAACACTTTAAAATCTGAGTTTATGCAAATTATAATATCAATATTGTGGGCGATAATAAATTATTATCGGACGTTCTTAAAATATTTTTAAGACAAAATAGGATTACACAATCTCAATTTGAAGAATTTTATATTTTTGTTAAAAAAGAGCACGAAATTGCAGATAATGATATGTTTTTGGAATCACTAACTAATGGGATTGATGAAGATATTTTTAATATCTTTAATAATGAAAAGAAAAACCAAATTGTTTTTGATGATTATTTGGCAATTATTTTAAAACTAGCGAAAGTTAAATGATACTGTGACTATCGAGCCGATTTTAATTCTGATAAAGTTCTTGACGATTTATTGTTGATATATCATGTATTCAAGTTAGAAGAAATTGAAGAAAGCGGTAATGAATTTGATTCTAATTCACCCAAACTTATTATTAAAAAAATGATAGATGAGATAATTGTTAATAGAAAAAATCAATTCAATATCGCATTAGCATTATTAAAACTTTAAGTAAATACCATTCACAAAAGTGTGTGGTATTTTTTATAAACTTCACATATTGTTCTATGATATAAAATATAATTAAACGAATCTATCTTTTAATTGTTTTTCAGTCCTTAATACATTTCTAATGGAGATAAAAACTATATTAAATCATTTAATTTAGGTTAATAATATAAGTAGAAGTAACTAAAGGTTATTTCACGGAAAGGAATATTGATATGTTAGTAGCACATAGAGGCTTTAGAAGTCCTAAGGGTGAAAACTGCATGGAAGATTTTATCCAAGCGTTAAAAACTTGTAGTGCAGTTGAATTTGATATTAGATTAACAAAGGACAAACAATTAATAATTTTCCATGATCATAATTTTAAAAGAATAGGTAATACTGACAAATTGGTTAGAGATTTAACTTATAATGAAATCTTAGAATTGGATTTCTTCAAAGAAAATCCACGTTGAATGCCACCAAGATTTGTCGAAGAATTTATTTTCGGAATTGCTTATATGTATGATTTTATAAATGTTGAAATTAAAGCGGGCAATTACAAAGAAGAAGACTATGGCATAATATATGCAGCTTTAAAAATCTTGAGAGATAAAACTGAAGCTGAAATTGTTGTTTCTTCATTTAGTAGAAACACATTAATATGAATATCTAAATTAGATGGGGAACTATTTAAAAAAGGGTATTTAATTGAAACAATGAGTCAAATGGATAAAAACTTAGTTAAAAGATTTGACTACATCCATCCATATTATGGATTAGTAAAGAGATTTAAAAATGTACATTTCTTCACTGAATTAAATATGAAAATGAATATTTGAACATTCAAAGAGAACTATCAAGCAATAGAGGTAATTAATTTATATCCGAGAGAACTATTAAATGGATTTATCAGTGATAATCCTAGTTTGGAGATTAATTATGGAGCAAAAGAAATTTAATATAAAAAATTTAAGTTTCAAAAAATTTGGAAGTTTCTTTAGATTGAATCTTCCAATTATTATCCTGGCATTAGCAGATGTTGTTATTATGGCGATTCCATTCTACATGGAAAACTATATTCCTAATATCGGTCAGAATTTACGTCTTGATGCCAATCAATATTCGTATGCAAATGCCATTTATGGATTTGCATCACTACCTTGTTATTTAATTGGTTCATATATTGGTGATAGATTTAAATCTAAACACCTTCTAATAATTTCGTTATCTTTAACAAGTTTATTAGGAATTTGATATATGACATTACCATTTAATACATCAAGTTTAGCTACGATGATTCAACTGTATATTATTTTTGGTTGTTTTGCATTTACTACTTGTGGACTTTTATGAGCTCCACTTTGAAAAGTTGTTAAAAACCATAATACAGAACAATTAATCGGAGATGAAAAAGAGAAAAGAGTTGGAGCAAATAATGGGCTTCAAGGAGCTACAAATGGATTTATTGGTCTGTTCTTAGCATTACTTGGAATGTTGTTATTAGCTTTATCAAATAGTGGAGAATTCCCAACAATTGACTACAAAGGTGAATCTATTAGTTTAGGTTTCTTTATCTTGGTAACTATTTATGTGGCACTAATAATAGCTTCACTATTATTAACAATATTCTTCATCAAAGGAATTGATGATAATAATGATCGAACATTTTCTGTCAAAGCTTTGTTAAGGGTTATTCAATCATGAAAAGTATGATTACTTGGTTTTTTAGTACTTGGGGTTTATATGCTTCAAATGGGACTAAGTTCATACATGAGTTACTTAACAAATATCTTTGGAGTAATGACTATTGTAGCGACCTTACTGGGAGTGTTTAGATCTTATGTAATGAGATTTATGATTTCGTCATATGCTGGTAAAAGAGCAGATAAATCACATTCCTACATTTGACTAATATGTCTTGGACTATTCGTTGGGATAGTTCTAGTGTTGATTGCGGTTATACTACCTGGATTTGGAAATGATTTCAAAGACAAAGGGGTTATTAAAACTATCATGGCGGTAGTGGCTTGTGTAAACTTATTAGTATTAGGTTTATTAACTTGAGCACTAGTAACTATTAGATGATCACCAATTGGAGCTGAATTAAAAATTGATAATAAGAATTATGCAGCTGGAGTAAGTTTTATTTCGGTAATTGCCTTTACACCAGATGCATTCTTCAGACTTATCAAAGCTCAAATTGAAGGAAAACACACAATGACAATTGTTGATCCTGCAACAGGATATGAATCAATTGTTGCTAGTCAATGAGGAAATCAATTGATCCTTTTAACAGTTGTGGGATTTGCTACTTTTGGGTTGATTGCTGGATTAACTCTATATGTGACAATGTATAAAAATCATGAAAAATTTATCTTTAGAAAATTGATGAGAAAAAGATAAAAACTTATAAAAATAAAGTAGTGGTAAATACCACTACTTTATTTTTGCTTAAAAGCTCATGAATGACTAATTTAGGAATTTATTTTTATTAGAATTGGAGGATTCTATGGAAATAAAAATTAAAAAGGAAAATCGGTATAAAACTTTCTTTAAAAGTAATTTCCCGATAATGATATTGGCTTTAACTTATGTTGTGATTATGGCAATTCCATTTTTTATGGAAAGCTATATCCCAAATATTAATGCCAATTTGCGTTTGTCAGCAAGTGAATATTCATTTGCGGGAGCTGTTTACGGCTTTGTTTCATTGCCATGTTATTTACTTGGTTCGTATATTGGCGATAAATTTAAACCAAAACAGAGAATGTACCCCATAGGTGACACAAAATTTTATTTGAAAAAAAGTAGTAATTAAGTTTACTGCTTTTTTCTTTTTAAAAAGCAATTAATTTAATATGTGATTGTTTGTTTTGTTTAACTAACACATAAAAAATAATATAGTTCTATTTTTAGGCACCATAACATAAAAGCCCTCTGTCCGATCGAATTTGGTTATGGTGTCCAAAAATAGAATTATATGAACTTTTAGGACGAGGGGGGCGATGCCATTGTTTTTTATAAAAGAAGCAAATTATTTGGAGATTTTAGAAAACACTACTGAAATAATTAAAACTACAATTTCCAGAAAACTCAAAAATAAAAAGACTGGCGAAGAATTTGAAGTA
>NZ_AXXW01000006.1 GCF_000483165.1 Tullyiplasma multilocale ATCC 49900 | reverse complement strand
AACATTCTTAATTTTTTATTTAATTCTCTTGATTTATTATCATGTTCTTCTTTTGTTATATTATTATTTTTAAATTCTTTTTTCATAGAATCTAGTTCAGCTCAAGTTTTTTGAATTTCAGCATACGTGTTATCTCAAGCAGCACGATGAAAACTAGAATTTTTAGTAAAATTTAGTTCAAATTCTTGGCCAGTTTTTTTATTTTTGAGTTTTCTGGAAATTGTAGTTTTAATTATTTCAGTAGTGTTTTCTAAAATCTCCAAATAATTTGCTTCTTTTATAAAAAACAATGGCATCGCCCCCCTCGTCCTAAAAGTTCATATAATTCTATTTTTTATGTGTTAGTTAAACAAAACAAACAATCACATATTAAATTAATTGCTTTTTAAAAAGAAAAAAGCAGTAAACTTAATTACTACTTTTTCTCAAATAAAATTTTGTGTCACCTATGGGGTACATTCTCTTCTTGTCATACAGTGGAAAAATGATTCAATGTTATCATATCCACCTAGTGCTTCGAATAAGTGTTTCGCATCTTTGGCATAATCCTTTTTCTTTGCCATATTTGCCCCCTTATTTTGTTTTGTTCTTCTAATATATTATTAATAATTAAATAGAACATTTAACATATCTTTATTATTGCTTTTTAATAAACTCAAAACAATATTAAAATATCAAGTAGAAAGTACTTCTCAAAAACCAAAGTAACTTCTCCTTTATCAAACATTTTGTATTAAAATATTTTTTAGAGGTACTTATGTTTAAATCAATAAAAGAAAAACTTATATTAATTAAAAATTCATCTGAGAACAAATCATATAGTCTAATTGCTGAATATTTATTAGATTGTATGGAAACTAACAAAACTCCTAAAAGTATTGAAGCAGCTGAAAAAGCTTTTTGTTCAGAGTCTGTTGTAACTTCGTTTGCTAAGAAAAATGGTTATGAAGGTTTTAGAGAACTAGCCATTAGGGTTAAAGTGGAAACTGAATATTATGATTTTAATAATATTCATGTTGATAGTAATGGTGCAATCGCCAAAAGTAACTATCGAGAAATAGTAGATCAAAGTTTTAATATGATTGATTTACAAGAAGACACAATTATGCGTGCATTAAAGATGATAAATGAAGCTAAGAATATTTATATTGTTAGCTCTTATCAACAACTAAATAACACAGAATTATTTGCAAGCGAACTACAACTGCTTGGTTATAATGCGCATTTTAATATGACACGTAAATCTAATGCAGCATGAGTTAGTCGCTGTACTGAAGATGATCTAGCAATTGTTGTTGCATTTGGTTTAGATAACCAGTATGTTGAAAACTACTATGACTTATTAAAAGGTAAAACTAAGAATATCTTATTAATATCTTCTTCTTCGCAAATTCATAAGTTTGATGGATATAAGGAAGCGATTTTAGCAGATTACTCAAGCAGGGTAACGATTTTAGAATCTTCAAGAGCCACAATCATAAACTATCTATTTAGTTCAATGATATTTAAATTAGGAAAATAAAATAAGGGTGGCTATGTCGCCTTTTTTTAATAACTGTGTGTTGTGTTAAGATAATTTTGCAATGAGATAGAGAGGTTTTTATGGCAGGAATTATAATCGGAACTATATTTTCAATCCCAATTATCACATCAATCTACTATTTTGTAATGAAAGCCGCAGTTAGAAATGTATTAAATGAAAAGGAAAAGGAGAAATCAAAAATTGAATTCAGTGAAGGATACATTTTATTTATTAAATCATTAGAAAGCGAAAGAACTAATATCTTTTCTGAAAATACGACTCAAGAAGTTAAGTGAGAAAAGTGATTCAAAAGATTAGCTACTCTAAATTTAAAGAATGATGATTTTGAAAATGCCGTTATTTTGATTAACACACAAGAACAGGCTCAAAGAGATTCTGAAAATCAGGATATTGACGAAAAATCAGAAACATAAAAAACAGGCTATAAAGCCTGTTTTTTTTTCTATTCTTTATTTTCAATTAAATCTTTATATCAGAAGGCTGATTTTTTAAATTTTCTTGTTTGGTCATCTAAATTAACTTCGATTAAACCATAACGGTTTTTATAAGCATTCATAAATGATCAACAATCAATTGCAGTTCACATGTGATATCCGAAACATGCTGAACCTTCATCTAATCCTTTTTTAAGTCATTCTAAATGTTCACCAACAAAGTCAATTCTGTAATCGTCTTGGATCATTCCCGATTCATCACGATATTGATCTTCATTTTCTACACCCATTCCGTTTTCGGCAATGTATCAAGGAACATTGTCATATTCATCTCTGACAGCAATTGCAATGTCGTATAAACCTTTAGGATCAATTTCTCATCCTCTGAATGGGTTCATTCTTGCCCCTTCGGGGATGAATCTATCAACTGTATCTAATGCTCAAACAGCATCCTTGTTTTCGCGAGCTCTAATTCTACTTGGGAAGTAGTAATTAATTCCCATGAAATCAACTTTTGTTTCGCTTAAAATTGTTAACTCTTCTTCTGTGTATCTTGGAGTCATTCCATATTGTTCTAGTGTATCAATTAATAATTTACTAATTGTTCCGTTGTAGAAAATATTGAATGCCCCTCTATTCACATAAGCATCAAAAATTTTCTCGGCTAAAATAGTTTCTGGTTTATCATCAACTGCGTATGAATAGTTTCAATCAAAAACCATACCAATTTTTGCATGTTGTAGGTTTTGTTCATAAAAAACTTTAGTTACTTTAGCGTGAGCTAAATAGATTCCATAAGCTTGTTGTACAGCTTGTTTTGGATCATTTATACATGGGTAATGCGCAGAACCTGTATAACCATTCAAAACAGGGTTAAGTGGTTCATTGAATGTCACATAATAATCAACTTCATCTTTATATTCTTCAAAACAGAATTTTGTATATTCAACAAAACTATCAATTACTTCGTTTGAAGATCAAGCCCCAAGTTCTTGGGCTCACATCGGCATATCAAAGTGGAAAAATGTCATAAATACTTGGATGTTATTTTTCTTCATTTCCTTAATGTAATCATGATAGAAATCTACAGCTTCTTGATTTAAAGTTTTTCCATCCGGAAATAATCTAGCTCATGAAAAACCGGTTCTTAAACCTTCTAGTTTGATTTCACCAAGCATAGCTAAGTCTTCTTTGTAGTGATTCATGATATCACTTGTTAATTCCGGTCCAACTCCGTTGTAGAATTTTTCTGGTTGAATTTCATATAATTTATCAAATGTTAATTTACCAATTTCAGTTGTTCCACGGCCTTCAGTTTGCATTGAACTGATAGCTGCTCCAAATTGGAAATTTTTTGGGAATTTAATCATAGTTTCTCCTTAATATAATTATTTATATTCTTTATTATATTGAAGTATCTAAAATATTAAATACAAAAAAACAATTAGAAATATACTTCTACAATTGAGAAGTACTTTCCTTTTGTGTTCTATTCCCTTTGTTTATGATTTTGAATGAAATATTATTCAATGCATTCAAAATCATAAATGAGGCATAATGACCGGCAGTTATTCCAAATACCGATATTACAAAAACTGGTCATCCCAAAATATAAGGTGCGATAATAGGATATTTTCAAGTTGGGTTTTCACCAAAGTTACTTCCTAGGTCTTTGATGTAATCCATAACTTCAGAATTTCTTTCAAAGTTAGTCATAAGTAAGTATTTAAATAAGATAAACATCGCGTATGAAAACACTAGTATGGCTGTTTTCCATGCTTCATTTTTTGCCATAATAATATAACCGTGTTTTTCATTAGCAAATAATATGAAATATAACAAAATCATTAAAGGAATAACATAATGTCCAATGATTGATCGAATTGCTACAACCCCACTATAAGATCCATTGGGTTGGTCTCATAAATTATTTAGACTACCATCCATTAAAAACAAGATGCAACCAACTAAATTAAATACTAGTGTTGTATTAAGTCATGAATAACTTGTTTTAAACTCAAATCTTTTAAAAAGGTTTTGGTGTATTTTCATACAACCGAAAACAACGGCTATAGTTGTGGCTCAACAACTATATGCATCAAACTGGCCTAAAATACCATCATTAAATCAATATTGAAAGTTGTGTGTTCCATCACTTCCTCCAGGCAGATGTCACCCAGTTCCTCCATAAATAGCAAAAGCAATATCTTTCATTATTAATGAGCTAATACCGAGTATAACAATAGCAGATCAAAATAATAAATCAAAAATTTTATTGTTTCTCATAAAGTACTCCTCTATTCAAAATTATATAGATAAACATCTTTTTGCCAAATAAAAGTTCACTTGAAAAGTAAAAGTAATCTAAAAACACATTTTTTTATTATCGCCTTACAAATATATAAAATATTTCTTTATAATAAAAATATGACACTTAAAGTAGACAAAAAGAACTTATGAATCATCATACCGGTAGCCACGGTATTTATATTGACATTACTTGCATTTATTGTGAGTACTTTTTATGACCTTGAGATAAACCAATTCTTTGAAAAAGGAATGGGATATGAAGTAGTTAAATGATGAGTTGTATTTCTAGATAGAATTGGTTATTCTGAATTATTCACAACTCTGTTCATAGTAGTAGCTGTTATTGGTGAAACACTGGTTTTCTATTGCAAGAAAAAGAAAAAAACTTTTTTTCCAAGATAACCCTTGAGTAATATATGTTTTATACTCACTTTGATTTGCATTATGAATTTATATGCAGCTTCAACCAATCTTGAGTGCAAATAACTCAAATAAGGGATGAGGAGTTGGTTTCGATCCTAAGATGGTCGGAACAAGCAAATACGTAACTATTTCAGGAATAGTAATTATGGTTATCGAGGCCGCAATTCAAATAACTGCTTTCATTTATCTGAGAACTAAATTTTCTAAGCGCAAGGACGTTATAACAGGTAGATATTGAATCGCCTCTATTAAAATAATATCTTTTTCAATTATTTGTTACTTCTTTGTTATAACTCTTAAACAAGGTATGGGGCGCCCATACTACTACAGTTATGTTTACAATAGTCTTTGACCCGAAGCCAAATCTCTAGGAGTTAGTTATGATGACTTCTTCAATATAAATGGCAATAACTACTTCGGACAGGCAGAAGGTCCAGTTTTACGTTGATATGAAGTTAATGGAAGCTTCTGAAAAAATATTGGTAATATTTTTTCAGGAAAAGATCGCCACGAAGTTGAAAACCAAAGTTGAAATAGAGATTTCCCTTCTGGACATATGGTTTCAAATGCCAGTTTATTAGCAATGCTATGATTTGTTTTTGAAAAACGTGATGATAAAAAAATTAAGAAATTCATAATTATATATGCAATAGTTTGATTCATCTTTGAACAACAAATGAATATATCTCTAGTGGTATATAGATTCCACTGAATGACAGATACTACATTCTCATTTATGTTGTTAATACTTGTCTTTATATTCTTGGAGAAATTCAGTAATTACTTGATAATGAAGAATCAACAAAAAAACAAAATCAAAAGTAAGAATATTTAAAAAAACACCTCTCGGTGTTTTTTTATTTTCCTAAACAATATTTTCTAAAAATGTTGTCAATTATTTCTTCATCATATTGTTCACCAATTAGTTCATTTAAATAATTTCATGCGTCATAAAGGTCAACATTAACAATGTCGATCGGCATATACATCTTCATAGCATTTAAAGATTGTTCAACTTTATCCTTAACTTTTTCAATTAGACCTATTTGCCCTAAGTTAATTAAAACTAACTCATCACTCTTCATTATTTCTTCATTGATGTACATCGATTGAATTAATTCAATCAATTGATCAATATCATCATTTAATGCACTAGTAAAGATTGCTTCTGGATGCATTTTTATAATTTTAGCCATATCTTCTTCGTTTAATAGTTCTGATTTATTAACAACTACAATATGAGTTTTTTCTTTTAAAGCTTCAAAAATTTCCTGATTGTCTTTTTCATGAATATTAGATCCATTAACAACAAATAACACTAAATCAGCCTTATCAATTAAGTCACGAGATTTTTTAATACCTAGAGATTCAACTACATCTTCAGTTTTTCTGATTCCCGCAGTATCAATTAAATTCAAGGTAACATTCTCTAGCGAAATTTGTCCCTCAACAATATCTCTTGTTGTTCCTGGAATATCAGTAACAATTGCCTTATCTTCGTTCAGTAAAGCATTTAGGATTGAAGATTTACCCACGTTTGTTTGGCCAATAATAGCTGTTTTAATTCCTTCAACAGATTTGTTAGCCATTTTAGATCTTACAAGTAATTTAGAGACTTGGTCATAAATTGTTTGAAGCAATTTAGCTAAGTCTTCAGGACTTGACCCTTCAACATCATCGTAATCTGGATAATCTATTGAAACTTGGATTCTAGAGATGATATCCATAAGATTAGCTTTTAAATCAACGATAGCTTTGTTGTTTGATCCACTCATATTATCAACACCAATTTTTAATGCCAATTCATTAGTTGCATGGATTAGGTCATTAATACCTTCGGCCTGAATTAAGTCTATTTTCCCATTTAAGAAACTACGTTGCGAAAATTCACCCTTCATAGCCATTCTAGCTCCACAGTTAAGTATTAACCCAATTATTCTATTTGTGTTTAATATACCCCCATGACAAGCTATCTCAACTACATCTTCACCAGTGAAAGAATGTGGATTTGTATAAACTGTTAAAACAACCTCATCTACAAGAGTTTCTCCATCATACATTTTTCTAAGATAAGCCCCACGCTTTAGAGGAACATCTTTTTTTAACAAACTATTTGTGATCTTAAAAGCATCATCACCACTTATTCTAATCAAAGCAATGGCTTGTGTTGCTATGTTCGTAGCAGGGGCTACGATTGTGTCATTTATATTTGCCATAATATTCCTCCTCATTTATCTATTATTATACTAACAATTAAAAAAATAAGACATAAGTCTTATTTAATAAATTCTTGATTATTGAAGTATGGTCTTAAAACTTCTGGTAATACAAGTTTTTCACCATCTCAATAGTTTTCTAAGATAGCTGCGATTAATCTGTCAATAGCAACTCCTGAACCATTTAGGGTATGCACTAATTGTGCTTTCCCATTTTCATCTTTATATCTTGTCATCATGTTTCTTGCTTGGAAATCTTCGCAATTTGAAACAGAAGAAATTTCACGATATTTATCTTGCTCAGGGAATCAAACCTCTAAATCATAAGTTTTAGATGAACCAAAACCAACATCACCTGTACATAATTCAACAACTCTATAAGGTAAATTAAACATTTGTAAAATTGCTTCTGCGTCTTGAGTCATTAACTCTAATTCATTATATGATTCTTCGGGTTTAACTAGTTTAACCATTTCAACTTTGTTGAATTGATGCATTCTAATTAATCCTCTTGTGTCGCGCCCGGCACTTCCAGATTCTTGTCTAAAGCATTGTGTAAATGAAGTGTATTTAATTGGTAAAACTGATTCGTCTAAAATTTCACCAGCATGTAAATTAGTTAATGGGACTTCAGAAGTTGGGATTAGGTATTGCTCTCCAACTTTGTAAGCATCGTCACCAAATTTTGGTAATTGACCAGTTCCATACATAGCTTCTGCATTAACAATAACCGGAACATGCATTTCTGTATATCCATTATTTGTGTGTCTTGTTAATAAAAGATCGGCAAGGGCACGAACTAATCTTGAACCTAATCCAGTATAAATCACAAATCTTGAACCAGAAACCTTAACTGCACGTTCAAAATCAACCAGACCTAACTTAGTTGCGATATCTCAGTGAGGCATTGAATGTTTAACAATTTTGTCATCCCCTCAACGTCTAACTTCGGGGTTGTCATTGTCATCAACACCAATAGGCATGTTTGCGTTTGGCACATTTGGAATTTCTCTTAATTTAGCATCTAATTCCTCATTAACAATTTTCAATTCAGCATCAAACTTTTCAATATCAGCATTCATATCTGAAACTTGTAATTTAATCGTTGTTGCCTCGTCAACTTTTTTATCCCTCATTAATTCTCCAACTTGTTTTGATAATGAGTTTTTTTCAGCTTTAAGTTTTTCAACTTCTAACAGCAATTCTTTTCTTCTTTTATTTTTACCTACAACAAAATTTAAATCTTCAGTATAGTCTCCAGCTCTTTTATTTAATTGAGCAGTAACATATTCTAAATTTTGTTCAATATAATTTATATCTAACATTTCTACACCTCTTTATATAGAAATATTATATATCTTAAATAATGTTTTTTTACTATCCATGACACCAAATAAAGCAAAGAATGGCCTATTATTAGCCATTCTCTAGCCATTCTCGTTAGTCCTTGTTTAACTCTATATCCCAAGAACAATTTTAATATCTTGTTTTTGTTCCTTTGTAGCTTTGAAAAATGGTTTTGTAAATACCCCTATAGATTCAGCAACAACAGCAGTCGGTCAAGTTTGAACAAATTGGTTATACGCCGTTACATTAGCATTGTATATTCTTCTGGCCGAAGTAAGATCATCTTCAACCTCTCTGATGTTTTGTTGAAGATCTAAGATGTTTTTATTAGATTTCAATTCAGGATATGCTTCCATTTGTATACCAACATACCTCTGAATCGTGCTAAGTTTTTCATTAAGTAAGATGTTATCTTGAATTTTATTATCGTTAACTTTTATATTTCTAAGTTCAACTAGCTTAGTTAATAATTCTTTTTCGAATTTGATTGTTGACTTAACAACATCAACCAGCTTCAAAAGGGTGTCAGTTCTTTTTACAAGATGTACATCTATCCCACTACTAGCTTCGTATATTTTTTCTTGAAATCTTATAATGTTATTTCTTCTAGATATATGACTTATTAAAGGAATTATCAAAACAAATGAACCATACCAGATAACCTTTCCGGCCATGTTTGTTTTAATTTGCTTTTCTGTATTTTTTTCTTTGATTGGCATACTAATACCTCCTATTTCTTACAAACGGCTGACTAACTTCTAGTAAATTTTTCAATATTGAAACATCTTTGATAATTTTTTCACAAAATATTTGTTTGATTTGCACATTAGTATATCTTATTAGAACCTTACCTTTGTTTAATTCTCTTCAAGTTGGAAGCAAATCTGAAAAATCATAATTAGCATTCATAACACTATTTAGAACAGTGAAATCAATTCCTTCATAGTTTTCATATCCAACGGTTCTAATCCCTTCAATCAAGGAAGGCGTCAACAACTTTACTGCTTGATGATGATTGCCATCAATTATAAAGTGGTTATTAAATGAAATTGATTCTGTCAACAAACTTCCACTTTCAGTTTGTGAATTCCATCTTATCTTTATTTCGTGATTTCTTGTTTTGCTACCAATATTTCTTGTCAATATATATTTATTTGTATGAGATGATTTGAGATCAAAAAATGTATCTATTGAACTATAAACAGCAAATGCTTTATGTTCGGCTTTCTCAATCACTTCTAAAAATATTTCTACATTTTTGTATTTCAAATTTATTTGGTATTTATTACGAGCTAAAAATAAAACGTCTTCAATTTTTATCTCAGTTTCATCAATCTCTTCCAAATATAAATTATAGAAACTTGTTATATGTTCTTTAAAATTTTTCTTATGCAAAATCTTAACTTTTCTGATAATTGCCAAATCATTTTTAACCATAAAATAAAATGCAATAATCAAGATTAAAATAATGCCTGTTGGAATAAACCAAAATCCAGGCTTAAACACCATCACCACAATGAACTGTATTAAGGCATACAAAAATAAAACCGCAAAGACAATGTAGATAATTTCTAGTCTACGATATTTACTTATTAATATTCGATAGTTAAAATTACTATCTAAAAAATGCTCTAATTTCTTTGTAAAATCTTCAATCATTAAACCACCCCTTTAATTTATCTTCTCATTATTAACGGTGGTTTATAGTACTTAAAAATAAGTCGGTTGCTTTGTTATTGGTTTCTTTTTAGAACCTTCGTTTTATTAATATTTTTTTATAATAACGTCACGGTACACAAAAAAAATGAAGGCCTGAACCTTCGTTTTTATAATCAGTTTTTGAAAACTTTTACGTATGCTCGTTTTCAATATTCTTGAGTGAAGAATATTGCTGTTCAAGCCCCAATTATGTACACGTATCACTCTCAAACTCATCGACCATCAAGTTGACTATGAGACAGATCTAATGCAATTTCAGTTCCTGGTAATAATGGCAATACAAATGCTAATACAGCCACTGCAGAAAAGACAATTAATACTGGTTTTGCAATTGAAGCTTTGAAAACAGATTTGTAATGCGTTCTCATTACAAAGGCAAATAAGATGTTAGTAATTGTGTCTTCCAATCAGTACATAGTTTGGAATACTAACAATTCTCCACTACCCTCTTCAAATGATGTATCAATTGCACCATCCCTAATGTGTGAAATTATTTCTGGATGTGTCACAAATGAAATCATCAAGATATTGAATATTGAGAATAATTGGAATACTAAACCATTTCAAAGTGCGAATGGAATGATTGTCTCTGTTCGTCATCTAACTGGTTCTTTTATGTAACTTTCATCAATACTGTCGTAAATGAATGCAAACATAATTGTGTTGAATAATAAGTTCTGCATCAATAATTGTAAGGCACTCATTGGCTCTTCATTGATTAAGAACAATCCAATTAACAATTTAAATGTTAATGAAAGTGCTCCAGTAATTTTTAATTTAATGAATTTCATTAAGTTCATTAAAGATTTACGAGACTCTCTAATTGCAATCGCAATATCAGCAATCCCATTTTCTCTAATTAACAAGTTGGAACAATTTTTACCAAAGGCGTCACTACCATTTGTTGTGATACCAATATCAGCAGATAACAATTGAATTGAATCTTCAATATCTTTTCCTAAGAAACCAACCGTATGACCAAGAGATTGGTAAGCTTTAATAAGTCTTACTTCAGCTGCCGAATCAACATTGTAAAACATATTTGTTTTACCTAAACTTCTTGATAATTGAAGATCTGACATTTGAGCAATCTCGTCTCCACCAATTGGATCATAAATATTGAATTGTAAAATGTTTGAAATAGCTGCAGCATCATCTAAAGATGACTTTGTGAAGAATTTAACATCCACATTTTCTGCTTTAATATCTTTAATAACATCTTTAGATTTAGCCTTTGTTTTTAGCGTGTAGTTAATTAAACCTAAATAGATATAGTTTTTAGCAGCTACTGTTCTTGAGTTATCGTTATCAATTGGTTTGATCGCAATTCCAATTGATTCTATCCCCTTAGAAGTTAACTCAGAAAATGTTTCTTCGATTTTTTCTAGATTTGTCTTATTAAGATTCTCGTTTCCATTAACAGTTTCATATGTTGAACACTTTTCTAAGATATCTAGTTTATTCCCTCTAATGATTGAATATTTTTGCCCTTCAGCATCTTCAAAAATAGATGTTTTAATATTGTACAGTTGGTTTTCAAAATTCGAAACGAATTTAAATCTTTTGTTGATGGCATCTTCATGTTTTTTAAACTCAGCATGTTGTCTTAACAGATCCATTGTGTGTTCATCTAAGACAATGTCATTTTGAGTACACAAAATACCCTTTTCTAAAATTCTATTTACAACATTACCCTCTAAATCAGTAATTGATTTTAAGACTTTCTCCTTCTTCAAGAATATTTGTTCAAAATCAATTGCCAATACATCCATAGAACCGATGTTTTGTGCAACTGAAGTGTCTCTAGAAACAATCTTATTTTTATTTAAAGTATTACGTGTTTTTGAAAATGCTGATGTAAGAATCAATGGCAATGCATCTGGGGCAAGAGCCACAGCAATCGCCATAGCGAAGATTAACCCTTGCATTCATACATTTGCATCAGAAAACTCACCATGACCTGTCATGGCTCTTAAAACAGCAGATATAACGAAAATTATCGGCACGAAAACTGCAATTGTTGTAAGAAGTATTTTAGATACTTTCTTAATTTGCTTATTAAATGTTGTATCTGGTTTTTCATCTACTTCAACTTTTTTGTTGTATTCAAATAGAGTTTGGTCTTGAGTGTATAAAGTTAAAGCTCAAACCTCACCTCTTTTGATAATTGTTCCACGATATAAAATGTTTGATAATTCAAATGGTTTTTTGCTTTCGCTAACGTTATCAACAAATTTTTCAATAACTGTGTTGTCACCAGTAACTGGTTCTTGACTTACGAATAACTCGTTTGTGTGAATTATTTTACAATCTACCGGAACAATGTCACCTCTTTTGAAGTAAACTACATCTCCTTTGATAACTTTTGAAACATGGGTTTTTTTAACCTCATATTTCATTTCATCAATTACAGCTAAGAAATCTTCAGTAGTTTTAATATCTGGTTGATTTCTTAGCACTTTTATTTGTTCATCTTGTTCAAGCCTAATAGCTTTATTCTTTTTAAATATCTGATATGAGTTAAAGATTTGGAATGAAGTAGATAAACCGATTAAGATTAATACTAAAATTCCTCCAGCTAAATCAGCAATTCCACCAGTAATTGCAAACATTACAAAGTTATAAATAATGATAGCTATTAAAATAATTGCAAACACATCTTTTAGTGATGTATAAAGAGCTTTGAAAAAACTTCATTTTTCTTCGGTTCTACTAAAACGACTATCTGTTTTGTAGTCAACAAATTTTTGATCCAAAACTAATTTTTGTCTATTAATTATTTTTAAAGTTTGATCTGTAGAAAGGCTTGCAGATTTAACGATTTTCTTCTGACCTGGTCATTTAGGGTTTTTAAATTTCTTAATGTAACTAAGGTTTTTCTTGATGTCTATTTTTTTGGTTCTTTGTTTCATTTAAAAATCCCCTTTTCTATATAGTTTAATAATACATTTTAATGTTGGTGATTGAAAATAGAAAATAAAAAAAATAACCCCGAAAGGTTATTAATTAGTCCATTAATCCAGCGTTATATAGTTTTTGGAAATGTCCTGGCATTTTTTTAAGTTCTTCAAATGTTCCTGTTTGAACAATACCTGCACCATCGGCTCCAAGAACAATGATGTGATCAGCATTTTTAATTGTTGATAAACGGTGAGCGATAGAAACTGTAGTTCTACCAACCATTAAAGTTTCAAGTTTTGCTTGAATCTCTTTTTCAACAATATTATCTAAAGCAGAAGTTGCTTCATCAAGAATTAACAATTGTGGGTCTTTCAAGAACATACGAGCAATAATTAGACGTTGTTTTTGACCACCAGATAACATAAATCCTCTTTCTCCAAGGATTGTGTCATAACCATCTGGTCATGTTTGGATAAGTTGGTCTAACTCAGCCATTTTACATGCTTCAATAACTTCTTCATTTGTAGCATCAAATCTTCCATATCTTACGTTTTCATAAACATCACCAAATAAAATTTGAGGATCTTGTTCAACGTATCCAACGTGATTTAAATATGAAGATAAATGAACATCTTTTAAGTTTGTTTTACCATTAACAATAATTTCACCTTCTGTTGGGTCATAGAATCTTAATAATAATTTTGAGATTGTTGATTTTCCTGACCCAGTTTCTCCAACGAATGCGTATGATTTACCTTTTTCAAAAGTAAAGTCAAATTTCGGAAGAATTGTTTTAGTTGGTTTTTCTGGATAAGCAAATCTAACACCTTTAAATTCGATGTTTCCATCAATTGATTCAACTTCTTCTCCATCAAAGTAATGAGGATCCATGATTGAAGTGGCAATTAAAGTATCATTGATACGTTTTGCAGCAACGGCTGCTTGTGCTAAACCAAATGACGCATTCATTGCATTGAATAGCGGACCAATCATCATCCCTTGAGCAGATAAGAAGGCAGCAAAAGTATTTTTAAAGAACTCGGCTGCAACAGTTGTGTCAGCTGTTCCATAAATAATGGCAGTGGCAATTAAAGTTGAGAATTGTAATAGTGAAACTCCCCCAAATAGAGTTGCTAGCATTAAAGCTTGCATTTGCCCTACTTTGCGAGATTTAGCATAATACTCTTCGTGAACTTGTTTAAATCTTTCAGTTTCGTAATTTTCAGTTCCTGTAGATTTAATTAATCTCACAGTTGCAATACGGTCAGTTACATTACCATTGATATCTGTAATAACTGTACGAACTTTATTATATCTAGATGTTGTAATTTTGAATGATACATACATTGCTAAAATAATCATTAAGAAAATCACAATTACAACTGCAGCAAGAGTTGCTGACAATATTAGCATCATAATTAATGATGCTAATATTTGAAATACAGATATCCCAACTAGCATTGGGATCATTACTGCTTGATCTCCAACGATTTGAGTATCTGAAATAACTTTAGTTAAGATTTCTCCGATTTTTTTGTCTGAGTAGTAAGAAATATCTTGTCTTACTAATGCTTCTAATGAGCGATTACGTAAACTGATTTCGATTTTACGCCCCATTAAAAACCCTACATAGTTAAACATATAAGATGCGATTGAGTTTGCAACAATAGCTACAACACCAATGATTACATCTTCTTGTCATGTTAGACCTCATCATGTTGATGGTGGCACATAACCATCAACCTTACTTTGGATTGAGAATGTAATTTGTTGTGTAATTAGCGGTACTAATACGTTACAACAAACGATAAACCCCATCAACCCTAATAACACTAAAGATAATTTTCATTCTTTAGCGTAATATTTTACGATCATTTTAAAGAAGACTCCGTTTCCTTCTTGTTTTAAATTGGATTTTTTATTTTCCATTTTTTATCTCCCTTTTCACTTTACGGCTTGAACTTTCATCTGGATGATAAATATGAACTCCACTATCAATTATAAAAGAAAAAGTTCTTTCATGGCCGATAAATTACATTAAAAAAAGAAAAACTTTTTAGTTTTTCTTTTGTAAAAATTTAATCCATTAGCCCTGCTTCATAAAGTTTTTTAAAGTGGCCTGGTTTGTTTTTCAATTCATCAAATGTTCCGGCTTGGACAACACCAGCTCCATTAGCCCCCAGAACAATAATTTCATCACAATTTTTAATTGTTGATAAACGGTGAGCAATAGAAACTGATGTTCTTCCTTCCATCAATGCTTCTAATTTAACTTGAATTTCTTTTTCTACAATATTATCCAATGCAGATGTTGCTTCGTCAAGAATTAAAAGTGTTGGATTCTTCAAAAACATTCTTGCGATTACAAGTCTTTGTTTTTGACCACCAGATAGCATGAATCCTCTTTCTCCAAGAATTGTGTCATAACCATCAGGTCAAGTCATTACCAATTCATGCAGTTCAGCTTTTTTACATGCCTCATAAACTTCATGATCGCTGGCTCCGAATTTACCATATCTAACATTTTCAAACACATCACCATATAGAATTTGTGGATCTTGTTCAACATATCCAACATGTTCTAAATATGATGCTAAATGAACATCCTTAAGATTTTGATTACCATTAATAATTACCTCACCACTTGTGGGATCGTAGAATCTTAGTAATAATCTAGCAATTGTAGATTTACCTGATCCAGTTTCACCAACAAAGGCATATGATTTACCTTCTTTAAATATGAAATCAAATTCAGGAATAATTGTTTTTGTTGGCTTTTCAGGATATGCAAAACTCACGCCTTCAAATTTTATATCACCCCTAATTGTTGGAACTTGTTCTCCATCTCAATAGTGGGGATCTAAGATTGATTTTGAATTTATAGCTTGATCAACCCTTGTAGCAGCAACTGAGGCTTGCGCAAGTGTAAAAGATATTGCCATAACTTGGAATATCGGACCAATCATAATTGAACTAGCTAGAGTGAAAGCTACAAACGTTGTTGTGAAGAACGCAGGATTTGTTTCACCATACAATACCATGGCTCCAATTATCCCAGCAAATTGGATAATGAATACCCCGCCTCACATAGATGTCAGCATTAGTGATTCCATTTTTGCTACAGATTTAGATTTTTTGTAGTAATCTTTATGAACTTCTTTAAATCTTGCAGTTTCATAGTTTTCTGTACCTGTTGCTTTAATAAGTCTAACTGTTGCAATACGGTCAGTTACATTACCATTGATTTCAGTAATAACTCTACGTACTTTTGTAAATCTCAATTTTGTTGCAGCATAACAAGATATCATAATTAGCATAATTATTGCAAATATAAATAGTACTACAAGTGCTAATTGTCATGCTAGCACCAACATCATTACAAATGATGCTATTATTTCAAAAACCGATACAACTAGTTGAAGCGGCACCATAACTGATGCATCTCCAACAATTTGAGTGTCAGAAATTACCTTAGTTAGTATTTCTCCAATTTTTTTATCTGAGTAGTAAGAGATATCCTGTCTTACTAATGCCTCAAGTGATAGATTACGTAAACTAATTTCAATTCTACGCCCCATCATATATGAAAGATAGTCAAAGCAGAATGAGACAACACAGTATAGCACGATAACCCCTAGCGCTATGTATATCAATTTATCTCAATGCAAACCCCAAAAGTCGGAATGCATTGTAGCTCACTTATCAGGTGAGATATTTTCTATACCTTCAGCATTTATTGCAGCTTTAATGGCAACAGACATGTTCATTTGTTGCGTTAATAAAGGTAACATAATACTACACATAACAGTAATCATAATCAGACATAGCATCGTAATGGTTAATTTTCATTCTATGCGATAGTATTTGATAATAGTGGCAAATAAAGCTTTATTTATTTTTCTCTCTTCTGGACTATTTCTTTTGTTATTTTTTCGTCCGAACAGAGAGTTATTTTTTACTTGTTTTTCCATAAAAACCCCCTATTTATGGGCTTTAAAGGCCCTTACCACCACTATATCATAGAATTAAAAAAATCACACCTAAGTGTGATTTCTATTAGTCCATTAAACCAGCATTGTATAGTTTTTGGAAATGACCAGGTTTATCTTTAAGTTCATCAAATGTACCTGTTTGAACAATACCTTTACCATTTGCTCCAAGAACAATAATTTGGTCAGCATTTTTAATTGTTGATAATCGGTGAGCAATAGAAACTGTTGTTCTGCCTTTCATCAAGTCTTCAAGTTTAGCTTGAATTTCTTTTTCAACAATATTATCTAATGCAGATGTCGCTTCATCAAGAATTAATAATTGCGGATCTTTTAAGAACATTCTAGCAATAATCATTCTTTGTTTTTGACCACCAGATAACATAAATCCTCTTTCTCCAAGAATTGTGTCATAACCTTCTGGTCAACTCATAATTAAGTCGTGTAACTCAGCTTTTTTACATGCTTCGATAACTTCTTCATTAGTAGCATCGAATCTACCGTATTTTACGTTGTCATAAACATCTCCATAAAGGATTTGTGGATCTTGTTCAACATATCCAACATTGTATAAGTAACTTGAAAGATTTACATCTTTTAAGTTTTGATTTCCATTTACTAAAATGTTTCCAGTTGTTGGGTCATAGAATCTTAATAGCAATCTAGCGATTGTAGATTTACCAGATCCAGTTTCACCAACAAAGGCGTATGATTTACCTTCTTTAAATGTAAAGTCAAATTCAGGAATGATTATTTTTCCTGGTTTTTCAGGATAAGCAAAACTTACACCTTTGAATTCAATATCACCACTAATGTGGTCAACTTTTTCTTCCCCAAAGTAATGTGGGTCTAGAATTGATGGTGCTGTAATAGTATCTTTAATACGAACTGAAGAAACAGACGCACTAGCAATACCCATTGTTAACATAACTAATTGGAATAGTGACCCAACCATTGTTCCTTGAGCCATTTGGAATGAAGCAAATTCAGTTGAGAAGAATGTTAAAGCATTTGTTGAATCATGATAGAACACCATTGCTAATGCAACTACCATTAATTGCATGAAGCTGATTCCACCAAATAAAATAACAACCATGGCTGATTGTACTTTAGCCATTTTTCTAACTTCAGTATAGTATTCTTTATGAACATCATGGAAACGTTGTGTTTCATAGTTTTCTGTTCCAGTTGATTTAATTAATCTAACATTGTTAATTCTATCTGTAACATTACCATTAATTTCAGTAACAACTTCTCTAACTTTTTTAATACGTTTTTTAGAGAAGAAGAACGCCACTCCCATAGCAGCTAAGATTAATACGAATGCACCCACAACACCAAGTGTGATTCTTCATTCAAATACAAACATCATAGCAACTGAAGCGGTAACAGTTAATATTGTATTAATAACTGTTGAAGGAATAGTTGCTGCTTGATCCCCAACAATTTGAGTATCAGAAACAACTTTTGTTAATAATTCCCCAATTTTTTTATCAGAGTAGTAAGAAATATCTTGTCTGATTAAAGCTTCAAGAGATTTATTACGTAAATCAATTTCGATTCTTTTACCAAGAATAACTCCAATATACTGAGTCATAAATTGAACTCCAATATTTGCAAACACAACTGATGCCGCAATGATAAGTGATACTCATCATTCTAAACCTCAGTATCCAGACATTGGCATCGGTGTTCCATTGTTAGTTGATACCTCCAACATAATCGCCTTAGTCATTTGTTGTGTTAATAATGGCAACATAATTGAAGACACAACGCTTAAACAAGTAAGGAAAATTAGGATTGAAGATAGTTTTCATTCTTTTTTATAATAAAGAATGATTGTTTCAAAGAATGAACCATTGTGTTTTGTTAATTCCTTGTCTTTTTCGACTAATTCATTTAGTTCGCTATCATAAACTTCTTTATCAATTTCTTCAGCTTTAAAACGAGCGTCTAATTTTGATTTTAAATCACGAACTTCCTGACTTTTAAATTTCATTTTAGTCATAATAAATCCTCCTTTTTTGGTTCTATTAAAGTATATTTTATAGGTTTTTTATGAATATGTAATACTTTTTATTAAATTGTTTTTTACTTTGAGTAAACAAGTTTACTAATTAAAAAAACGACCGAAAGGTCGTTAATATTAATTATTTATTTTGTGTTTATGATTTGATTCAATAGTAATTTTATTGTCTTTGTATTTAATTTTTTGATGTTTATTATTGATAGCAAATTCAATATCAATATCTTTAATATTTCCGTATTCATTTAGAATTAAAGTTTGTTCATCGATGTTCTTGAAGTTGTAATCCCCTTTTTCAAATTGAACAATTACGGAACCATCTTTTACGAACATAAGTATTTCATCTAGGCCGCACTCGATTGTGTAAAGTTTTTTTCCTTGATATTTTACAGATTTGTCAAAGAAATTGTATCATTCACCTTCAGGTAAATATACTTGGCGTGATCTAGCACCTTCTTTTAATACAGGAGCCACCAATAGTGATTCCCCAATATAGAATTGATCATCAATTTTCATAGCAATAGAGTCCTCTTGATTTTCAAGAACCATTGGTCTTAAAGGAGCTATACCTGTTCGAATCGCCTCTAACTCAAGCATTTTATAGTAAGGAAGTAATGTTTTTTTAAGTTGAGCATATTTATTGGCATTTCTAATTGCATCTTCTCCATAGTATCAAGGTTCTCTTTTGCCCATTGCGTGATATCTAGTTAACGTTGTAAGCATTCCGAATTGAGTTCATCTAACATAAAGATCCGTTGTCAATTCATCTGTTGGCTTGAATCCTGTAATATCAGTTCCTCAAACAACTTCGCCGGCAAGACTTAGTGAAAGTCCTGCATTCATGTGATTTTTAAGTTCATTAAAACTTGATGCAGAATCCCCAGATCATTTACCTACAAATTTTTGTGTTCCAATGTAACCCGGTCTACACAACACAACTGTTTGTCCAGGGCCAAAGAATTCTTCTCCAGCTTCATACGCACATTTTGTGTATAAATAGGTATAGTACTGTTTAAAGTCTTCACCATCTTTACCATTGAATAGAACAGCATCTTCTGGTAAACCATCTCCGTAATCAGGTTTTACATATCTTAGTCCTAATTCGAATAGTTTCTTAATTTGGTCTTTATATCATTGGTAAGCTTTTGGATTTGAGAAGTCCACTAAGAAATTATTTTCTTGGTATGTTTCAGTTCCAGTTCAAGGGTGTGCAAATCCACCTTTTGCGCTTTTAACTAATAATTCATTACTTGAAAGATATTCTCATGCTTCTCCACCATCACCTTGAATGTATGGATTCATTCAGAAACACATATCAAGACCTTCATCATGAACATCTTTAAATAGTTGTTTAAAATCTCCAAAAGCTTTTGTATTGTATTCAAAATTACAACTTTTTACGTATCTTTCATTTAATCATTTAGGATCTAATGTTATTACATCTAACGGAAAACCATATTTTTTGGCATTTCTAATTTCTGTGAATAGTTCCTCACGATTATGATAATAAAGTCTGTTTAATCAAATACCATATCCCTCATCAGGAACTCCATTAATACGCCCCGTCAGTTCTGTATATTGGCTTATCATACCCTTCATATCTTTAGCTGTGAAAAAGTATAGATCTAAACATTCTTCTTCACTTTTAAATGAAAAGGCATCAGTTACAGGTGACCCAATTTCAAAAGTGGTTTTATGACCGGTGTTTACCAATATACCCCAATTGTTTGTTGAGTATAACAATGGTAAGCCATTGTAGGCTAAATCATTATTAGCGACACAAGAGTTATCAGAATTAAATATTACACTTTCAACTCCATTTTTTACAAGTGGTCTAAATTTTTCACCTAAACCAAATAGTTTTTCGTCATTTTCAATGTTGAATGACATAAATGGTTTACGGTCGTTGTCTCCTTCAATTTTTCAACCTAAAGGAGGATTTAAATAGTTTTCAAATAACATATAACCTTCACGATTATTAGTAGCAAATTTTGTTTCACCTTTACTATTTAATAATTTTATTCTGAAGGGATTTTTGATAAAAATCATTTTTTCATCATTAGATAAATTAAGTTCTATTTTGTCATCAGTTACGACATAATCCAACTTCACTTCACTCAGCCCCTTATTTAAGTGATCTTCAAATCTATTTTTTTGTCAATGTTTTTGTGTATATTTCAAATGAACTATACCGTTTTCAAGAACACTTATTTCCATAGTAGATTTTTGTAAATTAGATAGAGTAGTTTCTATGAATAGACTATTTTCGAATGTTCAAATATCAGAGATTCTTGAAGCTACAGCATAATTAAATGCTGGATCAAAAATTCGTTCTTTGATTGGAAAACTGTGTTTAAGCATTTCCGATTTTAAATTACCTGGTCTACCCATGATTTTATTCTCCCTGTTCTTCTATTTTTCTAAGAATTGCTTCTTTGTAGTAACCGGCTTTTCCACCATAAACAACTTGAAGAGATTCCCCTTTTTCAAGAACTCCAATGGCTGCAGTTCTTTGTTTAAATTCATTGACAACTTTTGATTGATCCTTAACTTGTACTCTTAATCTTGTCATACAAGCATCAACATCTTTTAAGTTATCTAGCCCACCTAATAATTCGATTATAGTTTCGACATTTTCAGCGTCTTTGTCAGCTTTTTTAACTTTTACTTTTCCATCTTTTGTTTTAGTTTCTTTTTTCACTTCAACAATTTTTGTATCTCCCACCTCAGGTTCTTGATCGAATCCTGGAATTGATGGTTTCATTCATTTTGTGAAGTATTTGAACATGAAGAAGTATATAGTTCCAAATCCAGCAGATGTTAAAGCGAAGAATAATCCATCTAATCAGAAGTTTCCTCTAATTCCAACACCTGTCATTGATGTAGGTCCAGCAATTCCGAAGTATTTAACAATTGTTTCAATACCTCCGAACGCATGTATTCTCATCGGAATGAAATCCACCATTCCGAATGCGATACCTGTTAATACAGCATGTCCAACGTATAGCAATGGTGCTGTGAACATAAATATAAATTCGATTGGTTCAGTAACCCCTGTTAATAAACAAGCTAATGCTCCTGAAATATAAATTGATTTATATTCATTTCTTGCAGATTTTTCAATAGCATACATCATTCCTAAACCAGCACCAACTAGTGATCCTGTTGATGAAACCATTTGACCTGCTTTAAATCTAACAGGCTCAAATGTATCTAAAATTAATGAATATGCTTGTTCTGGTGTGATGGCAGCATTTCCTGATTGAGTTCAGTTATTTTTTACATTTCCTAACGCTGTAATTCATGTAAATCACATGTATTCTTGACCTTGTGCTTTTAATGCATCAAGGTCAGTTCCTTGAATGCTACTGAAGAACTTAACGAAATCATCTCCAGTAACTTTTCCTTCTAAACCAGCAGCTTTAATAGCCTCTATGTATTGAGTAGGATCCAAGTAGTTTAATTCCCCTCCAAATGAAGTATAGTTCATTGGAATAGTTAACATATGGTGTAATCCAAATGGCAATAAGATTCTTTCTAAGAATCCATACGTAAACGGCATTACAAATGGCACTGTGTTGTTCTGAGCAATTTCAACCCCAACTCAGTTAATTCCTGATTGTACTAATGGTCATAATAGTGTCATTCCGGCAGCTATTGGTAATACAATTAAGAACACCATGAACGGAACAAATCTAGGACCATTGAAGAATGCTAATGCATTTGGTAATTTATTGAATGTGTAGTATTTGTTGTAGATTGATGCCCCAACAAATCCCATAACAATACCACCTAAAGCGTCGAATCTAATTGATGCAACACCTTCTTGAGGATTGAAGTATCCTTCAGTAGAAGTTCATTTTCCTCCCATAATATAGTTCATAAATTCTTTACCAGTAGTTATTACTGTTTGAACTTTTTCACCATCAGCATTGATAGTAGTTTGAATCTCAGTAATATCTCTTGTAATGAAAAATGTTGAACCAACAGCTAAAAGAACAAAATAAGCTAGCGCTCCAGCAAATGCTCCTCCAGCGTGGTTTTTTGATCATGAACCACCAATTGCGATAGCAAATAGTAATCCCATGTGTGTGAATGGAACTCATCCGATTGTTTCAACGATGCTTCCAATTTGGTTAAATACTTTAGATGTTGCTTCAATTTGTCCCAAACCTAATGGCCCAATTAATTTACCAAGGGTAATAATTAAACCCGCAGCTGGTAATACAGCAATCATAGTTAAAATAGCTTTTGAAAATTTTGATAAAAATGAGTGAAGTTTTGATTCTTTACCATTTTTAAATAATCTAGCAAATCTCTTAGTAGTAACCTTAAATCAATTTTTTTCTAAATCTTTTGAGTGTTTTGCTCCCACTTCAGAATTAGAAACTTTAATTTCTTGATTTCCCATGACTTTCCCTTTCTTTAAATACAAATAACTTGAATTACAAATTATTTCATTTTGATTATAAGTTTGTAAAACAACCCACCTTGCTTGTTATAACAAGTTTCTAATTCATAAAAAAAGAAGTGTTAAAACACTTCTGATTCCAATAATTCAAATTGTTCAGGAATATATCTTTCAGTAGAACATTCCACTATCTCATTTAAGTCATTAAAAGAAGCACTTCTTTTTACAGGTATATTTTCATTATTTTTAATATGTAAAATATTTTCATCTCGCATATCAGCAACTTCAATTGTTGTTCTCTTTTCAGATTTTGTCAGAGCTACGTCTCTATTTTTAAGAAATTTTAAAACAGACGAATCAATTAACCCTCAGTCTGGGCTTCCAGCTATTTTCTTATTTATTCAGATTATTGAATACTTATGCAAACTTTCTCCAACATATCTTACTTTGATGCAAGAAAAATAATCATTATTATCACATTTGTATTTCTCTACAAAGTACTTATCCAATTCAATATTTGTTTTTACGAGTATTCCACTTGTTACATTGTGCCTCTCACTAAATGATATAGTTTTTCTTCAAACTGAAGAATCCATCACATAATAGCCTTTTCCTTTTTTGGAATAAATTATATTTTGAGCAGCTAACATTTTTAGGGCATTACGTATTGTCAGACGACTCACTCTATATTTGGTAATCAACTGTGCTTCACTATAAAATTTATCACCGGGTTTAAATTTAAATTTTATAAGTTCTAATAATAATTCAGTAGTTTCGTTTGTAATCGACATGGAACACCTCTTAATCTCAAGTTTATTTTATACCCCTAAAAATATTTGGGTACAAAAAAAGACAAAAACTTATTTTTGTCTTTTTCCAATATTAATCTTCTTCGAAGTCTTGTTCTTCTTCACCGTGTTTACGGTATTCTAATGTTACTGCATTGATTTCGTTTGTTCCACTTAAACGGATTCCACGAACACCAGCAGCAGATCTTCCTAATGTAGGAATGTCTGATACTTTTGTTTTAATTAAGTTTCCATCACTTGAAATAATTAAGATCAAGTCAGTTTCACGAGCGGCAATAATAGCTTTAAAGTCACCTGTTTTTTCATTTAGGTTCATTACTTTAATTCCCTTACCGTTACGTCCTGAAATTCTGTACTCATCAAGAGCAGTTTTCTTAAAGTTACCTTTTGATGAAATTGTAGTAATTGCTTCAATTCCATAAGATGTGACAGCTCCAACAACAATATCATCTTCATCAAGTTTAATACCTTTAACTCCAGTGGCAGTTCTTGATAGTGGTCTAACAATATCTTCATTAATTCTAATTACTTTACCAGATTTGTTTGCGATGAATACTGTATCTTCACCAGTTGTTGGCATTACAGTTACTAATTGATCATCATCTTTTAATGTAATAGCAATTTTACCATTTTGGTTGATACTATCAAATAATGAAATATCAGTACGTTTAATCATTCCAGCTTCTGTTACAAATGTTAAGTATTTGAATTTTTCTTTTTCATTTCTCATTGGTAAGATAGCCGTAATTTTATCTTCTGGTGTTAATCCATTTAAGAAGTTTACAATTGGTAAACCACGAGATGTTCTTGAGTATTGACGAATGTTGTATGCTTTAGTTCTGAAGACTTTTCCAGAATTTGTAAAGAATAAAACTCAATCCCTCATTTTACCCATAGTAGCAATTGAAATTGGATCATCATTTGATGAGTTAACTGAAATTCCTCTTCCTCCACGTTTTTGGATTCTGAATTCTTCAGGATCGACTCTTCTGATGTATCCTTCTTCTGATAATAAAATCATTGTTTTAACATCAGGGATCAATTCTTCATCTTGAATGTTCATAACTGATTCATTAATTGTTTCAGTACGACGATCATCTCCATATTTAAGAGCAATATCAGATAATTGTTCTTTAAGAACTCTGTTTTGCTCTTCTTTATCAGAAATTAATTGTGTTAAGTAATCAATTCGTGATTGAATTTGGTTCATCTCTTCAGCAATTTTTTCACGTTCTAAACCAACTAAACGTTGTAAACGCATATCTAAAATAGCTTTGTTTTGTTCATCATCAAAACCAAATCTTGATGTTAAGTTTTCTTTAGCTTGATCACTTGTTTTTGCATTTCTAATAATTGAAACGATCTCATCAATGTTATCTAGAGCTGTATGTAAAGCATCTAAGATGTGGTGACGTCTTTCCAATTTGTTTTTCTCAAATATTGAACGTTTAACAATAACATTGATTTGGAAATCAACGTAGTGTTTAATGATTGTTTTTAAATCTAATAATACTGGTACATTGTTATGTAATGAAAGTAAGTTGATTGAGTAACTTGATTGTAGGTTTGTAAATTTATAAAGTTTTGATAACACAACATCGGGGTTTGAATCACGTTTTAATTCAACAACGATTCTAATTCCTTCGTAGTTTGACTCATCTCTAATATCAGAGATTCCATCAATAGCTTTATCTTTAACAAGTTCCGCAATTCTTTCGATCACTTTTGCTTTATTAGTTTGGTATGGTATTTCAGTAATGATTAATCTTGAATGTTTATCATTTTCTTCAATATCAATTTTGGCACGAATAATAACTCCACCACGTCCAGTTTTATAACCTTCACGCATTCTAGCACCATTAGTCATTAAAGCTCCAGTTGGAAAATCTGGTCCTAAAATGTGGTTGTCTAAAATTTCATCAATTGTGATGTCGTTGTTATCAATAAATGCGTTAATAGCACTTACAACTTCTCTCAAGTTATGCGGAGGAATCGAAGTTGCCATCCCAACAGCAATCCCCATAGCACCATTGGCTAATAAGTTAGGGAAATATCCTGTTAAGTATGCTGGTTCTCTTTCAGAAGCATCATAGTTGTCAACAAAAGGAACTGTATCCATATCAATATCTTTAATAATAAGATTTGATATTTTAGCCAGTCTAGCTTCTGTATAACGCATCGCAGCTGCTCCATCACCATCAATAGACCCGAAGTTACCGTGTCCATCAACTAATGGGTATCTGTATGAGAAGTCTTGAGCCATACGAACCATTGATTCGTAAACAGCTGTATCACCATGGGGGTGATACTTACCAATTACTTCCCCGACGATACGGGCTGATTTTTTATGTGGTTTATCTGCTGTAATACCAAGGTCGTTCATCGCGTAGATAATACGACGGTGTACAGGTTTTAATCCATCTTTTAAATCTGGTAAGGCACGAGATACAATAACAGACATTGCATATTCTAAGAAGTCTTTACGCACTTCGCTGGCAATATCCATCGGTAAAATCGTACCGTGATTATGTTCTAAGTTTTTTTCGTTACTCATATTTACACCTACATTCTATTTATAAGTAACATTAACGAAATTATTATTTATCAAACCCGTGGTATACACCATCGTTTTGGTACATTTCTTTAATGTCAAATCGTTGTCTAAAGTTTTTAGTATCGCCAGTTTCAATTGCCTTAATAGCATTTCTTGCTGATTCGTGTGAGTCCACAACTGTTAATTGAGGAACGTCTCCTAAGTTTAATTTTTCTGCATAGAAAGCTCCAGTGATCATTTCATTTAATCCTAATCCTGGAATTTCCCCCTTTAAAAGACCTTGTTTAAATCTAAAGTCTGAAATAATTGGTAATAAGTATTTGTTTGGATTATGCATAGCTTGTTCTAGTAATAGACCAAATTCTACATGTGTTCCTGAATCTCATCCATCAATTTCAAAAATAATGTAATCAGCTTCTGTTAATTCTTTGTAGTCCATTGCAAAGATTGCTGCATTAGTTGGTCTTTCAGTTTGATTTGTATCAAAATCCACTGGATTTCCAATAACCATTTCAGGGAACATCTCTCTTAATGCTGCCCCTTCAAGTTTTCTTGTATTTCATTGTGCTTCAGTAAACATACTTCCTGCGTTATAAATTACTTTTTGTCCGTTTCTCATGTTGTATCCCTTTTCTTTTCTAAAAATCTATATTTTCAACGAATTCTGCGTTGTCTTGAATGTAATTTCTTCTTAATTCTGGATCTTCACCCATTAAGTCTGAAAATACTTCATTAGCAATCGCTGCATCTTCTAATGTTATCTGCAACATTGTTCTTCTTTCTGGATCCATTGTTGTTTCTCAAAGTTGCATAGGGTCCATTTCTCCTAGCCCTTTGTAACGTTGGATTGTGTAACGAGTTCCCTCGAAATCACCAGCTTTGAAGTCCTCTAATTGTTGATCAGAGTATGCATAAGCAACTTTTTTACCAGCTTCAATTTTGTATAAAGGTGGTTGAGCAATATAAATGTTTCCATTTTTGATTAACTCTTTCATATATCTGTAGAAGAATGTTAATAACAATGTTCTAATGTGAGCACCATCGACATCAGCATCGGTCATAATTACGATTTTCCCGTATCTAATTTTTGATAAATCAATATCTTCTTTAATCCCTGTTCCAATAGCAGTAACAATAGATTTAATCTCATTATTGGCAAACGCTCTAGCTTCCGCTACACGTTCTACGTTAAGAACTTTCCCTCTTAGAGGTAAGATAGCTTGGAATTTACGGTTACGACCAGTTTTGGCACTTCCACCAGCTGAATCCCCTTCGACTAAGTATAGTTCAGCAATTTCAGCATCTTTTGACTCACAGTCTGCTAATTTACCAGGTAGTGAGAATGTATCTAAAGCACCTTTACGTCTAGTTTCTTCACGAGCTCTTTGAGCTGCGATTCTTGCTTTTTGGGCATTAGCATTTTTATCTAAAATTGCTTTTGCATCTTCGGGTGATTTTAATAAGAATTCCTCGAATGCATCTCCAACAACTGCATCAACAGCTTTTTTGGCATCAGGGTTAGCTAATTTAGTTTTAGTTTGCCCTTCATATTGAGGATCAGTATGTCTAATTGAAACAATACATACCATACCTTCTTTGATGTCATCTCATGAATATTTACTTGGAGCTTTGTTAGCTTTAGCTGTTTTAACAGCATATCTATTTAAAACTCTTGTCAATGATTGACGTAGTCCATCTTCATGTGATCCACCCTCGTGGGTATTAATGTTGTTTACGAATGTAACTAAGTTTTCTTGATATTCTGAGTTATATTGTAAAGCTACTTCAACTTCGATTTCTTCGTGTTTCCCGTCAATGTAGAAAACATTTGGATTGATTTTAGTTTTAGTTTCATTTTTTTCTTTAACGTAATCTAAAATTCCGTTTGGGAAGTGATATTCAACATGTTTTTCAATTCTGTCATCTGTTAATTCTAGTTTGATACCTTTATTTAAGTAAGATAATTGTTTTGCTTTGTTTCTGATTGTTTCAAAGTCAAAAGTTACAGTTTCTAAGAAAATTTCAGGATCTGGTTTGAATCTAACAATTGTTCCACGTAAATCTGTTTCACCAATGATTTCAAGTTCTGATTGTTCAGTTCCACCACCACTAAATACTTGGTGATAAATTTTGCCATCACGCATAACTTGAACATCAACGTAAAGTGAAAGAGCATTAACAACTGATGCCCCAACCCCGTGAAGTCCTCCAGAAATTTTATATGAGTCTGAATCAAATTTTCCACCAGCATGTAATTGAGTGAAAACTAATTCAAGAGCTGATTTACCAGAGTCTTGTTGAATCCCTACTGGGATCCCACGTCCATTATCTTGAACGATAACTTCTCCGTCGTTTGTAATAGTCACTTTGATTGTGTCAGCTTCTCCAGCCATTGCCTCATCAATTGAGTTATCAATGATTTCTCAAACTAAGTGGTGTAAACCCGCTTTTGATGTTGATCCGATGTACATTCCCGGACGTTTTCTAACAGCTTCTAGTCCCTTAAGAACCTTAATCGCGTCTGATCCATATTGTTCTGCCATATAATCCACCTTTTTCATAATTAATTATTATAATTATACCCTAATTTGCGATATTTTGCCTTTATTTAAGGAATTTACATCTTAATCTAGAAATGTATAGATAAAATGCAAAAAGAGCCTTAAATAGGCTCTTTTTGGTTAATTTTGGGATTTGACGTTTTTTGACACTTTTTTAACTATTGTTTTGTTTTCAATAAAACAGATATCGCAGTTATACAATATGACATTATCAATCTTCTGTAAAGAATATTGTTTGGTGTATAAACAGAATCAATAATGAAGTTGTACTTAACTCCCGAAAAGTTAGGTTCTAAATCATTAGTACAAAATAAAATTATCTTATGCTTTTTACTATTTTTAAATCTGTTGTAATAAAATTCGAGACCTTTTGTGTCAGGACCAGAAACAAAGAATATTAATAAATCTCTGTCTTTTATGTTTTCTAATGATTTGGGGGAAAAGAATGTAGGGTAAACAATATTTACATTACCCCTTATCACCGAAAGGTAGTTCCCAAAGAAAACAGCATCATCTTGCATTTGATATGAAGGGAATAGGTGGATACTAGGAGCAGACTCAATTTCTGCTACTGCTTCTTTTAAAAGTGGCATCACCGAATCCATGTCATCAAGCATATTTATAGTTGATTTTTTTAAGTCATCAGTTTTAGATATGCTATCAGAATACTTTTGTCTAAGATTTTCATATTCCATTCTTAGTCTTAGGATCATTTCATTATAGCCTTGTGCGCCCGTCTTCTTAGCAAATTTAGTAAGAGTTGCTTGACTTACATAAGTTTTATTAGCAAGTTCTTTTGAACTTAAAAATTTATTTTGAATAAAGTTTGCAAATATTTCTTCTGCAATTACTTTATCCAAACCTTTTGATTCTTTTTTTAAGTAGTCTATTTGTGAGATTATTGAGTTCATATTTCATCCTTTTTTATAAAGTTATTATACATCCTCAATTACAATCAATTCTCTCAATTGTAATAATAAATATTCCAAGTTAAAATATGCCATGTTTTGTTCATAACTTCCTGTGTAATTTATGATATTTGATTCAGGTAGCAAATCATTAATTTTACTTCACTCAATAAAAGTACACATCGCAAAAACATAGTTAGAAAGTTCGGATGATTTTCGGATCATTGATATTATTTCCTCACTTATAGGTTCATATACAACAAAAAGCATCACATCACTCTGCACCATATTTTTTAAGATAACATCTGAAAAATTATTAACATCAAACAAATATATTTTCTTATTTAAAATTGATAATTTGTTATATATTCTAGGAATATTTGCGAATCTTGTTGTCGGTGTAAATATAAAAATATTTCCAGACTTTTTCATTAGAACTTGGCTCAATTTGATCAGCTTCGGTTCAGCCTTACTTAACTTTTTGATATTGCCCTCTAAATCGTTTTGTATTTTATAAAAACTGTCACTTATGTTTTCGACCTTTGAAACAACCTCTTCTCAATAAAAACCAATTTCTTGTTCAAATTTGATTCTTGTGATCAATTCACGATAACCTGCAAAGTTTAGTTTTTTGGCGTAAATGGTTAGTGAACTTTCACTTGTAAAGCAAAGATCAGCTAATTTCTTAGCTGTGTAAAATCTTCCGTTTTTCAATGAATCATAAAGGGTCTTTGAAATAACTTTGATGGTTTCATTATCACTCATCATTGCAAGTTTTTTGATTTTATTTAATACAAACTCCATAAATACCTCTTAATGCATTAGTATATAAATTTTAATTGTTACCCATAAAAATCAAATTATTTTATTCCTAGTAAATTAAAAAAACCACAAATGTGGTTTTTAGTTGCTTATTTAATATTGTTACCGTTTTGGCTAATCAAATCTTGGTATCAGAAGAAAGAATCTTTTCTATGACGAGATAAATCTTTCGAATCTTTTTCTTCTCTGTTGACATAAATAAAACCGTAGCGTTTTTGGAACCCTTCGTGAGTTGAAACTAAGTCAATTGCAGATCAAGGATTGAAACCAATGAAGTTCATTCCTTCACTAATTGTTTTACGCATTTCTAGAATGTGATTTGTATAGTATTCAATTCTATAATCATCATGAATTTTACCTTCAGAATCCAGTTGTTCTCGTTTTCCAATTCCGTTTTCAGTTAATAACATAGGTAATCCATAACGTTCATGAATTCTTCTAGCGGTAGTTCTAAAACCAACTGGGTCTATTTCTCAACCAAATTCAGTTCTTGGCGTGAATTCATTGCCAACTCCCACAAACATCCCTGGCATTCCAAAACCACCTTGTTGATCAGCCGATTTATTTTTCAATTCTTCTGCATCTTTTTCAGTTCAACCACGGACAGTCATTGTGCTGTAGTAATTAAAGGCAATAAAGTCAGGTTTTGCAGATTTTAATATTTCTCCATCACCGTCTCTGAATTCTAATTCATATCCCAATTCTTTAATAACTTTCAACATTATTGGATTATGGTAACCACGAATTGGAGCGTCCAATCAATATCACGATCTAAATACTTCTGCTGTATCGGCCGCCATTACATCTTCAGGTTTACATGTTTCTGGATATACCGCAGAAATATTTGGTGCCGGACCAATCAAAGCTCCAGGAACCATATCATGTAAGTCTCTCATTGCTAAGGCTTGTGCTAAAAACAAGTGATGTCCCATTTGGTATGCTTCACCAAGTGTTTTTTGTTTAGAACCCGGACTTAAGAAATCCATACCAGCCGAAGCCAACATCACAAGAACATTAAGTTCATTAATTGTTAATCAATATTTAACCCTATCACCATATGCTGCAAATATGGCTCTACCAAATTTTTGAAATGCAGGAACAGTTAAATCACGATTTAATCATCCCCCTTGTTCTTCCAACGCTAAAGGTAAGTCGAAATGGTACATTGTAACAATTGGTTCAATACCAGCGGCGATCAATTCATTAATTACATCATCATAAAACGCAATTCCTTCTTGATTTATTTCTCCATCGCCATCAGGAATAATACGAGTTCAGGCAATAGAGAATCTAAATGATTTGAACCCCATCTCTTTCATAAGTGCTATATCTTCTTTGTAATGAAGATAGAAATCAGCAGTTACTTTAAAATCTGTAATTTCATCTGTTCCTGTATGAAGGTCTTGAACAGACATCCCTTTTCCACCTTCATTTCATCCGCCTTCAACTTGGTATGCTGAAGATGATCCCCCTCACAGAAAACCTTCTGGGAAGTTTTTTAAGTCTTTAATTTTCATATTTTTACTCCTTTATACACTTTCATCTTATTCTTTATGTTGCGGCTAAAATTTTCTGCCAAAGTTTTTTAGTCTTAATTTTAGATAATAAAAGTACTTTATTAAAAAACCCCTTGCAGGGCTTTTATAAAATTTTTAAATATTTTTGTTCTTCAGTTTTTTATCTCTTCTAGTTTTTGAAATGTATTCATTAACAGAAAACTTAGGTTCTTTTGCAGAGATCAAACCGTAGTTAATATCTAGCGAGTGAATCGCGTTGAAATAGTAATCCGATAATTCTTTTGCTTCGACCAAATTAATATCTTTAGCAAAAATCGAAAGTTCTTTTTCAATTTCGGCTATGAATATGTTTTGTCAGTTTTCTAATCATTTCAGATTATCTTTTATTTTTAATCTCATTTGATCAATTTTATTTTCAAGAGACTCAACTTCGTTTGCTATATCTAAACTAGCGAATTTTTCTTTTAATTTGGATGCCTTTTCAGCTTTTCTTTTTTCGAATGCTTTTCTACCATCCATCATCACACGATCACGAACTGTATCATTTTTTTCTATCAGTAGTGAAAGTGTTTTTCAATTTTTCTTAAGTCTGCAACTTCTTTTTCAATTACTTTAATTTTTTTAATATCTTCTTTTGTCACATATTTAGAAATTTCGCCTAATCTTCCACCTAATATTTTTTTGGCTTCAACTTTCGAAATATTCATTTTAGCTGCATATAATCTAATCATTAAATTATTAGCTTTCTTGATCAATTGTGGCTCAGTCAATCTTTCGCTATACATCAATAACGAAAGTCCTAAACCACCGAATAAACCAACTACACAAGACACAACATATCAAATAGTGTTTTGTATTGGATCAATAATATCTATTGCTCCAATAGCTGCCGATGTTCCTGAACTTGGTGCTGCTAAGAATCCTGTTATTTCAAAGATTCCCATCCCACCAAATGCTCTTTGTGAAACCCCAGCAACTCCAGCTACGACTCCTCCAGCAAATGAGGCAATTATTCCAGCAATAAACGGTCTGCCCTTCGGAACATTAACCCCGTAAATGATTGGTTCAGTTACACCAAAGATCCCTCCAGGTAAAGCAGCAATAGCTGCTGATTTTAACTGGGCATTTTTTGTCATTATAATAACTCCAATTAGAGCTCCAACTTGTGCTCAAACAGAAATTGATGAACCTGCACCAAAGAAGTTAACTCCACTTGTAACCATACCCATAGCAACAGCCATCCCTAGTGCCATGTGCATCCCGAATAGAACAGCCACTTGTCACATTGCGGCGAAAACCCCAACTCCAATTCCACCTGGAATTTGACCAATAGTATATACAACCCCTCCAACAACTTGTTCAACGATGTATAAAATCGGCCCAAGTAAGAAGAATGTCCCAAATACTATTACAGCTAGTGCAATAACGTGTCTAAAAATAATATCAACTTGAGTTGGCATTCATTTTTGAATTCATTTATCAAATCTTACATATAAGTAGTTAGCTACAATATGAGCTAGAATACTTGATGTATAAGGCATAACTTTGATAGTACCCAAACCAAATCAAGCAGGGTTTGTGATTGGGTTTGGGTCTATACCCGTGTGAATTACAGGGAATTCAATTCCAAGCATTCCACTATTACCTCATTGTGGTAATCCATTGGCATCTAAAATAGGATAACCATTGGCATCCACCACAAGTCCATGGACTGTTCTACCACCATCAAATAAGAACGGACTCGCAATCATCAATGATACTGCAATTCCCATTATAGGGTTACCACCAAAGTATTTAGCGGTATTATAACCTACAAATATTCCCATAAATTTCAATGATACTTCGGCCACGACTTTTAAGATTGCTCACCCAACAGGTGCATTTGCCAGTGCAACATCTCCGCTGCCGGGAGTTGCATCTCCAAATACAATATTAGGCATCATTCCAACTTCTTTAAAAATTGTTTGAACACCCATTAATAAACCAGCAGCGATCAAAATTGGTAATGAAGGTACCATAATACCACCCATCATCGCCATCAGTTTTTTACCAGTTGATTGTTTGGGGGTTTTAGTTTTGTTAGTTTGTACAGTTCCACCAATACCTAAATTAGCAACAGCATCTTTAACTTTATAAACTTCCCCACCAATGATGATTTGTAATTCTTCAGCATTTCAAACGACACCTTTGACAATTGGTAAAGCTTTAATCTTTTCAACATCAACAATTTCTTTATCTTTGATTGAAAATCTTAATCTTGTCATACAGTTGTAAACTTTTGTATAGTTATTTTTCAAACCAACAAATTTATTTATTTCTTGAGCTATAGTTTCATAGCGTCCTTGTTGATTATAAAATTGTTCATTTGTAAGTTTTGCAATATCAACCTCTTCAGTTTCAACATCTGCTAAAACAAATTCACCAATAGGTTGCCCTCTTTTAACTTTTTCTCCAATGTTAAGTGGTTTAAATTTTCAACCACTATTTTCGTTTGTATCTAAAAGTATCGGTGTGCTGATTGCAAACCCATTGTCTTTAATCGATTGTAGATCGGCACTAACAATTTTAGTGGTTAGATCGACATCATCACCCACCTTGGCACTAACTTTAAATGGTGTCCCATCCATTGAAACAGTATCTAAACCAATATGCATTAAAATATTTGGACCATTTTCATGTTCAAAATAATATGCATGTTTAGAATCAGTTACTAGAGATAGCTTGGCTTTTTCTAGAGGCGAATAATATTCTTTCGAAGTGGGTTCAATATAAATACCCTCTCCAAGCATCCCTTCAGAAAAAACACCATCATTTAAATCTTCAATTTTATATACACTACCCGAAACGGGTGCATATATAATAATTCTATTTTTTTCCATATCTTGCTTTCCTTTCCCCTTTATTTTATTGTCAAAGGCAAAAAGCGAAAGTAACAAACCACCAACTAAAAAGTAGTTCTATATTAAAAAAAGTACTTTAGTTTAGATTATTAAATAAGTAAGAACAATTGTGTAAATAAATATCTCATTGTTAATTTTCTAAAAATTAACTGATTTGGCATATGATTTGAATCAATACTAATAACTTCATTTGCTTCTTCAATTTTGAATCGCTGTGCTTCAGTTGCAAAGAGAAACACATTTTTGAATTTGCCTTTTACACCCCTATTATAGAAATCGAGCACAGCTTCATTATCAGGACCCGCCAAGAATATTATTCAAACATCATTTGGTGTCATTCTCTTAAATCTGTCTCCCAAATAAACTCCATAGTCAAGTTTAATGTGATGAACATTTTCGCGCTTAAGTTTTAAATAATCAGCCAATGAAGATAACTCATCTTTCAGTATTCAACTGCCAATTATTTGAACACCAGTCCCTTTTTTAATAGTGTCCGCAAGATAAATCATTTTTGAAGTTTCACTTTCTAAATCATTAACGTAATCTAGAACACTTTCTTTAAATTCGTCCAATATTTCTTCAGGGACACCACCATCTTCTGAATCAAATTTAATCTTCGCTTTGCGAGCTGATTCAAGTTTTAAAATGGTTATCATTTCACGATAACCTTTACATCCAGTTTTCTTAGCAAACACAGTCAAAGTTGATTCACTTACAAAACATTTCTTACTAACTTCTTTAGCACTTAGTCACGTATTTTCGGCATAACATGTTTGCAACAATTTAGCTATTATTTCGTTTGCTTTGCTTTTCTCGTCATATTTAAGTTTTTCTATTTTTTCAATTATTTGCATAATTTTCTCCTTCTCAAAATACAAAATAAACAGTTTCCTGTTTATTTTTTTCTAACCCAGAACAATCATTTGTTCTCCCTTTAATTTTTCAGAATTTTTAGTAGCTTTAATATTTATCGATTTAATTATAATTACAGAATCTAACTTAGCCTCTTCAGGCACACCCGCAACCGAAGCTGGAATGTATGAAAGTTCAAATGATATTTCGATATCTTCATGGTTTAATATATTAACCATTTGCTCTTCATCACCAACTTGAATTTTAGTTTTCGTTTCGAACAAAGTATAAAGAATTGCTGGTATTTTACCAATATCTGATGCAACACCTATTTTGTCATTTTCATCACCCTTAATGATCATTCCTTGAGTTTGACCAGCTTCTCAATACTCGCTAATTTTCAAGTCATTAAAATAATCAGGCACTTTGTTGCCTAAAGCGGCCATAATATGCCCTATAGATGTAGGTGTTTGTCCTGTTATCATATCTCCTATGTGTTTTGAACCTTCCATCATAACTTTATTAGCGATTTCTTCATCTTGGACTCCTGCGAGATAATTAATTGTTGTCCCGTTTATTTTGGCAGCTCTTAATAAATCACCGATATCAGTTTTATCTAGAACACCTTCATCATCCGCCTTTTTATCTGAACATGCAACAACGGCGGCACCTGATGTCGCCACTAATCCTACAGCACTTAATATACTTAATAGTTTTTTCATATTTTTTACTCCTCAAATGTTATTTTAGAATTGCTTTATTTGCTGTGATATTGTTTTTAATTACTTTAAAAGTACTTTGGAGATATTTAAATAAGTTTGATGATTGGTAATTAAATTAAATATAAGTAAATTATCAAAATAAATAAAAAGTAAAATAAGTTAAAATATTTATTAAAGAAGAGGTAATTATGGAAAATTTTAAGAAATATGAGAATTTTGATTTCTCTAAAACAAACTTTGTTGGACATGAACAACTGACTAGTTCATCTGCTGTTTTAGGGCTATTCGACCAAAGCGCAAACCCAATTGATAAACTAACAGGAAAAGGTTTTATCATCTTCGATAAAACACCATTATACGCAATGGCTGGTGGGCAAGCAAGTGATAATGGGTTTATCACTTTGAATGGTCAACAGATAGCTTTAGAAGACGTTAGAAAGGACTTGGTGTATGGTTATTTCATTCACCAAGTTGATACAAATGGTCTGGAAGTTAAAAATGGTGATATTTTAGAAATAAGCGTTGATGAAGAATTCAGAAAAAGATCTTCTAACAACCACTCTGCTCTACACATTACATGACAGACAACTTTGAATAAAGTTGGTCATCACGTTGATGAGCTTGGAAGTAAACTTGATAACACAAAATATCAATTACAATTTTTCCCAGATGAAGCGATTACCGAGGAATTAGCTTTAGAAGTAAGTGAAATTGTAAATAATAATGTAATTAAAGATGAAATCGATGCCAACATCTTCTTTGTCACACAACAAGAAGCAATTGACAAAGGATACTTTTATGAATTCACAAAAGTCGCAGGTGATGAGATGGTTAGAATGGTTGAATTTCCAGGAATTGTTATTGAACCATGTAGTGGTACTCATGTTACAAACACTCGTGAAATTAAACAAGTTTGATTTATGAACTATGACAAAAATGCTAAACGAATCATTATTGATATGACATCAAACGAACAAGTTGCCAATGACTTTTTTACTGAAAAACTTGATGGAAAATATCAAGAATTATTAAGAATGATTAAAAAAGGAACTGATCAAGGAATTGATATTGATTTTAGTAATTATACTCAGCAAGCCGAAACACTTTTAAAAGACTGAAATTATCTTTCGGTCAAAAAACTAAATAACATCTTTATAGAAGTAACGGCTGCAGTGAACAAATTCTTAAAAGAAAAAGAAAAAGAAATGCTTGAAGATTTCAAAACGCTTAATATCCCTTCTGAATTAATTGATGACAAATATAATTTATTTATGACAACTAATGAAATGTTCACAAATAAATTACTTATGGCAAAAGCTCAAGAGGCTTCAAATAACAATCCAGAACTTATCAATGTTTTTATAAATAAATTCGAAAGTGGTTCAAATGCCATCTTAATTAGAAACAAAGATTTAGATGTAGACCTTAGAGAATTTAATAAAAATGTTTTAGAAAAAACCAGCTATCGTGGTGGTGGAACCGAATCTATGATTCAACTTGTTTCGCAAGATCCTACTGATGCTATTAAACTAATTAAATTATTAAAATAAAAACTACGAGCACGATATGTGTTCGTAGTTTTTTTAAATACATTTTTAGATTTAAAATTATCTATTTTGTTTATTTTGTAATCTTATACCTTTGTTTTTTTCTTTTATAAATTGTTTAGGTTCAAAAGAATTTGCCTTAGGTTTAGTTAAACCATAGTTAATATCTAATGAATGAATTGCATTATAGTAATGGTCTATCATAGAATGAACCTCTTCGAGTTTTGTTTTAGAAGCAATTGTTTTTAAATCAACTCCAACTTTTTTCAAGAACTCATTTTGGAACCCTTCTAGTCAAGCAAGTCCTGCCTTGGCATTTTTACGTAACACCGCCACTTCTTTTTCCATTCTTTCAATATCAGATTCAACATCAATCGCGTTAAATTGTTCTTTCAACTTAGTTGCTTTAGCTTCATTTCCTTTGACAAAAGCTTTTCTACCATCCATCATTAATTTATCTAATTTTGTGGCATTTTTGTCAATGAAAATAGCTAATTTGTTTTCAGCCTTTCTTAAAACAGTAACTTCTTTCTCAATCTCTTTAATTTTTTTGATATTTTCTTTTGTGAGTTTTTTTGTATATTCTGCTAGTCTTCCACCAATTTCTTCTTTTGCTTGTTTAGTGGAAACATTCATTTGTGCAGCATATAGTCTCAACATTAATTTATTTATTTTTCTTATATACTTAGGTTCTGTAAGTCTTTCTGAATAAATAAGTAAAGTTAGAGCAAGGGAACCAAATACACCTATCAAACAACTTACAACATATCAAATTGTATTTGCTACAGGGTTTAATATGTCTATAGCCCCGATTGCAGCAGTAGTACCAGAAGCTGGCGCTGCTAAATAACCAGAAACCGCAAAGATTCCTAATCCACCGAATGCTCTTTGTGAAACCCCTGCAATTCCTGCAACCATTCCACCAACAAAAGAGGCGGTACATCCAGCAATAAACGGTCTACCTTTTGGTACGGTAATTCCATATATTATAGGTTCTGTGATTCCGAAGAATCCACCTGGTAAGGATGCAAATGCAGCAGATTTCAATTGCGCACTTTTTGTCATAATTGCAACTCCTAGAGCAGCTCCAAATTGTGCTCAAACAGAAATATCCCCTCCTGCTCCAAAGAAGTTAACTCCACTTGTAACCATTCCCATAGCCACAGCCATTCCTAATGCCATGTGTACCCCGAATAGAACAGCTACTTGTCAAACAGCTGCGAATATTCCGATTCCGATTCCGCCTGGTATTTTACCAATATTGTAGAAGACACCCCCAATAATTTGTTCAACCAGATAAATAACTGGTCCCATTAAAAACAGTGTCCCAAATACAATTACCGAAATTGCCAACACGTGTCTAAATACCATATCTACAGATGATGGCATTCATCTTTGAATTCATTTATCAAATTTTACATATAAATAATTTGAAAATATATGCGCTAATATACTCGCTGTATAAGGCATAATTTTAATTGTCCCTAACCCAAATCATGCAGGGTTAGTTAATGGACTTGGATCTATTCCGGTCTTAATTACTGGGAATTCAATCCCCATTAGTCCATTATTTGTTCATTGAGGTAAACCATTGGCATCCATTATTGGATAACCATTAGAATCAACGAGCAATCCATGAACAGTTCTTCCTCCATCAAATAAGAATGGGTTGGCTATCATAAGCGATACAACAATCCCCATGATGGGGTTACCACCAAAGTATTTTGCGGTGTTATAACCTACAAATATCCCCATAAACTTAAGTGATATTTCAGCAACTACTTTCAAAATTGCTCAACCAGCGGGGGCGTTTGCAAGTGAAACTTCGTTGCTACCAACGGCCGCCTCACCAAAAACAATATTAGGCATTGCACCAGCTTCTTTCAAAATAGTTTGGATCCCCATTAATAAACCAGCTGCAATTAATACTGGTAATGACGGAACCATGATTCCACCCATCATAGCCATAATTTTTCTCATGATAGGTTGTTTAGTCGCTTTGAGACCTTCTATTTTAGTGATTCCACTTGCGCCTAGATTAGCGACAGCGTCCTTCACTTTATAAACTTCGCCACCAATTATCACTTGCAATTCTTCGGCATTTCAGACAATACCTTTTACAATGCCAACTTTTCTAATCGCATCAGTATCCACAAGTTTTTTATCCTTGATTGCAAATCTAAGTCTTGTCATGCAATTGTAGACTTTTGTATAGTTTGTTTTTCCACCAACTAGTTTATTAATTTCTTCGGCAATTGTTTCATATTTACCAGATCTTGTGAAAAATTCTTCATTAGACAGATTTTTGTGTCTTCTTCTTTTTCTGGCTTTGTATAAATAAATTCACCTATAGCTTCACCTCTTTTGATGTCACCACTAGTTTTTGTTGGTGTAAATTTTCAACCCACAAATTCATTAGTGTCCAAAACGATTGGTGAACTAGTTGCATAGTTATTGCTTTTAATTGACTTTAAATCCACACTAACTATTTTAGTATCTAGACTTACTTCATCGCCAACTTTTGCCGCCACTATAAATGGAGTACCATTCATAGCAACCGTATCTAAGCCTATATGCATAAGGATGCTAGGTCCGTTTTTATGTTCAAAATAATATGCATGTTTAGTTTCTGTAACAAGTGAAAGCTTACCTTCATCTATTGGTGAATAGAATTCTTTGGTTGCGGGTTCTATATAAATACCTTCACCAAGCATCCCATCCGAAAATACACCATCTTTTAATTCTTCAAGTTGATGAATTTTCCCAGAAACAGGAGCATATATTACAATTTTCCTATTTTCCATATTTTTGCTTCCTTTCTATACATATTCTATTAACAACAACCTATCTCACACCATTCAAATAACCGACATATAAAGTACTTTTTATTTTAAAGAAGTACTTCACTTCATTTTAGAGTAAAAGAAATAAATGAATGAACAAGTGGTTCATCCTTAGTTTTCTAAACATCAATTGGTTTGGCATCAAATCCGAATCTAATCTAAAGTATTCTAATAAGTTGTCTATCTTATATCTCTGAGCATCAGTGGCGAACAAGAATATTTTTCTAAATTTATCTTTTATCGCTCGTTCATAAAACTCTATTATTGGTTCATTTCCAGGTCCTGTTAGAAATATCAAGAAGATTTCATCTTCTTTCATAGCCTTAAAAATTCTTTCTAAATAGGCACCATATTCAGGTTTGAGATATTGAACATTACGATGTCTTGAAGATATCAAATCAGCAAAATAAGATAATTCATCTTTCAAAGTGGCACTTCCAAGAATTTTGACACCGCTAGATTTTTTGATTTCATTTGCAAGAAATATAGTTTTATATTTCTCTTCGTTTATTTCAGATATATAATCCATAACACTCTCATCGAACTCATTAATAATCTCTTCTGGGGCCCCACTTTCTTGTGCCTTGTACTTGATTAGATTTTGTCTTTCGGATTCTAGTTTTAAGATAGTCACTAATTGTCTATATCCATCACATCCTACCTTCTGTGCAAACACCGTTACTGTAGATTCACTCACATGACAAAGTTCAGCTACACGTTTCAAGCTGTATCACTCATTACGGATATAACAATCATGCAATAATGATGCAATTAACTGACCAGTGCTGGTTCTTTGCTCATATTTCAATTTTTCAATTTTTTCAATAAGTTGTTTCATATTCATAACCTCTTAATTTCTCTTGTAAAAAACCCTCTTTGAGTCAGACTCTTAGAGGGTGTAAAAAATATTTAACTCAAATTAATAATTAATGAACCCTTCATAATATCTGAGTCACTCTTAGCTTTGACTGTAATCGACTTAATTGTAATAACGGAATCAACTTCATCCACATTAGCAAGTGCAGCCGGTATGTAGTTTAAAACAAAATCTACTTCAATCTGATCAGTTGTGAAAAGATTGACAAATGAATCAACCGGTTTTTCATCCACAATTGTTGTAACTTTCCTTTTCGATTCAAATAATGCATACATAATAAAAGGTATTTTCCCAACATTTGCAGCAATTCCAACTTTATTGTTTTCTTCACCTTTAATAATCATCCCACCAGTGGCGGCAGCTCCCCAGTATTCTTGGATAGTCAGATCACTAAAATAATCTGGAACCTCTTCTCCTAAAACTCCCATAATGTGTTCGATATTTGTCTCTGACTTATCTGTAATAACTTTTTCTATATACTGATATCCAGCTCCAGCAATCATCCCATTTATATTTTGATCTTGTATTTCAGATAAATAATTAATTAACATACCTGAGACATTCGAACCTCTAATCAAGTCACCTACATCCATTCTTGTCTCTTCTTTTTCCTCTTTGGTGTCTGAACAGGCCACTACAGCTGAACAAGCTGCAGCTGTTAGACCAATAGCACCTAATAAACTTAATATTTTTTTCATAAAAAGCACACTCCTTATTACTTATATTAAAATGAGGCAAATGTATATTAACTCTTTTCGAATTATTTTAAAAGTACTTTTATTGAATCAAATACACTTTTATTGACCAAAAAATAACTAAAAAACACCACAAGAGATTTGTGGTGTTTCAGAGATATATAAAGTCTTAATTTTCTGATTCTATAACGTCATTAATGTCTTGACTTTTTGAATCAAACTTTTTAAATATCTTAATTCATAGTGGTGGAACAACACTTGTTACAATCGCACTAAGTGGCAACGCCAATACAAAAGCAATTCCTCATTCTTTTAATCACTCAACAGCATCAAAGTGAGCTGCACCAACATTATACAATGTTAGGAATAGTGACATGAAAAATGACATGAAGAAAACAATAGTTATAGATATAATTGCTTTTTTTCAGAATTTATTTAGTTTTATTCATTTTTACCTCTTTTTCTACAATATAGAAAGTATAGATGATTATTTTTCCGCGTGTAATAGCAAAAATGAACTAATAAAATTTTCCGCTATATAGTGGAAAATATTCCACATCTATTTCCTAATAGTTAAGATTGATATCTGCAATATTAAATAATTCAATACAACCTTTGACATCAACAAAGAACTCTTGGAAATATCATCTTCAATAGTCAAGGTTTTATCTAAATCCAAAACTTCTCAAAAGTTGTTATTCTTAGATATTATCAAGAAGTAGTTCTGGTGGTTTTTAAATACATAGTGCACTAAATTATGAATAACTTCTTCATCATTATCTGAAGCTAAAATTATTATCAAATCATCTTCAGTTATCTTTCTAAATATCTTTAGGAAATAATATACCTCAGTTATTAGATTTACATTCTTCAATTTCAAATTTAAATCATTGGCAAGAGTTGTCCCTTCGTTTTTAAACGTTTCGCTTGCAAAAACAAATACATTTTCCGAAGCTCTAATCAAATCGCATAAATGCTTTATTTTTCCAATTTGATGGTCGAGACCCTCTAGAATTTGATCACGGCTATTCTTAACTTCATTAAATACAAAAGTATCATCACCTTCAAATGATAATTGTTCTCGCCATTCTGCTTTTTGAAAATCTCGCAACTGTCTCTCAAGGTTATATTTCATTTCTCTATAACCAGCAAAGCCTATTTTCTTAGCTAAAAATGTAACTGAAGATTTACTTACAAAACATTCTGCAGATATTTTTTTAATAGGATAAATAATTCCTTTGTTGTAACCATCTAAAATATATTTTGATATTTGCCCATATGTCGTATGTGATCTCGCAATGGCATTCTCTTCAAGTAACTCAATAACATTTTTCATAAAACACCCCATTTACTATCATTATGTTATTGATTGAAGTGGTTTGCAACATTTTATATCATTACTTATATCCATAAAATAATAAAAAAGAAACCTTTTGGTTTCTTATTATTTTTCTACATTTGTTTAACATATTTGAATCATTTTTTCTTGAATCATCTATGAACATATATGATTGATCTACTAATTGGATCCATAGCAACCACTATATATATTAATATTAGTCCGATTCCAGTTTCTCCATTGAAAGTATTTGAAATTAGTAGCGGTAATCCAACCATTCCCAACACCATTGTAACTACAGAAATTAGTAGCGGTGTTCATAAATCTCCTACTGCTCATAAAGAACGAAGCAGAGTCATGTTTACCGTATCAAAAATACATTTTACAAATACTATTAAGTATAATCACATTCCATATTTAATAACTAAATCTGCATCACGACCATAAACATATACCAAGATTGGGTATATCAATGCAAAGATCAAAGTTGATAGAATTACTTGTCCATAAATAGCGATTCTTCATCCATCAACACCTGCCGTAAATGCTCCATCAGGATCATTTTCTCCAATTTTCTTCGCAACCAAAATAGATGTAACTGTAGCTACAGCTTGTAAAAATACCGTTGCAAAGTTAATAATGACAATAATTGCAGAATGAATATTATATAATTCTGTTCTTTGCGCCACGTCATTGGTATACAGACCTGAAATTGCTGAATTCATTGCAAAGTTACACGCATTTCATAATCCCATTTCTAATGTGATCGGTAGTCCAACTTTAACAATCTCTTTAGCTAATTTCATGTTTAGTAAAGTACCTATTCTCTGCCCTTTATAATCAATATCTTTGTAGTTGATTATCATCATATATATTAACTGGAATAGAGCGGCCGAAGGCATTCCTAGTGCTGCATACAATGGATTTAGTTTAAATACATATAAAATCATTGAGACAACTAGGACATCAACTAAATTTGATGCTATTGCTCCAATTGCAACGTGTTTTTGTTTTTTAATGATTTGTAAACCAGCTATATATACTTGAGCCACTGACATTAATAATAGTTGAATAATATTTATTCTGAAATATGAAGAAGTGAAATTTAACTTGTTAAATGTTCAAGTATCATGAACTGTAATCATTTCCTCTTTTGGAATAGTTAATAAACTTAGAAATTCTGGTGCGAAAGTTTCTACAACCACCATTACCAACATACAAATTATTACGTTAACCAGAATTCTGGTAGTGATAACTTTTGATAATTCCTTTTGTCTTCCTTGTCCTACAAGATTGCCACCAACCACTAGAACTCCTGAAGCTACAAGTGAAGGGATAAATTGAATGGTTTGAAATAAAATCGTCGCTTTGTTAATCAAAGCTAAGAATTCACCATCAGCATATCAAGTGAATAGTAAAACGTTTATTTGTGCAATCACTGCAGCAAAAAATAGTTGCAAGAAAATATGACCAGTCATTGACAAAATTTCTTTGTAATTATGTGGATAAAAAACTTTACGATATTTAGTCTTAAATTGTTCAGTCATATTTTCTCCTTATATCTAGATTAAATTATAAATAAAACAATATTAAAAAGTATTTAAAATAATTAAATAATTAAATAAAAAAACACAGCTAAAACTGTGTTTAATTTTTCTATAAAGGTAAATCTTTTTTGTTGAAAATATACATTCCTCAACCAAATAATCCACTTGATGCTACTAACAATGCGATTGTTTGACCAACTCATGTTTCAGCACCACCAGTAATCATAGCTGATGGATCAAATAATGAGTTAATTGAGATGTATTGTAAGAATTCTAATCCGATATTTGGAATATTACTAATCATATTAAATACAAAGAATAAAATTGGCACACCAGCACCAGCTAGTAATGTTTTAGAAGACTTATTAAAAGTACAACTGAATATTCAACCAATTGCGAATAACAATGTTACGAATGCTGCATAGTTAACCATTCATTTTGTTCACAACAGCATAGTGATATCAGTGTCTCTAATTGTGATTAAGATCCCACCAACTATCATATGACTTGCAAATGTCATTAATACGAATATTAAGACGGTTATAAGCTTATTGAACATAATAACTGTTCTAGAGTTGGGAGTTGAAAGATAGAAAGCCATGTGACCTCTTTCAACTTCTTTTGTAATTAAACTGTTTGCAATAATACTTGTAAAAATAATTGGTACTTCAACCCCAAGTGATAAGAAGTAGAATGAACTAATTGTGTTACTTGCACTCCCTAAACCATCGACAAAGAAGAATACAGCAATAATTGCCAATGACATGATTGTTAATATTAATCAGATTACTCATGAACCTTTTAAAGAAGATTTTATAATGTGTCTATTAAACATTTTTTTGTCCCCCTGTTTCGTAGTATTTCATAAAGTTTTTCTCAATTGAGAAAACTTCTTCTGAAATCATCACAACTTTCGTTTCAGAAATTAATTTCAAGAAAGTTGGAACCTCTTCACGAGGAACAATATACATATATTCGTTTCCTTTAATTTTTTCTTTACCAAATCCTTCAATTTCAAATCCTTTTTCAAATTCAACAATATATTTCTTATCAATTGAATTTTTATATTGTTCGATATCAAAGTTGGCAATTACTCTTCCAGATTTAACCATAGCAACTTTATCACAAGTTTTTTCAATTTCTTCAAAGATGTGAGAAGACATAATAAATGTTGTCCCATTAGCTTTGAATTTATTTACTAAATCAATAAATTTTTGTTGCATCAAAGGATCCAATCCTGTTGTTGGTTCATCTAAAATAATAAGTTTGGGATCACTCATAAAAGCAACGATTAAACCAACTTTTTGTTTCATCCCTTTTGACATTTTTTTAATTTTTTGATCAGCGTTAAATTCTCAATATTTAATCATATCTTCAACATATTCTCAGTTGTCCATTTTTCTTAAATTAAACATTAACTTTATAAATTCTGTTCCAGTCATATACTCAGGGAATGTGATTTCTCCTGGTAAGTAACCAATGCTTGTTTGGATTTTTGCAGATTCTTTTCAAGAATCCATTCCAAAAATTTTACAATCACCACTTGTTGGTTTTATATATCCCATGATAGCTCTGATTGTTGTTGATTTACCAGCACCATTGGGTCCTAGATAACCAAATACTTCACCTTTATTTACTGTAAGTGAAACATTAAAAATACCATATCCGTTTGGATAAGCTTTTGTTAAGTCATTTATTTCAATAACTTTATTATTATTTGTTTTCATTTCTTTCCTCCTAGTTTTGTTTATTAAAAAATAGGATTAGTGAAATATACACCCTCGTCATGTGATCTGTATAGAAGATTAAGTTTTTGAGTTTTAATACCAATTACTTTAACTGTAATTGTGCTCTCTCATATTTTTTTGAATGTTTTAATCAACATTGTATCAAGCATCGAAAATATTTCTTGCAATTTTAATATAGAAGTTAAAAATGATTTTGAACTTCTTATAGTTACATTAGATCATACAATTTTGTTCTCAAGTTCCAATAAACGATTCAAACAAATAATCATCAATGAAGTTACAGTTGTTAAAACTAAAGTTGTTGCTACAAGACCAAAAATAGTTCCTTCGGTGTGAATCAACCCTTGCATCATAGGATCAACAATATTATTAACCATTGAAATAGATACAAGTAAACCTTGCGATACTAGAACAAGTGGCATCAAGGCAGTATAAACTAAAGCTGTTTCATTTTTCTTTGTCTTTTTAATAATGTCATATTCATAATTTTTAAAAGCTTCTCTGTGCAATGTCCTTGAGTGATTTACAACACCAATTAATAAGAATATTGAATTTAAAATAAAAGTTCAAAATAAGAAGTTAGCTTGTAATGTCATTAAAACATTAACTTCAGAAAGTAATTTCACTATCGGCAATGAAACTCATAAAATGATTTGTAATATTAATAAAATTTTAATGACTTTTTTAGTTAACATTTCATTACCTCCTATGATTATTTTTATGATTATACATTAGTTTTATCGTTGCAAACTTTCTAAAAATAAAAATAAAAAAACAAGAGTAGAGGAACTCTTGTTTAATATTCATTATTTTAATTTACTTCCATTTGTTTTAATTAATTCTTGGTATCAGTAGAATGATTTTTTAGGGTAACGTTTTAGATCTCTTAAATCATGTTCATGTCTATTTACAAAGATGAAACCATAACGTTTTGAAATTCCTTCGTGAGTTGACACTAAGTCGATAGCTGTTCATGGGTTGTATGAAAATACTTCAACGCCTTCTGAAATAGCTTTTTTCATTTCAGTTAAGTGTGCTGTATAGTATTCAATTCTGTAGTCATCATTTACAGTCATATCTTCGTTAAGCTCTTCACGAACTCCCATTCCATTTTCTGTAATCATCAATGGTAAACGGTATCTTTCGTACATTTCAGTTAAAGTTGTTTTGAATCCAATTGGATCGATTTCTCAACCATATTCAGTTCTTTGTAGGTTTTCATTTGGAACACCTCTAGCAATGTGGGGGAATCTGAATCCCATTTGTTGATTGAATACACCCATCATTCCAGTTTCATCAGTTTCTTCAGTTCATGATTCTACAGTCATTGATGAGTAATAGTTGAAGGCGATGAAGTCTTGATGTTGATCTTTTAAGATTTCTTTATCTTCTTCAGTGATTTCAGGTAATCATCCATATTCTTTTAAGTAGTTATAAGCTAGTGGGTTGTATTCACCTCTAACAATAGCGTCTAAGAAAAATCAGTTTCTCATTACACCGGCTCCAATTGCAGCTTCGTAATCTTCTGGTTTATTAGACGCTGGATAAGTAGCTACAATATTTGGAGCTGCCCCAACTTTACAGTGTGGGTATTCAGTATTAATAATTTTAGAAACGATCGCTTGCCCTAAAAACATGTGGTGTGATTGAGTGAATGCGTCTTTTGTTTTAGCATTTCCAGTTAATCCTGAACCTGCCCCGAAGAAGTCAGTTGCAGTTGAACCCAACACCATCATATTTTGTTCATTGATAGTTAATCAGTATTTAACTTGGTCATTGTAATTTTCTAATAACACTTTTGCGAAATCCACATAAGCTTTAATTACAACTTCTTTGTTTGATCATCCACCTTTTTCTTGTAATCAAACAGGCATATCAAAGTGATAGATTGTAGCTACTGGTTCAATTCCGTGTTTGTTAAGTTCGTTGATCATATCTTTATAGTAATCTACACCTTCTTGATTAACTTTTCCTGAAGCATCAGGGAAGATACGTGCTCATGAGAATGAGAACCTAAATGATTTCATACCCATTTCTTTGAACATTGCTATATCTTCTTTGTATTTGTGGTAAAAATCTGATGCTACTGAGAAGTCACAGATTTCTGGACCAAAGTCAGTTAGGTCCATTACATTTTTTCCTTTACCACCTTCATTAGTTCCACCTTCTACTTGATAAGCAGAAGTTGAAGCTCCTCAAAGGAAGTCTTTTGGAAAGTCTTTTAAGTTTTTTAGTTTCATAATAATTTCTCCTATGTTTCTATTTTAAGTCTCAAATAAATTTTTGTAAGCAAGGTTTCCATTTCTAAAAGTACTTTATAATAAAAAAAGAACTTTAATGATTCAAAAACTCTATAATATAAGTATTAATAAAAGGAGAATGTCATATGGGAATTTGTAACTATTGTAAATTAAATCCAGCTAGAGAAATGAAAGTGTTGCCTGACGGAGAACAAATCTGATTATGTAGTAAGGATGCTGGGAGAATGAATTTATTGTTTGCTTTCCTATTTATCTGATTCTTTTTCATCGGTTTCTTTGTTTATTTCCTAATCTGTAGAAATCACGGAGCTAATGTTTATCAAACAATGGTAATTAGAAAAATCGAAGAACGTAATAAAGGTACAAAAATATAAAAAAATAGATTTGACAAGTGTCGGATCTATTTTTTGAATATTTCATCATACGTTGCAAATGGTATATTTACCTCAGGAATTACAACGTTTGATTTGAATCGATTTAGATTTTTTTCAATATTATCAAAAACATTACCTGTTACAAATTTACTGTTTTTAATTTTCTGAATTATTTTTGTGTTATTCATTTCTCTTTTATTCTTAAAAATTTTCCTATAACACTTCCCGCAGTAGTTGTAAATGTTAAATTAGCCTTAACTTTGCACGCTGAAGTAGTATCAAACATCATACAAATAACATATTCAAAAGATGTGTGCTCAGGCAGCAAAAGAAAAGCTGTCTTAGTTTTGTTATTTATTACACCCATCTTTTTCAAACAAGTTATTATTCCATCATATCCCTTTAGTAAATTATTAAACTTTAATTCATCATCCCTATCGATGGCTATATATAAGAAATTTTCAAGATCGCGATCTCTTAAGTCTACGTTAAGAAAATACTTCCTCAATCCTTTTGCAGGATTGTTCATGAAATCCTTTGTTAAAGTCAGACCTTTACAGTCAATATTTTGTATATTATATCTTTCATAAATTTCGTCAGAAAAGTCACTTTTTAATTCTTTAAAGAAATTCTTCTCAGTTTTACATGATTCATTTTCAAAATTGATAACGAGAATGTTTTTGGACTTACTCATCGAATACCTCAACTAAATTAGCAATACCACTTAAATCAGGGAAAGCATCAAACGGATCAAGATTCTGTGATGAATAATTTTTAGATAATTTCATTTCATTTCTAAATTTGTACTCGGTAACTTTTTTAAATTGAGAACTCTTGTTTATAATATATACACCGTCACGACGTATATCATCTACAACTTCGGGTTGGTGTGAGGTAAATATAATAGTAGAATCTTCTATTATTCCCATTTGAAACATCTTGATATAGGCTTTTGTCAATCCTGAATGCCATGTAGCACCAAGTTCATCCATAAAAATGTAGGTATGCATTTTTCTATCATCTGCATTCTTAACTAAAACTGTAGATAGTATGTGATCTATGAAATTTATTGTTCCGTTTGATAGAATTGTTCCCGCGTAAAAGGAAACTTTATCATTATTTTTAAGTTTTGTGTTATCTAATATATAAAACGTATCTATCCCTTTTTTAACCTCTTTTAAAGATATTTTTTCTATACTAGCATCTACAGTAGAAGCTGCGTAATTAACAATTTCCTCAACTTTATTAAGTGGAACCCCTGAAAATATTAATTGATTTATTGATTCATTTATTTTATCAATAGAGCTTGAGTCTAATGTTGTTTGATTTGATACTAATGTATTTTTAACCATAGATGTTAAAACATTAAAAACTTCTGAGGCAATAACTTCATCAAGGCTTTCAACGTTTTTTAATTCTTCTTTAGGCTTTTGCTCATTAAGAAATTCAACCATCATTTGTTTTGTTATAAAAAATTTAACTTGTGAGAGATTACTATTATATTCTCTCTCATCAAAATCTCAAATAACCACTCCACTCATATCTGGAAATTTTTTAACACGATTTAATTGTATTTTTTCTCTTACAAAAAACTTATTTAGTTTTCTGTCAAATTCAGTATAGATATTATGAGTAAAGTCTAACATTTCTGTTTCGTAGTCAATCTCAAAAATTAAAGTCTTATCAATATCATTGAATGTGTCGAAAGAATCAAAAGAATCTCGTCCGCTTTCATTGTTTAAATCTAATGTAAAAGCATCAATGATAAAATTCTTATAGCGGAAAAATAATTCCACTAAATTACTTTTACCCGAAGCGTTAGCTCCCAATATTGCTATTATAGGATTATAATAATCCTTCTTAGTAGAACTTCACTCTACCAAATCTGGCTCGTAAGTATTAGTAAATCTATTATTTGTTTTAAAATCTAAAACTTGTTCATCTTTAAAATTTTTGTAATTTTTAAATCTAATTTGTGATATTCTGTAAGTTTTTTCAGTCATAACAACCACCTCTTTATTCAAAAAAATTATATCACTCCTTTTGCTTTTAAAACAAAAAAAGTGTTTTAAAAGCAAAAGAATAGGTGTTGACCTATTTTTTATTTGTGTAGTTATTAAATAAAGTTATGAACTCATCCATACTTATAACTTCAGGACGACGTGCATGATCTATCTTAGATTCATCAAGTAAAGTTCTAGCTAAATCTTTATCATTTGTAAGTGAACCCAAATTGTTCAAAATAGTCTTACGTTTGTTGTTAAACAACTTTCTAACAAAAGCAATAAATTTTAAATCATCATTTACTCTAGAAATATTTTCTTCTTTAAATTTCAATGAAACAATTGCTGAATCAACTTGAGGGATAGGTCTGAACATTCCTTTATTAACTGTAAATTCATATTTTTTGTCAGCATAGAATTCAGCCGCGATTGATAGGTTATTATAGTTATTTTCACCTTGGTTAGCACATAATCTAACAGCAACTTCTTTTTGCATCATAAACACAGCGATTTCTAATTCACTATGTAGCGCAAATGATCTAAATAAAATTTCAGAGGTAATGTAATACGGCATATTAGAAATTAAAGATACTTTTTGTTCAGGGTTAGTTTTGTACTTTTTAATTAATTCTTCGAAATTAACTTCAAGAACATCTGATAAAACAAAATGAAAATTATCTTCAGTAATTTTATTCTTTAAAATCGCTTCCATATCTTCATCAATTTCAATTGCTACTACTTGATCGAATTTCTTAACAAGTTTTTTAGTAAGTGCTCCGGTTCCGGGTCCGATCTCAATTATTAATTGATTTGGGTTATCCCCTAATATGTTTACGATTTTTGTAATTAGATTATCGTCACTAATAAAGTTTTGTCCAAACTTTTTCTTTGCTTTAATTTCCATTATATTCTCCTAGTATGTTTTTAATTGTATCAACATCTGCCTGCATTCAGTTTAATCATTTAAATAAAGTTTTAGAATTTATTTCTTCACTTATTCCCCAATACTTACTTATTTTTTTTCTATTCTCTTTTAGATAAAAATCGTTATTAAGGTATTCTTCTCAAGATATACTTTCATTTTCTTTGTTGAAAGTAATTAAATTGTCCAAAGCTTTTTTTATTGCTTCGTCATCAGCTTCAGCAATTCCGATTTTTTTAGATTCTTTATCAATTGCACTCTTTGAAACAAAAGCATTAAAGACATCTCCACCCAAATAATTATTAATTGTTTCACGGATTCTTTTCCCTGGCCCATCAGGATCAGTAAATACAATAATTTTGTTTTTTTTACTCAACCTTTTTATGAATTCCAAGGTCTTTTCATTTAGAGCCAAACCATTTGTTTCTATTGTTTTAATTTGCTCTCCAAAAACGTTTTTTAACTTTTGAGTGTCAGTTTTACCTTCAACTATGATTATTTGTGTGTTTTTTTGTTCTTTCATTATCTATGCACCTTTATTTTACTTCTATAAAATGTTAAATTATTATTATGATTATAACAAATGGAGGACACATAAATGAGTGGTAAAAAAATTGGAATCATCTTTGGTGGTGAATATACAAGAATCATATCAACAACAGACGGAATGATTTATGATGACCTTTCATTAGTTTGCTGAAACGATTTAACTACAGAAGTTGTAGTAATGGGTAAAGATGCTAAAAAAATGATTGATCGTGTTGATAAACCTTTAAGAGTTATTGCACCATTAGAAAATGAAACAATTCAAAATTTAGAAGTTTTCAAATCAATGGTTGAACAACTTTTAAATAAATTCAAAAACGAAGTTAAAGATGCTGAAGTAGTTATTTCAGCTCCAACTATCCACACTGAACAAGTTCAACAAATCATGGATGAACTTTTAGCACCATATGGAATGGAAGAAATTCATTATGTTCCAAAACTTATCTTAGCTGCTCTTGGTGGAAATATCAAAACCGATGATGAGTATGGTTCAATCTTATTAGATTTAGGACACTACAAAGCTGAAGTTGCTGTTATTGCTGATGACGAACTTATTACAATAACTTCAAGTGATATTGCTGAAAGAGAATTAGATAAAAAAATCGTTTTATACCTTAAAGAAGAATATTCATTATTAATTGAAGAAGACACATTAGAAAAAATTAAATGATCTCTTGGTTCAGTTATTAAGTTACGTGACGAATTAGAATTACAATTACCTGGTAGAGATATGATTACTAATGCACGTAAAACAGTTGTTGTTAAAGATGGAGATTTCAAAAAAATCTTTATTCAATTATTCACAACTTATAAAGGAATGATCACAACGGCATTAGAACAATCACCAATGTACATTAGAACAGGTATTGTTAAAAATGGTTTAACAATCACTGGTGAATTATCAGGAATAATCGGGGTGAAAGATTTCTTCCAAGACTTCTTCGATTTCCCAACAAGAACTTCTAAAGCAAGAGGATATGCAACTACTGAAGGTGTTATCAAATATTTCAATAAACTGTAAAAAGTAGCTCAAGCTACTTTTTTTGATACTCATTAATAATAAATGTTTTTGGTTTATTCACGATACTTTTTAAGTCTTATTCCGGAATAAAATAATAAAGAAAAATAACATCGTTATTTTCGTTAAGTTGTTCTGGAAAATATATTTATCTTGTGCCTTTTTTTAATATACGATAAAGGTGTGAATAAGGGGTTTGTTATTTCCATATAGGTCCTTTTCTGATTCATTAAAAAATGTAGCGTGAGCTACATTTTTTAAACATCTCTTTACTTGTTAGTGTGATGTTTTTTATAATTTTTAATTTTTACTCATTATTTCTTTTTCGTCTTAGGGAATGGTACTTCATCATACATTGTTTCAAATAAACCAATTACATATTCAATATCTTCAACATCATCAACTACAAGCATTTCTTTCACTTTAAACTTTGGTGATGCATACATATCTACTTCTCTCACGTATTCTAAAGCTGTTTTAACAGGTTTTACTAGTAAGATGTCATCAAATATAGCTCCAATTGTTTTCCCTTTATAATACACAGCATATTCACCCATCATTGATCTGAAACCAACTTCATCATATTCTGAGAATTGTTCTTTTATAAAATTAAAATACCCTTTACTTGTTGGCATAATTTCTCCTTTAATAAAAAAGTAATTACTTTCGTAATTACTAGTTAGCGTGTGTTGGCATTACAACTTGTTTTAATGAATCATCTTCTAATTTATTAATAACAACTGGTTTTAATGCATTTGTAAATTTCATTTCAACAACTTCACCTTCAAATGTTCTTAACGCATCTGTTAAGAATTTTGCATTGAAACTAATTGAAAGATCTAAGTTACCCATTGATTCAAAATCTCCGAAAACTTCCTCATAATTTCCAACTTCAGAAATTGTAGATTTAATAGTTACTTTGTCATCTTCAAATTTTAAATTGATTGTTGGTGGTAATCCATCATCGTTTGGTAGATCAGCTCTATTTAAAGCTTTTAAAATCTTACGTGATTCAACAGTAATTGTTGTGTCAAATTCTTGAGGGAAAGCTACATCAATATTTGGGAATTGTCCATCAATTAAATTTGATTGGAATAATACCTCATCAATGATGAAAGTTACATAACCCTCAGTAATAACGATTTTGAAGTTTTTGGCACCATCTAATAATTTGGGTAATTCATTAATTGTTTTAAATGGAATTGTAATATTTACTTCTTGTTCAAATTCACCTTCTAAAAGAATGATTTTTCTACTAATTCTGTGTAAATCTGTACCTGAGAAAATAATTTGTCCTTCTTTAACTTTTAAATTCATTCCTGTTAAAGACAACTTCTTGTTGTATTCATTAATTGAAACAGCAACTTGACTTAAGTTCTTTTTAAATTCTTTAGGATCAAGTTCTAATGTGATTCCTTTTTCTCTGAATCCTAACATAGGGTAATCTTCAGCATCTAAAATATTAATATTAAATTCTGATTTCTGTGTAGTAATTCTTAATTCAGAAGTTTCTACTGCTGTAAATGTTACAAACTCTTCATCAAGTTTTCTTAACATCTCTAAGATGTAACGTCCTTTAATTAAAATTTTCCCAGGTTGGTTAATATCTAAATCTGAGTTGGCATTATTTAAGATACTTTTAAAGGCTAAAGTACCGTTTGTTGATATGATAGTCATCTTATCCATACCAAGTTCTAAGAAGATACCTCCAAGAGCGGGATTTGGGTTTTTAATATCAATAATTTTATTAGCTTTTGATAATTCTTCTAAAAGAGTATTTCTGTTAATTGAAAATTTCATATATCCACCTTTATTTCTAAAATAATTATCTCATATTAATTTATGAAAAACATATTTAGAGAATAGAAAAATAGAGAGTTTACACGCGTTATTTCTTCTCTTTTCCTTTGTCATTATTATTATAGTGTTAGTATGTGGAAAACCTAATAAATCCCTTATTTATCTATGTTTTTGGTGAAAAGTTATACATAAAATAAATAGTTTTAAACAGATACTCTGATATAAGATAAAAGGGAAAACATTAAGAAAAAAATAAAATACTAACAAAATAAGACAATTAAGTCTTATTTTGTTAGTATTTTATTTTTAAGAGTTTCAACAACGTTGTTAAATTCTTTGTCTGACGCGATTAATTTAGTCATTTTTTTCATAGCACTTATAACTGTTGTGTGATCTTTACCACCGAATTCTGTTCCAATTTGTGAAAGACTATGGTTTAAAATTTCTTTGGCTAAATACATAGATAAATGGCGAGCATTTGCAATATTTGCAGTTCTAGCTTTACCATCAATAGATTTAATAGTAACTCCGTATGATTCTCCAACAACTTCTTTGATCTTCTTAACATTTAAAACACCTAAATTAGAAGTAGGGACATCTTTAAATAATTCACTAATAACTTCCATATCAACAGGTGTATCAACTGTGTTTTGGATTGATCAAAAACTGATTTTAGAAACTGAACCTTTAATTTTACGAACATCATCAGCATAGTATGAAGCTAAGTATTTAATTGCTTCTTCTTCAACTTTTTGAATAATTCCTTGTGATTTAATTTCACTTTCAACAATTGAATGAGCTGTTTCGAAATCCAAAGTTTTAATTGATGTTGTTAAACCTAAATTAAACCTAGTAATCATACGATTGTCGAAACCGTTTAAGTGATCTGGAGATTTATCTGAAGAAAACACCAATTGTTTACCGTTTTCGATGAAGTGATTAAATATTGTAAAGAATACTTCGTTTGTTTTTTCTTTTTTAGCTAAGAATTGAATATCATCAACGATTAAAACGTCATTTTGTGTAATTTCGTCTTTGTATTTTTCAATTGCGTCATGACCTTGATAGATAATATCAACTAGACCTTTGATGAAAACTTCACTTGATAGATAAAGAACTTTTAATTCTGGTTTGTTAGTTGAAATTTCATGATTAATAGCATGTAATAAGTGAGTTTTACCTAAACCTGAGTCTCCATAAATAAATAAAGGGTTAAATTGTTGTCCTGGGTTATTAGAAACTGTTTTAGATGCTAAAAAAGCTTGATTATTACTTTCACCATGAATGAAAGTTTCAAAACTAAATTTGTAAGCTGATGTTTTATTAACTTCAGCGTTTTTAATTACTTTTTGTGTTTTTTTATAGATATCGTTTGTGATTATTTCAAATAGAACAGACTTTCCTAAATGGTTTTTTAATTCATTTATTATAATGTCTTGATTAGGAGTAATAACTGATGCTGCAAATTTAGATTTAACGATCAGACTATACTCATCCTTATCGTTTTTTATTAATTTTGCATTAGAAATATAATCGTTATATACTTCTTGATCCACGTTTGGATTAGAAGATAAGACTTTCTTTATTTCCAATCATAATTCGGTTTCATTCATAATTGCATTCTCCTTGACGAATAAGATTATAAAATATTTCAAAAACTTTTGTCTTAAAATGTGAATAAAATAGTTTTTACATGAATAATCAACATATAATTATTCCATTGAAGTAGCGGTTTTGCTTTCTAAAAAGACTTTTCCACTTTTCCACAAAATATCAATTTAATTGTGGAAAACTTTTGTAGAAAATGTGGATTAAAAATCAAATGTGGAAAAGTAAAAAATAATTCCCATTAATATATAATTTTTATTGCTTTTACTATATAATAATTTTTGAAATTGTCTAAAAAAAGGAGGATTGACTAACTTATGAAAAGAACTTGACAACCATCAAAAATCAAAACTGCTCGTACTCACGGTTTCAGAGCAAGAATGTCTACAAAAAACGGAAGAAGAGTTATCAAAGCTCGTAGAGCTAAAGGTAGAGCAAGATTAACTAAATAATTCTTTATGAAAAACAAAAGAATTATTAAAGGTAATTTTGAATTCCAAAATATTATTTCAAAGCAAAAATCTATCAAGAATGTAGCTTTTGTTTTATATTTTGAAAAAACAGATAACGATTTCTTGGAATACGGTATTTCAGTTGGTAAAAAAATTGGGAATGCTGTTATTAGAAATAAAATTAAAAGACAAATAAGAATGATGATGAATGACATTATCAAAACTCATGGTGATAAAGAGTATAAAGTGATCATCCTAGCGAGAAAAGCAATGCTAGACAAGACTTTCGAGTTTAATCAAAGAGCTTTAACTAAATTGATCAACGATCTAAAATAGCGGCAAGGAGGATATTCTTTTGTATAAAGCAGATAACAGTGTAATGAGTTATTTAAAACCTGATAAAGGTATTACTAACCCTAAAAACACTAAAGAAATCTTAAAAAAAGTATTAAAATGAGCAAAAATCTTAGCATTTTTATTCATGATCATCTGTATGTTATGAGGTTGTGTACAAATGTATGATTCAAACTATACAATACAACAAATTACTGACATGACAGGAAACAAAGTTTATGCGCCTGGTGCTTCATTCGAAATCATTATTAGATCTTTAGGACAAATTGGTGGTAAAAACCACTGAGTGGCTCTAAATTCTAGTGGTGAGATTATGGAATATGGTTACAATGCCATTACTTCATGGGGAGAAGCTTGAACTAAAACTGGATCTCCATTCTACGGAATCTTCGTATACCCTACAGCATACGTGCTTACAGGTATTGTTAATGGATTAAGTGGAACATTAAATCCTGGTTTAGATTCAGAATCACAACGTGTATACGGAATTGCAGCATTCTTTGGAATCTTCTTTACAGTTTTAATTATTAGAACAATCACTTTGGCTTTCAGTTGAAAATCACAGAAAAATCAAATTAAAATGCAATCTATGCAATTAAAACAAGCTGAAATTACAGCTAAGTATAAAGATAAAAAAGACCCTGCTTCAAAACAAAAACAACAACAAGAAACAATGGCTCTTTATAAAAAAGAAGGTGTCTCACCTATGTCATCAATTGGGGGTTCATTCGCCTCAATGCCATTCTTGTTCGCGATTTATGCAGTTATTAGATCTACTAGAGCTCTAAAAATTGGTAACGTTGGTGAAATTTCATTAATTGAGGTTCCATGACAACAAATTAAAGAAGGTAACTGAGTATACTTCTCATTATTAGCGGTTTACTTACCATTACAAATTCTTTCAATGTTGTTGCCAACAATCTTACAATGAATTAAACAAAAAAATGTTTCATTAACTGAAGCACAAAGAAAAGCTCGTAAAAAACAATTAATTATGCAATTAGTAATGATGGTAGTATTTATCTTCGTTGTTGCTACAGTTGCGTCAGGGGTTGCGATTTACTGAATTATTTCTTCAACATACCAAATTTGTCAAACTCTTGGGTTCCATTTCTATAACCAGAAACATATTAAAACTGGTAATAAAGAAACAGAACGTAGACTTCGTCAAGCAAAAAAACAAGCAAAATAATAGAACAACGAAAGTTGTTCTTTTTTTCTTTTAAAATTGAAAACTACTTTTTATTACCACTTATTTTAACCATTACTTTTTATTTGAATTAAAATATTTAAAAGAGGTATCTATATGACTAAATGATTATTTACAGACTTCGATGGAACATTAAGAAATTCCAAAGGAGAAGAGTTAAGAATCACTCCAAAAGATTTAGATTTTGTTAAAAAATGACAAGTTGACGGTAATAAATTAATTATTGCTACTGGGCGACCATATGAACATATTTCAGAACATGTGAATGGTGTATATGATTTATACCCTGATTTCTATGTTACTAATGCTGGTGGAACTGTTGTTGATGGTGAAGGTAAAAATATTTATACAAACACTATGACTGAAGAAGAGAAACTTAAAATCATGAATTTTCTAATTGAAATCGAAGATGAAATTCAAGGGATTGTATACTCAACTCCAGGAGACGAAAACTTTCTATTCCACAAAGATTGAGAAAATGCTGATCAGGAGATGTTCATGGGGATGACACCCCAAAACCTTCCTATTAATTATGTTGAGGATAAAACTATGATTTGTTACAAAGTTCTTTCAACTGATGAAACTTGAAATAAAATTACTAAATTTTTAGACGATAATAACTTAAATATGAATCTCACATCAAATAATTTAAGAGGGATTAAGTTTAGTGAAATTCACCACAACAATGTTAATAAAGGTTCGGCAATTAGGGGTCTTCAATCAATTTTGGGATTTAAAGATGAAGATGTAATTGTAGCTGGTGATGATAACAATGATTTATCAATGTTCGCGGAATTTTTTGAAAATTCTTATATAGTTACCCAACCTTATAACGAAGATATAAGAAACAAAGCTGAAACTATAATTAGTGAGTTAAATGAAGTAGTGCTGTAAAGTACTATTTTTTTATTAATGTACTTTTTTTGCCAAATTAGAAAATTATAAAGAGTTTAAATGGATGTAGAATTAAAAATAGTGAGGTACTTTATGACTAAATGATTATTTACAGACTTCGATGGAACTTTGAGAAATCCACGCACAAAAGATATTAGTAAAACTATGACAGTAAATGAGAAAGATATGAATTTCATTAAGGAATTTAACAAAGAAAATAATGTTGTTGTGATAACTGGAAGACCTATGCAAGGCGTTGTTGATCTTCTTGAGAAAGATTATGGTTGGACACCAGATTATTTTGTGGGTTACACAGGTGCTGCTATTTATGACAAAACAGGAAAAATGATTCATGCGGATTACATTGCCAAAAAAGACAAGTTAAGATTACTTGAATTATTAGAAAGTTATACAGAAGATTTGCGTGGTCTTGTGATTGGAACACCAAAAGAAGAGATGGCTATATTTCATGATTTTTGGGGACCTGAAATGCAAAGAGGTATGCTAGGTATTGAACTTAAAAATCTTGAAATAAATGAGATAAAGGAATTAGATCTATTGGCTATTAAACTAATGATGACAACTGATGGATGACTTAGACTTTATGATCAAATAAAATCAGAAGGATTAAATATTGAAGCAGACTTTAATACTTGAGAAGGTATGTATTCAATTGATTTGCATTCAAACATGTGTAATAAAGGTATGGCTATAAATGTTATGAAAGAAATGTTAGATATACCAAGCAAAGACATAATTGTTGTTGGTGATGATAAGAATGATTTATCTATGTTTAATGAGTTTTTCCACAATTCCTATATAATAAGACAAGAACATAATATTGATTTAAGAAACAAAGCTAAAAATGTTATTGATCAAATTTATGAAATAAAATTTTAAGGTGGCAACACCTTTTTTATAAGGGGAAATATATGAAATGATTATTCACAGACTTCGATGGAACTCTTAGAAACTCAAGAAACGATGATTTACTATTAAATCCAAAAGACTATGAGTTTGTTAAAAGATGACAAGAACAAGGTAATAAATTGGTAATAGCTACAGCAAGACCTTTTAAACAAATGAAAAGCTATTTAGTTGAAAAGTATAACTTGAAACCAGATTACTTAATTTGTAGTAATGGTGGAGCAGTATTTAATTTTGACGGTGAACTACTATTTAGTAACCCAATTACGAATTCAGACTTAAATGCACTACTTGATGTTATAGAGACGAATGAAGAAAAGGCTTACGGTGTTATCTATTCATCAATAAATAAAGAAGATGTGTTATTCCACAAATACTGAAACGATATGCTAACTGAAGCTTATTTAGGTCTGGTTCCTGAGAACCTACCAGTTGATGCAATCAGAAATGAAGGGATCTTTTCATTTCGTTTAGTTGTTGATGAAAGTTTAAGAGAAACTTTTAAAGAATTTGATAGAAACTATTTAGATTCAGCTTTCTTCTATACAAATTACGGTGATGAATTAAATGTTGACGTTACTAACTCATTAACAAATAAAGGTTATGCAATTAGGGGTCTTCAAAATGTTTTAGGTTTTAAAGATGAAGATGTTTATGTGGTTGGTGATGATATTAATGATAAATCTATGTTTAAAGAATTCTTTGAAACTTCTTTCATTGTTCGTCAAGATCGCAATGAAACATTTAGACACAAAGCAAAAAATTTGATAGAACAAATATATGAAATTGAATCACTAGTATAAAAAATGATATAATATATTTGCCGTGATAAAGATAACGTCTGAATTGGTCAGGACCGGAAGGTAGCAGCTATAAGGATCTGTGTCTTGTATTGCGGTTTTTTTGTGGGGTAATGTATGAAAAAAGAAATCTATGATTTGCTTATTAAAAAAGCTGTTAAAGCTACAAAACACGGGGATGTTCCGGTAGCAGCAGTTGTTTTGAATGCAGAAAATGAAGTTGTAGGTGTTGGTTACAATACAAGAAACAAAAAACACAACATTTCTTGTCATGCCGAAATAAATGCCCTAAACAAGACAATCAAAAAGGTTGAATCACTTAATCTTAATGGTTACAAAATAATAACTACCCTTGAGCCATGTGAAATGTGTTATGGGGCAATTAAACAATCTAAAATTAAAAAAATAGAATATATCTTAAAAAGTTCAAAATTCGGCATATCTGAAATTTATAGCATTAATGACATTGATGTTATTTTCAAAAAAGTGGGTACAAAAAAAGAAGAGAATATGTACCAAGATTTGCTAGAAAAATTTTTTAAGGATAAGAGAAAATAAAAGTACTTTGTGTAATCTAATTACACTTTTTAAATTATTACCAAATGTATATATCCTCCTTAATGTGATGAATAATCATATTAAGGAGGATTTTATGTTTAAAAGAGAATTAGGAATATCTGTTTACCCTGAAAAGTTCACAAAACAAGAAACAAAAAAATATATATTGTTAGCTAAGAAATATGGGTTTAATAAAATGTTTTTATCGTTTCTTCAACTGGCTGGATTTAGTCTCGATAAAGGTGTTGAAGATAAAGAATTTATGAAAAATAAGAGTATCTATGAAGAAATTATTAAGTTTGCGAAGGACAATAATTTTTATGTTGTTGTTGATGTAAATTCAAAATGTTTGGAAATGACGAAATCCAGTTCTTATGATTTGTCATATTATCAAGATTTAGGTATTGATTGTTTGAGGTTGGATATGCCTTTGTCGCCGATAGAGATAGCTATGATTACCCAGGAATGAAATTTAGACATTCAATTAAATGCCAGTATGAATGATCACATTTTAGATGATGTGTTATATTGTAAGCCTATTGCATATAAAATTTCAGGATGTCACAATTTTTATCCGCTAGCAAATACTGGACTAGCTTGAAACTATTTTTTGAAATGTTCGGAGAAATATTTCAAAAAGGGAGTTCGCCTTTCGGCATTTATTGGAAGCGAAACTGGAGAGGTGGGACCCTGAAAAGATAAGGTAGGTCCACTTGTAACAATCGATAATCACAGATGTAATGAGATCGATGTCCAAGCACAAGAATTGTGAGCAACAGGAATGATAAGTGACTTGTATATTGGGAATCAACCAGCTTCAGAAAGCGAACTTGAAAAACTCTCACAGATTAATAGATACAAATTCCAATTTGAAATTTTATTGGAAGATGATTTATCTGTAATTGAGCAAAAGACAATATTCGATTTAAAGCATTTTAATAGAGGAGATATCAATGACCATTTCATTAGATCGATGATGGGAAGGATTATATTCAAAAATGAAAAAGGTATCAAAAAACCCCTTGATAAAAACCATGTCTTTAACTTAGGTGATGTAGTTATAGTTAATGAAACGTATGATAACTATAAATATGAACTACTGATAGTAACCGAAGATGGATTTAGCAATTTTAACGGGACAGTTAATCTGGTAGGGAAAATTCCAAAAAAGCACCACAATTTAATCAAAATGGTTGGTCCGTGGGATACTTTTGAGTTCAAAATTACTAATTAAATTAGCGTATTAATAATGCTTCTATTTTTTAAAAATACCTTCGGGTATTTTTTTTTATAACAACTTTAAAATGTTAAAATATATAAGATATAAACCCGGAGGTAAAAAGGATGCAAAAAAATAAGAAATCTTTATATACAACATATAGACCAGCAACTTTTAATAGTGTTGCAGGGCATAAAAATGTTATCGAAATATTACAAAAACAATTAAATGAAAACAAGATTTCTCATGCACTACTTTTCGCAGGGCAAAGGGGAACTGGTAAAACTTCTGTAGCAAGAATTTTTGCAAAAGCTGTAAATTGTAAAGATGCTATTAACGGTATTTCATGTGAGGTTTGTGAAAGTTGTGTTTCAGCAAATGAATTCAGATCACCAGATATCTTCGAAATTGATGCGGCATCTAACAATGGTGTTGATGAAATTAGAGGAATCAAAAATAATGTTTCAACATTACCACTTTTGGGTAATTACAAAATTTACATAATTGATGAGGTTCATATGTTAACAAAAGCTGCGTTTAATGCGCTTTTGAAAACTTTAGAAGAACCACCGGCTCATGCTCTGTTTATTTTAGCTACAACTGAATATGCTAAAATTCCAGCAACTATTGTTTCAAGATGTCAAACTTTCAACTTTAAGAAAATTGATAAAGATTCATTGATTGCGAGATTAAAATTCGTTACCGAGAGTGAAAATTACACTTCCGAAAACCAAGTGTTTGATGAAATCTTCTACCTTTCTGAAGGATCACTTAGAGATGCATTAAATATTTTAGAACAAATAATGATCGTAGCAAATGAAAATGCTATCACAATTGATGATTTAAAATCAGTTTTTTATGTTGCTACAAAAAAGGAAAAACTTGAAATTCTTAAAAACGTTTTAATGGGTGAATCAACAGAAGTTATTAGATATTTTGAATCAGCTGAAAACCAAGGTATGGATTTTGATGTTTTTGCTTTAAGTTTAATTGAAATAGTGAAAGAAATAATTGAATACAAATTAGTTAAGTCTGAAGAATTTTTAAGAATATTAGAACTGAAAGATGTGACTAAGTTTGACACTGTAGATATGGAATCTTTATTTAGGTTAGCTGATAACTTGGGAGAAGCTTATGCCAAAACTAAAGGAACTTCAATTAACTTTAACTATCTATTAATCAACTTACTTAAATCAATAGGTAACCATGGTATTGATTTCGAAGAATCTATACAAGAAAATGATTCAGTTCAAGATAAACCAATTATCGAAATCAAAGAGGAAGTAATTGTCAGTGAAACTATTGCTCAAAAACCAGAAGCAGTAGAATTAGTTGAACCGACTATTAGAGAAGAGTTAATTGTTGAAGAACCAAAAGTAGCAGAAATAGTGGCAGAACAAAAAACAACTGAAAGTGTCGAACAAGTTGTGGCTCAAGAAGAAGAGCAACCACCAAAAGATCCGTCAATTAAAACGGGTTCTGACCTAATTGAAATGCAAAGTATAGAAATTATAAGAAGTGGTAACATTGACACGAACAGTATCGAAGTTGACAGTGTTATTAATCTGTTGGTAAGTGCCAAAAAAGATTTACGAGACATGATTGATGCAAAAATAAATAGTTGATTTAGAGCAGATGAGCAAAACAATTTAATTAACCCAGAAAAAGCGGAGAAATTCTTTGCTTTCTATAATGTAAAAATTTCAGCTGTCTCTGGAAATGAAATTTTAGTGAATTGTGAGACTCTGTCACATTCTAAATTAATTAATCATATGTTAGAAAGTAAAAAATTCCGCGAAGAGTTATTTGCTGAACTAGGTAAAGAAGTTTTAGTTTACCCAATTGACAAAAATAAATGAGAAGATGTTAAAACAGAATTTAAAACACTTAAAGTTTCAAATAGTTTGCCAGAACATAAAATCTTTGATGTTAATCAATACTATCAGGATTTAACAAAACAAAAATTACAAGACAATAATCAAAGTGAGTTGCTTGAAGGTGCCTCAAAATTATTTGATTTAGAAGATATAAAAATAGGAGAATAAGATGAAAGATTTTTTATTTGATGAGTTAGTTGAAAAAATCAGACGTACTGATGGATTAACTAAAAAATCAACAGAACGTTTACTAACTAACTTAATATCAGATGAAAAAACTTTTGATAAGTTCATTAAAAACTTGCAAGAAGCTAAAGATAATCTTGGGATTTGTGAAATTTGTGGTTTTTATACAGTTCAACAAGTTTGTCCGATTTGTTCAGATCAAAAAAGGAACAAAGATATTATATGTGTTGTATCAACACCACTAGATGCTAAGAATTTGGAAAGCCTAGGTAAGTTCAAGGGGGTTTATGCGATATTGGGTGGAGAAATAAATTTAAATAAAAATCTAACACCAGATAAATTAAATATTGAAAAAATATTTGCAAGAACCAGCCAGAGTACAGAATTGATACTTGCTTTAAATGCTACATTTGAAGGTGAAGTAACTTCAAATTATATAGCACAAATAGCTAAAAAGAATAATGTAAAAACATCAAGAATTGCAAAAGGAATACCAATGGGTGGTTCATTAGATTATATGGATGAAACAACATTGGAAAGTGCTTTAAAAAACAGAAAGAATTACGAGGGATAAAATATGTTTATAAGTTTAGAAGGAATGGATGGTAGCGGTAAATCAACAGCTATTGCTCCAATCAAAGAATTTTTAGAACAATTAGGTCATGAAGTAGTTCTTACTCGTGAACCTGGTGGTATTAAAGTTGCTGAAGAAATTAGAGATGTTATTTTAACCGATCATAGCGAAGGAATGGATGGTTTAACTGAAGCGTTATTATTTATAGCTGCACGTCGTGAACATCTAGTTAAAGTAATTGCCCCCGCACTAAAAAGAGGAGCTGTTGTTATTTCTGATAGATTCATGGATTCAACAACTGTTTATCAAGGGCAAGCTCGTGGAGTCGGAGTCGAAAAACTTGACCAAATTCAAAACATAGTTCTTGAAGGTTTTAAACCAGATCTGACAATCTACTTCGATCTAAGACTTGATGAAGCAGAAAAAAGAATCAACGGCCGTGTTGATGAAATGAACAGACTTGATCGTGAACAAGTTGAATTTAAACAAAAAGTAATGGAAGGTTATAAAGCTCTTATTAATAAATATCCAGATCGTTTTGAAGTTATTGATGCTAATTTAGGAATTGAAGAAGTTCAACAAGAAACAAGAAAAATTATTGTTGAAGCTTTAGCGAAATATGAAAACAAACACGTTAACTAATCACTTAAAAGATTTATATAAAGATGATCAGTTATTTAGTTCAATAATTTTAAATTCAAAAAAACAAAACGACATAGTTGCCATTACTGATGAATTGATAAGATTTGTATATTGTGAAAATAAGTCATATCAAAAAGATGATTGTAATATGTGTAAAAGAGCACTTGAACACACATTGATGGACGTTGTGTACATTGGAGATGGAGCAACAGCGGTATCTAAAGCTGAAATCCAAAAAATGATGGACCAATTAAGTTTAACTGCAGCTGAGGCAAATGGAAATAAGTTCTATGTCATTAAAAATGCAGAAAATTTAAAGACGGAAGCTTCAAACTCATTGCTTAAATTTTTAGAAGAACCGCCATTAAATACATATGCTGTTTTATTATCAAATGATCGTAGTAAAATTTTGCAAACAATAAAATCAAGATGTAAGTTATTCGTTTCAGAAACAATCCATGAAGATTTTGAACAAAATAAGTTTGAAAAAATATTATCAACTAAAAAGTCTGATATTTATTTGCTAGCGGCAAATAATTTTAAAAAGATGGATAAAAAAGAATTAATCGAAATGATTGAAGAAAGTTATTCAAGAACAATAATAAGAGAATATCCGCAATTTGCTGAACACACTTTAGTTTTTATTGAAGATCTGAAGTACATGTTTAATACTAATGTAGCAATAGATAATTATTTTATTAACATAGCAGAGGTATTGTAATGAAAGTATTAAATGATTTATTAGGATATAAAGATTTGAATCTTTACCAAGATAGTGAAATGTTCAATTTTACCCTTGATAGTGTACTGATTGCGCGTTTTGCCAATCTAAGTAACAAGAGACGTTTAATCGCTGATTTCGGGACTAATAATGCTGTTATACCACTGATTCTGAGTAGATATACACAAGCTAAAATTGTTGGTGTAGAAATTCAAGAAAAAGCGGTTGATTTAGCAAGAGAAAACATTGCTTTGAATAATTTAGATGATCAAGTATCTATTGTTCATAGTGATATTAAAGATTTCGCAAAAATGGAACACGATAGTTTTGATATGATTTTGTGTAATCCGCCATTTTTTAAAATGGATGGTTCTCCTAAGTTGAAAGAAATTAGCCAAGAAGTTGTTAATGCGCGTCATGAAACTTTGATAACTCTTGAAGAAATTGTTAAAGCTGGAGCGCTTGCTTTAAAAAATGGTGGTGTGTTCACAATGGTTCACCGTGCTGAAAGAGCTGGAGAGATTATTACCTACTTCAAGAAATATGACATCATTCCAAAGCGCATGCAATTTGTTCATTCGAAAATTGACCATCCAGCTAAAACTATTTTGATAGATGGAATTCTGAATGGTAATGAGGGTATGGAAATTCTTCCTCCACTTATTGCTCATAATGATGATGAAACTTATACAACTGAATTATTAAAACTATTTAGAGATTAATCGAGGTGATTTAACATGATTAGATTAAATCCGAATCAAACTTATTTAATTGCTGTTTCTGGGGGACCAGACAGCATTTTTCTATTAGACAATCTACGCGAGAGCGGTACCAAAATGGTTGTTTGTCATGTTAACTACAACTTTAGAGATGATTCTTCGTTTGATCAAAAGATTGTCGAAGAATATTGTGCAAAGTATAAATTGAATCTAGAAATCAAAAATATAGATATTGATTATAAACAATTCAAAAATAATTTCGAGGACTGAGCTAGAACTACTCGCTATGATTTCTTCGTAGAAATCGCTAATAAATACAATCTTAAAACCTTAGTAGTTGGTCATAATCAAAATGATGTGATAGAGACTTACTTGATGCAGAAACAAAGAAACAACAATGTAGATTTTTTTGGTATCTCTAGATTTTCAAGTTACAAAACTTTGAATATCATCAGACCAATGCTTGATGTTAAAAAGAGTGAGGTCATCAAGTATCTGGTTGAAAAGAACATTCCTTATGCGATTGATTCTACAAATTTCGATCAAAAATACTTAAGAAATAAATTTAGAGCTAATTTAGATGAAAAGGATTTTGAAAAGTACTTAAAAGAAATTAATATCGATAATGAAAATCTTGATCAAATCAAAAATTTAGTAAATTTCTATACTAATAACAATATGACAGCTGATCACTTGGTGATCAAAGATGATTTAAAGGACTTTGACGTTAAAGTGATTGAGCGTATTGTTTATCAGTACTTTAAATTACTCAAAAAAGAACATTTATTACAGAATAGAAAAAACAGCACAATCACCGAAATTGCTAAACGTATTAAAACCTCAAAAAAGGTATTTTGAACAATTGAGATAGGCGGAGAGACATTAGTAAAAGACTTTGATGCGTTATATTTATTGAACACAGAGTATTTAAAACCAATTACGTTAACCATTAGTGGTCGTGATGAACTTTATAGAACTGAAGAATTTATTAATTGATTAGATATCTTCAATGCCATCAAAAATGACGGTGAGAACTATCCGTATGTTGTAACCACAAATTATGAGGACTACAAGTTGAAAACCACTGTTGATGGGGTCAAAACCAATCGTTACCTAATCAACAATAAAATAAAATATAAATTAAGAATTTTAAAAGCTGTTGTATACAGTGAAACCAATCATAAAATATTAAATAAAATACATAGGTAGCTCTATAAAAGGCCACTTTTTATATGGTATTATTTAACTATATTTATCTGGAAGGGGAAATAATATGAAAAAGAAAAAATCATCACTTTGATTCTGACTTATTTTGTTATTAGTTTTAATAATTGTTACAACAGTTATTTGAATGACATCTAAAGGTTCAGTTCAAGGATTACTACTAACTGATTTTGCTGACTTAGCTAATTTAAGTCCTGAGCAAATTCAAAATGTTACTGTTCAATACACATCTGCTGGAACAGCACACATTTCTGGTTTAATGCAACAAGGTGGAGGATGAGTTAAGTTTACAACTAATGGTTCTATTAGTGCATTTGAGGGCTTAATTGACATCGCAATCCGTGGAGGTTGACAAACAGTTCCTTACTCAGGTTCAACTGCTGGTGCATTGATTTCATCAATGTTGCCAATGTTGGTATTAATCGTTATTTATGGACTAATGTTCTGAATGATGACAAAAGGCGGAGCTGGAGCTGGTGGAGCTTCAGGAATGTTTGGAATGGGAAAAAACAAAGCCCGTCAAACAAAATCTGATATTAAATTCTCAGATGTTGCTGGAATTGAAGAAGAAAAAACTGAATTAGTAGAATTAGTTGATTACTTAAAATTCCCTAAAAAATATGCGGATGCTGGAGCAAGAGCACCTAAAGGTGTTTTAATGGAAGGTCCACCAGGTACTGGTAAGACTTTACTTGCTAAAGCTGTTGCTGGAGAAGCTGGAGTAGCATTCTTCTCAATCGCTGGATCAGAATTCGAAGAAATGTTCGTAGGGGTTGGAGCAAGTCGTGTTCGTGAAATGTTCTCAGACGCTAAAAAAGCTGCACCTGCAATTATTTTCATCGATGAGATTGATGCAGTTGGACGTAAGCGTAACTCAATGTCAGGGACAGGTACAAATGAACAAACACTTAACCAATTATTGGTTGAGATGGATGGATTTGGAACTAACTCTGGAGTTATTGTTATGGCTGCAACAAACCGTGCAGACGTATTAGACCCTGCCCTTTTAAGACCTGGTCGTTTTGACCGTGTTATCCAAGTTTCTTTACCAGATATTAAAGAACGTAAAGCTATCTTAGAATTACATGCTAGATCTAAAAAAATTAGTTCTTCTGTTGATTGACATAGAGTTGCTGAAAGAACACCTGGTTTCTCTGGTGCTCAATTAGAAAACGTATTAAACGAAGCTGCTATTTTAATGGTTCGTGAGAAAAAAGATATTATTACAATTGTTGAAATTGATGAAGCTATTGACCGTGTAGTTGGTGGACCAGCTAAAAAATCACGTGCGATGACTTTACAAGATAAAAAAATTGTTTCTTACCATGAATCAGGACATGCTTTAATTGGTCTTAAATTAGAAAGCGCTTCTAAAGTTCAAAAAGTTACAATTATCCCTCGTGGAAACGCTGGTGGATATACAATTATGACTCCTAAAGATGAAACAATCTTCTCATCAAAACAAGATTTATATGCAACAATTGCCGGATACCTAGGTGGACGTGCAGCTGAAGAAATCATGTTTGGTAAAGAATATGTTACAACTGGAGCTCACGATGACTTAGATAAAGCTACAAACATTGCTAGAAGAATGGTTGTTCAATTTGGTATGTCAGAATTAGGATTAACAAAATACCTAACTGATGCTGAACAATCATATGGAAAAATGGAAGGTACTTACTCTGATGAAACTGCTGATAAGATTGATAAAGAAATTAACCGTATCTTAGAAGAAGCTTATGTATTGGCTCTTAAATTAATTAGAGAAAATATGGAAACATTAGAATTATTAGCTGAATCATTAAGTGTATTAGAAACTATTACTGCTGAACAAATTGATTACATTGACAAAGAATGTAAATTACCAAAAGAAGTTTTAGAAGAAAAAGCTAAATATCAAAAAGAACAGGATAAAAAAGATGCTGGTGAAATCATCGACATCGATTTAGATGACGTTCTTGATGAAGAAACAGATGCTGAATAATTTTTAAAAATTAATATATAATCTAAATAACGAAGCGCTTATAGTCGCTTCGTTATTTTTATACAAATAAAAGGAGAACATATATATATGGATATGAGAATTAGAGGTATGAGTTCAAAACATAATGCTAAAATATCAATCGTTGATATTTCAGAATCTATGAGAACAATTACGGAGTTACAAAACTCAAACCCATTAGCAGCAATTGCGTTGTCAAAATTTACAGCAGCAAATGCTCTAATCGGAATGGAATTAAAAAACGGTGAAAGAATGACTGCCAACATCACAACAACTGATGGGGCAATTGGTAAAATGATCACTGAGTTCCAAAACAATAAAGTTAGAAGTTATGCACAAAGAAATAACTTTGATCCAACAGGTTTATTTGAAGGTGTTGAAAATCCAATTATTAAAACAGTTGGTACACAAGGTCAATTATTAGTTTCACAAGACTTAAACATGAAAGACCCTTATGTATCAAGTACTGATTTAGTTGATGGAAGTATTGACTTAGATTTCATGAACTACTTCAAATCATCAAATCAAGTTCAATCATTTATTACAACAAAAGCTGTTTTAGATAAAGATATGAAAGTTAAAAAAGTTGTCGGAATTTTAGTACAACTGTTACCTACTCACACTGATGAAGATATAGATTATCTTGAAACAAAAATTGGGAATAGTGCCTATGTTGGCGATATCTTAATCGAGTCTACAAACTATGAAGCATTAATTAATGAAATCATTGATGATGCTGTAATCTTAGAACAATTCGAACTGAAATTTGAATGTACATGTTCAGAGGAAAAAACTTTGAACTCAATCAAAATGTTAGGACAAGATGAAATAAAAAGCATTATTGAAGAAGGAAATAACGTAGAAGTTGTTTGTGAATTCTGTAATACAAAATTCGATATTGGAATTGAAAAGTTAAAAGACCTAATCGATTAATGTTTATTTATTATGATAGAATAATCAAGACATTGTTTTAAAAATATAACAGGAGGTTTTCGTATGAATGAAAATTACCTTTCAAGATTAAAAGCTATGCTTGAGCAAGCTAATTTAAACTTAGAAAATCAAGAATATTCTGAATTGGACGAAAATCCGAAGAAGGAAAAAAATATCAGTTTAATAAAAGGGGCAATCTCTGAAATCGAACAAAAGATTGAAGATGCTCAAAATGGTAATAATATATCAAGAATTGGAGAAGTCGAAATGGCTAAAGACATCATAAAAGAAGAAGTTGTTGTTGAAACACCTAAAGCTAAAAAAACTACAAAAACTGTAGAAGCGAAAATCGATACAAAAGATATTAAAAAAGAAACAATCAAACCAGTTAAAAAATCAAAAGAAGATACTGATGCTTTTGACGTAATGGGTGATCGTGAATTTATCGTTATTGAAGACGAAACTAAATACGAAGAAGGTATTAAAGGTTTAAAACAAAAAGAAAAACGTCGTAAACAATTAACATCTAAATATTCTAAAGATATCTTAGATGGCGCAATTATTACAACTCAAAATTTCAAACCAGAAGTATCAAAACACGTTTATGAATTAAAAAATGTAAGAAAATCATACATCACAGGAGATTTAGAAACACCTGTTCTTAAAGGTATTGATATTCAATTAGATCAAGGTGATTTCATTGTTATTCTTGGACCATCTGGATCAGGGAAAACTACATTCTTAAACATCATTTCTGGATTAGATAAAGCTAGTGAAGGAGACGTATTTGTTTTAGGGTCAAACTTAACACTATTAAAAGATTCACACTTAACAAAATTCCGTCGTCGTAATGTTGGTTTCATTTTCCAACAATATAACTTATTAACTAACTTAACAGCTAAAGAAAACGCTGAAGTTGGGGAAAACTTATCAAGTAATAAATCAGGTATGGATATTGACACAATTTTCGATACAATCGGAATGAAAGAACAAATGCATAAATACCCACACCAAATGTCAGGGGGACAACAACAACGTGTATCTATCGCACGTGCGTTAGCGAAAAACCCTAACATCTTATTTGCCGATGAACCAACAGGGGCTTTAGATGAAGAAATGGGACGTAAAGTTCTTGAAATCTTAGTTAAAGTTAACCGCGAATACAAAACAACTGTTGTTGTTGTTACTCACAACCCCAACATTGCCACAATTGCAAATACTGTAATTCACATCAAAAATGGTTTAATTGACAAATTAGAACACAACAAAAAACCTGCAGATCCTTCAACAATTGATTGATCTTAATCAAATCACCTACGGGTGATTTTTTTATTATCTAAATAGTTTGTGTTGTTTCCTTATGTTTATTGTCTTTTACCCTATAAAAAGTTAAAATAAAATAAATATGCAAAGATAAAGGAGATAGATTATGCCAATTTTAAAATTTAGTGGAATATCAGAAAAAAGAGTAGAAGAATACTCAAAAAAAATTAATGAAATCGCACAACTTGTTGTAGCTGATCCTGCAAATATTATGTTTATTGCAGAAGGATCAAAGATTTTCCCTGAACAAGGCAAGCAAACTCCAATCTATGTAACTGTAGAATGAATGGCTCGTCCAGACAAAGAACAACTATTAACAAATCACCTAGTTGAATTTTTCAAAGAAGATAGTGAAAAGGTTTCTGTTTTCTTTACTGAAATTAACGGTAAGTTTTACGTAAAAGGGAACAAGGTAGGTTAAGATGTTCAAAATAGGAAATGTAGAAATTAATGGTAAAGCAATTCAAGGGCCAATGGCTGGAATTTCAAACGAACCCTTTAGAGTTATTGCTAAAGAAAAAGGGGCTGCATTAGTAGTTGCTGAAATGGTTTCAATTGAAGGTATGGTTCATGAAAACGCTAAGACTTTTAGTATGCTTGGAGTTAACTCTGAAGAGCACCCAATGAGTATGCAAATATTTGGAAATGATGTTGAATCATTTATTAAAGCAACAAAGTGAATTGATCAAAATGTTGATTGTGATATTATCGACTTAAATATTGGTTGTCCAGCACCTAAAGTGGCTGTCAGATCAGCTTCGGGATCAAGTTTATTAAAAACACCAGATTTAATATTTGATATTGTTAAGGCAGTTGTAGAAAACACAAAGAAACCTGTAACTGCAAAGATTAGACTTGGATGAGATAAAGATAGTGTTAATGCTGTTGAAGTTGCTAAATTAATTGAAAAAGCAGGAGCAAGTGCGATTGCTGTTCATGGAAGAACTAGATCAGAATTTTACACAGGTCATGCCGACTGAGAAAAAATTAAAGAAGTTAAAGATGCTGTTTCAATTCCTGTAATAGGAAATGGTGATGTAGTTGATGCAAAATCTGCTAAAAAAATGTTGGATGAAACAGGTTGTGACGCGGTGATGATATCACGTGCATGTCAAGGTAACCCATGAATTTTTGGGCAAGTAAATCACTTCTTAGAAACAGGACTTGAACTTGAAGGCCCAAGCATTGAAGAATGAGAAGAAACTGTAGTTAAACATGCAGAAATGTTAATTAAGATTAGAACTGAAGAATGAGGGATGAGAGAATTCCGTAAGCACTTAACTTGATACTTAGATGTTTTACCTAAGAAATCAAATATTAAAGAGCTTAAAGAAAAATCAAATCACATCGAAACTTTGAATGATGCAAAAGCAATCATTGAAGAGTATAAAAAAGGAGAATAGACAAATGGCTATCGAAGAAAGAAAATTCACAGAACAAGAACTTGTTCGTCGTGAAAAATATGCAAAATTAGTTGAAGCTGGTAAAGACCCATTTAAAATTTCTAAATATGTTAGAACAAACACATTAACAGAATTAAATGAAAAATTTGGTAGCTTTACAAAAGAAGAATTAGCAAATATGGATCAAGAAATTGTTTCAGTTGCCGGAAGAATCAAATTATATAGAGAAGCTGGTAAAAAAGCTGCTTTCGTAAATATTGATGATCAAGATGGTTCAATCCAACTTTATGTTAGATTAGATGAAATTGGTGAAGAAGACTTCGCTGACTTTAGAGAATTAGACTTAGGAGATATTATTGGTATTAAAGGTATCATGATGAAAACTGATCACGGAGAATTATCAATTCGTGCTAAAGAATATGTTTTATTATCAAAAGCTTTAAGACCATTACCTGATAAACATGCTGGTATTCAAGATATTGAAGAAAAATACAGAAGAAGATATGTTGATTTAATTATGAATCAAGACGTTAAAAAAACTTTCCAAGCAAGAACTAAAATCATCAGAACATTACAACAATTCTTAGATAACAAAGGTTACATGGAAGTTGAAACTCCTATTTTACACTCATTAAGAGGGGGAGCTGCTGCTAAACCGTTCGAAACTCACTACAATGCATTGGATACTGATGTATACCTACGTATTGCTACAGAATTACACTTAAAACGTTTAATCGTTGGTGGATTCGAAGGAGTTTATGAAATTGGACGTATCTTCAGAAACGAAGGAATGTCAACAAGACACAACCCAGAATTTACATCAGTTGAATTATATGTTGCTTATGAAGATATGTTCTTCTTAATGGACTTAACTGAACAAATTTTCAGAGCATGTAATATTGCTGTTGGAAACCCAGATGTAATTAATTATGGTGGTCATGATTTAGATTTATCAAAACCATTTGCAAGATTACACATGGTTGATGGAATTAAAAACGTAACTGGTGTAGATTTCTGAAAAGAAATGACAGTTGAAGAAGCTATGAAAATAGCACAAGAACACAAAGTTCAAGTGGCTAAACACGAGCAAACTGTTGGGCACATCATTAACTTATTCTATGAAGAATTTGTTGAGTCAACAATTATTGAACCAACATTTGTTTATGGTCACCCAAAAGAAATTTCACCATTATCAAAAGCTAATGCTGAAGATCCAAGATTCACAGACAGATTCGAATTATTTATTGTCGGAAGAGAATACGCTAATGCCTTCTCAGAATTAAATGATCCAATCGATCAATATGACAGATTCAAAGCTCAAATTGCTGAAGAAGCTGCTGGAAATGATGAAGCAACAGACTTAGACTTAGACTTTATTGAAGCTCTAGAACACGCAATGCCACCAACTGCTGGTATTGGGATCGGAATTGATAGATTAGTTATGTTATTAACAAACTCTGAATCAATCAAAGATGTTTTATTATTCCCACAAATGAAACCAAGAGATTAATACAAAAATAAGAGGTATTCCCTCTCATTTTTTTGTTTTTTAATAATTCAATTTTAGTTATCTCATTGTGGAAAACTCCCAATTTATAATATATAATCAATATTGCGAGTTAATTACACGGATTAACTCCTTGGCCCAAAGGCCCAAAGACCATAAGGAGGATATATTTATGATTAGAAAATACGAAATTATGTATATTTTAGATCAAGACGTTACTGACGCTGTTGCTTTACAAACTAAATTAAACAACATCTTAGCATCAGACGGAAAAATCATCGAAAGTGAAGAATGAGGATTAATGGACTTCGCTTACGAAATCAACCACAAGAAAAAAGGAATTTACTCAGTTGTTATTGTTGAAACATCAACAGCAGCTGTAGCTGAATTTGAACGTGTGGCTGGTATTGAAAAACACGTTGTTAGAACTTTAGTATTAAATACTGAAAACGTTCAAAACTATGAACAAACAACTAAGTTATCAAAAACTGACATGACTAAATTCGAAGAAGAACGTCGTGAAAGAAGAAACTTTAAAAAACCATTTAACAAACCAACAACAAACGAAGCTCCAAAAGCTGAAGTTAAAACTGAAGAAGTTAAATAGTATATTTAAATACGAAAGAAGGACATCATTATGAATCAAGTATGTTTAATTGGTAGAATTGCCAGAGACATTGAATTACGTGACACTTCAACAGGTTCTAAATTTGTTGGGTTCACATTGGCTGTTTCAGACTACAGTGGAGGAAAAGAGTATACAAACTTTATTCCTTGTGTAGCGTGAGACAAACAAGCAGAAAATATGGCTAGATTCCTTAAAAAAGGAAGTCAAGTCGCTGTTACAGGACGAATTTCAGTAAGAAATAACAATACAGACGGTAGATACGAAACTATCGTAAATGTAAACGCTGACCGTGTAGAATTCTTAGACAGCAGAAGCGGTTCAAACGATCAACAATCATCAAACAACACATACACAAAAAACGATTCTAACTTCGATTTAGATCAAGTTAACGGTTTTGCAAATCAACAAGCACAACCTATTAATGATTCTTCAAAAGAAGATGAAATCATCTTAAGTGATGATGAATCTGTACTATGAGATTAATTACAGAGGAGAATAAATTTTATGCAAAAAAAATTCATTAAAAAAAGAAAAAAAGTTAATTTCTTTGCAAAAAACAACATTAAATACATCGATTACAAAGATGTAGATATGTTAAAAAAATTCATCTCAGGAAATGGACAAATCTTACCAAGAAGAGTTACTGGAACATCTCCAAGAGATCAAAGAAATTTATCATTAGCTATTAAAAGAGCACGTCAAATGGGATTATTACCATACGTTGTTGATTAATAACAAATCATAAAATCGCTTAGGCGATTTTTTTATTATTTAAGTCAAAGATAACAAAAATTAGTTTCTAAAATATTGAAATCACATGTTAATATGGAGTTGTGAATTAACAGGTAACTTTTTTATTTTTTCACCCTAATACTATATGGGAGGAATATTATGAAAAAGAAATTAGTTCTATATAAGTTGAAAGTCAATGAAGAGGGTGAAATTACAAGAGAACACCCCATAGGTCTTAAAGATGCTTTAAAATCACTTTCAAACAAAGAAAAGGATGAATGATCTGCAAAGATAAAATTAGAGGCCAAATTATTTTGCGATGAGTATTTAAAGGTAGAAAAGACGAAAATGAAAGTAACAAACAAACAAGTATTAGATGCCGTTAACAACTTGTCTATAGAATTCGAAGTTTTCAAAAAAGAAATCAGGCAAGAATTGGACGAGTTCAAAGCTGAAATTCGCCAAGAAATGAAAGACTTTAAAGAAGAAATAAGAAGTGAACTTAGAGAGTTTAAACGAGAAGTTTGCTTAAGATTAGATAGATTGGAAAAATCTGTATCCAGACTAAATATCAAAGTTTTTGGTCATGATGATTTCGATGATTAAAAACAAATTTTAAATCGCCGCAGCGATTTTTTTATTTCATAAATATCTTATATATGTGAAATAACATCACTTTTTATAATAGAATTATATGTAAAGAAGAGGAGACTGATTTTATGAAAGTTATATTTTTAAAAGACGTAAAAGGACAAGGGAAAAAAGACGAGGTTAAAAACGTTTCTGATGGTTACGCTAAAAACTTCTTACTTCCACAAGGGCTTGTGAAGTTGGCAACAGAAAACAGTTTAAAAACTCTAAACACAAAATTACAAACAGCTGACGAAGAAAAACAATTAGCTAAAGCTGAAACTATGCAACTTAAAAAAGTTATTGAAGAAACAACTTTAAATTTTAAATTACAAATAAAAGATGGAAAAGCTTTTGGTTCAATTTCTAATCAAGATATTACTAACCAATTATTAAATGCTCACAAATTAGAAGTGGACAAAAGAAAATTTAAAAACTTTTCAAACCTAAATACTATCGGATTACACTATGTAATTATTAAATTAGATTTTGGTATTGAAGCAAAATTAAAAGTAGATGTAAAGGAAGCCTAAAATGGAACAACAATTTGAAACAAAAAATGTAGTATTGGATGAATCTGAAAAGATTGTTCTTGCAATTGCTATGCATTCTCCAAATGCGCTACCCGATATTTTAATGCGCCTTACTGCAGATGATTTCTATTTTGGTGCTCATAAATTAATCTATAGTGCTATTCAATCTTTAAATGAAGATTCAAGAGAAATATCATCAACTACAATAGCGTTATTATTAGAAGAAAAAAAACAACTTGGTCAAGCCGGGGGACCTGAATTAATTAATGCTGTAAGTGGTTACTTTTACACTGATGAAGGGGTAGAAGATTACATTGATATCGTTTTTAGAGCAAGTATGGCTAGAAAATTTGATGCAACTTTATTACAAATTCAAGAATTAAGAAAAACAAACCCAAACTTAACCGAAGTATTAGATCAAGCTCAAAGAGATTTATTAGAAATTGATTTAGATGCTAAGAAATCAGATGTTATTTCAATTGGTGGGTCTGTTAAAGATGTTATTGCTAAAATTAGAGATCTAGAACAACGCGATGCAACTCTTACTGGAGTTACAACTGGTTTTTCAAAACTAGACAAAATTACTTCTGGTTTACAACCATCAGACTTCATTATTTTAGCTGCTCGTCCCTCAATGGGGAAAACTGCATTTGCTTTAAACCTAGCATATAATGCTGCTACTCAAGGAGATAATGGTGTTGCCATTTTCTCAGTAGAGATGCCAGCAGAACAATTAACTCAACGTATCTTATCAACAATGACTTCGATTGAATCAACTAAGTTAAGAACTGGTAAAAATCTTGACCGTCAAAACTGAATTGATATCACTTCAGCAAATGACAGACTTCAATCAACTCACATTTACATTGATGACACTCCGGGTGTTACTGTTCAACAAATCCAATCTAAATTACATAAACTAAAGCGTGATCACAACATCACTTTATGTGTTATCGATTATTTACAATTAATTACAACTCCGGGTTCAAACGGAAGTGATCGCCAGAATGAGATTTCTAATATTTCACGTCAATTAAAACGTATTGCTCGTGATACTGGTGTTTCAATTGTCTGTTTATCACAACTATCTCGTAGTGTTGAAAAACGTGAAGATAAGAGACCTATTATGTCAGACTTACGTGACTCTGGAGCTATTGAACAAGATGCTGATATCATCATGTTCTTATACCGTCCAGAATACTACCAAAACAAAACAGCTGATGAATTAATTGCTGATCCAATTTCTGAAACAGAATTAATTATTGCAAAGCACAGAAATGGTTCTACAGGAACTGTCGAACTTTCATTTAATAAGGCTTTTGGTAAATTTATAGATATGAATTAAGGATATTTAAATATCCTTTTTTTATTGTATAATTAATAAATAGAGTGCCTATATGGGAGGAACATATTATGAAAAAACTTATAGCTTCATTAATGTCATTAACAATTGCTGGAACAGCTGCTGCAACAGTGGTTGCTTGTGGTGTTAAAGCATCAACAGTTGAAATGGTATTTAGCGAAGGAAATGCCTTCAGAATTAAAGATGAAGATGCTATTTCAAAAACAATGAAAGAACTTTTAAAAGAACCAACAGATGCAACAATTAATAAATATTCATTACAATCAGCTAATGGTGGGGCTTACAACTGAAGTGCAGGTTTCATTCCTTACTCAACTTTAATGGCTGAAACTTTACAAATCTTAAACTATAACTTAGCTGGTATGTCTTCAAAAACTGAACAAGTTGAAAATGTTAGAACAACTTTCCGTGGAAATGAAGCGGTATCAGAAACTAAAATTAATACTATTTCAGTTGATGGTAACTACTTAAATGAAGAAATTGACGGAACACAAGTGGATTTCTACAACAAGTACCAATCAACAACAATCAACTCATTTAAAGGGCTATACGACTTATATACATTTGCTCAAGAAAACAAAGATGCAAAAATTGAATCTGCTGGTGCTAAAGCATCATTAGATATGATAAATGCAACAATGGCTGATAATGCTGATGCTCAAGCATTCTTCGAAAGTTACTTATCATTAACTAAAAAAGGTGAAGCTACTAACTCAGTGTTTAAAAGTGCTGAATTAACACCTGGTGATATTACAACAACTTCTTCACAATCTTCTGTCTTTGAAGCTAATAAAGATAAAGCTCAAGCTGAAGGAATGTCATTTAAAGATGCAAATAAAGGAATTAAAGATCCAACTGATGAAGAAGAGAAAAAAGCTCCAATGCATACTTCAAATGATAAGTTCAACCCATATACTTTAAAAACAATCAAACAAGATAATGAAATTAGCGCCGGTGTTATTGATCAAATTCAATTAGAATGAGTTGATGCTCCTGAAGCTGAAAAAGCTAAAGATCCTGCTTTTGCTACAAATGATTGAGAAACAATAGTATTTGATGGTGATGCTTCTAAATTAAAAATTCAAGCAGCAGCATTTGAAAAAGAAATTAAAGAAAAAGATAAACCAACAAGAACAGAGACTAGAACAATCTTCAATACAAGAAAATCAGTTATTTCTTCAATAACAACTGATGCAACAATGAAATATGTATACAACACAGATCTTGATGCAGATAGTGGAACAACTGATTATGAAATTACATTCAAATTAGAAGGTTTACAAGCCGTTTACTACCCACGTGTTTCTACAGTTACACTTGAAAAAGAAGATGGTAAAAAAGTTAATCAATTACAAATCAACTGAGTATTCAGAGGATACCAATTCAATGACGAAGTTGATACAATGTGAATGTCTCCTAAAGATAGAGATGAAGAAAAAAATAATTCAAAATTCAAAAATTTCAAAATTAGTGATTTAGAAATTAAAAAAGCTTAATAAAAATATGGTTCAAACCATATTTTTTTATTTCAAAAAGTATATGGTTGGTGTATTAATGATGTTGAAAAACAAATATAATAATCTAGTATCTATAAAATTATAGAAATTAAATGTAAAGGAGATAAAAATGCGCAATATTAGTGATTTTTTACTAACTGGTAACAATCTAGCTTACGTATCTGCTGGTATCACTTTAGTATCGGTTCTTCTTTATATCATTTATACAACTGTTGACTACAGTTATAAAAAGAAAAGAAACATTCCTTTTAAAGGGATCAAATTTACAACTAAAAATATTACATACATCGCAATGATGGTAGCGGTATCAGTTTCTATAACTGTTGTTATATCTATGACCCTTCCAATTACTGTTTTCCCGCCCGTTAGAGTGGCTTTCGAAGGAATCATGATTAAGATTACCGGAATGATATTTGGACCTGTTGTAGGTATCTTAGTTGGTCTTGTGACTGAAACGTTAGCTATGATGTTCGTCCCATCATATATTCACATTGCTTACTTCTTGGTAGCTCTTGGTTTCGGATTCTGAAGTGGACTTGGTTCATTTGCATTTGATTGAAAAGGAAAATTTAGATGATTAACTCTTTCAATCATTTCAGCTTTCTTTGTGATTGCTACGGTTTCAATATTCTTTATTTTGAAAACAGCTGTTCAAAATGATGATTTCACACCTAAATTCTTTGGAGTGGAAATATCAAAAGCATTCTATCCGGTTTTATTTGTCTTGATGATGACTATAACCTTGGTGGTTATTTACATTTTATGTGGGGTTCTAGTCATAACCAGAAAATCAAAATGATTAGACATAGTTTTACCAATCATACTTATTTGTGCTGTTACAGAAATCCTATGTTCAGTACTATTGGCTTCTTGAGGTGATCAAGGATTCTTAGGAGTTGAAGCTGACGATGGTGGATATATGTCAATGGTTACTTTACGTATAGTACAAGTGCCAGTTAAAATATTATTTAATACAGCTGTTTTAACAACTGTTTATTCAGTTTTAAGACCATTAATTAGAAATACTAAATAGAAAGGGTGATTACTATTAAACTTTATGATTCGTTAAAATCTATAACAAATGATTTAGATAACAAAAAAATTAATATTTATTCATGTGGTCCGACTGTATACAATTACATTCACATTGGAAATGCAAGACCAAGTTTATTAGTAGACACTCTTGTTAGATATTTAAAAAGTAGAAGTGTTGACGTAAATTATTTACAAAACATTACCGATATCGATGACAAAATAATAAATAGGGCAATTGAAGAAGGATTAACTGAAAAAGAAATTTCTACTAAATATATGAATGCGTATTTAGATGACTTAGATGCTATGAACGTTTTAAGACCAACTCAACTAACGCCGATTTCTGACAAGTTAGATTTAATGTTAACTTACATTGAAGATATGGTAAAAAGTGGTGATGCCTATGTTGTTGATGGAGATGTATATTTTGATATTAAGAAATGAGAATCAAAATATGGTCAGTTATCAGGTAGAAAAATTGATGAACTGATATCTGGTGAACGTGTTGAAGTTGAATTAAAAAAACACAATCCATTAGATTTCACTTTATGAAAGAAAACTGATGTTGGAATTAAATGAGATTCAGTATTTGGTCCAGGGAGACCTGGATGACACACTGAATGTGTTTTATTAATTGATGATTACTTCAATGGTGAAACTATCGATATTCATGCTGGTGGAATTGATCTAAAATTCCCTCATCATGAAAATGAAAGAATTCAATTTTGAGCTCACAACAATAAAGAGTTAGCTTTAAACTGAATGCACAATGGACACTTAACTTTAGAAGATGAAAAAATGTCTAAATCATTAGGTAATACTATTTTAGCTAAAGACTTTATTGCTGAACATGGGCCAAACTTATTGAGATGAATTTTCTTAACAACATATTATCGTCAACCTTTAAATATTAATGAATCTTTAATTGGTCAAGGTAAAAAGTTCTTCGATAAAATTTCAAACATCAATAAAAAAGTGATTGCTCATTTAGTGATGAATGATTATGTAATAACAAATAAATTAGATGATTCAATTATTGAAGAATTTAATACGCATATGGACAATGACCTTAATACTTCAAGAGTGTTAACATTACTTGAACAAATTGTTAAAGACTTAAATAAGTCTTTAACTGAAAAAGAATCTATTAAAATTGACCAATATATTTCATCAATGAAATATATTTTGGATACTTTAGGATTCATAGATTTAATCAACATTGATTTTACTGAAGAAGATAGAGAAATCTTCAAACAATGAAAAGAATTATTAAATCAAAAAGATTTTGCAAAAGCCGATGAGCTTAGAGCAATCTTAATAGAAAAGAAATTGGTGTAACATGGAACAAGAACAATTAAATTTAATATATGGGAGACATGCAGTTGAAGAATTTATTCAAAAGCACCCGAAAATGATCAGAAGAATTTGAGTTAGAGACACAAAATATGTTGATGGGATTTCTCAAATTCAAGAATTCAAAATCCCTGTTAAAAAAGCAGACGAAATTGAAATCGAAAAATTATTCATGGAGTATGTAAACCACCAAGGAATAGTGGCTGAAGTTAAAGAGTACAACTATGTACCTTTCAAAGAAGCTGTTGAAAAATTAAATCAAAAAGAAAACGGTTTAGTAATGTTGCTTGATCAAATTCAAGATCCACACAACTTTGGAGCAATCTTAAGAAGTGCTAGTTTACTTGGTGTTGATTCAGTAATTATTCTAGATAGAAAACAAGTTCTGGTTAACTCAACTGTTGTTAAAACAAGTGCTGGAACAGTTTATGATTTAAACATTACTAAAGTTAATAACTTGAGCAATGCGATCAAAGAATTGCAAGACAATGGTTTCTGAGTTTACTCAACAAACTTAAATAAAGATTCAGTTGATGTTAGAAAAGTTGATTTTGCTAACAAATCAGTTATTGTAATTGGAAACGAACAAAAAGGTGTTTCTGATTTAGTGACAAAAAATAGTGATATGAATATTTTTATACCATCAACTAAAACAATTGATTCATTCAATGCATCAGTTGCTGCGGCATTAGTATTATATGAAGTTGCTAATAAAATAGGCAAATTAGATTAATTGGTTGGTAAAAGTTGTATCGAAGCAATCATTCTATATAATAATAAAGATAAGGAGGATAATAATTATGCCGAAAAACACTAGAAAAATAATCTTAGTATGTGAAGATTGTTTAAACAGAAATTATTCTCTTACAAAAAGTACTTTAACTCAAAAAGAGAGATTAGTATTAAAAAAATACTGTTCAACATGTGCATCTCACACAATTCATAAGGAATCAAGATAATGTCTGAGAAGATTTCTAAGCAAGCTAAAGCAGAAGCTAAAGCTGCTGCTAAGTTTGAAAAAAGTGAAGCAAAGAGATTAGTAAAACTTGCTAAAAAAAGTACTGAACAGTCAACAGAATTTAATGATGAACAAGTAAATTCAAACAAAAAAACAAAACAAAAAATTTCAAAAGAAACAAAACAAAAAATCAAAGTTAAAAAAGAAAAAGAAAAGTTTAATTGAAAATTAGCATTCAAAGAATTCCCAATTAAAATGGCGAAGGAAGTTAATAAAATTAAATGATCTGGTAGTGACAATCTAACAAAGAAATATATTACAGTAGTCATCTTTATGCTGATATTCGCCGTATTATTCTACTTTGTTGATATGGGACTACAAGAACTATTCGTTTTAATTAAAGTTATTTAGAGGAGCAAAATATGTCAAACATCGATTTATTAGAATTAGAAGACGAAATCTTAAGCGCCAAAGGTCAATGATTCGTTATTAACTGTAACACAGGGCACGAAGATAAAGTGCACAGTGATTTAACACAAAAAATCAAAACTTCAAACTTAGAAAACGAAGTTTTTGATGTAAGAATTTCAAAAGGGATGACTACAACAAAAGCTGGAAAACAAGTTAACAAAAACAGATTCCCTGGATATATTTTCATTAACATGATCATGTCTGAAAAAGCATGATTCATCGTTAGAAATACACCGGGAGTTACTGGATTCATTGGATCATCAGGAAGAGGTGCAAAACCTTTCCCATTAACAACTGCTGAAGTATTAAGAATGTTAATGCCTGAAGAAGAAATCGTTGAAGTTGTAGTGGAAGAAACTGTAACTGAAACTCCTAATGCTGCTAAACCAAAAGGTGAAGCTGTGGCTAAAAAAGTTCTTAAAACTGCTGATTTTGAAGTTGGAGAAATCGTTGGAATTAAAGATGGTCTTCACAAAGGTGAAGAAGGTGAAGTTAAAGAAATGGATTACTCAAAAGGAGTTGCCATTATCGCTATTGAAATGTTTGGAAGATACACAACATTAGAAATTTCATTTGACCACGTTCAATCATTAAAAGAAGATTAATAAATGAAAAGGTGCGAATGCACTTTTTTCTTTTTTTATGTATAATTATAGAAGGCACATTTATATTAATTGAGGGAGAGCAATCATGAAGTTGATTCTCGCATGTACCGCATTTAAATGATGACCAAAAATTTTAAAGAAAATAGGAGAATTTTAAAATGGCAAAAAAAGTAACACGTATTGCAAAATTAGAATTCATGGCTATGCAAGCTAAACCAGGAGCAGAATTAGCTTCATTAGGAATTAACATGCCAGAATTCACAAAACAATTCAACGACGCTACAAAAGACCGTGCAGGAGACGTAGTACCAGTTGTTATTACAGCTTACGATGATAAATCATTCGATTTCATCTTAAAAACTACACCAGCAGCAGTTATGTTAAAAAAATTAGCTAACTTACAAAAAGGTGCATCAAACTCAGGAAAAGAAGTTGTTGCAACTTTAACAGCTGAACAAATTAAAGAAATCGCTGAATACAAATTACCAGACTTAAACGCTAACTCAATCGAAGCAGCAATGAAAATTATTGCAGGGACAGCTAAAAACATGGGAATTAAAGTAACAGGTATGGAGGAAACAAAATAATGGCAAAATTAACAAAAAGATTTAAAGATGCTGTTGCTAAAGTTGAAAGACACACTGTTTACTCTGTAAAAGAAGCTTTACAATTAGCAAAAGATACATCAACAACTAAATTTGATTCAACAGTTGAATTAACATTTAACTTAAACATTGATCCAAGAAAAGCTGATCAACAAATCCGTGGAGCAGTTGTTTTACCAGCTGGAACAGGGAAAACTCAAAAAGTTTTAGTTTTAACAAACACAAAAGTTAAAGAAGCTGAAGCTGCAGGAGCTGACTTTGTTGGTGGAGAAGACTTAATTGCAAAAATCCAAAAAGAAAACTGATTTGATTTTGACGTAATTATTGCTACACCAGAAATGATGGCTAAATTAGGAGCAATCGGGAAAGTTTTAGGACCAAAAGGATTAATGCCTAACCCTAAAACTGGAACTGTAACAATGGACGTTGCTAAAGCAATCGAAGATGTTAAAAACGGGAAAGTTGAATATAGAGCAGATAAAGAAGGAAACGTGCATACTATTATTGGTAAAGCATCATTCACTGTTGAAGCTTTAGAAGAAAACTTAAACACAATCGTAGCTACAATTAAAGCTGCAAAACCTCAAACTGTTAAAGGAACTTACATGACAAGTGTAACTATCTCAACAACAATGGGTCCTGGAATCAAAGTTGCTGTAAACTAATTCCAACTAATTAATTAAATCACTTCGGTGATTTTTTTATTTTTTAAGGATCTGTCTATACAAACCCCTGGTTGAATATGGTATTATCTTATTGCTATTAGTACCGAAGAAAGTAACCGGGGAAACCCTTAATCTGTTACCGAGGAAAAATGTTTTTACTTTTAAAAAAACTTTTTTGTTTTCCTCGGCCTCAAAACCGAGGTTTTTTATTAGGTTATAAATTAGAACTATAGGAGGAATATCAATGTCAAATACAAGACCTGCTCACGCAAAAAAAGCTGAAATAGTTGCTGAAATTATTTCAAAAATGCAAAACGCTCAAGGAGTAGCAGTTGCTGAATACAAACACTTAACAGTGGCTCAAATGACTGAATTTAGACGTGAAGCTTTAAAACAAGGAATTGAAGTTAAAGTTTACAAAGATTCATTAGTTAGACGTGCTGCTTCAGAAGCTGGATTTGAAGGGTTAAATGAATTTTTAACTCAACAAAACGTATTCATCTTCTCAAACGAAGATGCAATCGCTGCACCTAAATTAGTATCAAACTTCGCTAAAACTAACGAAGATATGAAATTAAAAGCTGGTATCTACGAAGGAAACGTTATGGATACAGCTGCAATCAATGAGATCGCTTCTTTACCTTCAAAAGACGAATTATACTCAATGTTCGCATCAAGCTTGATTTACCCATTACGTCAAGTTATGGCAGCAATCAACGCTGTAGCTGATAAAACAGCTGAATAACAACAAACAATCTAAAAAACACAATTAGTGTACTTAGTAGCAAAAAACAAATATTAATTTAAAAAAGAAAAAGGAGACCATTATCATGGCTATTACAAAACAAGATATTATTAATGCATTAGAAGAAATGAAATTAGCTGAATTAAACGAATTAGTTAAAGCAATCGAAGAACACTTCGACGTTGTTGCATCAGCAGGTGTTGCTGCTGCAGCTGCACCAGTTGCTGCTGGAGCACCTACAGAAGTTTCAGTTATGTTAACATCAGCAGGAGCACAAAAAGTTGCTGTTATTAAAGTTGTTAAAGAATTAACAGGATTAGGATTAATGGAAGCTAAAAAATTAGTTGATGGAGAATTACCAGTAGCTATTAAAGAAAACGTTAAAACTGAAGATGCAGAAGCAATGAAAGCTCAATTAGTTGAAGCTGGAGCTTCAGTAGACTTAAAATAATCTAAGTTTAAACTGATAAACCATTAAAATCACCTTCGGGTGATTTTTTTATGTCAAAAAGACCTTTACTATTTTTCATAAAAGTTAGAGTTTTTCTACCTTAATTGTTGTTTTCCACAGGAAAATACTTTAAAATTATATAAATTGAGTGTAGTTTAGTCGTTAAGAGCTTCTGCTATTCTCTGATTCTTATTTTAATAAAAGATGAAGGAGAGCGTTAAATGATAAGTTTAGAATATTTTTTAGACAAAAAGTCATTGAACAAAGTATTAAAAGATTTAGATAACGGTATATATTATTCAACAATACCTGCAGCCTTCAAAGATAAGTTGGGATTTACATTAAAGCGCCAACTTAAAGAAGATAGATATTTGTTTGATTATCTAAGAGCTTATAACGTTACTAAGATGGAAGATGCTAGTCAAGAAATGCGCTTGCTAGATTTAACAAGTCTTTTAATAATCGATGGAGAGATGGAAGACAGAGATTCGATATCGATAAGAAAATCTATTATTGAAATAAACTCAGGTCGTCGACCATCAAATAAAGATGAAAAGATGATTTGAAATGTTGTTGAGGTGTTTAACCTAATACAACAAGACAAATTTGAAATCAATGAAGATAACTATGAACTATTCATTCATATCTTATTTAGAAACATTGGTTTGGATTTAGACACAAAAAGAAACTACTATCGATCAGCTGCTGACAAAACCTTCATCAGTGAAGTTGTTGCAGCTCCTGAGATAGACAACGAACTAACTACATTATTTGAATATATAAATTCTTTAAAGAAACAGCCAATTGGTGGGTTTACTCAAGCTTACCTAATTGCATTAGCAGTTCTGATAATAAGTCCTTACAAAAGGCATAACCTTATTGTTGCGATGCTCTTATCGCAATGGTTCGTTTATCAAACTAATCAAAATGTATTTTTGATTAATCCAATGTATTGTGTTGGAAGACATTGAAGTGAGGTAATTAATTACATCGAAGATGCTCTGAAGGATAAATTCATTGTTGACGAAATTCTAACTAAACTTAGAGGGTTCGCCAAAGAAGAAATCAACATTAGTTATCGCATGCATCTGCTTGATGAATGGATAAACAAAGACTTTCATAAACGTAAAGACTTATTTGACAACAAATTTGAAAAACTTCTATTCACAATTATCCTAGGAAATCGGGCACCAGATATTAGTGCCCAGAAAATAAAACAGGAATTTGTGTTGGGAGATAACCAAACAATCAGCAAAACCGATATCGAACTATCACTCAAAAACTTAATTGATAAAGGAGTGCTGATATTGAAAAAAGGAACTACACCAAAATATGCAGTGGCAGATCCAGAACTACTGAAAATTAAATTGCTCTTAAGCGATGAATATCATCCGTAGGAAAAGAAACTCGAAAGGAAAAATAAAATGACATACAAAATTACTAAAGTAAACCGTGGTGTTGAGCGTAGAGACTATACTAAAGTTTCAGGTAAATTACCTTTACCAAACTTAATCGAAGTTCAAACAGACACATTTAAATGATTCAAAGAACAAGGGATTGAAGAAGTATTCCAAGAATTCTTCCCAATTCTTTCAACTGATGAAACAGCTATCTTAACATTAGAAAACTGAGAATTCAGAGAACCAAGAATCTCAATTGCAAAAGCTAAAGATGAATCAAAAATCTTTGATGCTCCAATTTACGCAAACTTAAAATTATCAGTTAACACTAAAGAAGAAATTTCTAAAGAGTTAGGTGAAGTAGTTGAGAACGACGTTAAAAAATTAGTTACAAACTGATTAAAAGACAGAATTGACTCAAAATCAGTAACTTTCAAAAGAGAAGTAGGAGAATCATTCTTCTTCGAAATTAAAGTTAAAAATTCTGATAAACCAGACATGATCCAAATTGACGTTATGGAAGACAGAGAAGATATGTTACTTGTTAACGTAGCTATCTACAAATCAGGAGAAGTATTCTTGGGTGAATTCCCATTAATGACTGATGCTGGTACATTCATCATCAATGGATCACAAAAAGTTATCGTTTCTCAATTAGTTAGATCTCCAGGATCATACTTCAAAAAAGAAATTAACCGTAAAAATGGGGAAATCATTTATTCAGCTGATATCATCCCATCACGTGGTACTTGATTAGAGTTTGAAACAGAATCTAAAAAAACTGATTCAAAAATGAACACTGCATTCTTCGTAAAAATTGATAAATCAAGAAAAACTACTGCAACTTCATTATTAACAACATTGGGAATGACACCAGAAATGGTATTAAACATTTTTGATAATGAAGAAGTAATGGTAAACACTTATGAACAAGATGGATTAACAGGAGATTTCGCAATCGACTGAGATAACCAAGTTCAAGAAATTTACAAAAAAATCAGACAAGGTGAAACAGCAACTGCTGATGGAGCTTCAAAATACATCTACGGAATGTTATTTGATAAACGTAAATACGATTTAACAAAAGCAGGAAGATTTAAATTACAGCAAAAACTTTCAGTTAAGAACAGAATTATTGACAGAGTTTTAGCAGAAGATATTACTGATGCTAAAGGAAATGTTTTATTTACATCTGGGACATTAGTTAACAAAGCAAACATCAAAGCTGTTTCAGAAGCATTAGACAATGGTGCTATGATTCAATCAATCGATTACGCAGCTGATATTGCTGGATCACGTGAAATTCAAAAAGTTAGAGTTTTCAAAGATAACGACTTAAGAAACGAAACAGTTACTTTAGTTGGTATTGTAAAAGCTTCACAAGATGAATTCTTAAACGTACCAGATATCTTAGCATCAATCTCATATGCTATGACATTAAAAGATAACATTGGGGATGTTGATGATATTGACCATTTAGGAAACCGTCGTGTTCGTACAGTTGGTGAATTATTACAAAACCAATTCAGAATGGGTATGAACCGTATTGAAAAGAATGTTAAAGAAAAATTAGCAACTTCTGATTTATACAAAATCAAACCATCAACAATTATCAACAACAAACCATTAACTGCGATTATTGGAGAGTTCTTCAACTTATCACAACTATCACAATTCATGGATCAAATTAACCCATTATCAGAATTAACAAACAAACGTAGATTAACAGCTTTAGGTCCCGGTGGATTATCACGTGACCGTGCTGGATTAGAAGTTCGTGACGTTCACCCTTCACACTACGGAAGAATCTGTCCTATTGAAACTCCTGAGGGACCAAACATTGGACTTATTAACAACTTATCAACTTATGCTAAAGTAAATGAATACGGATTTATTACTACACCTTACCGTCCAGTAATTGATGGTGTTATCAACGATAACCCAGCTGATATTGTTTACTTAACAGCTGATGAAGAAAGAAACTTCATTATTGCTCAATCAAACGTTCAACAAGATGAAAATGGAAAAATCTTAGACGAAATCGTTGTTTCTCGTTACAGAGGAGATGACTACATGGCATCACTTCCTGAAATCGATTACATCGACGTTTCACCTAAACAAATTGTTTCTGTTGCTACAGCCGCAATTCCATTCTTAGAAAACGATGATGCCAACCGTGCCCTAATGGGAGCCAACATGCAACGTCAAGCTGTACCATTATTAAACCCACAATCACCAATTGTTGGTACTGGTATTGAATTTGAAGCTGCAAGAGATTCAGGGTCAGCAGTAGTTGCTACTGAAGATGGAATCGTTAAATATGTTGATTCAAGAATTATTACAATTGAATCAAAAAACGGAGCTAAAACTTACACATTATCAGACTTTGAAAGATCAAACAATGGTTCTTCATTAGTTCACTTCCCAATCGTAAGAGCAGGAGATAAAGTAAACAAAGGTGAAATCATCGCTGATGGTCCATCAATGGATAAAGGGGAATTAGCTATCGGTCAAAACGTAGTTGTTGCCTTTACAACATACAACGGATACAACTTCGAGGATGCTATCATCATGTCTGAAAGAGTTGTTATGGAAGATCGTTTTACATCAGTACACATTGATGAATACACAATCGAAGTACGTAACACTAAACAAGGTGAAGAAGAAGTGACAAGAGAAATCCCAAACATCTCAGAAAATGCTAAAAAATTCTTAGATGAAGATGGAATTGTTGCAATCGGAACTGAAGTTAAAGTTGGAGATATCTTAGTTGGAAAAGTTACACCTAAAGGTCAAGCTCAATTATCACCAGAAGATAAATTATTACATGCAATCTTCGGTGAAAAATCAAGAAATGTTAAAGATAACTCATTAAAAGTACCAAATGGTGGAGAAGGAATTGTTCAATCTGTAAAAAGATTTAAAGCAAAATCACCTTTAAACCCAGAAGGAATTGAATTAGCTGCAGATGTAATGGAAGTAATCAAAGTTTACATCGTTCAAAAACGTAAAATTCAAGAAGGGGATAAAATGTCTGGACGACACGGAAATAAAGGTATTATTTCACGTATCTTACCAATTGAAGACATGCCTCACTTAGAAGACGGAACACCAGTTGACATTATGTTAAACCCACAAGGGGTTCCATCACGTATGAACATTGGTCAAATCTTAGAGATCCACTTAGGAATGGCTGCTAAAAAATTAGGAGTTAAAATTGCAACTCCAGTATTCGAAGGATTAAATGAAAACGAGTTAGATGAAATTATGGCTGAAGCCGGAATGGAAAACTACGGAAAAGTTAAATTAATCGATGGACAAACTGGTGAAGCTATTGATAAACCAATTTCTGTTGGAGTTATGTACATGCTTAAACTATCACACATGGTTGATGATAAATTACATGCACGTAACGTAGGACCATACTCATTAATTACTCAACAACCTCTTGGAGGAAAAGCCCAAAACGGGGGACAACGTTTCGGAGAGATGGAAGTTTGAGCACTTGAAGCTTATGGAGCTGCCCACACATTGAGAGAAATCTTAACTATTAAATCAGACGACATTAAAGGTCGTGTAAAAACTTATGAAGCAATTGTTAGATCTAAAAAAATACCTGAACCAGGAATTCCTGAATCATTCAACGTTTTAACAAAAGAAATCATGGGATTAGGATTCGACATGTACATGATCGATGATCAAGGAAACAAAATGGCAATCAACGCATATGATGATGCCGAAGATTTAGAAGATGAAATCTACGATAACGAAATCTCATACATTTCATCAGATAACTTAACATTTGACAATTCATTAAATGAAGCAGAAGTTTCTACTTTAGCTGAAGTTGATGAAGAAGAAATCGCTGAAGATTTCGCAGAAGACGAAGAATAAGAAGGGGATTATAAAATGGAATTTAACAAAAAAAATAAATCAATTAAAATTGAATTAGCAAGTTCTGAAACAATCCGCTCTTGATCACACGGGGAAGTTACTAAACCAGAAACTATTAACTATAAAACATTAAAAGCTGAAAAAGATGGTCTATTTGACGAAAGAATTTTCGGACCAACTAAAAACTTTGAATGTGCTTGTGGTAAATACAAAAAAGCTAACCCAATGAACAAGGGTAAAGTTTGTGAAAAATGTGGTGTTGAATTAACAGAATCAATCGTAAGACGTGAAAGAATGGGACACATCGAATTAGAAGAACCAGTAACTCACATCTGAATGTTAAAAGTTGCACCTTCAAGAATCGCTGCAATCTTAGACTTAAAAACTAAAGAAATTGAAGAAGTAGTTTACTTCGTATCACACGTTGTTTTAGAACAAGGTGATTCAAAATTCTTTAAAACAAAAGAAGTTTTAGATTTAGGTGGTGTTAAAGCTGCAAAGACTCGTGAAAAATTATATGGAGCTTTACAAGAAGTTCTTGAATTAATTAACGATGAAACACACAGAGACACAAGAAAAGCTAACAGATTATTAGAAGAATTAGCTAATACAAATGTTCCTTTCTCAATTGATGAAGCTACTTCATTAATCTCAAAATATACAAACGCTAAATTTGGTATTGGTGCCGAAGCTGTTGAATACTTATTAAAAGCAATCAACATCAAAGAAGACATTACTATGTTAAAAGCTGAGTTAAAAGAGAAAAAAGGTTCAGTTGAACAAACAAAAATTATGAAACGTTTAGAAGTATTAGATGCTCTTAACCGTTCAAACCAAAAAGCTGAATGAATGGTATTACGTACTATTCCAGTTATCCCACCAGATATTCGTCCAATTATTCAATTAGACGGTGGTCGTTTCACTACTTCTGAAATCAATGATTTGTACAGAAGAATTATCATCAGAAACGAAAGACTTAAAAAAGTTAAAGAAATGGGAGCTCCATCAATCATCATCAACAATGAAAAACGTATGTTACAAGAAGCTGTTGATGCATTAATGGATAACGAACGTAAACCTAGACCTGTTCAAGGTAAAGATAAACGTCCATTAAAATCTTTAACATCAGTATTGAAAGGGAAACAAGGACGTTTCCGTCAAAACTTACTTGGTAAACGTGTTGATTACTCAGGACGTTCAGTTATTGCTATTGGTCCAGATTTAAAAATGTACCAAGCAGGATTACCAAGAGAAATGGCAATTACATTATTTAAACCTTTCGTAATCCAATGATTGCAAGAACATGATTTTGCAGAAAACGTAAAAGTTGCAGAAAAAATGATTCAACAAAATGATCCTAAAGTTTGAGAAGCTTTAGAAATGGTTATTAAAGATAGACCAGTTCTATTAAACCGTGCTCCTACACTTCACCGTTTAGGAATCCAAGCATTCGAACCAAAATTAGTTAAAGGGAAAGCAATTCGTTTACACCCATTAGTAACTACTGCCTTCAACGCCGACTTCGATGGGGACCAAATGGCTGTCCACGTTCCAATTACTAAAGAAGCAATTGGTGAAGCTCGTGCCTTAATGTTAGGTTCAAATGCAATTTTAGGACCAAAAGATGGAAAAGCTATCGTTACTCCTGGGCAAGATATTATTTTAGGTAACTACTATGTAACTACTGAAGATAAAGATGTTGAAGGACAAGGAATGATTTTCTCAACAGTTGAAGAAGCTATTAGAGCTTACGAAACTAAAACAGTTAATTTAAATGCTTTAATCGGAATCGCAGTTACTGCCTTGCCTGAAGCAAAATTCACTGATGAACAACGTCAAGGATACTTATTAACAACAGTTGGTAAAATTTTATTCAACAGAATTTTCAACAATGAATTCCCATGAATTAACTCACCAGCAATTAATAATGCTGAAGACGTAATCGGTAACTTCATATTCGGATTCGAAAACGATATCAATGAAGTTATTGCTAAAACTGAATTACAACAACCAATCAAGAAAAAAGAATTATCATTAATTATTGAAAGATACTTTAATGAATATGGTTCAAGAAAAACAGCTGAAATGTTAGATAACATGAAAGACTTGGGATTCCATTTCTCAACAAAATCAGGAACTACAATTTCAGCTGGAGACGTTGTTGCCTTCAAACATAAAAAAGTTGACTTTGAAGTAGCTGATCAAAAAGTTGCTCAAATTACTGAATTCTACAACATGGGTATGTTAACAGCAAATGAGAAAAAACGAAGAGTAATCCAAGTTTGATCAGCTGTTAAAGATAAAATCCAAGTTGAATTAGAAACAGTATTACGTCAAGATGTTAAAAACCCAGTATTCGTGATGGCGGATTCTGGAGCCCGTGGTAACGTATCAAACTTCACACAACTTGTAGGTATGCGTGGACTTATGAACGATACTAAAGGGGACATTAAAGAAATTCCAGTTAAGTCATCATTCCGTGAAGGATTAACAGTTTCTGAATACTTCGTTTCTACTCACGGGGCTCGTAAAGGGATGGCCGATATTGCCTTAAAAACTGCCGATTCAGGTTACTTAACTCGTCGTTTAGTTGACGTTTCTCAAGAAATCGTTGTAAACAATGAAGACTGTGAACCAACAAAAGGATATGCAGTATCAGCAATTATCGATACAAAACACGATAACACAATCGTTCCATTAAAAGACCGTTTAGTTGGTCGTTTCACATTCAACGATGTTGAAGATGAAAATGGTAATGTTGTTGCACCTGCAAACACATTTGTTACAAATGAAGTTGCTGATGCAATTAACGCCGCTGGAGTTAAAACAGTATTCATTAGATCAGTATTAACTTGTGATAATGAAAAAGGTGTTTGTCAAATGTGTTACGGACGTAACTTAGCTACTGGAGAACTTGTAAAAGTTGGTGAACCAGTTGGGGTTGTGGCTGCTCAATCAATTGGGGAACCAGGAACTCAACTTACAATGCGTAACTTCCATACCGGAGGGGTTGCTGGTAATGCCGATATTACTCAAGGGTTACCACGTATTAAAGAGTTACTTGACGTTACAACACCTAAAGGTGCTGTTGCAATTATTTCTGAAATCGATGGAACAGTTACTGATATTACAACTGAAGAAGGAATTTCAGTAATTACAGTTTCATCAGAAACAGAAACTAAAAAATACAAAACACAATACAATGCTGTATTAAGAGCATTTGTAAACAAAGAAGTAAAACGTGGTCAAAAATTAACTGAAGGGGCAATTGATTTACATCAATTACTAGAAGTTGCTAAAATTGAAGACGTTCAAAACTACATCTTAAAAGAAGTTCAAAAAGTATACCGTTTACAAGGTATTGAAATTTCAGATAAATACATCGAAATTATTGTTAAACAAATGTTGAACAAAGTTAAAGTTATCGATGGTATGGATTCAGATTTATTACCAGGAGAAATCATTACAACTCAAGCTTACAAAAAAGCTTGTGAAAACATTGATATTCTTGCTGGAGAAATCGCTCCAATCGTGAAACCTCAAATCTTTGGTATTAAAAAAGCACCTCTTGAATCTGAATCATGATTATCATCTGCATCATTCCAAGATACAGCTAGAGTATTAACTAAAGCTATTATCCGTGGTAAAGAAGATAAACTTGAAGGATTAAAAGAAAACATTATGTTAGGAAACTTAATTCCTGCAGGTACTGGATTAACTGGTGCTGAAGAAGTAATGAGAATTGGTGAAGAATACCACAAAAACGAATACTAGAAATAGTTTCAAATCAAATAGACCTTAGGGTCTATTTTTTTATTATTTAAATTCATTGTCGATTAAAAAAAGACCCCTAAGGTCTACTTCAGATTAATCTAACATTAGTTCATGGTCTCAATCTTCTTTTTGAATATTACGTACTTTTACTTTAAATATTCCCTTTAGCAATGTGTTCTTGGTACTGATATCCATTAAGCCTCTCATATAATACTCGTTGTTTTGAGTAAGCAAAAGATTTGATGAAACATTAGCCAACCAATGGTTCAGTATTCATACCGCGTAATCACGCTCCTCATTTATTATGGGATAAGTATATTTATCATCTTTGCTTCAACTTTTCTTAGATCCACTGATTATTTCTTCGCGATAATTATGCTCGATATTCTTTCAAACATATTCTGTTCCGAATATTTCCTGAGCAATTATGTGACCTGGGTTGTATATATTCAATGTGTTAATGTTTAATCCTAGGCCATCTGTCTTCACTAGTAGCACCGCGAAATCAGGAGAAAGCGGGAAGGCTTCGAAAGCTGGGGATTGATCGTTTGGGAATCGAGCGCTTGCTAAATCATTTGATATGAATGTATTAGACGTATTGTTCAATTTAATAAAATTTAAATATGTACCAAAAAATATATATTGTAGGTCATAGTCAATGCCAGATCCTGTGTATAATGATGGGTCAGTTGCTAAATTATGTCCTAACTTTATTGGTTTGAAAATATTATTGTAGATTTCGTTTAAACAGGTGAAAAACGCTTCAATATCTCCGTCTTTTTCCAAGCGTTCCTTGAATGACAATGATCTGAATTTTTGTAACACGATGTATATTTTTATCATTGTCAGCTCTTCTCTTGTGATTTGTATTTTTTGATGATCCTTTCTTGATAATATTTTTGTTATTACTTCACTAGAGGCACTTTCCATTTCTGATAATTGGTCTTCGATGTAATTCATTTTAAAGCGAGTCAGATCCTCATAAAGGTATTTCCCGTAGAAGACATCATTGTTTTCATTTGTTAAGTTACCCTTTTTATTCGTAGAGGTCGATTTGTCAAAATACGTGTAGACGTTACCACTATCAATCCATCTTCTTATAAAAAATTGGGGTATGAAATGTTGTCTCTTTTTATCTTTTTGTTTACCCATCTTATCTCTCCCTTTATTATTATTTTTTGCTTTTTTATATAATATCAAGTTCTCTTTGATATTTAAATAGAGGTTACAAGTTCAAAAAAATTATCTAACGTCTATTAGATTTCCTATAAAAACAATAAGAAAAGAACATATTTGGTTATCCTGTCTATTTTCAACAACTTTCTATATAAAAATCGTTCTCGTTTATTTAAAATTTTTATATATGGAGGATCTAAATGGCTAAAGTTTACAATGATCAAAATACTAATATTAGAAAGTATGGATTTGGTATCAGTATTTTTTATGCAGTACTGGCAGTGTTGTTTTTATTGGATATAGTCGGGATTTTCAGAATACTGATATTCAGCGTTTCTATGGGATTTGCTTGATATATGTTCATCTCAAGCATAGTGTGTCTTATTGGTGTTTTAATAGCCCTAATATACGCAAACAAAAATAAGGGGGCAGGGGTAATTAAACAAATCAAAATGAACAAGGTTATACTTATTGTTTTGGGGTTTTCAGTAATTGGAACATTTGTAGCTATACCTGCGGGTGTCATTTGATATATGCAATATCAAAGATATATGTTTTTAAAAAATAATTAACAACTTATCAAGATGGATATATAAAAACTCCAAGTGATGGAGTTTTTTAAATTTGATAAAAAATGTGTTTAATTTTTCTTTTGGTATAAAATTATATAAATTAAGAATAGAGGTATATTATGAGTAAAGTTAGAGCACAAGATAATTTCTTTGAATACGTAAATAAAGAATGAATGGATAATACAAAATTGCCTGAAGGATATGCATCATGAGGTAGTTTTGAACAATTAGGTAAAAAAGCTGATGATGATGTAAAAGCAATAATCCATGATTTAATCGATGGCAAAAACCTTTCACAGGAGAGTCAATTCATCGTTAATCTATACAAAAATTACTTAGATGATGAAGCAAGAAACAAAGATGGGATTAATCCTATTAAACCAATTTTAGAAGCGGTAGAAAAATTAGAATCAAAAGATGATTTGACAAAACTTTTCATTGATTTAAGTCAAAATTGAGGAACAAGTTTTTTCCATGGGAAAATGATTGATGCTGACTTTGAAGATAGTTCAACAAGAGCTTTAATGATTGATTCAATGGGGCTAGGTATGTCTGACCGTGATTTCTATGATGAAGCACACCCGAGACATAATGAGATCAAAGAAGGTTATAAAAAATACATCAATGATGTAATCGCAGAATCTGGAGTTGTGTTAAATAATTCTAATGTTTTTGAATTGATCTATAAATTCGAAAAAGAAATTTCACAATCAATGATGAAAAAAGAAGAATTAAGAAACCCAAGAAATATATATAATATTAGAACTCCAGAACAAATCACAAATGATTATGGATTCATTAATTGAACCAAATATTTAACTGAAACAGGATATATTAAAGCTCCAAAAATTATGGTTACTGAACCAAAATTCTTTGAGAAATTAACTTCAATGATTTCAGAAATTTCTTTAGAAGATTTAAAAGATATCATGAAGTTCAAAGTGATTTCAGGATATGCTGGTTTATTAACAATCAATTTATATGAAATCAAATTCGCTTATGGAGCTGTATTTAGTGGAGTTACTACTAAAAAACCTCTTGAAGATAGAGCAACCAAATTTGTTGATGGTTTAATTGGTGAACTGTTATCTAAAGAATATGTAGCTCGCCACTTTTCTCCCACAGCTAAAGAACAAGTTCTAAATATGGTTAATGATTTAATTAAAGTTTATAAAAATAGAATTACAAACTTAGATTGAATGTCAGAAGAAACAAAAGTGAAAGCAATTGAAAAAGCTAATTCATTCACAGTTAAAATCGGTTACCCAGATAAATGAGATGATTTCAGCGATGTTGAAATTAAATTATATAAAGACGGGGGAAGTTTATTTGATAATGTTTCAAGTATCCAAAAACACCACCTTAACAAAGAATTGGCAAATATTGAGAAACCTGTTGATAAAGACAAATGATATATGCATGCACAAACTGTTAATGCATATTACAATCCAACATCAAATGAAATTTGTTTCCCAGCTGCCATTCTACAAAAACCTTTCTATAGTGAAGATCAAGAATTAGCTAAAAACCTTGGAGGTATTGGAGCAGTTATTGGGCACGAAGTTAGTCATGGTTTCGATGATGAAGGAAGTAAGTTTGATAAAGATGGAAACATGAAAGATTGATGAACACCATCTGATTATGAACAATACAAAAATAGAACAACTAAAGTTGTTGAGCAATATAACGAATATGAATTCAATGGTACTCATGTTAATGGTCAATTAACACTTGGGGAAAACATTGGGGATTTAAGTGGGGTTGCTGCTGCTTTAGATATTTGTAAAGAACAAGCGCCAGATGACTTAGAATTATTCTTTGAAAACTTTGCCACTGTATTTTGCAGAATTTCAACACCGGAATTAAGAAACACAAGATTACTAACTGATCCACATTCACCTGAAGAAGTTAGGGTAAATGGGGTATTTGTAAATATTGATGAATTCCATGAAGTTTATAATACTAAACCTGGTGATAAAATGTATAAAGCACCAAAAGACCGTATTAAAATTTGATAATCAAAAAACGAATTACTAGGTAATTCGTTTTTTTCTATGCTTTGCCATCTGAACCAAAAGCATCTATTTTTTTCATCGCTTCCGCTTTTACATAATCAATTGACATTCTCCCATATTTACGAGCATCGTATCCATCCTTATTTTCTCCAAGTCAGTGACGTATTCCCTGGCAAGCAGCTATTTTTAAATCTGTACCGATATTAATTTTAGTAATCCCTAGAGAGATTGCCTTTTGTAAATCGACGAGTGGCACTCCAGAAGAACCATGCAATACGATAGGTGTATCAATAGCATAGACTATTTCTTCTATTAAGTCAAATTGTAGTTCTGGATCAGTTTTAAAAACACCATGCGCTGTACCGGCAGCTATGGCTAAGGCATCTACGTTAGTTAGCTCATTGAATTTAACTGCTTCATCAACGTTTGTGTATCCGTTACCATTTGAGATTCGATCATCTTCTTTCCCACCAACGTGACCAATTTCAGATTCTACTTCAACCCCTCGTGCATGAGCGTATTGCACAACCTCTCGTGTTTCAGTTACATTATCGGCAAATGATTTTAGAGATGAATCTAGCATAACACTTGAAAAGCCAGCGTCGATTGCTCTTTTTATTAGAGCTATTTCAAAACCGTGATCTCAATGTAGTATTACTGGTACAGTTGATTTTTTGGCCGCACTCACCGCTAATGCAAACACATTGTCTAACCCCATATATTTAGCTGCAGATTCAGTAACCATTAATATAACTGGTGATTTTCGTTCTTCGGCTGCTTCAATTATTCCCTTCATCATTTCCAAGTTGTCAAAATTAAATGCCGGAACGGCATAATGACCTTTTTTTGCCTTTGATAATTCTTTTTTTAAACTTGCTTTCATATCTTTCTCCTATTTTCACTTATAATTAATTTAAATAAGTTACTTATTATTATTTTAAACTATTTTAAACTTTTTTAATAAAATTTTAAAAATCTTTCAAAAAGTTTAAAATAGTTTAAAAAATGTTGTAACATAGAAATGAGGGGATTGCTTTGTTAAAAGAAGAAAGAAGAGCAATGATTGTTAAAATTATCGATGAAAGAGATTTTGTTAAAAACAAAACATTATCTGAATTGACAAATTCAACAATCCAAACCATTATTAGTGACATTAATCAATTGCATGATGAGGGTCAAATAATGAAGGTTTACGGAGGTGCTAAATCAATTAAGAGCGAAAATACAAAATCTTATGAACGCTTTGATGAAGAAAAAGAAAACACAAATGCAAATGCAAAGGATGTTATTGCACAAAAGGCAGCTTCATTAATAAACGATGGGGATCTTATATTTTTAGATACTGGTACTTCTACTAAAAAAATGGCCAAGTATTTAGAAAATAAAAATGTTTCCATTGTAACTAATGGTTATTCGATAGCTTTAGAATTGATGAAATTGAACATGGAAGTTTGCTTAGTTGGTGGAACCTTAAATCCCACTACGCATGCAACGGTTGGAGAACTTTCTTTAAAATTCCTAGACAATTTTAACTTTGATAAGGTTTTCATTGGGATGAACAACCTTTACCAAGATAACTTTTACACATCAAATTTACAAGAAGCAACTTTAAAAGCTAAAGTTATAAATAACTCCGAAGAAGCATTTGTTTTAATGGATTCAAGTAAATTCAATACAAAAAACAGAATCAAAGTAGATACTAAAAAACAAATTACTCTAATAAGTGAGCAGTCACCCTCTGAATTCAATGGAAATTTTATTTCTGCTAAGTAGATAATTAAATAGTTATTTAATTAGTTAGTTTGAATTTAGAAGGAAAATTCTATGGGCAAAAAAAACTAAACAAGAAGTTCTGGTCCAAAATATTTTGGACAAAGTTGGTGGTCCTCGAAACGTAAAAGATGTTTATCATTGCGCTACGAGAATGCGACTAACATTACAAGATGATTCAATCGCGGTTATCAGCGAAATCAAAACGATAGCGAATTTAAAAGGAGCTCTTTGATCAAATGGTGAATTACAAATCATCATTGGACCTGAAGTATCAAAAATTACTGGCTTACTTAAGGACGAATTAAGTAAAACTGATATTGATAAAAACAAGGAGACTTTAGAAACTGGTAAAAACAAAATTGCAGCAGACAAGGGAGTTCCTGTTTGATGTAAGTTTTTAAAATCTGTTTCTGCTATTTTTGGACCCCTAATTCCATTTTTAATTGGGGTAGGTCTATTGATGGCGCTTGAACAATTATTATTGAGAACAGGGGCGGTTCATGCTCCCGATAGTCCAGATTACAATACATTCGATTTTGTACTGAGTGTATTATCTGGAACTGGTTTCAAAATGATGGGTGTAATAGCCATGTGGTCAACAGTAAGATATCTTGGTGGTAAAACACCAATAGCAATTGCATTGGCATTGATTATGGTATCGCCAATTATTCCTGAAAATGGTATTCACTTAGTTGATCTTGGTACATGAGAAATTCTTATCAAACCATTCTACTCAACTATTTTGGTATTCATTGTAATGGGTATTATAGTAGCAACTGGGCAAAAACAAATGGAAAAACATTTTAACCCAGTGGCAAACTTTATTTTAAATCCCTTCCTTACATTATTGGTTGGTGGATTATTGGCATTCTTCTTCTTTGGACCTATCATGGGTGTTGTTGAAAAAGCAATGTTAGATGTATTTAACTGATTCATGAAGTTACCATTCGGAATCGGTACTTTAATTGTTGGTCTAACATGACAACCACTAGTTGTATTGGGTGTGCACAACATTTTATTCTTTGCTGCGACAACAGATTTAGTTGCAACTGGAAACCCATCATTATTCTTAGCTGCTGCTTTCGCAGCCGCTTGAGGACAAATGGGGGCTACAATTGGTGTTGCAATCAGAAGTAGACGTTCAGTTGACCGATCAGCCGCAATTGCAGCTGCTTTACCTGGAATTATTTCAGGACCAACAGAGTCATGTATTTATGCTGTTAACCTTCCTCGTTGAACCCCATTCTTGACAGGGGTTTTAGCAGGAGGAATCGGTGGATGAATGATCGGGATTTTCGACGTTGGTTTAAATAACCTAGCCGGTCTTGGAGGTATTGTCGGATTCTTGGCATATACTGATAAACTGGTTGCTGCAATCTTGATCGATTTATTTGCATTTGCTCTTGGTATAGCAATTACTGTATTATTATGAAGAGAAGACAAAAACGAAAAAATTCTTGCTCTTGAAACAACAAAAATGTTTAAGGAACTTGAAGCGTTAAATGTAAAAAATGATTATCAGACACAAAGATTAATAGAAATTATTAAAAAATCTACAAGTAAAAATAAAAATTCTAAAGATCTAATTACTGAATTAAAAGCATTAAAACCAGAGTTGGTTAAATTAGATTCAAGTCTAGCTGATGATGTAGATAAATTGATATTGAACATTAAAGAGAATATTAAAGAAAAACAATTTAATAGAAGTTTGATTGCAAAAGCGAGAACAATCAAAACTGACAGACAAATTCAGTTAAATTCAGTTTATCAAGAACTTCTAAAATATGTGAAAAATTTGAACAAGCTTGGAATGAAAACAAGAAAATTTGACAAACTTTTTGTTAAAAAAGAAAACTTGCAATTCAAATTAGACAAAATATTAGAGGCGAAAGAAGATAAAGCTGCTGCGTTATTTACTAAAGGTCAAAAACTTCTTAAAACGGAGGATGAAACTAAGAATGCACGCGGTAAAGATTTAATTGCTAAGTCAGAAAATTTAAGTTATAAAGATGAGAAAATTAAAAATCTTTCACAAAAAATAACAGAAATTGAAAAAGAGATTCAAACTCAAGTTTCTGAATTATCAAAAGTGACAAACGAATTTTATGATGGTATTGAATTGCATGTTAATAAAATTGAAACTATCAAAAATAAAAATCTTGATGATGTTAAAGCGAGATATTTTAATGACATTCATAAAATTGAAATAAAAGAGTCATTTATCAAAGCGAAAGATATTAACATTGTAAATATTTAAAAAAGGCAAGCCTTGTAGTGAAGAGAGGAAAGAATATGCAACCTAAAATTTATGTAATTTCATTAAGTCCGGCAGTTGACTATATCCTTAAGTTTGATGATTTGGTCAAAAACAAAACAAATCGACCGTTTGAAACAGAAATGTATCCGGCAGGTAAGGGTATCCATGTCTCTATGATTTTGAATAGTTTGGATATGAAGAGCGAATCTATCGTTTTTACACATGGAGCATTTGAAGAATATTTCTATAAGAGTCTTGATGATATAAATGTTGAATATAAAAAATTCAAAGCAGAGGGGAATATCAGATTCAATTTAAAACTTATAGATTCTCAACAAACTGAATGTAGTGCAACAAGTCCTAAAATTGAATCGGGTGAGTTGAATAAGTTAAAAGAATATCTTCTTCAAAACTTAAGTGAAGGTGACTATCTAATAACAACCGGAAGTATACCATCGGGTGTAGATCATAGAATTTATGCTGAGCTAGCCGAAATTGCAAATCTAAAAAGTGCGAAAGTTGTAGTTGATTCATTTGGGGATTCGCTTGAGTATGCTCTAGATAAAAAGCCATTTTTAATTAAACCTAATGTGGATGAATTATCTATGACAACGAAGAGAAACCTTGTCTCTGATGAAGACATAGCGGAAGCTGCTCAAGAGCTACTTGATAGGGGAGTGCAAAACATCCTTATATCTATGGGTCATGATGGTGCTATGCTTATTAATAGGGATATTAGAATTAAATGTCAAATCGGAAACTGAAATAAAAAGTTAGTTAATGCAGCTGGTGCAGGTGACAGTATGCTAGGCGGATTTGTAAGTGAATATATTAGAACCGGAGACTATATGTCTTCACTAAAAATGGGGATAATTTGTGGTAGTGCCACTGCTTACTCAGACAAGATAGCAACTTCTGAATTGATTGAGGAACTTTCACAAGAAAAAGATAATCTTATTGCTGTGACTTGATAATCAAAAAAACGAATTACTAGGTAATTCGTTTTTCTTTCTATAGTCCGCTCAATCCACAATCTAAAACATATACATTATGATACCCACTTTGTTGGTATGTTGAAGCAGTTAAACCAGAACGATTTCCGGCATTGCAAACAATTATCAACTTGGCATCCTTATTAGGGAAATAACGCTCACGCTTAGTTAAAACCTCTGGATATGGAATGTTAGTGGAAGGATGGAAAGAACCTAAACTACGGAGCTCTAAAGGGCTTCTAACGTCAATTACCTCTCAACCATTTGCTAGCATTTCATAAAATTCATCTTTACCGATTTTATAGTTCATAATAGCACCTCTTTTTAACATTATAACTCTCGAGGGTTAGTTAATGAAATTATAAAAATACAAATTGATTTTAGTTATTTTTTAATGTTAATATTAACTAAGAAATAGACTGAGAGTATATATGCATTTAATTAAAAAGAACGGTTATTATGTAACCTATAATGAGAATAGATTAAACTTCTATTTAGATAAAATAAACGATAGTGGAAATGTTTGCGTAATTGATTTTGAATCATTTCAAATTAGTAAGTTCATCAAACATAAATATGAAAAAATTGATGTCCAAGATGTACCATTCTGTGTTGGTGTGGGAATGATTAAACACGATGACACAACCAACTCATATTCGATAGAAAATAAACAAGCTAAAAGTTATGAACCTTGTATGATGAATGAAGAACAATTAATTGGACATGTTAATGAAATGTCTCTATTTTTAGAAAATTACTTTAAAGAAAACAAAGTTGAGAAGTTAGTTGTTTTAGCTAAGTTTAATGAAGAACAAGCCTTAAAATTTATGACAAGGATAAATCCTAATTTAGAAATTGAACCAAGACTGATAGATAGAATGATTGATATTTATAAATTCTATGATAACCATGATAACTTTAATATTCTTGGATATGGTTTCACATTAAAAAAATTCATGAAGAGTTTTATGAAATTAGAAGTAAATGACCAATTGTCTAATCAGAAAATTGGGATTATTTCTTCTGAACATTTTTCAAAAGGCACAAACTTTAAAAGATGACATCTTGTAGAAGAGCATAACATTAATGATTTAGATAAAGCTGTGTGACTATTGAACAAGATGGTCGAACTTAAAAATACAAAACCAGAAGACATCTTAAATGATGAACATTTAAATATTGAAAAAAATGAGATTATTGAAATTTAAGGTAAAATAGAGATAAGAAAATGGGGTAATTATGAAAAAAATTTATATATCAAATGATCACAGTGCTGTTGAAATGAAACAAGCTATCGTTAAACACTTAGAAGAAAAAGGATATGAAGTTATCAATATGGGAAACGATGATGGCACTTCATGTAGTTATTCAAATAATGGTATTGAATTAGCCGAAGCTGTTGTTGCAGATAAAGATTCATTAGGAATTGTTTTATGTGGAACAGGTATCGGAATTAGTATTGCTGCAAACAAAGTTAAGGGAGCTCGTTGTGGTTTAGTTTACGAAACTCAAACAGCTGCTTTAATTAAAGAACATAATAATTGTAATATCTTAGCAACTGGGGCTAGATTAATTGCGGTTGATAAAGCTTTAAAATTAGTTGATGTTTTCTTAGAAACACCTTTTGAAGGTGGAAGACACCAAGAACGTATTGATACAATGGATGAATACTGCTAGAAAAAGTAACTCTTTGATGAGTTACTTTTTTTGTGTTATAGAACGCAAGCATCACATTCGTAGTTTTCACTATTTTCTAGTATGTCTTGTCTAATGCGAACATAGTAAATAGTTCCAACACCCGTAGAGAAAGCTCTTATATAGGCCTTATTTAAGTCCCTGGTAGTTGCTTTGTCCGTCATGAATAGAGTTAAAGCAATTCCTTGATCAATATGTTGTTGTGCTGTGGCTGCAATATCGATAATTGGATCAGGACCCATTTCAAATGCACCAAGAGCGTAATAGCCCATATTATCAAAATTAATCTTGTAAGATGGAACGTATACTCTACCAAGTTTTCCTTCTTTGCGTGTTTCAATTGGTGCTACAACTGGTTGTATTCCTGGAGTGCAAGAAGATAGATAACTAATAGAGCCGGTTGGAGCAATTGCCATCAAATGTGAATTTGCTAAACCATCTTTCTTAATTTTCTCAACAAGTTTTTTTCAGTCGGATTGTGTGGGTATATTAATTTGGTATTTGCTGAACAAGTCCCTAATTGTCTCGGTTTCAAATGTTCATTTATTTTCATCACAATTAGTATATTTCTCGAAGTATTCGCCAGTTTCATATTTAGAACCTTTAAAGTTTTTGAATTTTCCGAATTTCAAAGCTAATTTATGAGAAGAAAGATAAGCGTGATATGCCATTGTGTAGAAAAACATATTAGTAAAATCTATAGCTTCTTTAGAATTGTAGTTAATAAAGTTAGTTGCTAAAAACCCATGAAGGTTCATGGCCCCAAGTCCTATTGCATGATTATTGGCATTTCCATTTTCTATTGAAGGTGCACTATCAAAACCAGCCATTCTTGAAACGTGGTCAAGAGCGGTTATTGAGTCTAATATAAGATCTGGGAAAGAAGAACCACTTTCCATTGCCTTAGCGATATTTAAACTTCCTAAATTACAACAAACATCTTCGCCTTTCTTTGTAAAATTTAGATCTGTTGAAAACTCGCTAGGTGTATTTGGTTGTAGGATTTCGCTGCAAAGGTTACTCATAATGATTCTATCGTTGAATGCATTATTAGCATTAACAGTATCGTCGAACATTAAATATGGATACCCACTCTCAAAATGTAGTTCAGCTATTTTGTTAAATAGCTTTCTAGCATCGATTAATGTCTTTTTGATTTCTGGGTTATTAACAAGATTGTGATATTCATCAGTTATTGAAATATCAGACATTGGTTTACCATAAACTTTATTAATGTCATAGGGACTAAATAAAGCAACTGGTTCATTCCTTTTTGCAAGTTCAAAAAGAATATTGGTCATAACAATTCCTAGCGAAAGTGACTTGATTCGAACTTTTTCATCAGCATTTTCTTTTTTTGTATCCAAGAACTCAAGTATATCAGGGTGATGAACATTTAAATAAACTGCACCAGCTCCTTGTCTTTGTCCTAATTGATCGGCATATGAGAATGAATCTTCTAATATTTTCATAATAGGGATAACTCCACGTGCTAAATTCTTAATATTTTTAATCGGTGCTCCGATTTCTCTAACATTAGTTAGGCACAAAGCTACTCCACCACCACGTTTAGAAAGTTGTAGTGAGGTTGTGATAGCTCTACCAATTGATTCCATATTATCTTCAACTCTAAGTAAGTAGCAAGAAACATACTCTCCGCGTTGCTTCTTACCAGCATTCAAAAAAGTGGGTGTAGCTGGTTGAAAACGACCAATCATAATTTGCTTAATGAGATTTTTGGCATATTCAAAATTACCATCGGCTAAAAATAGGGCATTCATTAATACACGATGTTGATAGTCCTCAAGATATTGTGAACCATCGTTATTTTTTAAGCAATATGAGTTAAAGAATTTTAGAGCTCCAATAAAACTTGGGAATTCAAAATTAAAACTCTCGGCGTACTTTAGAAGTTCATCAATTTGTTTGATTTCGTATTTACCAACGATTTCATCATCGTAGTATTTATTTTCAATTAAATATTTAAAACGCTCTTTGGTACTTTCGAATTTTTTCATTCTTGGATTTACATGATTTTTATAATAACTTTTGGCGGCTTCAACATCTAGGTGAAAGTTATCTGTACCTTTACCTAAAAGTTTAGACATGGCATTTAACCTTACGTATTCTTCGTTTGTATCATTTATATTATTTTTCATTTTTCTCTCCTTGTTGATTTCAATGTTCGATAATTTTTCTCTTAATTTCTTTTTTGTCGTGTTCAGTTCCTAATAATTCAAATTGGTGTAAAAGGGGAACTGATAATTTTTTTGAGATTATTGGTCCTGCAATTGCAAAAGTATTACCAAAATTGGTGTTACCTGATGAAATTACCCCGCAACAAAAATCTCTATTATTTTTATTATTTAAAAACTTAATTACTTGTTTGGGCACTGAACCTTCATAGTCATCGCCACCACCACCATATGTTGGTGTAAACAAAATATAGGGTACATTCACCATTAGTTCTTCTTCTATATCGCATGGAATTCTTGAATTAGCTAAATCTAATTTTTGGATGAAACGGTGGGTATTATTTGAAATTGATGAGTAGTAAACTACATGAATGGGAAACTCATTTAGATTTTCAATCATATTAAAATTCTCAATCTTCATCTTCGGTTTGTTCAAGTACACCCATTACATAGCTTGATCCATTTCCTGAAAAGAAATCATGATTCTCATCTGCTCTAGCTGATAATTGAGAAAAAATTTCAGGTTCAATTTTAGTTTCTTCTGGTGTGAAGGGTGATTCATAACCCAGATTTTGTAAAAACTTACCTGCGTTATATACACTAAAACGAATTGCATCTTCTACTATTCCAAATCCATCATAAAGTTCTCTTAAATATTCTTTTTCCAAATCAATTAATTCATACATTAAATCAAAAACAAATTTTTTAATTTCTGTCTGTCTTTCTAAACTTAAATTTTCGATTTTTCTTTGAAATTTATATCCACTGTAATAATTGTGGATAACCTTGTCACGTAATATCAAACGAATAATATCTGAAGTATTTGTAAGCTTACCCCTTGCAGCGAAATAGAATGGTAAATAAAATCCTCCATATAACAAGAAACCCGGCATTAGCGCTGCAGCTACCTTAGATTTAATAGGGTCTCCACATTCGTAATAGGGAATCAATGCTTGTGCTCTTTTTTGTAGACTATCTGTGTCGACAACTCACTCATGAGCTTCTTCAATTTGATCTGTTGAACAAAGAGTTGAAAAGATGGTTCCATAACTTCTTGCGTGAACTCCAACCATAAACGCAAAGTTTGCATAAACAACTTGTTCGTGATCTGTAAGTGAATTCTTGATTTGTGCAATATCGCAAACTGTTGCTTGAATTGTATCTAACAATGTTAATCCTGTGAAAGTTCTGGTAATTAGTTGTTGTCATTCGGGAGAAAGACTTCTTCATGACATGATATCATTTGATACTGGTATCTTTTCGGGCAATCAAAAGTTTTGATTAACTCTAGTTCATACTTCTAAATCTTTTTCGTCATCTAGATGATTTCAGTTAACAGAACGCATCTTACCTTTGAACCCATTCATGGCGTATTCGATAGGGGATACTGAGTTAACGTAATATTCCTTTTTATTTTCTTTCATTATGCTCCTTTAAATTTCTTTATTGATTTTTAATCTTTAAATAGAAACTCATAGGGCGACATTTTGGGTTAAAAAAATATCATAGACATAACTTATAGTCCCAAGATTGGTCAAGGGGTGGAGACAGTAGCCCATTATGCTACCCTATATAAGTTTCCATTTGGTTTCATTATAGAGCAACAAGACAAGTCCCAAATCAACTAATAAAATTTTCTAATCTGAAAATGTTTTTGGAAATTTTCTTTTTTTATTGTTGGGTTTTTGTGGATAAAACAAAATACTTTAAGTGCTATATAGGGTTTTGATTTTTTCGGTTTTCTAGTTTCTTTTTTTATATTTATTTTTTTATTTCGCTTTTGGAAATTTTCGAATAAAAAAAGAACCCGAAGGTTCTTAAAACTATTTCAACTCTTTTTGAGCTTCTCTTAATTCATCGATGTGTGATAAAAGCTTTTCTAGCTTTTTCATCTCTTTAACATTTCTCTTTATTTCAATTTCGATTGTTTTGATAATCGGCTTTGTCATTTCTGGTAATGTAACCGCTCTATCCAAAGATTCATTACGCTCAGAAAGTTCAACAATCCTAAAAATAGGATTTAGGAATTTGTTGTGTTTTCTTTCGCTTCTTGCTCAGTTAATTGATCTAACAATAAATGTAATAACAAGAGGAGTCAGTGCCATGTTGATTGAAACGAATAATTCTCAACCATCAGCAAAATTGAAAAGAATTCAATTTGAAGCTAATGTTCCAATTGCGATACTTATGAAAGATACCGTTACGATTGTTACCCAGTTTACTTGCGACTTTATACGATAGAACCTTACTACGTTTTTGTCGATGTTTTTAATATTGTAGTACTTAGCGAACATGATGTATGAAAAACCAATTGCCGCTGGTACTACTAGAGCTACGATTGCAGCTAAAAAAATTGCGTCTAATGTGTTCATTTAATTTCTCCCAATTAATAAAATTATACCAATTTTAGTTATTTTATAATTATGTGTGGAAGTTTAATTTTTAAATGTAAAATTATTAGAGGTATAAATAATGGAGGGCTAAATATTATGAATAACAAAATTAGAGAAGCATTAAATAATGAATTGAAAAGACAACAATCACATATTGAATTAATCGCATCTGAAAATTATGTTTCAGAAGCTGTTTTAGAAATTAATGGTTCTATCTTTACAAATAAATATGCAGAAGGATATCCTGGTAAACGTTACTATGGTGGATGTGAATTTATTGATGAAGTTGAAACAATGGGAATTGAATTAGCTAAAAAAATCTTTAAAGCAGATCATGCCAACTTACAACCTCACTCAGGTTCACAAGCAAATGAAGCTGCTTATAGAGCGGTATTGCAAGCTGGAGATAAAATTGTCTCAATGAGCTTAGCTGCTGGAGGACACTTAACACATGGTTACCCAATTAACTTTTCTGGAGGGTTATATGATTTTGCGTTCTACGGAGTTAACAAAGAAACTGAAGAAATTGATTTCGTCGAAGTTGAAAAAGTAGTTATGGAACACCAACCAAAATTAATCGTTTGTGGTGCAAGTGCCTACTCAAGAACAATTGATTTCAAAAAATTCAAAGAAATCGCTGATAAAGTTGGAGCATTACTAATGGTTGATATGGCTCACATTGCTGGATTAGTTGCAGCGGGAGTTCACCCAAACCCAATGGAATATGCTGATATTGTTACAACAACAACTCACAAGACATTACGTGGAGCTCGTGGTGGAATAATCTTATGTAAAGAAGAATTTGCTAAGAAAGTTGATTCAGCAGTTTTCCCAGGAACACAAGGTGGACCTTTAGAAAACCAAATTGCTGGTAAAGTACAAGCTTTAGTTGAAGTTGATACTCCAGAATTTGTTGAATATGCAAAACAAATTGTTAAAAATGCTCAAGCATTTGCAAAAGCATTAGAAGATAATGGGATGCGTGTTGTTGCTGGTGGAACTGATAATCACTTAATTAACTTAGAAGTTAAGAGTGCTTTTGGTATTACTGGAAGAAAAGCTGAACAAATTTTAGAATCAATTGGAATTGTTACAAACAAAAACTTAATTCCATTTGATGAAGAAACACCATTTAGAACATCAGGAATCAGAGTTGGAACTCCAGCAATGACTACTCGTGGATTTAAAGAAGAAGAGTTTATTAAAGTTGGTGAAATCATTGCCAGTGCTTTTAAAGACCAATCAGAAGATAACTTAAACAAATTATCAAAAGAAGTATTAGCCCTATGTGATAAATTCCCAATTTATCCAAATTTAAAATATTAATTTTAGCAACCCTTTTGGGTTGCTTTTCTTAGGTATTTTATTTAGTATATGTATTAATGAAAACATAAAAGGAGAACAAAATATGTCATTTACAGAACTTAAACACCCACTTATCACAGATAAGTTAACAAGAATGAGAAGAGAAGATACTTCATCTAAAGACTTTAGAGAAAACTTAAACGAAATCGCCCAATTAATGGTTTATGAAATTTGTAGAGATGTACCATTAGTTGCCGGAGAAATTACAACACCAGTTCAAAAAACAATTGGTTATACAGTAGAACAACCAATTGTCTTAGTGCCAATCTTAAGAGCTGGTATCGGAATGTTAGAAGGTATCCAAAAATTAATCCCAACTGCAAGAATTGCTCACGTTGGTCTATACCGCGATGAAGAAACACTTGAGATTCACCAATACTTTGCAAAAACTACTAAAGATATCGATAAAAGCTATACATTAATCGTTGATCCAATGTTAGCAACAGGTGGAAGCGCCATCAAAGCGATTGATATTGTTAAAGAATGAGGTGCAAAAGATATTAAGTTTGTTTGTTTAGTAGCTGTTCCTGAAGGATTAAAAGCTTTACAAGCAGTTCACCCTGACGTTGAAGTATATGCGGCTTCATTGGACGAAAAACTAAATGAAAAAGGATACATTGTTCCTGGTTTAGGTGATGCTGGAGATAGAATTTTCGGTACAAAATAAATTCCACTTTTTCTCCAAAAAGTGTAAAATAGTTTTAAGATGAGAATTTAGGTGGTTGCCAAATTATGCCACCAGTTTCTATAAGTTAAAAATAATACAATAAATTCTTATCTCGACGACTTTATATCTATCATTAATTCGTTAGTCATGGATATTTAAAAATTAGAAAAAACTACCACATGGTAGTTTTTTTATTGGAAAATTTTTACTAAAAAGTCGATTATTTAAGAAATAATGGAAATAAAAATTAGTAGGAGTAAAATTATATTTAATGGAATAACATAGCGATGAGGTGCGCATGAGTATAGAAAAACAAGTAAAAAAGGTTATTAAACCCGGGGTTAAAGTTATCCTTGGTTTTTCAATAATAAGTCTAATATCTCTAATTGTTTTAGTGGTCTTGGTTGGTACTAAAACAATTGGGTGAAATTCGTTTATGAAAGATTCAGAAGAATCATTCAATTATGGTTGAAACTGAATTAGTGGTTGAGTTCTTGGTGAACTTGTCGTGCTAATTTCTGCTTTCATTATTCTAAAGGCTGTAAAGTTTTTAGTTAAATATGAAAATCACATCTTTTACTTTTTTATGTATGTACTTCGTGTTGGCCTTTATGGTATTCCATTTCTATTAGCGTTTTTAATCCCGAGTCATCCATTTCATTTTGGAGGAATACTAATTGGTTTAATACCATTGGTGATCCTTCCGTACTTGAATGGTTTTCTACTTAAAAAGGAAGTTAAAAACAATTAAAACTAATAGAAGAATAGAAAAGGAGGGAGAAGTAAATGTTTCTTTCACTATCTGAAGAAATAAGCGATAATGCGTGAAAATTATCCGGACAATTATCCGGAATTGTTCTTACAACAATTATTATTTCTACACTATGTATTGTTTATAACGTCAAGATTCGTGGTCACAAAGAAGGAGAAAAGCTAAGTGGTTTCTTAGTCCTAGTTGAAATGTTTATTACATCAGTTGAAAACTTAGTTGTTTCAATTATGGGTAAAAAATATCGAAAATTAACACCATATGCAATGTATATTATGTTGTACATCATTATTGGTTCATTACTTTCAATGCTAGGAATCGAAGCTCCCGCTACTTCTTATACAGTTACTCTGTCAATGGGATTTGTAACGTTTATCACAATCTATTACTTTGGTTTCAAATACCAAAAATTAGCTTACTTTAAACGTTTCAAAAACCCAATTGAATTGTTCACACAATTCACTCCCTTGCTTTCAATATCATTCCGTTTATTCGGGAACTTATTGGGAGGGTCAATTATTCTTGGTTTACTATATGCAATGTTCATTGGTATGCAAGCTAGTTGATCTGGTGGTGGAACAGCGGTTGAAGGTCATAGTTGACCCAACTGAGATATGTGAAACATGGATGCTGGAGAAGATGCCTGAAAAGCTCAATATATTTATTGATGATCAGGAATCAATATCTTTACCACAGTTATCACTCCATTCCTGCACATGTACTTCGATATATTCGATGCAGTTGTTCAATCAATTGTATTCGTAATGTTAACAATGTCATACTGAGCAGAGGCCATGGGTGATCAATCAGAAATTGAAGATGTTCAAGAAACATCTCGTTCAAGATCTCAAAGAGAAGTAAAATTCGTTGAGTTAAAAACAAAAGTTAAAAATAGAAGAGCTCAAAGAGCTTAATTAAACAAGGAGAAAAAATATGTTATTTACAGATATTATGGCAAACTTATTTGCTAACTACTTTATGTCATTTGCAACAATCATGCCTAACTTAATGGCTGAAGGTGCATCAACTGGTGAAGGATTAAAATTCCTAGGAGCTGGTATCTCATCATTAGGAATGTTAGGAGCTGGAATTGGTCAAGGACAAATTGGTCAAGGAGCATGTATGGCAATCGGAAGAAACCCAGAAATGGCTTCAAAAATTACTTCAACAATGATTATTGCTGCAGGGATTGCTGAATCAGGAGCTATCTACGCATTAGTTATCGCTATTCTTTTAGTATTCGTTGCTTAATAGACTAGCACCAAAATTAAAAAAAAAGAAAGAAGGTAACAAGTATGGTATCAAATTTTGTTAATTTATTAGCTGAAGAAGTCTCTGTACCAGGGATTCCTGAAATTATGGGTCAATTATTCCCAAACTTACCAAACTTTATTGCTCACGTATTAGCAACTATTGTTATTGTTATTATTCTTTCTAAGTTGGTTTATAAACCATTTAGAAAAGCTATAGACAATAGAAGAGCTAAAATTAATGAACTACTTGATGATGTTGTTATGAAACAAACATTAGCTAATAAGGATCGCAAAGAAGCTGAATCTTTATTAAAAGATGCTAAAACTGAATCAGTAGTTATTGTTAAAAACGCTCGTGTTGATGCTGATGCTCAAAGATCTCAAATTATTGAGAATGCGACATCTGAAGCAACAAATATTCAAAATCACGCTAAAAACTCTATTGAAAGAGAAAAAGCAAAAGCTCAAGAAGAAATCAAACAAACAATCATTGATGTTGCATTTACAGCTGCATCACACGTATTAAAATCAGAAATTGATGAGAAGAAAAATAAGGCTCTTGTAGAAGACTTTATTGATAACTTAGATTAATATGATTTTAAAAGAAATAGTTTTAGAAAACTGAGCAACAGCTTTAAAAAATATCGCTGTTGAATTAGATAAAGTTGATGACTTTATTGAGCAAAGTAATGCTTTGGTTGAAGTATTACACGATAAAAATGAATTTGTTAAAATTCTAACAATTAAAAATGACGTATTGACTGAAAAACAAAGAGTTAACATCATTGATGAGACTTTTGGTCAATTTGGTTTTGATGAAAATATCATCAACGCTATGAAAATTTTAGTAGAAATGGAAGCATTCCAAAACGCTCGTAAAATTTTTAAATACTTAAGAAGGGATTTGGTCGATCTACACCATTTAACTTATGGAGTTGTTTGATCAACAATCGAATTGGAAGAAAAACAAATTACAGCTATTGAGTCAAAAATAGAAACAAAAATTGGTAAACCAGTTAAGTTAGTAAACAAACTAGATGAAAACTTAATAGGTGGGGTACAAGTTATTGTTGATAATCAAATCTTTGATGGAACAATCAAAGGTAAGTTGGACTCAATGAGATATGAAACACTAAAAAATAAATAATGGAGGTTAAATAATATGGCTTTAAATATTAAAGAAATCTCTGAAGTAATTGAAAAACAAATCAAGAACTACGGTAAAGAAGTAGTTGAATCTGAACAAGGTTCAATCTTAACTGTTGGGGATGGAGTTGCTTTAATTTACGGATTAGATAAAGCTATGATGGGTGAACTTTTAATCTTCCCAAATGACTTTTATGGAATGGTTCTTAACCTTGAAGAAGGTGCAGTTGGAGCAGTTATCCTTGGGGATACTACTTTAATTAAAGAAGGAGATACTGTTAAACGTTCTGGGAAAGTTGTTGAAACACCCGTTGGAGACGCTATGATCGGACGTGTTGTTAATGCTCTTGGTATCGCAATCGATGATGCTGGACCATTAAAAACAGATAAAAATAGACCTGTAGAAAAAATTGCTACAGGAGTTATGGCTCGTAAATCGGTTTCTGAACCATTAGAAACTGGTATCTTAGCAATTGACGCTGCTATTCCAATTGGAAAAGGGCAACGTGAGTTAATTATTGGGGATAGACAAACAGGTAAAACTGCTATTGCCATCGATGCAATCATTAACCAAAAAGGTAAAAATGTAAAATGTATTTACGTTTCAATCGGACAAAAAGATTCAACAATTGCACAAGTTATTGAAAAACTTAAAAAACATGGTGCAATGGAATATACAACTATTGTTAATGCCGGGGCAGCTGATCCAGCTCCCTTACAATACTTAGCTCCATATACTGGAGTTACTATTGCTGAAGAATGAATGGAAAATGGAGAAGACGTTTTAATTGTTTATGATGATTTATCAAAACATGCGGTAGCATACCGTGAAATGTCTCTTCTATTGAGAAGACCACCAGGTCGTGAAGCTTACCCTGGGGACGTATTCTACCTACACTCACGTTTATTAGAACGTGCTGCACGTGTTAATGAAAATTATGGTGGTGGTTCAATTACTGCCTTACCAATCGTTGAAACACAAGCTGGAGATATCTCTGCTTATGTTCCAACTAACATCATTTCTATTACTGATGGACAAATCTTCTTATCAGGAGAATTATTCATGTCAGGAATTAGACCAGCTGTTAACATTGGACCATCAGTTTCACGTGTTGGGGGTGCTGCTCAAATTAAATCAGTTAAACAAATGGGTGGAACTCTTAAATTAGAATTAGCTCAATACTATGAATTAGAAGCATTCTCAAAATTTGGTTCAGATTTAGATGAATCAACAAAATCTACATTAGATCACGGGGCTAGAATTATTCAATTATTAGTCCAAAGACAATACACACCTTTAAAACAAGTTGATGAAGCAATTTTATTACTTGCAATTAAATCACACTTAATCAAATGATTACCAGTTGATGCAATGCAAGACTTAAAAATGGAAATTGTTAACCACTTTACAAAAGATGCGGTTGCTAAAAAACTACGTGCTGAATTAGATAAAAAACAAGAATGAAATGATAACTTAACAGCAGCTATCACAGCTGAAATTGGGAAAGTTGTTATTAAAATGACAAAAGCTATTCAAGACTACAAACCAGAAGCATACGGTACAAAAGAAGAATTTGCAAAACTAGGTAAATAGTCTTATGGCTAACCTTAGTAAATTAAAAGCTGAAATCGAATCAATTAATGACATTGGTAAAATTACCAATGCTATGCAATTGGTGGCTTCTGCAAAATTACGCCGTATTGGTAAAAGAGTAGTTGAAACTCAAGAATATGTTAAAGAAGTTTACACTGTTTTCAATGACATTATTAAACAAACTGAACAATCAATATTCTTAAAAGAGTCAGATCAAGATATCAAAAAGACTCTTTGAGTAGTAGTTAACTCAAATCTTGGTTTATGTGGAGGATACAACAATAACGTTAACAAAATCGTTTTAAGTGAAATTAAATCAAATGATGAAATTTATGCGATTGGAACTAAAGCTGTATCATTCTACAAAAACAGAAAAATCAAAATCAGAGATCAAAGAACTGACGTTGATATCACATTCACAAATGAGCAAGCTCGTTCAATGGGAAATGACATTATGTCATATTACACAAGCGGAGAATTTGATGAAATAAAACTTGTTTATACTAAATTTATAAACAACGTAACATTTGAAGCAACACCTTTAAGATTGTTCCCAATCATTAAAGATAAAGAAGTAGCTAAAGTTAAATCTGAAGTTCTATTTGAACCAAGTGCTGAAGTTATCTTAGAAACATCAGTAAACTTATATTTAAACACTGTTCTTTTCGGAACAATTGTTGAATCACAAGTTTCTGAACAAGCTTCAAGAAGAGTAGCTATGGAAAATGCTACAAATAACGGTGAAGAACTATCTAATACAATGAGTATTAAATATAACCGTGAACGTCAAGGTGCCATTACACAAGAAATTTCAGAAATTGTGTCTGGTGCAAACGCTCAACAGAAATAATAGGAGGCAATATAATGGCTAAAAAAACAAATGCTGAATCAACAACATTAGGTAAAATCATGCAAGTTTTAGGACCTGTTGTCGATGTTAAATTTACAGAAGAGACAATGCCTATGATTTATGATGCCTTAACAGTTGATAACAATGGTGTTATGTTAACTTTAGAAGTTGAACAACACGTTGGAGATGAAGTTGTTAGAACTATTGCTATGGGTCCCACAGATGGATTAACTCGTGGTTTACCAGTAACTAACACAGGATCACCAATTATGGCTCCAGTAGGAGAAGATGTTCTTGGAAGAATGTTTAACGTAACAGGAAATGCTATTGATGAAAAACCTGAATTTACAGGAAAAAGAATGCCAATTCACCGTGATGCGCCAGCATACGATGAATTAGTTACAACAGCTGAAATTCTTGAAACAGGAATTAAAGTTATTGACCTTATGGTTCCTTTCGCTAAGGGAGGGAAAATTGGATTATTCGGTGGAGCCGGAGTTGGTAAAACAGTTCTAATCCAAGAATTAATTAACAATATCGCCAAAGCTCACAGTGGGGTATCAGTTTTCGCTGGAGTTGGAGAAAGAACTCGTGAAGGAAATGACCTTTACTACGAATTCATCGAAGCTGGAGTTTTAGATAAAACTTCATTAGTATTCGGACAAATGAACGAACCACCAGGAGCACGTATGCGTGTTGCTTTAACTGGTTTAACAATTGCTGAACACTTCAGAGATGAAAAAAACATGGACGTGTTATTATTCATTGATAACATTTTCAGATTTACACAAGCAGGATCAGAAGTGTCTGCTCTACTAGGACGTATGCCGTCAGCTGTAGGGTACCAACCAACTCTTTCTACAGAAATGGGAGCATTACAAGAAAGAATTACTTCAACTAAGAAAGGATCAATTACTTCAGTTCAAGCAGTATACGTACCAGCTGATGACTTAACCGATCCAGCTCCTGCTACAACATTTGCCCACTTAGATGGACGTATTGTTCTTGATCGTTCAATCGCTTCATTAGGAATCTATCCAGCTGTTGACCCATTAGCGTCATCATCACGTATGTTAGATCCTGAAGTTGTTGGTGAAGAACACTATAAAGTAGCTTTAGGTGTTCAAGGAACATTACAAAAATATCAAGACCTACAATCAATCATTGCTATTTTAGGAATGGATGAATTATCAGAAGAAGATAAATTAGTGGTTTCACGTGCTCGTAAGATCCGTAACTTCTTATCGCAATCATTCTTCGTAGGGGAAAAATTCACTGGACGTCCAGGAACTTTCGTAAAAGTTGCAGATACAATTAAATCATTCAAAGCTATCTTAGATGGTGAAGTAGATGATCTTCCAGAATTAGATTTCTTATATGCTGGAACAATTGAAGATGTAATTGCTAAATCAAGTAAAGCTGCTAAACCAGCTGCTAAAAAAACTAAAAAATAATCTAAGGAGGAAATAATTTATGGGAATCAAACTTAAAGTTGTTACTCCAGATGGAATATTTATTGAAGACAAGGAAGTTGATATTGTTAACATCCAATCAGTTGATGGAGATATGGGAATCTTACAAAACATGATTCCGTTAGTAACTGCATTAAAAATTGGTACAACTACTTTTAGAGTTGGTGACAAAGTTACTCGTGTACATATGCATAGAGGACTTGTTACAGTTGATGGTAAACAATGTAAAATCATTACTGAAAGATTATATTTAGTAGATGAACAAGGTCGTAAAATAGATACGCCACAAAAATTAGTCTAATCAAAGAACCGCAAGGTTCTTTTTCATTTGAGCAAACAAAAACCTGACTCTTGTCAGGTTTAAGATCTCTTGTGATTTTCAAATATTATTTATCTAGGATTACTATAATCTACTTCATTAGATTATAGCCAGTATTAGAAAAATCATTATTAAGATAGCAAAAATGATTTCCATGCCCCTCCGGTTAAGAAGTGCGTTGGTTAATACAAAAATTACTTTATATTGTCCATTAGAACCTCCGCTAATAAATGGCGCTTTCCTCTAAACAAAATTTGTGGATAAGTTGTTTTTGAGGAAAACTATAATATGCTGCCTAGAACTTTCTTTATCTTATCAAGATATCTAAAAACAGCAATTCATTAAAAAATTTGAAAATCCAAATTTAGGATATTTGAATTTATGTGCTATTATTAAGTTGTGGATAAGTTGTTTAGAGAAAACTAAATATTTTAAAGACAACTTTTGAAGTTGTCTTTTTATTTAACCTTTTGTATTAAAGATTGGTACAACTACTTTTAGAGTTGGCTGCAAGATTACTCGTGTATATATGCATAGAGAACTTGTCACAGTTGAAGGTAAACAATGAAAAATAATTACTGAAAGATTATTTTTTCATTTAAAAATAATGATCAACAAAACTGACAAAAAGAGATAACATTATATTGTGAAGATAAACTATATTCAATAGTCTATCTTTCATTTTGCCCTAGAGGCACGTACCCTTTCATAATTTATGAGAGGTGTTTAAAATAAAAAAAGAGCAAAAGCTCTTTTTTTATTTGTAGAGGGGCTCCACTGTTACCGCGGTACACCTTTATATATGAATATTTGAATCATAATCCTAAACAATAGTGTGATCACAAAGAATCTCATCTAATTTAATGTTATCTTTAAAACCAAGGAAAATCAATAACTTCATTTCCGGGCCTTGAATACAGAAAAGGTGAGTCAATTTTGAGACTTCAAAAATATACAACTAACATTATTTTTTTTATTTATTAAACTTTTTACACTTATTGGTGTAATTTTAAATATAATAAATTTAAATGAGGTATTTTATGGAAAAATTGATTGGACTAGTTTCTGCAGATGCTTTGATTTTATTAGTCGGTTTGACTCGCATTTATACTTCTGATGACACACCCAAAACGAATCAATTATTCGAAAAAGTTTTAGGTAAAAAGGAAAAAAAATATTGAAAAACTATCCAAGTGATGCCTCATCAAAAAATAAGATATTTTCTGTTTTTTTGGAAGGGTCTTTAGATAATGATGCTCTCTAATATAGAAAATTATAAGACGGAAAAAGAAAATAGATTAAAAACTTTAAGAGGGGCATTGATTTGGTTTTTTCTAATATTTGTTATTTCCATCATTGTCTGCGCTTTGGTTTATAAAAAATTTAATACAGCTGTGCTTGTGCTTAGTATAATTTCATTGTTGTTGCTATTATATATATTACTGTTACTAATTATTGAATCATTGTTAAAAAGAGGTTATGAAGTTGATCACAAAACAAATAAAGTTATTGATAGGAAATTAGCAATATTATTAATAATATTTAATAGCAAAAAAGTATTTAATGAATATGTTTCGGATAGAAGTCGCTTTTTATACATGACAGAAGAGCTGGCAGCTCAATTATCAAAAATGGTAGATCAATTGCCGGCATTATTCTTAATCGCAGTTCTTCCGTTTCTTTTCGCAATTGTTTGAATAATAAAACTTCCGTTCTGATTTATTATAAAGAAAAACGATAGAAAATTTATTGCTGAATTTGTGGAAAATAGAGATCGCAACCTCATCGAAGCCTAGCATAAAAACACTCTCACATCTTATATAGTGTTGACTTGTCAAGAGGTTGTTTAAGAAAAGTTAAATATTTTAAAAAGACAATTTTTGAAGTTGTCTTTTTATTTACCCATTGATTAAACCCTCCCATAGGTATTACCCAAAATTACACAGGAGTATTTGTAAAAATGTTTTTGAATTACAGATCAATAGGGAGAAACAAAAACTGTTTTAAGGACATTAGAGCCTCGTTATTGATGAATTAACACGTTATTTAGACAAGAAGGCATGAAACTTATTAGAATCGCTTTAAAGAACATAAAAAGCCCTTAACTTATTTTCCATTTTTGTGTCTTCCAAATTATTCGAATGACGCCGTCTAAAACATACTCACTTAACTTTTAAAAACATAAAGTAGTTTTTTAAAAAGAGCATCTGGCTCTTTTTTTATTGGTTGATGTTATTATTTAATTAAAGGTGATTATATGGATAGAAAAGAACATAATAGATACGCGAAAAAAGTTAATAAAAAAGTTCGTAATGCAAAAGCCGAAAAAGAATTAACTTTTTGAGGGAAATTTTCTCGTAGAGTACTACTTGGAGCGGGATTATTTGTAGCTTTAGGAATTGTTGTCTTTGCAGTTTTAATGATAATTAGAGCAGTAAATTAATTTGTGGTAAAAGACTTAATCTATTTTGATTAAGTCTTTTTTTAATTTCTGAATGATAGTTACCCTAAAGTGCCTACTTGTTTTTTTATTTGGCAAGAATAAGATATTAATATAGGAAAATGAGATATTCATCAATAACCTATATTAATTACGAAGAGGTAACAATTATGAAAAAAGTATTAGTATTAACAGGATCAGCAAATACAGCTGAAAATTCTAGATCAATCGAATTATTAAACGTATTCTTAGAAGAATACAAAACATTGAATCCAAATGATGAAATTACAGTTATGGATTTAAATAACGAACCAATGGCCCATATGACATTAAGTGCTAACAACATGGGTGAATTCTACAATGAAGAAAATGCAATGAAGTACATTGCACAATTAAAAGAAATGGATAAATTAATCATTTCAGCACCAATGCATAACTACAAAATTACAGGACTATTAGGAAATTACTTAGATCACATTATGGTTCCTAATATGGCATTCTCATACAAATTTGCTGAAAAAGGAATGGCTAAAGGGTTATTAGATAACTTGAAAGTTCAAATCTTAGCAACTCAAGGTTCTCCATTAGAAAATTACCCATGAGCAAATAATGCTGAGTGATTAAAAAATGTTTGAGAATTTGTTGGATCAGAAGTAAATGACACAATCTTATTAGAGGGTCTAGATACACCAGCAAATAATGGTAAATCAGCTAAAGAATTAGTTTCTACAAAAATCGAAGAAATTTAAAATGTTGCTGCAAAATTTTAATTTAAAACAAAGAAATAATAAAAAATCTCGTAAGGGATTTTTTATTATTTTATAGTATTAAAATGCCTTAAATTAATGCTTTTATCCCTTCCTTTTTTATTTAAAGGATGTATTCTAATTTTGAAGAATGAAGAGGTAAACTTATGAAAAAAATAATAAATAGCACACCAAGAAAAGACGGGTTTTGAATGCCTGGTGAAACTGAACAACATAAAGGTACATGAATGATTTGACCCGAAAACACACTTAACTGACCAGGAGGTGGAAAACCTGCCCAGAGAACATTTGCCAAAATTGCAAACACAATAGTGAAATATGAACCTTTGACTATGATTGTTAGTGCAGAACAATTTGATAACGCGAGAGCGAGACTGGATTATAGAATCAAGTTGGTGGAAATGAAAACAAATGATGCTTGAGCACGTGATACAGGTCTTACATATTTGAAAAATTCAAAAGGAGAAATAAGAGCTGTTGATTGAATTTTCAATGGATGAGGGGGAGCTGGAAATGGTGTTACTATTTCTTGTGAACTAGATGACAAAATAGCTAGAAAAATGGCCGAAATTGCAGGTGCTGATTACTATCGAGCAAACTTCGTTTTAGAAGGTGGTTCAATTCACGTTGATGGCGAGGGTACTTTATATACTACTGAAGAATGTTTATTAAATAAAAACCGTAATCCGCATTTGACAAAATTAGAAATTGAGTCTAATTTAAAGGAATATCTGGGAGTTGAAAAAGTTATTTGATTACCGTTGGGTGTTTTCAATGATGAAACTAACGGACACATTGATAACATGTTACACGTAGTTGAACCAGGACATGTTGTCCTGACTTGAACATACGATATAAAGGATCCGCAATATAAAATTAGTTCATTAGCATTAAAAATATTAGAAAACCAAACAGATGCTAAAGGAAGAAAAATTAAAGTAACTAAATTACTCCAACCAACAACAATGCACTACACAAAAGAAGAGGTGGATGAAATAGATTACACTAATGGCCAAAGGTTAAGAGATTATGAAGCTAGACTTCCTGGTTCTTATGCCAATTTCTATATTATTAATGGAGCTGTAATTTTACCAATTTTTGATAATGAAAACGATCAAAATGCAATTGACGTTATTTCTAAATTATTTCCCGATAGAGTAGTTGAACCAATTCTTGCTAGAGAAGTTCTACTAGGTGGGGAAATATTCACTGTATAACTCAAAATGAGGTTAAATAAGCAAAATAATGTATAAATAACTTACAAAAATAAGATAAAATTACTTTTGTAAGTTAGTTACTCCGTGACCCTTACTTATAATCATTTAAATATGATCAATTCAAAATACTAAATTAATTTAATATTAAATACTAAACCTGATTTAGTATTTTGTCTATATTCATTAACAATAAGGAGAACTCAATATGAGCAAAGTATTAGTAATAACAGGGACAATTAATAGTCCAGAAAATTCAAGATCTCTTGAATTAACAAAAGTATTCTTAGAAGAATACAAAGCATTAAATCCAAATGATGAAATCACAATCATGGATTTAAATAATGAACCAATGGCTGAAATAGCACTAACAAATAAAAACATTGGTGATTTTTATACTGAGGAAAATTCATTTAAATATATCAATCAATTAAAATCAATGGACAAATTGATTGTAGCCGTGCCAATGCATAACTTAACAGTAAGTGGAATGTTTAAGAATTACTTAGATCACATCTTCGTACCTGAAATGACATTCTCATACAAACAAATGGAAAACGGTATCCCTAAAGGTTTATTAAGTAATCTTAAAGTTCAAATTCTTGCAACTGCTGGAACTGCTGAAGGGGTCTATCCATTCGCTAACATGAAGGACTGATTAGTTGGGACATTCAAATGATTAGGAACTGAAGTTAACACACCAATTTGATTATCTGGAGCTGACGCATTTGAAAATATGGGTAAAACAAAAGAAGAACTAGTCGAAGCAATTAAAGAAGAAATCATTGCTGTTGCTAAAACATTTTAATAAAAGAAAAACTTCTCTTACGAGAAGTTTTTTAAATTTTTGGAACTTTGATATGTCCGAAGTTGTATATATGCTCGGAAAGCGTAAGAGATTCAACAGCAAAAAATGCTGGTGTTGAATCTTGCAAGTAGACTCTAAAATCTTTATTGTAAATTAGTTTAATTCCGTGCATCTCTTTAAAACTTGATATTACATAATTTGCAACTTCTTGTTCACTTGATTTTGAAGTTAAACCATGATTTTCAATCCCACTTCAAAGACCTGTTAAATTTATTCTTTTGTATCCCGGAAACTTAAATGTAATTCCTAATTCGTTGCTATCAACTGTTTCTCTTTTTCCGTCACCATAAATTAAATCAAAACTACCTTGTATTGCTATCTCGTTGTCGATGAAATAATTTGCATTAAAATCTTCTTCTGAGACATCTAATTTTATGTCATAATAGAAAGCGCCTGTAATTGCACCTAAATATTTGGCTAAATTCATTTCTATTATTTCCTTAACGAAAAGGGATTCAATATCGTAGTACGTATACATAACATCGTCATCCTCTGAAATGAAATTATAATCAGTAAAAGTTGATGGTATAAATCATCTAAAGTCTTCAATCCCAATAAGTTTGGGAACAAACTTACCAGCACTTTCTCAAAGTGGTGGTAGTTCTCAATCCATCGGGTGTTGAATAGTATATGTATACTCGACACCATGTTCTAGAAGTCTGTCCAAAATTTCATATTTATTAGCGAAATCTATTGAGATATTAAAATCATTCATATTCTCATATCAATCAGGGCGCTCCTTCAACATTTTAACCACTTCTATATCCATAGCTATAGTATAGTAATAACCGTATAAAGAACGAACATATTCGGCTTCTGATTCACTGAAATTATAACCATCATACAGTTCGGATAATGCGTTCGGATCGATAATATCTCATTTTTCAATGACAGCCAAAGCATCTAAAGCTTCTTGTAATTTAAGTGTCATGCTGTCAACAATTTCTTGTGTTACATCTTCTTCACTGACTATAACTTTTGATGCATCCTTAATAACATTTAGGTTTAGAAAACTTTTATTTGTATATAACGTAATTTCTAAATCCTCAGCTTTTTTAATTAATGCCTCAAGTTGACCCTTATCTACTTGATTGGCGTTTTGATTAATCTTGTTTGTAATTGCTAGTACGGATAAAGGAGATGCAAATAGCAAACCCCCTGCCAAAACTATCGTCACTTTTTTTCAATTTTTCATTTTATACCTCTTATATCGTTGCTCGATATCATGCAAATTATAATAATCTCAAATGAAACTTTTAAGGGTTTTTTAAGCCCTTTCATTAATGGGAAGTCACTAATTAGTTATTTATTATTTTATTAAAATTGTTTATTGTTTTCTTTTAAAAAATAAAAAACTCCCCAAAAGGGAGCCTAAGTTTTCTTTAGGTATAATTGGTAAATTATTACGCCGATCTCATTGGAGCAATATCTCTAATATATTGTGATTTATTATTTGCATAGAATGTAATGTTGCGTTGTGATGATGATGATCCATTTTCTCATGGGTCTCTCATCACAAAATCCACACCATCAACTACATCAAATCCACTTACTTCTTTGATGTATGTTTTAAATCTTTCTTTAATTTCTTCAGTAGTATCTTCTAATGTGTAACTGAAATCTGGATTATCCAATAAAAACTGTAGTGAAAGAAGATTTGTTTCTTTAAAATTAACTGATAAATTTTCTTCAGCTAGATCTACTGTATAAAGAATTGCTTCCTCATCAGTATTTATGTCAGTGTATAAATAATTTAGTGATCCCGCAAGTGGAATAGAATTATTCGCAAGATATTCGAAAGTTTTATTTTCTTCAGTGATGTCAAATACAAGTTCTTGACCATCTTCATAACTTTCTTCTATTAGAACAGTTCCTAAGAATTTAAATGCATTTATTTCTGATGTCATGAATAGTAAATCTTGCATAGTTCTATTTAATGTTTCGTCAATTTCCTTTCCTTTATAAAGGTAAAAGTAATTAGAAATTGATTCCGATATTGTGAAATGGCTATCTTCCATTTCTAAGAATTTGGGTGCTATTTTATTTACTCCTCGTTTTAACTCAGATGGTATAAAATTCTCACCAATAGAATCCATTTCATCACTTACATCGTTAATTGTGTATTCATACTCTACACCATTGGCAAGAATTTCTTCAAAAGTACTATAATGATTTGGAATAGAAATTTCTACAACGTTATAAAAATCAGGAGTTGCGTACCCGAAAGGCGCCATTCCGTTTTCGTCAATGAATCTTTCAAACTCATACAGTCTAAGAACGCTTCATTCTAAATTAGCGTAAAAATTATCAACAAATCCTTGTTCATCAGCAAGAATGTCTATTCCTATAGCTGAGTTAGTTAAGATAGTGGGATCAATGAAATCAAAAATTTCAATTACAGATAATGCATCAATTGCACCTTGTAATTCAACTACCATCTTGTCTACAACATCTTGAGTTGCTAATTGATCGTCGTAAATTTCAACAGCTTTAATATTAGTCTGATGTAATGCCACCAAAGTCTTGTTTGTGAATTTATTTTTATTTACCTCATTAGATTCTTTAATAAGTTTAGCTAATTTTGTTTTGTCAACACCTACAACACCAGCGTCTTGTTTTTGTTGACTAATTAATAGAGCAGTTAACGGAGCTGCGGCCAGAAGAACACTTAGTGAGATAAGTGCACCTTTTTTTCAGTTTTTCATTTCGTACCTCTTTTTTTATTTTTTAATATTAATTAGATTATAAATTTTAGAAGAGGTTAGATGGTTCAAGAAAACGTGTCTTTCCCTATTGGAAAGTTATTGGAAAATACTTTTTTTATTAATTTTTATCAAAACAAAAAGACCTAATTTGGTTAAGTTATAATTAAACAGTGAAAGAGGTAGTTATGAAGAAATATAAACCACATTTTTGATGAGCATCACCTCTAATTACATTAGCTACGATAGCTTTGATAGGTTTCATTACCGTGTCATTTAATGGTTGAGATGACAAAGCTACAATGTGAATGGCTAAAGGTATGGAATACAAATTTATAAAGTATTTCGTAATATTCTATTTTGATATGGGAGAACAAGAAATTTACCCATTACTTTTAACGGCCGTTTTTATAATTATTGAATCTTTTTTTGCTTACAAAAAAACTAAAACCAACTCTTTTATTAAGCGTAATGAAAATCTGATTTGGCTATTTTACATAGTCATGATGGCTCTTTGATTACTCATGAAAATAATGGGTCTGATAAATATTGCAGATCAGGACATGGGATGAGGGGAAGGTGTATATGTCTATTACCTTTCTAATTTAAAAGATCGTCAAATATCAAGAATAATTTTATTGGTAATTGAATCATCTATCTTAGTTGGTGTCATTTATTATTTACGATTTAAATTTTCAAAAAAACCAAATATCTTATCAGGAGAATACTGAGTTGATTCAATCAGAGTCGGTTTAATGATTTTGATTCCATATGTATTAGTGCTAACCTTGGAAGATGCTACTGGAAGAACCTATCCAGTACATGCTCATTTTGAAGATGTCGTTGGAAAAGTTACTTGGGTTCAAGACGATGCTGGTGCAATATTTTTTGATGATCAATATTGAACAGCAACTTGAATTGAATTAACTCCCGAAATGTTATCGATTTCAGGAATCGATAAAGCAACGCTTGAACAAAATGTTATTGATTCAATTAACAAACGTGAATGGGGTCCATGAGGATACTATGAGTGATATCAAGTTAACGGTAACTTCTGATCAAATCTTCAGTATTGAAAATTATTTAATATTTTCACAAAGAGTGATATTAGTAATTCACCACTTGGTTGAAGATCTACAGATTTTCCTTCTGGACATACTGTGTCAGCGTTTTCATTAGTTGGTTTCATGTTCTTTAGATTCAGAAGAAATAAAAGCACTAAATTTGATTGAAAAATTAGAACATTGTATTTTGTTTGATTAACAAATATCATTGTGATGATGTCAACACTTGTAATTGGGAGAGCACATTGAGTGAGTGATGTTTTATTTAGTTTTGTATTCTGTACACTTGTATTCTTCTTTGTTAATTGATTTGTGGAAAGAACTATCAGACTATGAATTTGTAGATTTAATCACAGATATAAAAATGAAGGCTCAAAAATCACATATATATTCAAAAACAATAAAATAATTTTTTATGTTAATCATTATGGTTTTGAATGAAAAGTGAGAACAATCAAATTTAGTAAAAATAACATAGATAAAACAATTTTGAAAATCAATAAAAACACTATCAAATACAAAGCGGATCAAAGTGAGTTAAAATATATTTACAAAGAGTTGAAAACTAGAAAAGCTTTTTGTAAATAAGGAGATATATGAATATCAATGATAACTTAAAATTAGCAAAACAAATGGCAGTCGATACCTTCAATGATCTTAATGAATTCTTTTATACTACAACAGATAATAATATGGCTTATAACGTCAAAAATGGCCCATTATTTACTTTCGAACACATAATTAAAGGATTTACTCAATTAGAAGAAGAAAACTTCACAGGTGACTGATTTTATCAAATAAATATTATTGTAAATGATGCTATTAGTTTAGAAAACGAAGCAATGTTAAAAGCTGGTGCACCACAAGGTGCTATTAATCAAGCAATAACTACTAGAACACAAGGGATTCAAATGTATAAACAGGCACTAAAAGAGAATGGTTTTAAATAAAAAAGGGGTTTCAACCCTTTTTTATTTGGACTTTCCACTATGGAAAATGGTTATTTATGATAGGTTTTTTATTGTTATAAAATTTATAATTAAACAATATCAAAGTGAAATTATATTGGGAGATTGAAATGAAAAAATTATTATTAGCTTTAACTGGTTTGGCTATTTTGGCGGCACCAGCTATCACATTTGGTGCTATAGCTCTTAGCACAAGTTCGAAACCTGAAAACCCAGGTGTGGAACCAGAGGTACCAAATGTAGTAAAAGAAGATATTTCAAAAGTTATTTTTGATGCGATTTACGTTGGTGATGAAATTCCTTTTGATTTAATTGACAGTGTTTTGAAAAAACTTAATAAGAATGTAACTTTGGACATAGACTACTATATCTTTGGTGACACAAAAGTTGTAGGAAACATTAACATAATAGCAAATGATAATTCTAAATTATTAAGTGGGGAAACAGCAATAGAAGTCCTAGAAGTTGAAACTGGAGACATGTTTACTGAACTAGATACTATTTGAGATTGATCAAAAGAAGAATTGGTAAATGGACTTAATCAAAGACTTGATAGTTTAGGAGATATATCAGAAGATGCTGTTGAATGATACTATAGAGTTTTCTTTCAAGAGTTCAATGGGGTATTGGCTTCTGGTGAAAAATTAGTACACAATTTCGCAACCGAAGCAGTAGAAACTAAATTCAACTTCTTATTGGAATGACAATTGTTCAATACTGTTTTAGTTGAAAAATTCAACGAAATCATACCTATGGATGCTAGAGAAACTGTATCATATACAAATGAATTTGAAGAGCCTTTAAACCTGGTTTTACCAGATATTATGAAGATGGTAATTAATGAACATTCTGAACCAATCGACGATATGGGAAGTGATTTCACTGATAAGACAAAGGCATTAATTTATAAAATAAAAGAACTAACTTGAGGGAGAAATTAATATGAAAAAACTATTATTTATTCTAGGTGGTTTATTATTAATATCAACACCAGTTGCAGTAATTGCTACTACTAATTCTTCAAAAGGTAATGTTGAAGAAAAACCGGGTCATCCAAGTAATCCCGAAAATCCAGAAGAGGGCACTGATCCCGAAAATCCTGGAGAAGGTAACGAAACTGAAAATCCAGAGGAAGGTCAAGAACAAAAAACAGATATTTCAAGTATTTTAATTCCTGAAATATTTGTCTATGACGAAATTCCAAATGAGACTATTCAAAACGCCATTTCTGAATTGAGTTCAAAAGCGGTGATTGATATTGACTTTGAAATCTTAGGTTCAACTGATTACGAAGGACAATTATTGGTAAAAGCAACCAAAACTTCAACTCTTATAAAAGGTAAATTTTTAGTGGAAGTTGTTTCTAAACCGCCTGTCTTAATAGATCTTGACGGTAAAGATTTAGACTATAAAAAGAGTAAAATTGATGAATTAGCTGAAATAACTAATACATATACTTGAACAAGCATTCAAAGAGTTTCTCTAATTGCTGTTGGTATGGATCCTACAAATATTGATCCAGGGAAGATTGTTGTTGATTTCAAGGATCCATTCTATGCCAAACATATTACTAATATGGTAAATCAATTCTATCTTTTTGAAAGTTATGGTCAAGAAGCTGGGGAGTACTATATCGGTAGCTCTGATGAAGATAAAAAATTAGCTGAATCCATTTATGTTGGAGACAAAGTATTTGTCGAAGCATTTATACCAATGAAAAAGCTGGCTGAAGCAGTACCGGGCTTATTTATAGATGGGCAAGCAGAAATTATTATAGAGTGTTATGAAAAACTTCTTGAATTAGCTGGATAATTATATGTTGTAATTGTGTTAGTATTTAATTTAATTAAATATCAATTTTGATAAAAATAGTAAAAATAATTATGAATTTTTAACATCAAAAATCAAGTATTATGTACGAATAGTCCCTAATATATGAATAGCATGTTAGAAATTAAATAAGATTAACTAATAAAGATTAAACTAAATATTAAAAAATTGGATTTCGAATCCAATTTTTTAATGTAAAAATAACAATATTTAACCTTTGTATTTGGCGTCAACAAGAAGTATTCTAATTGTGAAAGGGGATTTGAAAAATCAAATCGGTGTAAAATTATGAACAAATTAAATCATTTTATCGATACACAAGAACTTAGCAAAAAGCAGATATTCGAAATATTTACTTTAATGAGGATGCTGAAGGATGCACGCTACAATGGAGCTACTCCAAAATTATTGGAAGGAAAAACTCTTGCAATGATTTTTGAGGAACCATCAACAAGAACAAGGGTTTCATTTGAAGCCGCAATGACATTATTAGGTGGTCATGCTCAATATCTAAAACCAGGTGAGATACATTTGGGTCATAGAGAATCTCTTTATGACACAATCAAGGTTTTATCTCATATGTGTGATGGAATAATGTGCAGGGCCTGAAAACATGAAACTGTGACGGAGATTGCAAAACATGCAGATGTTCCTGTATTTAATGGGTTAACAGATTATAATCATCCAACTCAAGCAATTTGTGATGTTTTCACAATGTTGGAAAAACTTGAATATACAAAGGATAAAAAATTGACAGACATTGATTTTTCAAAAATCAAAGTAGTATTCATTGGAGACAGAACTAATGTATGTTCGTCAACAATGCACATTACAACACAACTGGGTATGAATTTCATTCACATCTCGCCAAAACAATATTCATCTCCACAAGAATGAATTGATATAGCATTGAAGAACATTGAAAATGCAGGGTCCGGTTCAGTAAAAATTTCGGAAGATGTTAACGAAGTGAAAGGTGCAGATGTTATTTATACAGATCTGTGATGATGAGTTGACCAAGAAGAAGAAGCTAAAGACAGGGTAAAAGCTTTCAAACCAACATACCAAGTGGATAAGGAAATGATGAAATTAGCAAATGAAAACGCTATTTTCATGCACTGTTTGCCGTCTTCAAGAAATGTTGAAGTTCTAGATGAAGTGATTGATTCGAATCAATCAGTTGTCTTTGATCAAGCTGAAAATAGACTGACAGCTCAAATGGGATTATTGGTTTATTACATGTATGGAAGAATTGACAAGACAAATGATAATGTGAAAATCTATCATGATGGACTGATTAGGGCATTCTTAGAAGATAGAGAAAGAGAAGATAAAAATAGATATACATATATCTACGAACAAGATTAGAAGGAGTCTAGTATGACTGAAAAAGTAAAGAAAAAGGGTCTCCGAATTATTGACTTAATAGCTATTTCATTTAGTGCAATATTCGCTTTGGATTCTTTTGCAATGGCAGCCGCCATTGGGTGACAATCAATTATATTTTGAATTATTTTAGCTTTGTTGTTCTTCATCCCTTATGGCTTAATATCATCAGAACTTGGATCTACTTATGTTGATGGTGGTATTAATTCTTGAGTAAGAAGAGTATTTGGGACACGATGAGCTGCCAGAACTAGTTGATTTTACTGATTGAATGTTTCTATTTGAATGTCAGCATCATATATAGTTTTCGCAGCAACAATTTCATATATGTTTTTTGATGGAACTTTAACAATTTGAACACAAGTTGCAATTGCTGCAGGTTTAACTATATTAACTGTTTTGATTAGCTTGCTGAAAGAGGAATGACTTAGATATATTCCTAATTCATCATCGATAGCGAAAGTTATAGTTACTTTGCTGTTGGTTGTTGCAACTATCGTTTTCCTTGCAAAAGGAAATGGTGTTTCAACTCCAATAGATGATCCGGGAATGGGAATTGTCCCTTCTTGATCAACAGGTTTATTATTCATCCTGGTTATCATTTATAACCTGTGTGGATTTGAACTTGGATCAAATCAAGTTTTATCTATGAAAAACCCCCAAAAAGATATTCCGAAAGCTACTTTGGTATCCGGTATTACAATTGTTGTAGCTTATGTAATTGGAACAGTGGCTATTAATATTTTGGTTGATGTTAGTGATGATTTTGATATTGCTAATGGTTTGATTGTTGCTTTGGGCAGAGGACTTCCGGTGTGACTTACAAACACAATGGGTATTTTATTAATATATTCACTATTCGGAACAATGATGACTTGAGTTATTGGGGCGAATCTTGGAGCCGTTGAGGCGGCGGAAGATGATCAACTGCCGATTGTATTTGGTTCTAAATTCAAACCCACAGGACAACCATTGGGTGCTTCAGTTCTAACGGGAGCTATTTCTATAGTTTGCTTACTTATTGCTGGATTTACATCTAAAGCAGGAGATACAGAAACTGGCGATCTGTTTGAGGCTTTATTCTCATTCCAATCAGTAGTATTCTTGATCCCGTATCTATTGATATTCCCTTCATTTTACATGTTGAGAAAAAAAGATAAGGAGGCAGAAAGACCATTTACAATTCCAGGAAATAAATATGTAATATTTATGATTACGTTTGTGCCTTTCTTCCTGATAATTGCAGCGCTGTTCTTATTAACTGTTGGAGATTTGATAATTCAGCCAGAAGAAGGAATTGATTGAGCTAAAAGTGGTATGAAGTTAGGATTCACAATAGGTGGTTCACTATTTTCTATTCTCGTTGGAGAAGTGTTGATCAGAATAGCGGAAAAAAATGTTAAGAAAAAATCAGAAAGACAGATAAAAGAAAAAGAGCAAATTCAAAAAGGAGCTTAAATTTATGAAAAAAATATTGAATAGTACACCTAAATCAGATGGTTTTAGAATGCCTGCTGAAAATGATGTACATAAAGGGTCATGAATGATGTGACCTGAAAGAACAGATAATTGACGTGGAGGAGCTAAACCGGCTCAAGTGGTTTATGCAAATATAGCAAACACCATTATTAAATACGAACCCCTAACAATGATAGTGAGTGCTAAACAATTTAATAATGCAAAATCAATGCTCGATGAAAAAATCAGATTGGTAGAAATGTCTAATGATGATGCGTGAGTACGTGATTGTGGAGCGACATATATTAAAAATGATAAAGGAGACATCAGAGCCATTGACTGAATGTTCAACGCTTGAGGTGGCTTAGAAGGTGGATTGTACTTCCCTTGAGACAACGATGATCAAATAGCTAGAAAAATGGCCGAAATATCAGGTGTTGATTACTATCGTGCTGACTTCGTGCTTGAAGGTGGTTCAATTCACGTAGATGGAGAAGGCACACTGTACACTACAGAAGAATGTCTATTGAATTCTAACCGTAATCCACATTTAACAAAAGAAGAGATTGAAGATAACATGAAAGAGTACCTTGGATTAGAAAAAATCATCTGATTGCCATTGGGTGTATACAATGACGAAACAAACGGACATATTGATAATATGATTCAAATTGTTAAACCAGGTCACGTTGTATTAACTTGAACAGATGATAAAGAAGATCCTCAATATGCAATTAGTTTAAAAGCTTTAAAAATTCTTGAAAATGAAACAGATGCAAGAGGAAGAAAAATTAAAGTTACTAAATTGCTTCAACCAAAGCCGATGCATTATACTGAAGAAGATGTATATGGTGTAGATACTACAAGTGATGGTATGGTTAGAGAGTCTGGGGAAAGATTAGCCGGATCATATGCCAATTTCTATTTAGTTAATGGGGCTGTCCTTTTACCAATATTTGGGAACATTAATGACCAAAATGCCATAGATGTCATTACAAAACTTTATCCAGATAGAAAAGTTGAACCAATATTGGCTCGTGAAATTCTATTGGGTGGTGGAAATATTCACTGTATTACACAACAAGAAATTCAATAGCAAAAAAACAGGATTTAATCCTGTTTTTTAGTTTCGGGAGACCACGAATCCATATCAAAAATGATATCTGTTATAAGTGCGAATTCCAATTTATTAACACCCGAAAAACCTTTAATGGTATCAATGAAAAAATTCAAATCCGAAAGATTTTTAAAGGCACACTGGATACTTATATCCTTTTCTGTTAAGTGCTTTGAAAGGTATACTACATTTTTCTTATGTTCCATACAAAATTCTTCTATATCGTGATATATTTTCCCATTTGTTCACAAATATATATCAGCAATATTAAAATACCCAAATTTTGATGGAATAAGGATAGCCCGAGTTCTCATATAACCAGAACTTTCCAATGAACTGATGTGGCTCTTGATCGTCTTTTGTGCAACGTTCAATTTTTGTGCAATTTTGTTGATACTAATTCTTGGATCTTCTTTGAGGATTTCAATAATCTTCATATCCAAACTGGTCAATTTCTTTTCCATGGGCTATCACCTCTAACTTAATTATATAAACAAGTACCAAACAAATAAACCATATATATGTAATATATATGGTTTCATTTAGAAACATTTTTTTGTTATTATTTATTCAGGAGGAAGAGTTATGCAACAACAAAATATTGTGGGTTATTGAAGAAGATGATTAGCAAGTTTAATTAACTGTGGAATGATCGTAATTACATTTGGTATTTACTCAATTTTCTTAATTATTAATTTCATCATTGGTAGAGCATCTATTGGTATGAAAGCTGTAAACATGGATTATTCAACTCGCAGACAGTTAAGTTTATTTTTGTGTAGCTTCTTGCAATTATTATTTTTTATTTTAATAATTCCAATCGTTATTAATTTCTTTTTGGTTATAACTAAAAAGGGAACATATGCCGAAAGATGAAGTGATAACTACTACGTGGACTCAAGACCAGGTTGAGTTAATTCAAAATTTAGATAATTAAAAATAGAATCTTGCGATTCTATTTTTTGTTCTTACAAATTTTATTCATAGCACTATCAGCACATTTTTGTTCAGCAACTTTTTTACAAGTCGGATCTTCTTTAATGGCTCTTTGATTTTCAATTTTCTTAACTACATTTCCTGTGAATGCTCACATTTTTTGTTGCTTTAAGAATTTAAGATAACCATAATAGTTAACTCTTAATTTTCTGAAATCAATACGACCTAATTTTAAGTCATTTTGAATAGTTGCTATTTTTTTATTAAGTAAAACTTGTTCTTTACTTGATACAAGTTTGGAACAAACACCAGCTGGTATTTTATCTATGTTTTCGTAGATATTTTCAACTGTATCGAATTGTTCTAGAAGGTCAACTGCTTGTTTATAGTGAAGACATTTAACACCTTTGATGTTATCTGATGCATCTCCCATTAAAGCTTTAATATCTGGAACTTGGTGTGGTTTACATCCAAATTTTTCAAATACTTCCTCTTCTTTAACAAATTCAACTTTTTCTTTTTTACTTACGTTTGTGATAATCTTTGTGTCATCACTTACTAATTGGAAAGTATCTTTATCGTTTGACAAGATGTGAATGTTATATCCTAACTTACACCCAATACGAGCAATAGTACCCATAACATCATCACCCTCATAACCAGGTTGTTCATATCATGGAATATTAGCCGCTGTTAAAAACTCTCTAATGATTTGCATTTGAGGAATTAACTCACTAGGAGTTTCTTTTCTTTTAGCTTTATATTCTGGATATAAGTCTTTTCTTCAACATCCCTTGTCAACATCAAAGGTAACAATAATTGTGTGGTAAATATCCATATCAATTAATTCATTAATTTTTGCTACGAATGTATAAATAGCATTAATCATGACCCCGTCACGATTCATTGCTACAGTTTTTCTTTTTAAAGATCCGTAGTAACCTTTGTGTAATAAATGATAACCATCAATAATTAGTATTGTCTGTTTCTCATTTTTAGTATTCATTGTATTCAATCCTTACGTTAATAATCATATCACTAAAAAAGCCTTATATTTCTATAAAGGCTTTTTCAATTGAAAGTATTTTTATTGGTAAATTAACATCTCTTAAAATGTTCTTATTTGAATTAATTATTTTGTATTGTGGTTTTTCTAAATATTTTTTTTCAACAATCTCTAAATGATTATTTCTAAGATAACCATCAACATCTTTTGTGTTTTGGATATCAAATTCGAATTTGATTTCGTAAATTTTTTTGTAGATCTTTTAACTCTATTTCATTTATTAATTGGCTAGCGCTTGTTGTATATGCTCTTGTTAGGGGACCTGCTCCAAGTTTTACGCCTCCAAAGTATCTAATAACTAAAATTACGATATTTGTAAGATTGTTCTTCTCGATGACATTAAAAATGGGTTTACCAGCCGTTCCACTAGGTTCTCCATCATCGTTGAAACCGCCACTTTGTTGTTCAACACCAATTTTATAGGCATAGCAGTTGTGACGGGCATCTGTTTTGGAATATTCTTCTAAAAATGAATCCAATTCTTCTTTTGAGGAAATCTGAGTGGCTATAGTTATGAATTCTGATTTCTTGATTACAAATGAGTTTTTGAAAATTGATTTACTGATAGTCTTCATAAAATTCCTCCTTGTTATGATTTTAACAAAATTTAGTGTTTAAAAATTATTTACATTCTTTTATATTAATGGTATAATTAATTTATAAACATATCTTTTAAAGAGGAAGCAAGGCTTTCTCTTTTTTTATTTATTAATAAGATGGAATTGCAGACAAATTTTTCAGTTTAATAATCATTGATAGTATCTATTGAAAGAGTTGAAAACGCTTCTGGTTTTGATGTCAAAAACATTGGCTTAATCTATTTTTAAAGTTGATAAAATAGTATAATTAATTTATTGAACTAAAATCATAAGGAGATAATAATGGCATCAGATAAATCACTTATTAAACGCTATGGAAAAATAGCTGATCAAATCATTGCACTAGAACCAGAAATGGAAAAATTAAGTGCTGATGATTTTAAACTGAAAACTCAAGAATTTAAGCAAAGATTGCAAGATGGAGAAACTGTTGAAGATATTCTTGTTGAGGCTTATGCAGTCGCTAGGGAAGCGTCTAAACGTGTTCTTGGTCTTAATGCTTATAGAGTTCAATTAATCGGAGGTATCATCTTAAATTCAGGTGATATTGCTGAAATGAGAACAGGGGAAGGGAAAACTTTAACAGGATTATTCCCAGCTTACCTTAACTCTTTAACTGGACTTGGTGTCCACATTGTTACAGTTAATGAATACTTATCAAGACGTGACTCTGAAATTAATGGTCAAGTTTATGAGCTTTTAGGAGTAACTGTCGGATTAAACTCTTCAAGACTTTCAAAAGCTGGTAAACGTGAAGCTTATTCAGCCGATATTACATATGTAACTAACTCTGAATTAGGGTTCGATTATTTAAAAGATAATATGGTGACTGACTTTGCACAAAAAGTACAACGCGGACTTAACTATGCAATTATCGATGAGGCTGACTCGGTTTTAATCGATGAGGCAAGAACTCCGTTGATTATTTCTGGAGGTTCTTCATCAAGAATTAATCTATATCGCGCTGCAAATGATTTTGCTAAAATTTGTGATGAACATACAGATGTGGATATTGACTTGGAATCAAAACAAGTTTATTTAACAGAAGCTGGAATGCTGAAAGCTAAGGAATACTTTTCAGTTGAAAATTTATTTGATGTTAACAATACTGAAATTTTCCACTTAATCATGAATGCTTTAAAAGCACATTTTACTTTCAAAGAAGCTGTTGAATATACTGTTCGTGATGGAGAAATTGTTTTAATTGATCAATTCACAGGTCGTATCATGGAAGGGCGTTCATATTCAGATGGACTTCAACAAGCACTGCAAGCTAAAGAGGAAGTTGAAATCGAAGACGAAACTGAAACATTAGCAACAATTACATATCAAAACTTTTACAGACTGTATACAAAAATTTCTGGAATGACAGGTACAGCAAAAACTGAAGAAGAAGAATTTATTAAAATTTATAATACTCGTGTTGTATGTACACCAACTAATAAACCAGTTATTCGTGTTGATGAAGGTGATTACACTTTCGGAACTAAAAATGCTGCACTGAAAAAATTAATGATTGATATTAAAGCAATTCACGAAATCGGTAACCCTGTTCTTATTGGAACAACTTCAGTTGAGTCATCAGAGCAAATTTCACGATACCTAGATAAAGCTGGATTGAGATATGAAATGATTAATGCTAAGAACCATGATAGAGAAGCTGATATCGTAGCTGTAGCTGGTCAAAAAGGTGCTATTACATTAGCAACCAACATGGCTGGTCGTGGTACAGATATTAAGTTATCAGATGAAGTTAAATCTTTAGGTGGTCTAGTTGTATTTGGAGTTGAAAGAAATGAAGCAAGACGTATTGATAATCAATTACGTGGTCGTGCTGGACGTCAGGGAGACCCTGGTATGTCAAGATTCTATATTTCAATGGAAGATGATATGATGATCCGTTTCTCATCACCAAAAATGAGAGCAAACTTTGCAAAATTAGGTGATGACCACATTAAGTCTCGTATTTTCACAAGAGCCGTTACAAACTCTCAAAAGAAATTAGAAGGTATGAACTTTGATCAACGTAAAAACGTTTTAGATTATGATAATATTTTAGCTCAACAACGTGAGGCTATGTATTCACAAAGAGATGACATTTTAGAAGCACAAGATTTAAGTGTTGTTCTTAAGAAATTCCAATACACGGTAGCTTATGAAATGATTAATGAACACTATATCATGGTAAGTGGTGAGAAAACTATTGATGCGCCTGCATTAATAAAAACAATTGACGGGAAAATTGTGGCTCACAATAAATTCAAAGCTGAAGATTTCTATAATCAAGAAAAATCTGATTTAGCGGAGCGTTTGGCTAATGCAATGATGGAATTCTATCAAGCAAGAATTTTGGGAATTCCTGAAGATGTAGTTTTAGGCATGGAACGTAAAATAATTTTAGAATCATTTGACAAGTTCTGAACTAAACACATTAACTTATCATCAAAATTAAAATCTGGTATTTACTTACAACAATATGCACAAAATAACCCACTAGCTGAATATGTTGAACAGGCAACTAAATTATTTAATGGGATGAAGATTAATATTGCTATCCAAGTTGTTGACACATTATCGAAAGTTATTTTGGCACCAAATCCAGATGAGGAACCAAAACAACAAGAAATTCAAATCACAGACGCTGATATTGACTTAATTTTGAGCGAAACAGGTTTAACAAAACTTCAGTTAAACAATGAAGATATTAACAATCGTTTTAACGAATTATTTGAAGAAAATAAAGAAGATAAAAAGGCTTTAGCAAAATTAAAAATGCAAAGAGATATTTTATTGGGATTAGTAATTGAATTAGAAAAAAGATTTGCCGAAAGAAAACAACAGCAAATTGAAGTCTCTCCAGAAGAGGTTATGAATATTCTAAAAAGTTTCAAAATCCCGGATATTGATCAAATCAATGATGAAAAAATCCAAGATGGCTATAACCAATTGCTTGAAACAGTCGCAGAAGATGACGAGGCTAGAAAAATTCAAATTGACATGGCCCGCCAAATTATCACTGAATTAGGTAGACAATTGAAGTCGATCAAATCAAATTCAAAAAATAAAACTGAACAAGTTGATGAAGATGAAGAGAGAACCAAAACAAAAATTGGTTAGGCAAAAAAACTAGGCAAGTTCTAGTTTTTTTCCATATTAAACAAAAGGAGAAGTTATGAGCTTTAATAAAGAAAAAAAATACAATCTTGTTTCAAAGTATAAGCCAGCTGGTGATCAGCCTGTGGCCATTGAACAATTATTGACAGGTTTAGAAGCTGGTGAAAAACACCAAGTATTACTTGGAGCTACAGGAACTGGGAAAACATTTACAATGGCAAATGTTATTGCAAACCAAAATCGTCAAACTTTAGTTCTTGCCCACAATAAAACATTAGCTATGCAAATATACTATGAGTTAAAGGAATTCTTCCCAGATAATAGGGTAGAATACTTTGTTTCGAACTTTGACTTCTTTCAACCAGAAGCTTATCTTCCTTCAAAAGATTTATATATTGACAAAGATGCTCGTCAAAATATTGAGTTAGATATGATGAGATTAAGCGCTATGAATGCTTTGACTACGAGAAATGACACGATTGTTGTAGCATCAGTTGCAGCTATTTACGCATCTCAAAATCCGAAAGATTATAGTGATGCATTTTTCGAACTAAACATCGGTCAAAAACTAAGTAAGAAAGAACTATTGATGTATTTTGTTAAAACAGGATATACCAGAAATGATATTGAAAATGCTCCCGGAACATTTAGTGTAAAAGGTGATGTTATTAAAGTTGTTCCAGGATGAACTTCAAATATTATGTATCGTATTTCATTGTTTGGTGAAGAAATTGAAATGCTTGATGTCTTAGATACATTAACTGGGGGAGTAATTGATAGAACAAGAACAATTACTGTTTATCCAGCTCAAGCATATGTTACCCCTGAAGACAAGTTGCAAGAAGCGTGCGCAAATATTAGAAATGAAATGGTTGCAAGAGTTAAATGGTTTGAAGATGAAGGTTTACTATTGGAAGCTCAAAGGTTAGAGCAAAGAACCAAATATGATCTTGAGTCATTAGAAGAATTTGGATTCTGTTCTGGTATTGAAAACTATTCAGCTCAATTAGATTTCAGAGAAAAAGGTCAAAGACCTTTCACATTATTGGATTATTTCCAAGACGATTTCTTAACTATTATTGATGAATCACACATGATGATTCCTCAAACTCGCGGAATGTATAACACTGATAGATCAAGAAAAGAAACACTGGTTAAATATGGTTTCAGACTACCTTCAGCAATGGACAACCGCCCATTAAATTTTGAAGAGTTTAATGAAAGTCTGGGGCAAATAATTTACACATCTGCTACTCCTGGTGATTATGAGATGGAATTAACTGATGGTAAGTTTATTCAACAAATCATTAGACCAACTGGACTACTTGACCCAATTATTGAGGTTAAGAAAACAGAAGGGCAAATTGATGACATAATTGAACAAATTAAAATCAGGAAAGAACGTAATGAAAGAGTTTTCATAACAACACTTACTATCAGAATGAGTGAGGATTTAACATCTTATTTACAAGAGAAGGGTATCAAGGTGGCTTACCTTCACTCAGAATTAAAAACTATTGAGCGAAGTGAAATCTTAAACGATCTTCGTAAAGGAGTTTATGATGCTGTTGTTGGGGTTAACTTGCTTCGTGAAGGACTAGACTTACCAGAAGTGAGTTTAGTATGTATTCTTGATGCGGATAAACAAGGATTCTTACGTAATGCGAGATCATTGATTCAAACAACAGGTCGTGCAGCTCGTAATGCCAATGGTTTAGTAATATTCTACGCTGATAGTGTCAGTCCAGCGATGACTCAAACTATGGAAGAAACTTCAAGAAGACGAGCAATTCAAGAAGAATACAACGCTAAACACGGCATTGTTCCAAAAACAATTATCAAAGATATTTCAGAAATAATGATGACTGAAAATGCTCGTAAAAATGTTAATGAATTGAAGAAAATTCGTGGAACAAAAAACAAAAAAGAAGCTATTCAAAAAGTTATTGATCAAATGAGAAAAGAAATGCTTGATGCAGCAAAAGCCTTAGACTTTGAAACTGCAGCAACATTGAGAGATACAATTATTGAATTAGAAGGACAAAAAAACTTTTAGGGGAAAATATTATGGCAAAAGATAAAATTATAGTAAAGGGAGCTAAGGAGAACAACTTAAAGAATGTTGACCTAGAAATTCCAACAGATAAGTTAGTTGTCTTCACGGGTTTATCAGGAAGTGGTAAATCTTCTTTAGCGTTCTCAACAATTTATGCTGAAGGACGTAGAAGATACATAGAATCACTTTCGGCTTATGCAAGACAGTTTTTAGGTGGCAATGAAAAACCAGATGTTGACTCAATTGAAGGATTGAGTCCAGCAATTTCAATTGATCAAAAGACAACATCTCACAACCCACGTTCAACTGTTGGTACAGTTACAGAAATTTATGATTACCTACGTTTGTTGTATGCAAGAGTTGGAACACCATTCTGTATCAATGGACATGGACAAATTAAGGCTGCATCAATTAAAGAAATTGTTTTAAATATTCAAAAAGAAACTGATGAAGCGGAACAAGTTTATATTTTATCTCCAATTGCACGAGATAAAAAAGGAAGTCATAAATCTGATTTAGAAAAACTTAAAGCTGAAGGATTTATTCGTGTAAAAATTGATGGACAAATCAGAATGTTGGAAGAAGATTTAGAGTTAGACAAAAATCAAAGACATGATATTGATATTGTAGTTGACCGTCTAATTTATAGAGATGAAGAAGAGATTAATTCTCGTATTTTTGCAGCGATTGAAATCGCACTAAGATACTCAAATGGTATGGTAAAAGTTTATTATCCCGAAACTGAAGGTAAAGAAGAAAAATTGTTCTCAACTTCATATTCATGTAAGGTTTGTGGATTTAATATTCCTGAAATGGAACCGCGTTTATTCTCATTCAATGCCCCTTTAGGAGCGTGTGAGGATTGTGGTGGACTTGGGGTTAGCTTGGAAGCAGATCCCGGTCTTATAATCCCTGACGATGAAAAAACTATTAATCAAGGTGGGGTTGCTTACTATAAAAACATGGTAGGTTCTGATAACTTAGAATGACAAAGATTCAGAACACTATGTGATTACTACTACATTGATCTAGATTTACCTATTAAAATGTTAACCAAAGAACAACGTAATATGATGTTGTGAGGAAGTGATGATGAAATCGAAGTTAAATTAGTTTCATCTAATGGACGTAAACATGAATCTGTTGAATACATTGAAGGTGTTGCGACCTTAATTCAAAGAAGATACTTCGAAACAAAATCAGAAGAGATTAGAAAATGATACTTAAAATTCATGAGTTCAAAAACATGTAAATTATGTAAAGGTTCGCGTTTAAATCAAACAGCACTATCAATCAAAGTGGATGGTCTATCAATTCATGAATTTACAGAAAAATCAATTGAAGAAGAAATGGATTTCATCCTAAATATTCAATTAACTGAAAATCAAGAAAAAATTGCGAACCTAGTTCTTAAAGAAATTGTTTCAAGAATTAGTTTCTTGAATGAAGTTGGTTTAGGTTATTTAAATCTGTCAAGAACAGCTACAACTTTATCTGGTGGAGAAGCTCAACGTATTAGACTAGCAAAACAAATCGGTTCTCAATTAACAGGAATCCTTTATGTTCTTGACGAACCTTCAATCGGTCTGCACCAAAGAGATAATGATAAATTAATTGCTACTTTAAAACACTTGCGTGATCTAGGTAATACTTTAATTGTTGTTGAACATGATGAAGATACTATGAAAGAATCTGATTGAATTGTTGATATTGGACCTGGGGCTGGTGAACATGGAGGAGAAGTTATCTTCTCTGGAACATATGATGAAATTTTGAGAGCTGACACGATTACTGGTAGATATTTATCTGGACGCGAAAGAATTGAAGTGCCTAAAACTAGACGTGGTGGAAATGGTAAAAAACTTGAAATTTTCGGAGCTAAGGAAAATAATCTAAAAAATATAAATGTCACTATCCCGTTGGGAAAATTTGTAACTATTACGGGAGTTTCAGGTTCAGGGAAATCAACTTTATTAGAAGATATTATCTATAAGGGAATTCATAAAAATCTATCACGTGAATTTGTTCAAGCTGGTAACTATAAAGAAATCAAAGGGCTTGATAATGTAGATAAAGCTATTTATATTTCTCAAGAACCAATTGGTAAAACACCACGATCAAATCCTGCTACATATACAGGTGTGTTTGATGATATTCGTGACTTGTTCACTAATTTACCTGAAGCCAAAGTTAGAGGATACAAAAAAGGGAGATTCTCATTCAATGTTCCTGGGGGACGTTGTGAAAATTGCCAGGGTGATGGAATAATTACTATTTCAATGCAATTCATGCCAAGTGTTGAAGTTCAATGTGAGGTTTGTGAAGGTAAACGTTATAATGATGAAACTCTGCAAGTTAAATATAAAATGAAAAATATTTCAGATATTTTAAATATGACAGTTGAAGAAGCTGCTCTATTCTTTGAAAATATTCCACAAATTAAAGTTAAATTGGATACTATCCTAGAAGTTGGTCTTGGATATATTCGCCTTGGTCAAAGTGCTACAACTTTATCTGGAGGAGAATCACAACGTATCAAACTTTCAACTTACCTACTGAAAAAAGCAACTGGTAAGACAATTTTCATGTTAGATGAACCAACTACAGGTTTACACATTGATGACGTTAAAAGATTAGTGGCTGTTTTAAATCGATTAGTTGGTTTAGGTAACACAGTAATAGCTATTGAACATAACTTGGACTTTATCAAAGTTTCTGATCACATTATTGATATGGGACCAGAAGGTGGAAATGGCGGAGGAATGGTTGTGGCTTCTGGAACACCTGAACAAGTAGCTACAAGTGAGATCTCATATACAGCTAAATATCTAAGAGAGTACTTAAAATAATGATTTCTGTAGAAGAAAAATTAATACCAGTAAATAAAAGATTTGCTGACGAATATAACCTTGATAAGGTTTTAAAAATTTTGGGAAATCCCGAATCAAAACTTCCAACAGTAAATATTGTTGGAACTAATGGTAAAGGGTCTACATCATTTTATTTATCCAAAGGTTTATTAAAAAAATATAAGAAGGTTGGATTATTTATCTCGCCTGCTTTCTTATACCAAAATGAACGAATTCAAATCAATAACGACTACATTAGTGATCAAGATTTAAAAGATTATTTATCTAGAGTGGATAGGTATATAAATGAATATAGTTTAACTTTCTTTGAAATTTGAACATTGATAGCAATTATGTATTTTTCTGACAACAATGTTGACATTGTTGTGATGGAGGCCGGAATCGGTGGGGTAAATGATTGTACAAGTTTAATGAGCAATCAAATCCTTTCACTGGTAACTTCAATTTCTTTTGATCATGTAGATGTTCTAGGTGCAGATATTAATGGAATAATTGATCAAAAAGTAAATATTGTAAAACCTAATTCTACAATCATAATAAGTGAAGATAATTTGAAATATATTGACCAAGTTAAAAAGTCTCTAGAAACTAAAAATGTCGAAATAATTCAAGCACAAAGATTAACTGATTCTGTATATTACCAAGAAGGAAACAAGGGGCTCGCTAAAAAGGCTTTGGAATTTTTAGATGTTGATATTGATAAAGAATTATTTAAACTGCAACCACCTCTAGGTCGTTTTACAACAATTATTGATGGTGAAAGAAGGATTGTTATCGATGGCGCCCATAATGAAGACGGTATAAATAAATTAATTGAAACAGTGAATAACCAAGAAGAAGACTATATAATCTTATTTGGGTCAATAACTACTAAAGACTATGATTTAAATTTACAAAATTTAAATAAAAACTTTGATGAAGTTTATATAACTAACTTTGAACACTTTAAGGCATGGGATATAAATGAAATTGAGTATAGTAAGAAAGTAGTTGATTGACGTGAATTTATAAGAAACAATCACGACAGAAACATTCTGGTATGTGGTAGTTTGTACTTTATACCGCTTGTCTATGATTGACTTCTTAGAAAGTAGGAATTATAAATGTCACAGCACGTATTTATGATTGTAACCCAAGTCATTTGTGCGGCATTAATTGTAGCATTGCTAACGTCTGGAGCAATAATGGAAAAGTTTAGCTTGAAGAGATTCAACGTTAAAAATATTGCATTATTAGGTATGCTTGTAGCTCTAAGTGTAGTGCTAACAAATTTTGTTGGGTATGCGATGTTATTTGGAAGAAAGATAATGGTTGGTAACTTCATCATGTTTTTAACAGGGATGATGTTTGGTCCATTATCAGGAATGGTTGCTGGTATATCATCAGATATTACAGGCAGCATATTAAATTCAGGTGGTGGGTTTCACTTTGGATTTATGTTAATCAAAGTAATGATAGGTTTTGCTGGTTCACTAGTATTTTTCAATAAGAATACAAAGTACTGAATTCCTAAAATGGTTCTAATTTATACAATTTGTATAATCTTACACCTTTTTGTTATTCACCCAATCGCTATTAGTGCTTTATATGGATCATCAATAGCGGCCGTTAATTGAATAAGTAAGCTTATTCTTCTGCCAATTCAAGTTGTTGTTTATCCATTTTTAACTTATTCATGTTTTATGGTTCTATTTATCTTCATTAGAAATGATGTTGGTAAACCAAATAGCGCATGAGTGGGGAGACATGGTGAGGTTAAATTCACCTTTAAACCGAAAATTTCTGAAGCTGAAAAAATTCAGATTAGAAAAGAAAAAAGAGAAAAAGCTGAAAAAGCGAAATCTCATAAAAAAGTAAAAGAATTATAATCATAGTTAAATTTCAAATGGACACCATCATAGAATTAGAGAGATGATCTAGTTTGTTAAATGTAAGAGTTTCATTTGCTAAAGTGTAAAATTTAATTTGTTTATATATCTATTTAAGTTTGTAGCTTTAATTACAATGTTATATATAGGGATAATGAAATTCCACCAGCGTTCTGGTTTATCATCTTTTATACACTTATCAAAACCCAAATCACAAGTTGATCGATAAGAGTGTTCTAAAAGCAGAAACTGTTGAGTTGCTAGTTATTCAACTATTAGTTAAAAATATTAACTAACCGAAATAATAATTAACATCAATGTAATCTAACTTAATCTTAAACAAGGCGAACCCATATAAGTGGTTCGCTTTTTTATATCCGATATTTGATAAAAATAATAAAAAATATTTGAGTATTAAAAAAATCTACCGGTTGGTAGATTTTTCTAAACAATATTTACTCTTCAACTATAACGACTATTTTGCAAATTATTATGAATTTAAAATGAATATGTTATTTGTTAAATTAAGCAGCTCTTTTGATTGATAATTTAACTTGTTTTTTACCTTCGTTTACTTCCATAACTAAAGCGTTAACTACGTCACCTGAAGCAACAAATTCTTTAGCGTCTCTTACGAATTGATCAGCGATTTCAGAGATGTGGATTAATCCTTTATATTCTTCACCGTTAATTTCTACAGTACAGAATGCTCCGAAGTCAACGATATCAGTAATAGTTGCTTGTACAATTGTGTTTTCCATTTTAAATCCTCCTTATGTATAGAGTATAACTCTTAAATAGTCAATTATGGAAGCAAATATTCATTAAATAAAATTTATATAGTAAAATTAAAATAATATCAGGAGGTCTTTTATGGGAAAGATAGCAATAAAAAATCTAGTTGATAATTTTGATTTCAAAGTTTTATCAGGTGAAAGCAAAATTAATAACAAGATTCACGTATATGGACTAAACCGTGCTGGTTTAGAATTGACTGGATTTTATGGCAAAAAGGGAACTGGACATAAACGTGCTATTTTGATGTCATCAAAAGAAAACCAATATATGTCTCAATTTGATGATGCTACTAAAAGAGCTAAATATAATGATTTATTAACATCTGGTGCTCCTTTAGTTATTGTTACTCAAAAATTTGATGATCAAATTTTAGTTGATGTAGCAAACGAACTGGATTTTCCACTTTTAAGTATTGACTATCCATCAACTAGTGAACTTACACAACGCATCTTAGACCTATATGATGATTATTTTGCACCAAGTGAAGAAGTTCACGGATCTCTTGTAAATATTTTTGGTAAGGGGATTATGGTAATTGGACAATCAGGAATTGGTAAATCAGAGATTACTTTAGAGTTGGTTAAACACAACCACTTATTTGTTGGTGATGACAGAATCATTCTTACAAATAAAGGGAATAAAATCTTTGGTAAATCACACCCGATCTTAAAAAACTTAGTTGAAGTTAGAGGGATTGGTATTATTGATGTTTCTAAAACAAATGGTTACCAAATTATTATGGATGAAACACCATTGGATATGGTTATTGAATTATTCAAATTCGGTACAAATGGAGTTGATGATTCAGAACGTATCGGAAGAGAACCAGCTTTAAAAAATGTTCTTGGAGTAAATGTACCTCACATGAAAATTCCTGTTTCATCTGGACGTAATATTTCAAACATTATCGAATCAGCTGTAGCTCAATTAAAAATTAACCAAAGTGATGACAAAGTTGACATCATTGAATTAATGAATCAAAGAATTATGAAAACTAATGAGGAAGCAAATGATTAATATGTTTGCCCAAGCACCAGACTTTTCTTTCTTGGATTGATTAGGACAGGGAAATGATCCAACTGCGGCGAGAAATTTATTTGGTGTCATACCAGCATACCCAGTGTTTATGTTCACTGGGATTTTGTTAGTTATAATAGCATCTATCATTCAATTTAAATTACGTAAGATGCCATTAAAAGAACTTGAATTAGGGATCATGATTGTTGTTCCTTTAGGTGTTATTGGTGCATCTATTTTTGGTAAGGTTTTTATCCCATACTATCAACAAGGTAATAATTGATATAAGGTATTTTTCTTTTGAGAGCCAGGAATGTCATTGTTTGGTTCACTAGCGCTTGGAATTGCTGCTGGTTTTGTGTGGTTTTACAAAAGAAGTAAGATTACTTTAATTTCTGTATGAGTTTATGCTGATTGCATCATACCAAACATCTTACTAGGACAAATGATGGGTCGTTGAGGTAACTTCTTTAACCATGAGTTAATGGGTGCTGCCAATTTAACATATGAAGACTTGTCTTGGTTGCCTAACGCAATCAGAGATAAAATGTTCTTATTCCCTGATTTATCAGGTTTCAGTTATGTAATGGACCACCCAACTGACTGATTTAATTTAGAGGCTCTTGCAAGTCACATGGGTGATATCTCTGAGCTTGATGGAAGAACGTTGTCAGAAGTAATCGAATCTCCATTAATGTATCATTCACCATTATTCTTATTCGAATCAATTGGTAACTTATTGCTATGATTGTTAATAACATTTGGAGTTGCAAATATTGGAAGAGTGTTTTCCAAACCAAAACCTTGAGATTTAGAACCAAAAGCTTATCCAGGTTGATACAACAAACAACACAAATCTCTATCAGAGGGTGAAATCATTTGAAAAGACACACTTGCTCCTATAAAATATAAACAAGTTCGAATAACAACCGATAATGGAGAAATTATCGAACTTAAATTATCATTCTTTAGAGCATGAAATAAAGCTTATTATTGATATGAACCAAACTCATTAGAAGTATTGAAATTTGAAAAAGAATATGAAGAGAGATCAGCACGTAATTACCAAGGTGAACAAAGACTAAAAACTTTAAAACCCAGCCTAGAAAAAGCCATAAAGAAAATTGAAAAAGAATACTCCAACAAGCTAAGTAGAGTTGCTAAAAACTCAAATAAATATAAAGAGTTAGTAGCAATGAAGAAACAAGATATTTCTACTCAAAAAGACCTTATGAATACACGTAAAGACGAAATCTATTCAACTATTGGAAAATGATCAAGAAGATTTAATATAAATCCTGATGCAAGAGAGATTGAAAAATTACACAACCCAAACGGTCATTTAATTATTAGAACTGGTGTTACAACTGGAGCTTATATATTTGGTTACATGTTATTAAGAATTATTTTAGAGACTATGAGAAGACCACAAGACTTATTTATGCAAAACTTACCAATACCAAACTTTATAGTATTAGCATTATTGCTAATTACTGGATTAGTTATTATTGGAGTTACACAATTTGTCTCACCATATAAATGAAGGGAATTAGGGTGATTATATGAAAAATCATATTAATGAAGAAATGTTAGATGTTTTAATTATCGGAGGAGGTCCTGCGGGGCTTACTTCAGCTATTTATACATCAAGAGCTGGACTTAACACAATGATCATTGAAAAAGAAGCTCCAGGTGGAAAAATGGTTAAAACAGATATCGTTGAAAACTATCCTGGTTTTGAAACTATCTTAGGACCAGAATTAGCAATGAAAATGTATATGCAAGCAACTCAACTTGGAACTAAGTTTGAATACAATGAAGTTGTTCATGTTAAAAACTTGGAAGATGGAACTTTTGAAATCCATTTAGCAAATGAAGAAAAGAAATTTGCAAAAACTGTTATCTTAGCAACTGGAACTAAAGAAAATGAATTAGGAATTCCAGGAGAGCAAGAACTATACGGGAAAGGTGTAAGTTACTGTGCTGTTTGTGATGGTGCATTCCACAAAGGAAAAGCCGTTGCTGTTGTTGGTGGGGGATACTCTGCAATCACTGAAGGAACATATTTAAAAAAATTTGTTGATAAATTATATGTAATTGTTAGAAAAGACCACTTTAGAGCTGATAACTGAAATGTTGAAAACCTAGCCAAAATGGATGGTGTTGAATACATCATGGAATCAGTTGTTGAAAGTGTTAATGGAACAGATAAAGTGGAATCAATTACTGTTAAATCACTTGTAACAAACGAAACGAGAGAATTGGAAGTAACTGCAATCTTCCCATATATTGGAGCAACACCAATTACACAATTTGTATCTAACTTAGATATTGCAAATGATACAGGATATGTTGATGCTTCACCTAAAATGGAAACAACTATTAAAGGATTGTTTGTAGCTGGAGATGTTAGAAACGTACCTCTACGCCAAATTGCAATCGCAACTGGGGATGGAGCAATGGCTGGTCAAATGGCTGTTGAATATTTACAAAACCTTAGATAAAAGGAGGCAACATGAGATTAAAAACTGATATTAAGTGAAAGCAATGATTGATATTCGCTCTTATTGGGTTAATTTCGGTGTTGCCTTTACTTGCGTTAATTGGACTTAAAACTCTGAATGTTGATTGGGAAGAATGAGAAGGCAATTGGCAAATGGTTCAATATGGAGATATAAAAGCCGATTATGGTGCATTCCACTTATACGCTTTCACCATGACTATGGGTATGGCGGCATCAATTGGATATAGCGCCTATAAGTTTTGAAGAAGGGGAATACCTATTTATGAATTAGCATGAGGAGTAATGGTGGTTATTCCAACTGCATTATTTGGTGCTTCGATATTTGGAAAACTAAATGCTGATGGCGCTGGTGAAAATGCTGGTGGTGTTGGATTCTGAGGATTATTTGCTTTCTGAAAAGCTGGTATGGCTATTCATGGCGGGGTTTATGTTGGGACCTTCTTCGGAATTATCACTTTCTTCTTTTTAGGAAGAAAACCAAAAGACTCTGCATGAGCTTATGCTGATGCAATTTTACCAAACGTTCTTCTTGGACAAGTTATTGGTCGTTGAGGTAACTTCTTCAATCACGAAGTAATGGGAGCCCCGGTTAAGGTAGTGGCTCAAGGGGTTTCTGTAAATAATATTGATTGATCAGTTGTAGAATCATCAGGTATTCATCTACCAGATTGAATTCTACGTAATACTATGGCTGTAGCTAATAGCGAAACAACTATAAACGGAGTTACTTATAACCAAGGTGATTTAGTTCAAATGTCTCCAATTTTCTTCTATGAATCTATGGGACTATTATTGGGTTGAGTGTTGATCACTTTTGTTCTTCCGAATATTGGAAAATGATTTGGTAAAAAACCCTGAAAAGTTGAACCAAATAAATACTCACTTGATTGAGGATTTACATTTAAACAATTCTTTATGCCTTGAATAAAATCAAGTACTAAAATGTCATGAAGAGATGCATGAGATAAAGCTTACGTTAGGCATGAAGACTTAGAAGCAAAAGAGCAACACATCAAAAAGGCTGCATTGATTGCTAAATCAAATGACAGTTATCTCGTTAAAAGATGAAAAACTGGTAAGTCAATGAATCTTGCAAATAACCCAAAAGGATACACAACTACAAAAGCTGGAGTTGAGGCTTTTGCATTCTTCTTTGTTTGAAACTTTGTTAGGTTTATATTGGAATTGGAAAGACCAAATGATCACTTATTTATAATGTTCAATAAGCCATTATCACTTATTTTAATTGGTGGTACTGCGATGATCGGGGTTATTGGAATGCTATTATCACAATTTGTGATTCCAAACTTAGTTCGTGAACCTGGATACATGTATGAAAAAGATTACTTTGCATTAGTTAAGGTTTCAAAAACGGATAAACCATCAAACATTAAAAATAATAAAGCAGATGTTAAATTGCAAAAACGTTTAGCAAAAGAAGAAAAAGCTAGACAAAAATTAGAGCGATTAGAAAATTAGGAAAGAGGTGAAATTATGTCATTTGCATTAGAGGTAAAAGAAGAAATAATTTCACATACTTTCTCTCATGACCAAAAAGAAGCTTTGTTATCGGGATTTATCAAATACAATGCCGATATTGTTTATTCTTTAAACTATGAGAAATTAAAATTAGTAACAATTAGTAACAAAATAGCGAGAACGCTATTTTCGTTTTGTAAAGAATTCTTCGATGGAGAAATTCAAGTATCTATTATCCAATCACAAGTTTTAAAAAAGCAAAAAACTTTCCAAATTACTTTGATTGGTAACGTTACTCAATTCTTACAAAAATTAAATATCTATGATCAAAATAATGTTAAAATTATTCAAATCAGAGAAGATTGATTGAAAGATTCGGCTTTGGTTAGGGCTTACATTGCGGGTGTATTTATTGCCACTGGTTCTGTTAACTCTCCCGAAACTACAAACTACCATTTAGAAGTCCAATTCAAAGAACAAGAATCGGCCGACTACTTTTTAGAACTAACAAATAAATTTGGTTTTGAATTCAAAATATTAGAACGAAACAATACAAGATTTGTTTGTTATGTAAAGAAATCATTAATGGTATCTGATTTTATTAAATTGATTGATGCTTCACAAGCGGTTATGGCTTTCGAAAACCAAAGAATATCAAGAGATGTTTTTAATAACATTAACCGAATAAATAATATTGATATTTCAAACCAAACCAAAGCATTGGTAGCTGCTGAAAAACAGATTAAAGAGATTGAACGCATAAGAAATAAGAAAATGTTTAATCAATTGTCAGAAAAAGCGCAAAAATTGGCTAAAATTAGATTAGACAACCCTGAAGCTTCATTTTCAGAGTTAGAATATATAATGAATGAAGAAGGATATAAAATTACCAAGTCTGGGGTAAGTAATCTGTTCAAGTCAATCAGAAAATTAAGTGAAGAAATATAAAAGGGGAAACTATGGAAAAATACGATATCATTGAACTTTTAAGTAAGAATATGAAGAAACTTAGAACTAAAGCTGATATTACTCAAGAAGAGTTAAGTTTTAGATCTGGACTACATAGAAACTATATTTCTGATTCTGAAAGAGGACGTAGAAATGTTTCTCTTAAAGCTATTCAAAAAATTGCTGAAGGCTTAGATGTTGAAATTGAAGATTTATTTAAAAAATAGTAATAAATGAGCCTAGCTCATTTTTATTTACTCAAAATTAAAGTATTATATATAAGATGAAGGGGCTGCGATATGTTAAATACTTTTATTAATTTATTTGCTACTAGTTCAACAGCGAAATCTGTTATTTTAGCATTTGAAATTTTAGCTATGGTTGTATCAATAATAATGATTATCATAGGACTACTACAGAACAAAAAATCACAAACAGGACTTAGTGCGTTAAATGGGGGAAATGAGGAATTATTCTCAAACTCTAAAGAACGTGGAATGGATAAAATTTTATCTATTTGAATGTTAAGTTTAGGAATTGTATTTTTTGTTATTACTCTAGTAGTATGTATTTTAACTAACACTATTCTGTAATAGTGTTTTTTATATCAGACAGAGGAGAGAATATGGAAATTAAAGTTATTAAGTTATTAAAGAATAATGGGGGAATGCTTTCGTTCAACGAATTAGCGGCAGTTCTAGATGTGAAAGATCATTTAGATTTTTTAGATATGCTAAGAACTCTTGAAGCAGAGCACCATATCTCAATCTCACAAAATAATAATATTTATTTATTAAATGAAAGTAAGTACCACCACGGTATCTTGAAATTGAATGCTAAAGGATTTGGTTTTGTATCAGACTTGGAAGATGATGAACATGATGATTACTTTGTACCACCAGTTAGTTTAAATGGTACATTCACATCAGATGAAGTTGTTTATGTTATTAAGACTGAAGCGGATGGAAGAATTAGAGCCGAAATCGTTGAATTAATCAAACGTGAAAAAACTTCTGTAATTGGTGAAATTACAAGATCACGTGATGGTAAATTTTTGGACTTCATTCCAATGGATCAATCATTTTCTAACTTCAGGGTTATCATGGTTAATAAAAATGATTTAGATTTAAAAGATAATCTTTTAGTTAAGGCTAAAATTCTTGAATTGAAAGATCGTAAGCTATTCGTAAGAGTTAAAAAGATTATTGGTGATGCTTCAAAGGCTTCGGATAGAATTATGTCTATTGCTGAAGAATTTGATATCAGAACTGAATTCATGACTAAGACTATTAGAAATGCAGAAGAAGTTAACATTCCATTAAAAGATCAACCAGATTTAATCAAATCTCGTATGAAAGAATCTTTAATGGACAAAATGATCGTAACTATCGATGGGGCTGATTCAAAAGACTTGGATGATGCTATTGGTGTTGAAAAACTTGATAATGGACACTATAAATTGACAGTTGCTATTGCAGATGTTTCTCATTATGTACAACCAAAATCAGCTTTAGATAATGAAGCATTAATTAGAGGAAACTCAACTTACTTGGCAAACAAAGTAATTCCAATGTTACCAAAAATTCTTTCTGATGATTTATGTTCGTTAAATCCGGGAACTGAAAAATTAGCGTTAGCTTGTGAAATGGAATTCAATGAACAAGGACACATGTTGAGTAAATGTGTTTTTGAAACAATCATTTTTTCAAAAGCTCGTTTAACTTATAGCGAAGTAAATGATTTCTTTGCTGATGGAACTTGAACAAAAGGTCAAGATGTTGCTGATATGATTACAATTGCTAGAGAACTACACAAATTAATTGATGCAGTTAAGGAAAAGCGTGGAACAATCAACTTTGGTGTTCGTGAAGCTAAAATTGTGATGGATGCTGAATCAAATGTTATTGGAATTAAAGCTCGTGAAACTGGAGAATCTGAAAAACTTATCGAAAACTTCATGGTATCAGCAAACGAAGCTGTTGCTGAATTAGTATTTGATAGAGACTTACCTTATGTTTACCGTAATCATGGTAAACCCGAAGAAGAAGATTTAATCACATGATACTCATTGTTGAAATCATTTGGAATTGATCCAAAATTAACAAACAAAGAAATGACAGACCCATTAAATATTAATAAAGCGTTAAAACAAATTGATGAACAAACAAAAGATCCGATTGAAAGAGAATTATTAAACTTATCATTGTTGCGTTACATGGATAAAGCTAAATATGGAATTGAAAACATTGGACACTTTGGTTTAGCGTCAAAATGCTATACACACTTTACATCACCGATTCGTCGTTACTCAGACTTAATGGTTCACAGGTATTTAAAACAATACATTTTAAATAAAGATACTAGAGACTTTATGTTAGAAAAAAACGCAGCGTTTATTGAAAGAGCTACTGGAATTATCAATGATACCGAAGTTGCATCAGTTAGCTGTGAGCGTGAAGTAAATAAAGCATGTATGGTTGAATATATGGCTGATAAAGTTGGTCAAATTTATGAAGGAACAATTTCTATTGCTTTAAAATTTGGAATCTTTGTTCAATTGGATAATATGGTTGAAGGGTTGGTTCACATTACTAACTTAGAAGATGGAATTTCATATGATGAAGTTAAACAAGTATTAATTAAAAAGGACAACACATTCTACAGAATGGGTCAAAAAGTAAAAATCCAAGTAATTGGTGCAGATATTAAAAAACGTACAATCGACTTTAAACTAGTTTAATCAAGGAGGGTTTTATGGGCGAACATGTAATAACATCTAATAAAAAAGCGTTCTATAACTATGAAATCCTGGAAAAATTCGAAGCAGGGATTGAATTGTCAGGACCTGAAATTAAATCCATTAGAGAAAAAGAAGTTTCAATTAATGAAGCATTCATATTAATAAGAAAAGGCGAAGCCTTTGCTATTAATATGAATATTAAAAAATATGAGTTTGCTAATAATGTTAAGGGTATTGATCCTACAAGAACTCGTAAGTTACTTTTACATAAAAAAGAAATTAAAAAGATGCTAAAGAGAATTCAATTAGAAAGATTAACTTTAGTACCACTGAGACTTTATTTAAAAGGGAATTATGCTAAATTAGAAATTGGTTTAGGTAAGGGTAAAAAGAACTACGACAAACGTGAAACTATTAAAGCGCGTGATGTCGAAAGAAAAACTTTAGCTAAGTATAAATACTAGGGGGATGTATGTTTTTTGCTGAAATGAATAATGCGCCTCATGTAGATTTGCCGGTCTGAGCTTGAGTATTGATCGGAATGTTTGCGATTGTCGGTATATTTGTAAGTGTTTGGGGTTTTGCAGGTGGTTTTAAAATATGATCAAAAGATAAACAAAAAAACACTAAAACGGATATTAATAAACTGCTGAAAAAATCATCTTATAAGTTTTCAGATTTAGATGCTTTACCAGCTGAAAAAATATATGCTACTTACGCCATTTTCTTTGGGAAAAGTTTTAATGATAAAGATTTCTTTATACCGATGTATATTTCTGAAACTAGTGATTTTAGTACAGAAATAAGACTGCATGCCAAAAAAATGGTTGAAAAAAATCCGGTAGGCATTTATTCGCAAATGATAGAATATATGAAAATAAAAGAAATGACTGCTGAAGACATCAAGTTTGTACTGATACAAGAAAGAGAAGAAAAATCCCACTTTGAGAGCGCTTCTCACTGAATATCGAAATACAATCTTGATAAACGTGGTTTTAACAAATAATATCTAAAAAAAGGGAAATCTTTCCCTTTTTTTATTGGTTTGGTATTGTTTATTATTGTTTGATTGTTGTATAATAGAACTTGGTTAGGGGAGATTAATATGTTTTTTACAACAACAACTGAAAATACCAACTTCGTAGTTGGATTATCAATATTGATTATTGGTTTAATTTTGGCATGTATTTTCTTTACATGACATTTTATGGCTAAGAAAAATAGTTCTAAACGTGGAGACTTCGCTAAAAAGAATAGAGAGTCAGAAGGGGTATGGGAATTTACGAAAAAGAATTTCCCTATATTTACTGCACTATTTTGTTTAGTGTTGGCGTTCACTGGACTTATGATGTTGATATCATAATAATCACTAACCCGAAATTATATAAATAAACTTTGAAAGGGGACTCTTATGACACAAACTGCCGTAAGAACAGAAAAAGCTGGTAAACCTGGTTTCTTTGCTGGATTGAAAAAATTCGGTGGATCAATTATGCCAACTCTTTCTAAATTAAGTAAAGCTTTCTTACTTCCGATTGCTTTACTTCCGATTGCCGGAGTATTCTTAGGTGTTGGGGCTGCTATTGCTGCTAATACAGACGCTCAATCATTTGCGTGATACTTAGGTACAGTTATGAATAAAATGGGAGACGTTGCCTTTGGTAACTTACCTATCTTATTCGCAATGTCAGTTGCTATGGCATATACAAAAGACGCTGGAGTTGCTGCATTAACAGCTCTAGTTGGATTCTTAGTTATGAATGCTATGCAAGCTGCTTTATTACACCCGATGTATGCTGCGGATGGAACAACAATTTTAACTGATGAAGCGGGAAACCAATTATCAGCATTGTTATGACATAAAAACATTGCATCAGGATTATTAACAAACAACTTAGGTGTTAATTCATTAAACACTGGGGTGTTTGCTGGTATCTTCGTTGGGGCAATTGCTGCTGGAATTTACAATAAATTCCACGCTACTCAATTACCATCAGCATTTAGTTTCTTCTCAGGAACTAAATTAGTACCAATTATTACTTTCTTTGCTGTTATTCCTTTATCATTTGCATTCATGATCTTATGACCATGAATCGGACAAGGATTAACATGATTTGGAACTACTTCAGGAAAAATCCCAGTTAAAGGGGTAGACTCTTTAGTATTCGAAATGATCGAAAGATCATTAGTACCGTTTGGATTACACCACGTATTCTATGCACCACTATGATGAACATCAGCTGGAGGATCAATTCAAGGAACTCTTAATGATGCTTTAACAACATTCCAAAACGGGGGAACTGTAAATGGTTTAACAGATGTTGAATTCATGGACAAAGTTAAGGATTTTGCAGGATCAGCATGAGCTCTTGGTGATATAACAGCAGTTCAATACTTAACTGAAATGATGAAAACTGGATTCTTAGGAACAACTGCAAACGAAATTAAAGTTTGAGGGGAATTCTTAGGAGCTCAAGGAGATCAAAACATGATGAACCGTTTAATTGCGGTTATCGACAACTCAAAAGGTATTAACTTTAGTACTTTTGAATACCTAGGACTAAACTTAGGACGTTTCCAATCAGGTAAATTCGGATTTATGTTATTCGGATTACCAATGGGAGCATTAGCTATGTGATTAAACGTACCAAAAGAAAACCGTAAATCAGTAATGGGAATTTACTTCTCAGCTGCCTTTACATCATTCTTAACAGGTATTACAGAACCAATTGAATATACATTCTTATTCTTAGCACCATGATTATTCTACGGAGTACACATGCCATTAGCTGCATTATCATTCGGAGCTGCTGGATTCTTAAATACACACGTTGCTATGACAGTTTCTGGAGGATTCATCGATTACGTAGTATTCGGATTAGTGCCATTCTTCGGACAAAACGCTATGTCAGCTAAATCAGTATTCGGTATTATCGGAGTTGCTGGAGTAATGGGAGGATTATACTTCGTAGTATTCTACTGCGCAGTTAAATTCGGAAACATTATGGTTCCAGGACGTGAAAGTGGAGAAGCTCAATTATTCACAAAAGATGACTATAAAGCATCAAAAGGACAAAACAGGGATGGTTCACCTTTGGAGGCACCAAAATCTGGAGCAAACCCTTACACAAAATCAACAAACGCTGCCGAAATTGCACGTTATGAAAAAGCTGCTAAAATTATTGAATTCTTAGGTGGAGAAGCTAACGTTGTTGACGTTGACTCATGTGCTTCACGTTTAAGATTAACTGTTGTTGATGGAACAAATGTTGATCTTGAAGGAATCAAATCACTTGGAGGTTCTACAGGAGCATTAGTTCGTGGAACAAACGTTCAAGTTGTTTATGGTGGAGAGCAAGAAGCTATTAAACCAAGAATGAAAGATATTTTAGAAGTTCAAAGAAGTGCTGAATTCAAAGCTGCCAATGCAGTAGTTGAAAACGCACCAGTTGCAGTAGCAACTGCTTCAAATGGAACAATTACATGTCCAAAATGTGGAGAAACTTTCTCTACAGAATTAGTTAATGAACACGCTGAAGCTAAAGTTGTAGCGACAGTTACTGCTAAACCAGTTGCTGCTAAAAAAACAACAGTGGCAGTTAAATCAGAAACTAAACCAGCAACAGCTAAAAAAGTTGAAGCTACAAAGGCTGCAGTTAAAACTGAAGTTGAAAAAACTCCAGTTAAAGCTGAAGCAAAAAAAGTTGAAGCAAAAAAAGAAGCTGCTAAACCAGCAACTAAAAAAAACTACAACTAAACCAGCAACTAAAAAAGAAGATGCAAAAGTAGTTGCTAAACCAGTAACTAAAAAAGCTCCTGTCAAAAAAGCGGCTAAATCTACAAAACCATTAACTGAAACTCAAAAAAGAGCTTTAATTGATGGTTCAGCTGATATTACTGAATCTCGTCAAGAGTTACAAAAAACAGCTACTGAAATTAGAACTGCTGCTAAAAAAGCAGGAATTAACTTCAAGGCTGATTCATTGAGAGAAATGACTAAAAAAGAAGTTTTAGATCACATCAAATCATTGAAAAAATCAATTAAATAGAAGCTAAACAAAAACACCTTAGGGTGTTTTTTTATGCATAATTTGAACATAAAAAAACTTAGCTAAAAGCCAAGTACTTATTTTCTTAATGGTGGAGATGGCGGGAATCGAACCCGCGTCCAAAATATATCACCAAGCAACTTCTACAGTTTAGTTATCTTTTCTAACTCGATAATGTTACTAAAAGTAACAAAAGTTAACAATACCGTTCATGATGGGATTTCGAATCTTAAGTATCATGATCATAAGTTTCTAGTAGACTAGGGTAATACGAATAGAATATGAAGCCCACTACATATCTATAAGTTGAGTGCTATTAACTTCTAAGAGTTAATTAAGCAAACGCGAAGTTTGCTCCAGCTGATGCATTGTTGATCATAAATGCTGGCATTTCAAAGTTTTCTTGTTTTTCGTTGTTTGCGTTTTATCAAACCTAGTAGAATTTATAGTCTTCCACACTACTGCCGTTGCAAGGCAAGCATATCCTGTCGAATCCAGGACATCCCCATACCTTTATTATAATCTTTTATTTAAATTATATAAAGAGTTTTAATTTGATAAAATAACTTAGAAGAATGAGGTAAAAAATGAAACAAATATATAACGCAGGAAGTATGTTCAACGAAGCGCAAGTTAACCAAAGAAAAATTGAAGGTGTTAATATGAGAGGAGAATTGACAGACTTTATAATCAAAAACCCAATTGATTTTGATACAAATCAATCAGTAACACCAACACCATTACAAATATGAGCAACAGATTATCAAGCTGTTACTGAATCTGAATATGTTATTTGTGAACTAGACAGTTTAGACCATGGAATGATCATGGAATTTGCGATTGCGATTGAGCAAGCTAAAACTACTCAATTAAATAAATTTGTAATCGCGGTAGTTTCTGACTTCAGATATTACCAAAAAGGATCAACTACGCAAATGGCTGAAATTGCCATTAATCACTTTGTTTATGGAGCGCTATTTGATGAACAATTAGTTGCTGATAACAGAGTTTATTTAGTGAAATCACACAATGCCGCGATCGAACTAATTAAATTAAGAGAAGAATATTTAAGAACTACCGATTCTAAAATTCTTGACCAAATGAACTTGATGAATCAAACTTTTATTTATGAAGACGGGTCAATGTTCAATTAATCTCAAAAAGCATCATGGATGCTTTTTATTTTGCTAAAATTATATTAATAATGAAAAGAGGATTTATGTTAGAAATTTCAGAATTAGAGCAGCAGCTAGTTGAAGCTGCTGAAACAAAAAATATTAAAGGGGTTCGTGATTTATCAAAAGAACATCAATATGTAGATTTTGCAGAAGCACTTGAACACACGGAAGAAAAAACTGTTTTAAAGATTTTTAGAATGTTAGAAACAGATGAAGCTGCAGAAATTTTTACATACTTAAGTTCAGAACACCAAGAATATATTATTGGATCATTTACATCACATGAGATTAAAGAAATTGTTGATGAATTATATACAGATGACATCATTGATGTAATTGATGAAATGCCAGCTGAAATTGTTAAAAAAGTTTTAAAAGCAACTACAAAAGAACAACGTGCAGAAATTAATAGTATTTTAAAATACGATGAAGAAACAGCTGGTGGAATTATGTCAGTTAACTTCACAGAGTTAGAAGATGCAGATACTGTCGAAATGGCTATTAAAAAAATTAGAAGACGTCATGAAGATTTTGATGAGATTGATGATTTATTCATCACAAATAGCAAAGATGAATTATTAGGGTGAATTGAAATTAAAGATTTAATTTTAAATAACCATAACAAAACAATGGGTGAAATTATGAACACTAAAATTGTTTCTGTTCCAAGTGATTTGGATCAAGAAGAAGTTGGGGTTGTTTTCAAACGTTATGACTTGAATACATTGCCTGTTGTTGACAAACAACATAAATTGGTGGGTATTATTACAGTAGATGATGTTATCGATGTTTTAGTTGAAGAAGCTACTGAAGATATTCAAAAATTTTCAGGAATTAATAATGCTGAATCTGATTATTTTGAAACAAGTGTTTTCAAAATGTTTAAATCACGTTCTATCTGATTAATTGCGATGTTAATTTTAGGAACTATTACACATATCTTGATGATAGCTTTCTTTGACTTATATCACGTAACAGATTATACAAATCAGCATGAACAAGTTTTAATGATGTTATTGCCAATGGTTTTAATTGTTGCCGGAATTGCTGGAAGTAGTGGAAACCAATCTGCGCTAATGATGGTTAGATCATTAACACTAAGACAAATTCATAAAAAAGAAATTAAAGAAATTATTCTTAAAGAATTTGTGACTTCAATTTTAATTGCAATTCCATTAATTGGATTTAACTTTTTAAGATTAATATTCATTTATTTAGTTCAATTCAATGGTGATTTATCAGGAAGTGAAATTTGAATCGCAATTGGTTCAAGTTCAATCGGACTATTATTGAGTATTGTATTTGCAAACATCATTGGATGTTTATTGCCATTAGCGGCAAAAGCGGTCAAATTAGACCCAACAGTGGCCTCATCACCTTTAATTACTACAGTTGTTGATATTGCGTCTGTAGCACTGTTTTTAGGTATGGGATTAGCCTTTTTATAGGAGAGAAATATGAGATTAAGAAACAAACCTTGAACTGACGATTTTTTAAATGAAAATGAAAAACATTTAATTAAGTTCGATGGTCAAACAAAACTAACATCTATGAATAGTTTTGGAAATGATAAGAAAATACATTTAGAAATCGGGTGTGGGAAAGGTAATTTTATTACGAACCACGCTTTACAAAACCAAGACATTAATTATATTGGTATGGAAAAAGAAAAAACTGTTGTTGGAGTTGCTTTGAAGAAATCACTTAATACATTTGGTGATGCTGAAATGACAAACTTAAAGTACCTAAATGACTTCGCTGAAGATTTAAGTGATATGTTTGAAGAAAATAGTATCGATCAGATCTATTTAAACTTCTCAGATCCATGACCAAAATCTCGTCATGCTAAAAAACGTTTAACTTACGTTAAGTTTTTAGATATTTATTCTAAGATTTTAAAAGAGGGTGGAGAAATTCACATGAAGACTGATAACGATGGATTATTTGCTTCAACTCTTGAACAACTAGATGAAACTGATAAATGAGAAACAATTGCTCAAACAACAGATTTATATGCAAATGAAGAAATGTTAAAAAACAATATTCCAACAGAATATGAAGCTAAATTCCATAATCTTGGAAAAAATATTAATAAGATTATTCTTAAAAATAAAAAGTAAGGTCAAACTTACTTTTTTATTTTGTCTTTAATGGCGTTTTGTTAAAAACGGAAAATATTGGAAAAAGTCTTTATTATTTTCTTTTATTTTTTGGAAATTCTATAGGCTTATAGGTATCGGTTTTTAATCTAAAATTTCCAAAATATTAATTTTCTAACTTTGTTTTATAAAAAATTTCAGTGGAAAATGTTCTATTTTTAAAGTCTTTATTTTTGAATTTTAAATGAGATAATTTCAATAACTTAATACCGGAAAACTTATATAGGGTAGCAAAATGGGCTACTGTTCCACCCCTTGCCAAAAATAGGGACTGTAAGTATTTGAATCAATGGAAGGGGGTTTTCAAGCATTGTGCTTTTGAACCCTCTTTTATTATGTGGAGTATGTGTTAACCGTTTAAGTTGCTAGAACTAAAAGGAGAATAAAATGAAAAAATTATTAACAATTTTAGGAGCTGTCACACTTACAACATCATCTGCTATGGCAGTTGTTGCTTGTTCGGATAAATCTGAAGAAGATGTTATTTTCATGTTGCCGGGTATAGTTGCTTCGCAAACTGGAAAGATAGCCAAAGCATATGAAGAAATGATTAATGACTTTAATGAAAGTAATGAATCTGACATTAAAGTTCAATATAGATGAAAAAAAGAAGACCCTGTAGCTCAAGATATTGCAGCTGGTAAAGCATTACCGGATTTATACGTTGCATATCCAGATTCAGTGTCTTCTATTTCTATGGGTGCTGCAAAAAATCAAATTAGAGATATGCAGGCCACAATTGGATATGAGGAAAAAGAGTTAAGAGAAAAATTTATTAGAGATTCATTCTATGAAGAAGGAATAATTAAAGATAAATTAGCTGTATTGCCAGCTGCTAAATCACTTGCTTTCACAACGGTTAATTTAAAATTGCTTATTGAAATGATAAGTAAAGTTGTTGAAGGAGGATTCGACAATCAAATTGTTAAAGACTTAATGACAAGTGTTGATGAGTATAACAGTAACCGTACTTTGGCGCTTCACGATGTACAACATAAAGTTGATGCTGAGGTGGGCAATCTTGGTAAAGAAAAACGAATAGTTACAATGGAAACAAGATTCAAAGACCCGGAATTTGGTAATAAAGGTGGACTAAAGCTTCAAACAGCCAAAACTGGTAAAATATTCACTAAAAATGCTAAAGCTACTGCTGAAACAAAAGAAATTTTTATAAGTAAAATTATTTCTAAACTCGAAGGAAATGTCAGTGTAGATAAAATCATCGAACTTTTAAAAGATAATGATAATTACTATATCTTGACAAAACTATATCAAGAACTACATAACTTTTCAAAAGATAGTAGCGGTAAAATTACTTATTCAGATATGGAAACAGAACAAATCCGTAAGATGGATAAATCATTTTCTGAAAGTTACGTATATGCTTTTGGTGTAGATGATTCCGCCAATAGGGTTTACATTCAAGCTTCGAAAGATTCTGGAATAACTAATCTTGATGCCACTAAAGACACTCACAAGGATTTCTTATATGAATTAAAAGATGTGAATTATGAACAAAGAACTGGAAAAGTTATCTTAAATTCTGGTGGTTCAGCTGGAACTACTATGAAATGATTTGATGAGATTGCTGAACTAGCTAAAACAAATAGGGATAACGAAAACGATCCAAGAGCAAAATGAAGAGGAGCTATATTACCTGGAAAGATTGAAAATGCATACTCAAGCAACTTTTTTAAACAAGGTACTATGTTTGCAAGTACTTCATCTTCAGCTGGTTCTTGATCAATGATTAATAATAATTCCAACCTTGCAATGCCTCAGGACATTGTAGCGATTTCCAATTCTACAAAATCTTCTAATGGAGAAGACTTTAAAGCGGACTACTTTGCTCAACAAGGTCCAGGTATTGCTGGATTTAATTCAACTGGTGCCAACAAAACTGGGAAAGAAAAAGTTGTTACAGCATTTTTACAATATATGCTATCAGAAAAAACACTTACTAAGTTTTCACTACAAAGTGGATATATCCCTTCTACAAAAGATGCTATGAATAGATATTCATACTATGTAAATGGAAGTTTTGACAATATGAGAACTGGTAAGTTTAATCCAGGTGCAACTCCGCCAAAAGATGCTGATACATATGAAAAAATTGCTGAAGCCCAATCTGATAAAACTTTCTCAAAAACTGACATTCTATTATGAGAACTTGTAGATAGATATTTAACAGATAACAAGAATACAATTTTGGTGTCTCATGTACCAAATCCATTCGGAAACATAGTGAGACAAGCAATTAGTAACTCTATTAGAACAGGAGTTGCAAATGGTAAATCAAGTGCTAATTTTATAAGTACATTAAGTGGCGAAAGAAACAACAATACGATCCTAGGACAATTGCACGCTAACATGCCTGGGGACTTACAAAAATTTACGATTGAAACGAAAAAATAGATAATGTCTATGAAAGGACGAGAATGAGTATAGAACTTAAAAACTTAACCATTGACTTTGGTAACTTTCTAGCGGTTAATGATTTAAATATTGATATAAAAACAGGAGAATTAATTTCGCTATTAGGACCATCGGGGTGTGGTAAAACAACTGCATTAAATGCAATTGCGGGTTTAATAAACACAACTTCAGGTCAAATAATATTTGATGGGATAGATGTAACACATAAACCTAGCCAAAAAAGAAATATTGGACTAGTATTCCAAAGTTATGCATTGTACACGCATATGACAGTATTTAAAAACATCGCTTACCCTTTATATCAAAGTAAAGAATTCTCAAGAAGATTGAAAATAGATAATAAAGAATTTTCGTCTATGATTAGAGAAATTAAATTATCAGAAGGATATACCAATATCCTTGAAGAACAATCAAAAATAAGAAATATGTTTAAAAAAATATCTGATGATATATTTGCTAGTTATGAAGATGGAGAAAAGTCATTTCTTAAAAAACATGAAGTAGAGATTAAAAAATATGTCAAAAAATTATTTTCTAATGATCAATCTATTTTGCTAAAAAATAAAATGATTACATATCTATTTGATAAGACTAGATATGCCTATGCTGAAGCATATCTTAAAGTGCTCAACTCATTTGTAAGTATCGAAAAAGATATAAAAGAAAATAAAGATTTAAATCCTCTGTTCAAAGATGCAGTAGATTTCTATATTGAATATTTAAATTATGAGATAAGTAATAAAAAATCTTATTTAAAGAATTTGGATAAAACAGGGAAAATAAGCAAGAAAAACATTTTAATTGAACAGAAAAGATATAATGGCGGTATTGATTTGGAGAGCAAAGCAACTATCAATATATTCGAATCTGAAGATAATAGAGTTAAGTATGAACAATATATCCAAAAAAGAACTCAGATAAATGAATCCTATTTATATACAATCGTGGCTAAGTATGAATTGGCCATCAAAAATTTTGTGGATAATATGATCAAAGAAGTAACAAAGGAAATTGGTGAAAAAGGTAAAAAGATTGAGACAAATAATCTCATTAAAGACTTAAAAAGAAAAATATTCACAAGAAAACAAAAAATCAAGAAGATGGTTTTTGAAACAGCACAGAAGGTGGAAATTGAAAATCAATTGAATAAAAAGCCTCACGAATTATCTGGTGGACAACAACAAAGGGTTGCGATTGCTAGAGCCATTGTTAAACAACCAAAAATTTTATTATTGGATGAACCATTGTCTAACTTAGATGCAAAATTAAGACTGACAACACGTGATTGAATTAAACGTTTCCAACAAAGGGTTGGCATTACAACTATTTTCGTAACTCATGATCAAGAAGAAGCTTTAAGTATTTCAGATCGTATATTTGTTATGGATAAGGGTATTCTTCAACAATATGGAAAACCAATGGAAATATATAACAAACCACAAAATACATTTGTGGCAAAGTTTATTGGAACTCCGAATATTAATTTCATCGAAAGTGAAATAAATGATGGTAAATTAAAACTTCCGTCTGGGACAAAACTTTCTTTAAAAACAAAAGCTAAAACTGATAAAGAAGTTTTGGTGGCGGTTCGCCCAGAACATCTGTCAAATATTAAAAATAAGGACTATGATACTTTTTTTGCTATTGGGAGAGTTTTACTAGTTGAACAACTTGGTAAATACAATCACGTAAAAATTAAAAGTAACACTGATAAAAAAATAGCTTTTCTAATAGAACCTAGTCTTATGAATTTTGATATTGGTGATGATATTAAAGTTTATGCTAAAAAGGAAAAAATATATTTATTTAATCAAGACAACTTAAGAATAGAGGTTGAATATGAATAAGAGTAAAGGTTTTCGACCAAGGGTGGATAATATAACCAAAAAGTTTAAACATAGTAAAGACAAACCAAAAAATATGGAAAAGGGAAAACATGATTTTATTAATCAGTTAATATGAATAACTCCTGGAATCTTTTTCATCTTTCTATTCACTTACTATGCGGTTTTCATCGTGTTTAGAAATGGTTTTAATGCCAATCAAATGTGAGAAGGTTTTGAACTTTCGCTTGGACAATTTAAGACACTATTCAATGACAGAGAATTCAAGATTTCTATTTTAAATTCGTTTGTATATGCAATATGTGCAGTACCTTTATCATTGTTAATAACATTATTAACAGGTAAACTTCTCTCTAATATTTTGAATAAAAGGGCTTTCTCTTTTCTTCAATCTGTTTTCTTCATGCCGTACATAACTTCATCAATAGCAGTGGCTATGGCATTCTCTATGATTTTCTCAAATTTCGATACATCTATTTTGAATCAAATATTGAGAAAGATTGGGCTATCTTCAGTTAACTGGAGAGATCCTAAATTCTCTAAAATGTTAATAGTAATTTATGGTACGTGAAGTATGCTACCCTTTAAAATTTTGATGTTCACAGCTGCCTTTATGAGAGTTAATACTAAACTTTATCATGCGGCAGCAATTGATGGAACTCCTAAGTGACAACAATTTTGAAAGATATCAATTCCACAAATTATGCCAATAATTATTTATATGATAACGACGGGAATAATTGGGGCATTTAAATTCATGCCATTTGGTTTATATCCTGACTATCCAACGGCCGTAAACTCAGAAGCCCAAACAATAGTCTTGAGACTGTTACCCCTTTTTGGAGCATTTAAAATAAAATTTGACTACAGCATAGTAATTAATTTAATTTTATCTAAAAAACTAAAAAAGTGTATGCAAAAATAAACTTTTTATTTCAAAAGTTTTTTCATTATTTAATTAAATAATTGAAAAATTTATATCTTTTTATACCAACTTATATAAAATGGTATAAATTTAGAATGTTTTTTGTCAGTATAGTTTTATGTTGCTTTTTTTATTTTTGTTATATCAAATCATTCAACCAATGACATCATTTATATAATCCTTCAAAGATTTATATTTTTTCTTATTAGAATGAATTGTAGCTTTTTTCATTAACGCGTGAAAACTTTC
>NZ_AXXW01000005.1 GCF_000483165.1 Tullyiplasma multilocale ATCC 49900 | reverse complement strand
TTACCTAATTTAATGTTCATAGCTAATTCTTCAATTGAATCTAAATCTGCTTCTTCTTCGATAATTGAAGTAAGTTTAAAGTTATTATTAGTCTTTCTATTAACTTTAGCTTTTGTATTAGCTCTATTGATTTTTTTAATTACTTCAGATTGCTTAATTTGCTTTATTTTTGATATAACTGTTCCTTTTTGAACAGAAATAGCAAAGAATCATTCTAAATTAGGAATGGTTGGGTAATCTTCGATTGTATTTAAACTCAAATATTTAATATCTTTTTTATCACTAGCTATTACATAAGAGTTTTTAAATTTTAATTTAGAATATGAAAGCAATTTATCTAAAGAATTTTTGTTGCTTTTTAATTCTTTTTCAGTTAAATCATCTTTATCTAAATCAAAATACATATCTTTAATCAAATTTGTAAATTCTAATGAATTTAATTTTTGATAAGTTAACTCCATTTTTGAAAAGAAATTTTTAATGTTCATTTCTTGATTTATAAGTTTTTCCTCACTATCGCTAGAAAAAACTAAGTAAAATTGAGAATCGTATTCTTTCTCTTTCTCTTTAATTTGATTTTTATAGTCGATTAATTGTGCTGCTGATAAGTTATTTCGAGTTTTCTTTTTTTGTTGATCTAATCAATCTTTGTACTTTTCTAATTTAACTTTAACATCAACTTTTATCTGACACATATCAACATCAACGTTTTTTATTCATTGTTCAAATAATTGGATTTTAATTCGAACTTCTGACTCACTCATAATAGATAAATCTATTCCATTCACTAAAAAAGCTATAGATTTAAAATTATCTTGTGAAATTAAATAATCTTTTTCATATGTGTAAAAAGGAATTAAAGTTGAAACAGCTTCAATTGAATTATATTTATTTTTAACAGATGCTTTTCAGAATATGGTTTTTAAACTTAAGTAAAAGGGTTTACCGGTAGATGTAGGTATTAATCCTAAAAGTAATATTCCTGAAAACACAATAGATAAGATTCCTTTTAGTAAAATGTTATCAAAAGAAATTATTGCAGTAACTACACCTATGGAAAGGGATAACCCTGCATAAATTAAATCTATTATTGTAAAACCAAAAACCTTATATTTTTTATCTGAAAAGGATTTTGTAATTATTGGATTTTTCATATTTTCCTTTCTTTTTGAAATAATTAATAATATGTTAAAAAACTTATATCAATTTATAACTTTTTATATAAGTTGATATAAAGTGATATAAGTTTATTTGACTTTATTGATAAGATCTTTTAGAGCATTTCTATAAATATTAGCTCTTGGTGGATCTACTTTAAATAATTTTGTATATTCTTGTTCTAAATCTTGTGTTTCTCTAGAAATTGATAAGCCTACACGTTTGTAGCTTTGTCTAGATTTCTTTTTATCATAGTGTACATTTTCTTCTGAAAAGAAATCAAACTCATTATTATCTTTTGCCATTATAGTATTCCTCGCTCTCTCATTTCTTTTGCTAAATTTTCAATAATATCTTTAGCTGAATTTAAATCAATCATTCATTTTTCATCTTTATTAACAGATTTTCCGATATTGGACTGATCTGGAATAACTGTTTTAAAATTTAACCCATTAAGCATCTCGTCTAAATTATTTTTTGCCAATTTAGACTCTTTATCACCTTTATCACGATTAAAGATAGCACCCTTGATATTGTTGCTTAAATTTCTGTTATTCATTGTGCTATCTCATTTTTCATACATATCAATTAATAGTGAAGATGAGTTTAAGCTTGAATCACTTATTAAAACTATAGAATCTGAGGTTTTATAAGTTATTGTATTTAAATTAGTCATTGCAGAATGCAAATCAAAAAATACATAGTCATAATCATGAAATATAGTCTTTTCTAATTTAATCATTTTATCTTCCATTTCCATAAAATCAATGTTAGGTTCTTTAGCATCGTCTCCGGGGATGATAAATAAATTTTCAATATTTGTTTTTAATACTTCAGGTATTTGATCATTAAAAATTTTAAAGCTTTCTTTTTTATTAGTTTCAACAAATATATTTGTTAAAGATAACTGACGATCGAAGTCAATTAATAATACTTTTTTGCTTTTTCTAGCAAGCAATACTGCTAAATTTGCAGTTATACGGGTTTTACCAACTCCACCTTTGTTATTATGAATTAAGATTTTTTTATAATTTTTCATTTTTAATATATCCTTCCTTTAAATAATCATCGATGCCTTCTTTTGTATCAATTAGATTTTTCTCAAATCATCCAATTGCACATGAACGTGTGCAAAATACATATGTTTCATTTTCATATACTCATTTCTTTGCTTTTGTTATAATTTTTTCATTTTCACATGAGTAACAAGTTAGTCTAGTTTTTAATCCCATTTTTATTCTCCTTTCTTATTATCACAAAACCAATAAATCACTCAGGAGAATAAAAAAACAACCACCTAAGTGATTGTTTTGACACATATAACACAAAATAGAATATCTATAAATGAAATTCTATCTAATATTATAATGTGTTTGTTTTGTTAATTAAATTATAACATGTTTATTATGATGTATTTCAAAATTTCTTTAAAACTTATATCAACTTATATAAAATGGTATAAGTTTTAAAGAAATTTTAATTTTAAACAAATAATAATTATAGAATAAAAACGAAAGGTTAAATAAAATATGACTAGAGAATATGTTAGATATGAAGTGGCTTTTAAAGCTGAGATTATCGCCGAAGTTTTAAAAAGCTCTGTCAAAACTGTTTCTAATAAATATAATATTAATGAAAATAGTGTTTGAAGTTGATTTTATAAATTCAAAGAAATTAATACTGCTTTTAATAAAAATAAGATTATAGATATTGAAAGAGATAAACAAGTTGAAGCTTTAATGAAAATTAAAGCATTATATGATAAAAACCCAGACAAACGAAAAACGTTTCAAAAGATAAACAAAATTAGGAAAAGGGAAAATATTAAACTCAAACCTATTTTAGATATTTTGCAAATGAGTGCAAGTACATATTGACGAAGATTGAAAAAAGATAAAGGCTTAGAAAAACAAAGAAGAGATAATGAAAATATCAAAATTATAAGAAAAATTTTTAACTGAAGCAGAAAACAATTTGGTTGAAGAAGAATTAAAAATAAAATAGCAGAGGAATATAATAAAATTATAAATCATAAAGTTATTATTTATCTTATGAAAAAAATTGGACTACAAGTTGAATATTTAAAAAATAAACGAAGGGCAAAGCATAAAACTGGGAAGAATAGGTTTAATGTTCCTGATTTAGTAAAACGTAATTTTTCAAGTATAAAAACAAGACTTACAGTTTTATATACAGATGTTAGTTACTTAGTTTGAGGTTCTTTTAAAGCTTATGTTTCAACAATTATTGATGCTCATACTAAAGAAATTGTGGATTTTAGAATTTCATACCGAAATAACAAAGGATTAATTCTAAGAAATTTGAAAAATGCTATAAATAGAATTAAAAACCAAATAAGTAATACTGAAGGCGTAATTATCCATTCAGATCATGCTTTAGTATACGAATCTAAAGATTATAGAAAAATGTGTTTAGATAATGGACTGTTAATAAGCATGGGTGAAAATTATGAAACTGCAGATAATGTTGTAATAGAAAGTTTTCATGCGCTAATGAAAAAAGCTACAATTCATTCTAATAAGAAAAAATATAAATCTTTGAAGGATTATATAAATGATGTTATTGGTTGAATGATTTGATATAACAAAAATAAGAAAAGTAACATAAAACTATATTGACAAAAAACATTTTAAACTTATACCATTTTATATAAGTTGGTATAAAAAAATATAAGTTTTAATTATTTAAATTACATAATGAAAAAACTTTTGAAATAAAAAGTTTAATTTTGTATACACTTTTTTTAGTTTTTAGATAAAATTAAATTAATTACTACATTGTAGTCAAATTTTATTTTAAATGCTCCAAAAAGGGGTAACACTCTCGAATGAGATTTAAAATTCGTAACTGAGACATAGTTGATGACAATGTGATTAGAGCCGGTGGATATGCTACTGGAATTAATAGATCTGTCAGTAATGAACAATTCCAAATTATTATTGGAGCTGATGTACCAAAATTCTATCAAGCATTTTGTGAAGTTAATGGCTATGAAGATGATGGTAAAACTATCAAAAACAAAAACGTAGCTGTTAAAGTAAATCCAAATGATGTGGATTTCAAACTAAAACAACAAGCTGAAATTGACGGAGTTAAAAGCAAAGTTAGAGGAAAAGGTTGATTCAGTAAAGGATTAGCCTTCATCTCGGCAGTATTCACTCCAATCGTTATCCCACTAGTTGGATACGGATTGATTATGACAATTTGATCACTTATGACGGTTGAGTGAAATGGAGCTGGATCTAGTTTAAAAGATGCTAGTCACTTCTTTGCACAAGTTGTAAGTATCTTAGATATTTTAGTTGGGGCATTCTCACTATTTATTACTATTTCAATCGGTTATACAGTATTTAAAGCAATGAAGGGTAACGTAATTTATGGAATTATTATTGCTGTAGTATTAACTGCACCGGGATTAGTTCAAATGGGGGACGTAACAGTTCCAGATGGAGAATCAATCTTAGGGGTATATCCTGGTTGAACACTATTTGGGGACGGAATGACTTACCCATGAAAAATTAACTACAACGGATTAATTATCCCGATGATTTTAGTAGTTGTGGTTGGGGCATACATCGAACGTGCAACTGAAAGAATTCAAGCAACAACATTAAAAATGATTGTTGCACCAATATTAGTAATTGGTGGAGCATTTATCTTTGGTGTATTTATTATGGCACCAGTTGGATTATTATTCACAAACTACTTATCAATCGGAATTGATTTCTTAAGTACAAACTATATTGCTAAATATATTGCTATTCCAGTAATTGGAGCTTTATATGGACCATTAGTAATTACTGGTATGCACCACTCAATTACACCAATTATCCTTCAAGGACAAGCTCAATATGGAGCAACATCATTACAAGGATTTATTACTATTTCAAATATCTCACAAGGGGTTGCATCAATCGCATTCGTTGTTTTATACAGAAGAGTAAGAAAAATGAAAGACTTAGGTGTTTCAAATGGGGTGTCAGCTATCGTTGGGGGAATTACAGAACCTTCACTATATACAATTAACTTAAAACACTTATTCCCATTAATCGGAGCATCAATTGGAGTATTTGCTGGAACATTAATTATGACAGCATCTAATACATATGCATTACAAGGGGCATCATCAATCTTCGGAATCCTAATGTTCTTACAAGCAGCGCCAGACGCTACTGGAGTTACTACATGAGCTGGTGGAGGATTCTTATGGGGAACAATATCTGTTTTAACTGCTGCGGGAGTAGCATTCGGAGCAACTTATTTCTTAGGTAAATTAAAATTCTTTGCTGATCGTTCAAAAGCTATTATTAATAGCGAATACGGAGATGACGTTGACCAATTAAACGCAATTCCTAAAGGTGAATGAAAAATTATTATTCAAAAAGAAAAAGCCGAAAAAGCTGCCTTAAAAGCAGAAGATAAAAAACAAACAAGTTTAGATAAAGCTGAAAAAGCTAAAATCAAACAAGCTAAAAAAGCCGAAAAAGCTTCAGATAAACCAAGACCTAGAGCTTAATATTAAAAAAATGACTGCAAAGTCATTTTTTTATTGTCCATAAAAAACAGTGTTACAATGAAGATTTTTTTTATCTATATTTTCATGTCTGTAGATGCTAATATGAAAATGAGGATTGATATTTTAAAAAGGACAACTTTCAGATTTTTTTCCTAATACTTAATGGAGGGGTATCATTGAGATACATTAAAATTAAGTATGAAGAAAAATAAACTCATCATCGCAGTGTATGAAACAGAAAACAAAAATTTCATATATGAATTAGAATTAGGAATTGAAGAAACTTGACACAAACTATCAAGAATTGAAAAAGACAAAGTAGCCAAAAAGATTAGAAAAGTGTATAACGAAATTATTAATCAGCACTTAAAAATGCAGGAGGAAGAAATGAGTACAAAACAATTTGAAACATTGGTAGGGATGATCACCAATTTAAAATCCGAATTAAAACAAGACATTGCTGATTTGAGGAGAGAAATGAATGAGAGGTTTGACATACTTGAAAAAGCAGTCATAAAACTAAATAAGAAGGTATTTGGGATTGAAGCACTAACAATTGAATAAAGAAAAGCCCATTCATGAAATGGGCTTTTTGTTAAAATTTTTCAACGGCTGCTGTGATTTGAGCTTCAATTGTAGAAACTGCTTCAACTGGTGTCATTTTATTCATAGGATCTGTTTTAGTCCCTGCTAATAAAATTGGGTCCATAACTTTTGCACCAACAAACTCAAAAGTTCCTTTTAAGAAAGCTGTGTGATCTCCTCACAAGTATCATCCATAAGGGGCACCTTGTGTAGTTAAAACTTGAACTGTTAAATGATCTAGTAAACCAACTGCATCTCCTTTTTTAGAATATTTATATGAGAATGTTTGGTTAGCTAATAAAATGTGATCTAGGTAGTTTTTCATTAAACCACTAACACCAAAGTTATTCATGGGGCTAACTACAATTACTTTATCAACTTCTTTTAATTGATTGATGTATTTCATTGAATCTTCTTCATTGAAGTATGTTGCCATATTTTCTCTTGTTAAAGTAATTTTTGCCATTGGTACATCATTTAAATCTAAATATTGAATATCATCGTTTGGATTTAATGCTTTGTACTCTTCGATAAATCTGTTTGCTAGTTCTAAAGAATATGATGATTCTAATGGACTAACTGTTCCAGATATTGCTAAAACTTTTTTTGCCATAATATATTTTCTCCTTTGATTATATATACCTTTATTTTACTTCAATAAATTGTAAAATAAAGAGAGATTAACTAATAGAGAGAATATATATTTATAGGAGAAATAATAATGGTAAGAAAAGACATGATATTTGATACACACATTCACTTTAATGATCGACAATATCAAAATGGAGTTGTTGATGGTAAAGATATCAACACTTTATTAAGCGAATCTGAGATTGATGGAGTAGGAAATTGAATATGTGCCTCATATGACTCAGAATCATCTTTAAAAGCTGTTGAAATAGCCAATAACGATGAAAGAATCTGAGCTGCGATAGCCATTCATCCCAACGATGTTTCAAAACACACTCAACAAGACTTGGAGTTAATAGATAAACTCGCTAAGGAAGAACGAGTGGTGGCAATTGGTGAAACTGGATTAGATTACTTTTATACAAAAGAAGATATTGATCTTCAAAAAAAATTCTTCAAAGAGCATATCAAAATTGCTATGGATAATGATTTAGTTTTACAAATGCACATTAGAGATGCTAAAGACGTTTATGAAGCATATGATGATGTGATCCAAATTTTGAAAGAATTTAAACCCAATAGAAGTGCTGTTCACTGTTTTTCAGCCAATGCTGAATATGCTCAGAAATTTTTAGATTTAGGTTGTTATATAAACATCGGGGGAGCTGTAACTTTCAAGAACGCTAGAGACTTGCAAGAAGCAGTAACAATGATTCCTCTTGAAAGAATGCTCCTTGAAACTGATGGTCCTTACCTAACTCCTCATCCTTTTAGGGGTCAGTTAAATCATCCAAAAAATATTATGCTTACAGCGATCAAAATTGCTGAATTAAAGGGTATTACTGTGGAAGAAGTTATAAAAACAACAACTCAAAATGCTACAGATTTATTCAATTTATAGTCCTATGGGGCTATTTTTTTTACTTTTTTTATGCTAAATTACCACTTTGAGATTTAAAGTACTACAATTGAGTAATGTTTTGCAAAACATGCTTATAGAGTAATAAGAAAGGAAGTGTTTTCATGATTGAAAACAAGAATGACTTAGAATCGAAAAAGGATACTAAACGTTGACATGCTATGTCTAACGACGAAATTTACGCAGAACTTAAGGTCGATCCTAAAGTTGGATTAACTAGTCAAGAAGCTGCCAGAAGGTTAGAAAAAGAAGGAAAAAACAAACTTGAAGAAGCGAAACAAACTTCTCATGTTGTTATATTCTTCAAAACCTTCCTAGACCCATTAGCAATAATTATGATGTTCGCTGGTCTATTATCATTATTTTTACCAATCATTCTTGGAGAGGTTAAGAGATTAGCAGAACCAACAAATATAGCTGGAATTTGTGTTATTTTTGGAGTAGTACTCGCCAACTCAATAATATCTACTATCCAAGAAATTAAAGCAAGTAAATCTTTAAATGCTTTGCAGTCTATGGCTGAACCAAAAACAATCGTTCTTAGAGATGGAAAACAAATGGAAGTTTGTGTCGAAGACATTGTTAGGGGAGATATCGTTTATATTGAAACTGGAAAATTTATTCCAGCAGATATTAGAATAATTGAATCGCCAAAATTAAGAGTAGATGAATCTGCTCTTACTGGAGAATCTTTACCTGTAGAAAAAACTACAAATCAATTACTAGATAAAGATATGGTTCTGGGTGACCAAATCAACTTAGGATTTATGTCTACATTTATTACAGATGGACGAGCTGTTGGGGTAGTATTTGCAACAGGAACTTATTCAGCAGTTGGGCAAATTGCATCAAGTATTGCAAATACCGAACAAAAGAAAACACCATTACAGAAGAAGTTGGGACAATTAACTTTATGAGTCTCAATTTTGGCTGCTATATCTGGTGCTTTAATATTCACATTAATGTACACAATCGGAAACTTTGGTGGAGATATTAGTTCTAATGAAAAACTAATTGATTCATTAATATTTTCAATATCAGCAGGGGTTGCGTTAATCCCTGAATCAATAATGATTATTGTAACAATCACTCTATCATTAAGTGCACGTAAAATGGCTAACAGAAATGTTGTTGTTAAATCATTTGCGGCTGTTGAAACATTGGGGGCTGTTAATGTAATTTGTTCCGATAAAACTGGGACACTTACACAGAATAAAATGACTATTATGAAATTATTAATGAATGGTGAAATTATCGAACAACGAGAATATCGTTATGATCCGAAAAATCAACAATCATTCCACTTCATAAATTCACTTGTGCTATGTAGTGATTCAATTTCTCAAGATGGTGTTCATATTGGTGATCCTACGGAGTTAGCATTAACTGATTGAACACAATTGTTGAAAGTTAATGAGTTAAAATTTAGGGAGAAATACCCGAGGTTAGATGAAATTCCATTCAACTCAGATAAAAAACTTATGACAACAGTTAATCAAGTTGATAACAAACGCATAGTTTATACAAAAGGTGCCTTAGATAGATTACTAGCTAGATGTACTAAAACTTACGTTGATGGGAAATTAGTTGTATTAACAGAAAAGATGAAACAAGAAATTTTGGAATCATCATATCCATTATTAGGAGATGCATTGAGAGTTTTAGGATTTGCATATAATGAGCAAAATAAAACTGCAAAAGAATTTGACAACGATTTAATCTTTTTAGGATGTGTTGCGATGATGGATCCTCCAAGACCAGAAGCGGCAACCGCAATTAAAAGAGCTCATGATTCTGGAATCAGAGTAATTATGATTACTGGAGACCACAAATTAACAGCTCTTGAAATTGCTAAAAGAATTGGGATTTCTTCAAATGAATTCCCAAACGGTCTAACTGGTGAAGAAATCGACAAATTAGATGATGAACAATTTGATGAGCACTTATTAACAACAAATGTTTTTGCTAGAGTTAATCCAGATCATAAAACAAGAATTGTTGAAGCATTACAACGTCAAGGTAAAATTGTTGCCATGACTGGTGATGGTGTAAATGATTCACCATCACTAGCCAAAGCTGATGTCGGGATTGCTATGGGTATTACTGGAACTGATGTAGCCAAGGAAGCTGCAAAAGTAATTTTAGCAGATGACAATTTTGCCACAATTATTTCTGGTGTTAGAGAAGGAAGAAACGTTTATGAAAAGATTAAACGTTCGATAGCTTTCCTACTTGGTGCTAACTTAGCGCAAATGTTAACGATATTAGTGGTGCTTGCCATTTCTCACGGTAAAGCCCTGAATGATATCAATGTTTTATGGCATATTCTGGCTGTTGAGACAGTATTGGCAATCCCAATTGGATTAGCTCACTCTAAAGAGACTCTGATGGCCTTTAGACCACGTAATCCGCATGAATCTGTCTTTAAATGAATAACTATCGAGATTTTATCAATGGCCTTCTTTAATGCAGTTACAGCGATTGGGGCTTATTTCATAGGTTACTATGGTTTGGGTAGTCAAGCTAGCGAAGCTCAAAAATTAGATACAGCTTCAACAATGGCTTATATTGTAATTATTTTCGCACCAATTTTATACTCTTGAATTTCTCAAACAAGAAATTACACAGTAAAATTTAGTAAGGACAAAGCTGAGAAAATTCGAATCAATGAGTGAATGCTAATAGCAATGATTGGAGCAACTCTAATTAATTTAGGAACTTTATTCATTCCTGGTTTATCAACGCTATTTAAGGGTGAAAATGACCAAACTAAATCTTGAATGTATGGAGCAGCATTTGGATTGGTGTTATTAACTTTCTTACTGAAATGATTAGAGAATTGAAGCTTTAGAAAAATATATCAATACTTACATTCAAATGAGATTATGATTTCTAAATTTAACTTTAGAAAGAAACAAATACGCGACGATAAACGCAAAAAGAAAATAAAAATCAAAAGAAAAATATCTAAATTAAAATCTAAAATGAATAACTAATTAAGATATTAATAAATAAAACCAATTTGGTTTTATTTTTTTTATGAAAGAATATAATTTAAATATAGAAGATTAGAGGAAAATTTATGGGAGCAGGAATTTACGACATACATTGTCATTTGAACGATAGTGTATATATCGAAAACGATATGAGTTCAATGGAAATTGTTCAAGAGGCAGCACTAGCGGGTGTTGATATTATTAATAATGTGGGGTTTGATATTAAATCTTCAAAAGTTGCTTTAATCCAAGCTGAAAAAAATTTAAATGTATTTGCAGTTATTGGTATTCATCCTAACGAGGCACACTTATTCACAAATGAGGCACACGATGTTTTAGATGCTATGGCTAATGGAACTAAAGTTGTAGCTATCGGTGAAATCGGTTTAGATTACTCTAGAACTTACAAATACAAAGAACATCAAAAGGAGTCTTTAATTTATCAAATAGAAATAGCTAAGAAACATAATTTACCGATCATGTTTCATGTTAAGGATATTGCTGGTTCTGTTGAAGCCTATGATGATTTATTAGAAATAATTAAAGAACAAAAAGTTACCAAAGGAGTTATCCACTCATTTGAAGGGACATGAAAAATGGCTAAGAAGTTTATCGAACAAGGTTTATCTATTTCATTAAGTGGGAGAGTGACTTTTGATAAGGATGCTCAAGAAATTGCCAAAAACATATCATTAAATAGTTTAATGATTGAATCAGACGCACCTTACGCAACACCAAGACCATTTGAAAGAAAAGTTAACCATCCTAAATTTATGCCATTAATAGTTCAAAAAATTACTGAAATAAGAGGGACTTCTCAAAATGAAGTTATTTCAGCAACAAGAGAAAATGCTAAAAACTTATTCTTTATAAACAACTAAATATAAACAAATTTCTTATTATTTTTTACTAAAATAGTAAGATTTTTTTGTCTCTTTTTTCTTTTGAAAAGGTAATTTTAAGTGTTATTATCACCTAAATAACCGATGGAGGAAAAATGAGGAAATGAAGCTATTTTAAGGTACGACCAGGAATTAAGGATAAAGGATTTGAATACATTTATTCATTGTCATTGTTTGTGCTTTTAATGATTGGACTAAATGCCAGAATAATTGAAGGCATTATTAATAAGCAAGGCAATTTTGATTATATAATTCTCGAAGATATAGGCTATTTTACAAATTGAGCTTCATATTATTTGATTTTTTATAGCCTTTACAAATTAATTACAATAAGAAAATATTTAACAACCAATGATCAAAGTCTTGAGATAATGGCTTCTGCGCTTTCCATTGCGCTTATGCTAACTTATTCCATTTCTCTGATAACTGGTCACAGTTTGGGAGCTAGTTCATTTGCTGCAATAATTAAAACAATAATTGGACATTATGTTGTTCCTATTATGGTAATTGTGTATTTTCTATTCTTTCAAAATACACCCAGAAAATTCGGGTATATGAATTTATATTATAAGTCTTGAAAGATAGTTTTATTTGTAATGTTTTACATAACTTTTATCTTATATAGATATGTGGCTCACACATATGGTTCGGAAAATAGTGAAAAACTTATAAATGAAAGTTTTCCATATCCGTTTTTATCTCCCGATACAATCGGTTGAGCCGGATCACTTGGCTTTGGTTTTGCGGCTTTACTTGCGGGATGGTCATTCTTCGTAATGATGGACTATTTAAGTTGCTTTTTGGGTAGCTATATATTCAAGAAAAACGTGATGATTAGATAGCTTGATTTTTTATTTATAAATAAATCCCCTTTTAACGTAAATACCATATACAATTACATAAGAGATATTAGAAAACGTATATAAATTAGCATTATGAAGTTTATAAGTCTTGAAAGAAATATAGGATTAAGTAATTAGCTAATTAATTAAAGTGAAAATTAATTATAAGGACGATGAAGAGTAATCCATTAGGAGAAATATGGAAAAACGTAACTCAGATAGAGGATATGAATCACGCGATAACAACCGTGGAGACAGAGATAACCGTAGCGAAAGAAGCTTCGGAGACAGAGACAACAGAGGATCAGATAGAGGATCAAGAAGTTTTGGAGATAGAGACAACCGTGGTGGAGACCGTGGTGGTAGATCATTCGGAGACAGAGATAACCGTGGTGGAGACCGTGGCGGAAGAAGCTTTGGAGACAGAGATAACCGTGGTGGAGACCGTGGCGGAAGAAGCTTTGGAGACAGAGATAACCGTGGTGGTGGAGACCGTGACCGTGGTGGAGACCGCGGAGGTAGATCATTTGGAGATAGAGATAATCGTGGTGGAGACCGTGGCGGAAGAAGCTTCGGTGGAGACCGTGGTGGATCACGTGGTGGATTCGGACAAAACCGTGGTGGTGGTAAATCATTCGGTGGAGATCGTGCACCTCGTCGTGATGGACCAAGTTTTGGAGATAGAATTGAAGCTCTAGAAAAACAAGTTGCAGCATTAACATTATTAATTAAAGGAGAAACTCCAGTAGTTGAAATTATTGAAGTAAACGAAACTCCAATTATAGATGTTATCGAAGAAGTGATTATGGAAGTAATTGCTGAAGAAGCTGAATAATTTAATAATAAAAAACACCCTCGGGTGTTTTTTTTAATTTCTTAAGATTCGGAAAGAAAGGATTTTTAACCCTGAGACAATTTCTGAATTGTTGATGGGAGCTATTAGAGCAAAACCACTTTCTGTATCTTGAGGCATATGAACAACTATTGTTATATTAGATAGTAATTCTTTTGAAAGAAAGTCAGTAAGTTCTGAATTTACGATTGTGGTAATTTGTTCAGCTGTAGTGCCATCCTCAAACACCTTATCATCTCAATTTAAATCTTCTAAAAGGACATCTAAGGGATCCCCGGTAGAAATTGTAACGGTCAGGTTTGCTTTATATCCATTATCGATAAAAACAATTTCGCCGTTTCTTTCCTGAGAACTATGTTGAGTAACAACTAACTTTCTTTCAACAACAGATGGAGTATCATTTGTGATTTCTTCAACTTCAAAAAGGTATTGATCAACATCAAGTGCTTTGGCTTGACTAATTAAATTTGTAGAAGTTATCAGATACGGAATTTGGAAACTATCTAATATAGATTCCAACTCTTTGTTAATATAAAAATTATCATTAAAAGGAATAGAAAGTTGTTTTGGTAAGTGTTGTACAAAATTTGGAACGGTCGGTATCTCAGGAAGAGTTTCCTGAGGGTTCTTATTCTTAGAATCAATAGCTATGACTGTTGCTGTAACACCACCAGCGACCCCGGTTACCAGTCCAAGGGAACCGAAAATAATCCAAAATTTATTCATACTTACTCCTTTCAAGTCAATTTTAATTGTATCAAAATAAAAACCATAAAAAAAACAACATAAGTTGTTTTATTAATTAGCGATTGTTTGAAATGTTTCTCCCCAAATACGCAATGAGTCCATGACTGGTTTTAGTGTATAACCTAGAGTTGTTAAAGAATACTCAACTTTGGGGGGTACAACTGGATAAACCTTTCTTGAAACTAAGCCATTTTCTTCAAGTTTCTTAAGATTTGCTGTCAGAACTTTTTGAGAAATTCCGTCCAAACCTTTTTTTAATTCCCCGAACCTTTGAGTGCCATTTAGTAGATTTCTTATGATTAGGAAGGCTCATTTATTCCCTACAACGCTTAATGTTAAGTCCACAGGACAAATATTTTCATAATTTATTGGCATAAAACCTCCATAGTATCTTTTTGGTAAGTATAGCACTTTTAAGTGCTTACTTTACAAAGTATACCTTAAATCTTATGATATGTGTATAGTTAAAAAACTATCAGAGGAGATACATTATGAAAATATTTATTATTGGAGCGAACGGTCGCTCAGGAAGCCTTTTGGCAAAAGAAGCTGTGAAACGCGGACACCAAGTTACTGGTGTAGTTAGAAAAGAACTTAAAGATACACAAGGTGGGAAAGTTCTTGAATTTAGAAAAGACTTATTTGATTTAACAACAGAAGATTTAATTCAGGCAGATGTAGTTATTGATGCTTTTGGGATGTTTGATCCAACTAAATTAGAACAACACAAAACTAGTTTAAAACACCTAACTAATATATTAGCTGATACTAATGTAAGATTATTAGTTGTTGGAGGGGCTGGAACACTATTTGTTGATGAAGCGAAAACTATGAGATTAGTAGACCAACCTAATTTCCCAGCTGAATACTATGATTTAGCATTCATCGAAGGGGAAGCATATGAGGAAATTATCAAAGTTGATAATGTAAAATGATCATACTTTAGTCCAGCTGCTGTTTTTGATGCAGAAACACAAGGTACAGGAAACTTTGTTTTAGGACAAGATAACTTATTTGTAAATGATAATGGGGAAAGCTATGCAACTTATTCTGATGCAGCTATCGCTATAATTAATGAAGTTGAAAATAATAATTTCATGAATAAGAGATTCACAATTGTAAGTAATTAAAAAAGAAAATCCGAATGATTACTCATTCGGATTTTTAATTAGTCGACTAAGTCTTCAAAGTCTAATACTTTATCAGCTCAGTTTGTTTCAAAGTTGATATCGTGAGTTGTAATCAATACAGTACCCTCGAAAGCTTGGATAGCTTCTAATAAAGCGTCTTTCGCTAAAACATCGATGTGGTTTGTAGGTTCATCTAGAATTAGTAAACTTGCGGGTTCTAAACTTAAAGCGGCTAATCTAACTTTAGTTTGTTCTCCCCCTGAAAGTAATTTCATAGGGTTCATCATTAATTCAGATTTAACTCCAAATTTACCAATTGTAGCTCTAACTTCACCTTCAAGCATTTTTGGGAATCTTCCCATTAAGTATGAAATTGGTGTTTCAGTATCTGAGAAATCTTCAACTTGGTGGAAGAAGTTTGTTTCAACTCCATTTCCAACTAAAACGTCACCATCAACTGGTTTGATTTCACTTGCAACTGTTTTTAAGAAAGTTGTTTTACCAATTCCGTTGTATCCTTTAACGATACATTTTTGTCCTTCACGTAATTCAAATGTTAATGGATCAACTAATGCAAAATCATAACCAATACTTAACTTTTCAGCTTTAACAATAACAGCTGAATTAGGTCTTTTATATTTGAATTGCATTTTTGGTTTTGCCAATGAGTGACGTTCACCCATAACATCCATTTTATCTAATTGTTTTTGACGTGATTGAGCAGATTTAGCAGTTGAAGCACGTGCGGCGTTTCTAGCAACGTAATCTTTTAATTTGGCAATTGTTTGTTGTTGAGATTCACGAGCTTTATCATATTGTTCGGCACGTAGTTCTGATAACTCTAAATATTTATCATAGTTACCAACATAACGATTAACTGTTAGGTTTTCAATTGCATAAATTACATTAACTGTTTTATTAATAAAGTCACTATCGTGAGAAACGACTAAGAAAGCGTTTTCATATTGTTGTAAGAATTTTGCTAATCATTCAACTTGTTCAACGTCTAAGAAGTTTGTTGGCTCATCAAGTAAGATGAAATCATCATTTTTTAGTAGAAGTTTAGCTAATAAAACTTTTCCTCTTTGACCACCAGATAATTCTCCTAATTTTTTAGGCATATTTTCTAAACTGATCCCTAAACCAGAAACTAAGTTCCCGATTTGTTTTTCAATTGTGTCAAACCCTTTAATTGATAATTCTTCTTGCATAGCTAAGGCTTTAACTAAGTCATCTTCTTTATATTCAATAGCCATATCTTCATAGATTTTCCCAATTTGAGCTTCCATGTCGTATAGTTCTCTAAAAGTATCTTTTAGATATGCATCAACTGTTACTGACATATCAACTTCCTGGTGTTGATCTAAATAACCCATTTTTGATCTTGGGTGTAATTCAACAACTCCATTATCTGGAGTAATTTTCCCAGCAATAATATTTAGTAAAGTAGTTTTACCAGTTCCGTTTGCTCCTAATAGAGCTACGTGCTCACCCTTATTGATTCTTAAATTTGAATCTACATATAATTTTTTACCACCATTTTGATGTGATAATCCTTCGATTGCGATAACACTCATCTTAGTTCCCTCCTAATACTTAAAGTAAACAAACATCAAATATATGATGTTTTCATAAGAATAATTATATATCAATAAAACTTGTTTTCAAAAGATATATAATAAGTAAATGATTATATTAAATATTAATAAAAAAGAAGGGAGAAAATATGAATACTAATAATAAATTCTGAAGATGATTATTTCAAGATAAAGGTAATAAAGTCGTTAACAATAATAATGATTCAGCAACGAATAAAGTAACAGCTGAAGATATTGCGATTATGACCAATAGAGAAGTTATGTTACGTTACTCTAATGCTTGAAAAGCAATCTTCTTCTTTTGTTTGCCAACAGTTGTTTTAATGTTAGTTCAGGGTCTATACAACATTTTAGATAAATCATTATCACTTGAATTTGCAACTGAACATGCGATGGCCAATTGAAAATATATCACTATGATGATTGATGGAAGTGGTAATGGTCAAAATAGTGTCTTATTGGGTTCATTACAAAATCTATATGACCTGAATGGTGGCAGTGTAACTCCAATCCAAATAGAAGAAATGGTAGCTGGGTTGTTTGAGAAGAATTCATTTGGTACTCACTGAGATGATTTTATTTCTCAAATCATTTCAAATCCCAACAACACCGGTCAATTATTAAGTTGAGTAGAGAATCTAGGGTTAAATATTCAAATTAATGAACACATGATGAAGGGTTATATTAACATCACGACTCAATATACGACTCAATCATATAACCTTGTTTATTCATTCAACCAAATTATGGCGATTGGGGCTGGAATGCACTATGCGATGGAATTTGGTAAGGGGAATCGTAAAAAATTAGCTGAAATTTCAGGTAATGGATTAACATTCTCATTATTAATGTCAATTATTATTGCGATGTTACTTTTCACAGTTTCTTTTAGACCTTGAGGACAAGCTTTAATTTCTTCTCAAATGGGTTCTGACAGAAACTTAATTGTTGAGGAATTGGCATGAAAAGATGTTGAACCATTAATTTATGGTTTATCAATTTTATTTGTTGCAAACTTCTGTATGAATATGTTACGAAGTGAAGGGAAAATGATCCACATCATGATCATGACAATTTCATCACTTGGTGTTAAGTTAGTTGTTTCAATTGTGTTAATGCATTATTTAGGAATGGAACTAACTGGTGCTCAAATGGGAACGGTTGCTGCTTATCTATACCAATTAATATATTCATTAATCGTTATGTTTAAAAGTAAGGTTTCTTACTCTAAATTTAGATTCGAACACTTGTATAAATTACATATTCACAACTATACATATTCATTGAAAGCTGGTTTACCAAATTTCATTATGTATTTTGCAATTTTTATTAACGTTTATGTATCAACTGCTGTGGTTATTCATTTACCTGTCCCAGAATCAATTCCGGGAGAATTAGCAAAAGAGGGTGGAATTTCAATTACACAAAGATTCTTGTCTTCATTAACTCCGTGAAATGAATTCATTTTATCTGCATGTATTGGACTTAACCAAGGTACAAGAACAATTGTAGCCTTTAACTATGGAGCTAAAAACAACATTAGAATTACTGATATTGTTAAGAAATCATTCCTATTAATGTTTGTATGAATGTTATTCATATTAGCCTTAATTATTAGTGCGGGTCCAAGTATGTTGCAGTTATTTGAATTCCCAGATGCTGGAATTGCTTATGGATCAACATTCTACTGATACTTAATAATTTACTTTATAACTTATCCACTTGCTGGATTTACTTATATTTCTTTATCATTATTCCAAGGAACAAAGAAAACACTTATTGCTACTTGAACTTCTTCACTTAGATCATTAACTGTTTTCTTACCTTTGGTGGGAATAGGATATCTATTAGCGATTAAAACTCAAAATCCATTATGATACTTCCTAATGATTGGGTTAACAGACTTAATAGTTGCAATGCTCATAATACCTTTAATATACGCGTATTATAAACGTACAAAAGATGCTAATAAGTTTACTAAAGCTGAAGAGCCAATAACACTTAAAATTAGTTATGCTAAATACTTAGTTCAAAAAGATCCTAGTGTGGAAAATCAGGAACACTTAGATAATTTAATTTGAGAATTGAATAAATAACAAAAAAACCTTTCATAGAAAAAAGACACAAGTGCACTTTGCGGATGTGTCTTTTTTTCTATTTAATGAAACATATAATTGAATGTTCATGTATTTTCCATAGTAAAAGTAATTAGCCCTCCATCATATTGGTGACTCTTTTCAGGATGTCACAAATAGTTATAATTACTTCCTACGCTTGAATATGCTATCACGGTGTAATCGCCATAGTTCATCTTTCTGTGTGGTCGCAAAACAAGTGAAGTATCTTCAATTGATTCATTTCTAATAGACCAGTTTAAATCATCTAATTGACTATAATTCAAAAATTTCCTATTTGGTACCACTATGGGTCCGTTATGAACGCCACGATATTTGCCAATGAATATACCTGAAATTCAAAGAATACTTAGTTTTCTATAACCTAGTTTTTTCATGTCAAAATGTATTTTATTTAAAAATGTTCGTAGATGGTTTTTACAAAATTCCATATCATTCTCCGTATGGAATTCGTCTCTGGAATTTTGAGTGAATGTGATATTTCTAAATGATGGCTTTATTTGAGTGTCTTCAATCGTATTATATTTTTCTGATTTGAATTGAATTCTTTCATTTTTATATCCCAATAGTCCGGCGTGTTCTACCAAACTTCCTCAAGCTCATTTAACTTGTATAGACATAACTAGGTCAATCTCTAATGTGTCATTTACCCATGAGCTTTCTAATGCCATTTTCAATATTTCATTATCACCATGGTTTTTATCCGAAAAATTTAAAAAGTGTTTTCTCATTCTTTAAAGTATCAAAATCAAACGCAAATTTAGTGAAGTCGACATCCTTCTTTGTTGGGATGGTTCAACGGGCGAAGCTATTTCAAAAGTTGAAACCCAAAGAAAAATTTATTTGTGCACTCTTAAAAGTTGATAAGAATCTTTCCTTTCCCCCGAAGGTATTTTTGGTATTCAATGTCAATAGATTGTTTTTGAAATTGTGTGTAGAATTACGTTTTACTTTTTTATAAATTCTGTTAATACTGTTTGATATATCTGGTATCTTATCATCTTTTGTCGAATCAACATACAAGCGCTTTACTCTTTCATGTGTTTTCGAATAGAAATCTTCCGAAACTATGTTAATATACTGCTTATTTTTAGCTGCAGAAATCAATGCTGATCCACCACCAAAAGCTAACGATAAACTTGATAATACACCTATTAATTTTCTCATATAGATAGCCCTCCTCAATTACACCTTACCAAATATTCGGCCTTTAACTCTAATTTTTTTCTCCCATTTACAAAGTTATCTATAAAAAAATAAGTAGACACTTATAATGCCATTTATATTGCGCATTTTGTTTTATGTCAAAAGTATTTGTGTTGTTGCGACTATATAATAACTTGTGAAAGCGGGTCTAGGTATGAATGAATTTTTATCTGTTAAAAATCTTTCTAAGGAGTTCCACAATGGTACCGGCATTGAAGATGTCAACTTTATAATATGCCCCGGTGAAATAGTTGGTTTGCTGGGCGATAATGGGGTAGGAAAGACAACTGTAATCAAGTTGATTTTCGATGAATTTTTAAAAGACGAGGGCGAGATTCGAATAGACGGAGAAATTTTATGTGGCAGAAAATCCTTGGCAAATATTGCATTCTTCCCTGATCACAATGAATTTCCCCAAAATATGAATATTATTGAATATGCCAAGTATGCTGCTAAATTGAAGGGTGTTGAAAATGATTTGATTGATGAATTATCACTCGAGCTTTTGGATTCATTAAATCTAAGTGCAAATATAAATAACTCGTATTCTGAACTTTCTGCTGGAATGCAAAAGAGAGCTATGTTATACGCAGTATTGATAACCCAACCTGACATAATTTTTTTTGATGAGCCGACTTCTAATATGGACGTGAAGTCGCGTATGGAATTTCTCAATTTAATTCTATTTTTGTCATCAGAATATAAAAAAACTATCGTAATAACATCACATAATATTGATGAACTTTCAACGATTATAACAAGGGTTATCATATTGGATAAAAAAAAACAACAAAGGACATGTTGTTTGCGATACCAATTATGACAAAACTAAAGATAACTTAAGAAATATATATCATGAGAGCGTATCAAGCTCCAGAGACAATATTGATTTAAAAAAAATTATCAATATTTCAAGATGGCAAAAAAGAACAAAAGGTAGTGATCTAAATGAATAAAATATTTAATACATCCAAAAATCAATTTAGTATTTCTAATGGTCCTATATTTTACAGGTCGTTTAGAAGAAACGTGAATAAATTAACAATTGTATTATTTTGTTGCTTCATGATTTTTTTGACAATCATGATTTCACTATTCCTATATATTGTTAAAACTAATATTAATATTATATTTATGATAATAATGACTTCAACAATTGTGATGGGGGTGTTTCTAACTTTCTTCGAAATTTATTCTGCTAAGGTTTTGTGAATGGATGAAATCGATAATAAAATAATTAATTTAGAAATCAGAAGCGGATACTCAAAAAAGATGATTTTCATATCAAGGGTTGCCATTAATAAAATCATTTCTACCATATTTATCTTTTTTTATATGTTGTATTTATGCATCCTTTTATTGATAATGGACAAGAAAGAAATTAACTTTTGACTCGGTGATATTATGATAAATTTACTATACATATTTTTATTTGACCTTATCCTGTCCAGTGTTTCTATACTATTTGCAACCAGTCGTAAGAAACTGACAGTTGTTGTGGGCGCGCTTCTGCTATCTGCAACATTCTTGCTCTTGCCAATAATTGGTTATATGGCTTTGGTAGATGAAGATTCCGATAGAAATTTAGGAAAAAATTCAAGCATGCATATTGCCTATAAAGCCAACTTACTAGCAAATAAAAATAGCGGTTTTTCATCGCTAGTTCAAAAATATCATAAATTTGAGATAGACAATAATAATATAATTTTCAACGGCATAAATGGTCAAAGAATATCTGCTGATAATATAGCTTTTTTTGGAGTTGAAGCAGGTACACAAGAATATAATAAAAAGAATATGAAGTACTACGAAAACACTAAATTGGGAGTTAATGAATTTATTTTTGATGTTCTAAGTGCGGGGATGATTATTGGCATTGAGGAAATGCCTATTGGTTTCATAACCAAAGAGGAGAAAGAAATAACTGGCAAAATAAACTTGAACGAGACGGGAATTAAAAACAATCTAATTTACAAACTTCTTGATTCTATACATCAATCTGAAGCACCTGCTGATAAAAGTGAATGAGAGAGAGGTTACTTCACAATAAACTCTGCATATGGGCAAGAAGATGTAGGAGACACATTTTTTGCTAAGCAGTACAGATTTTCCAATCTAATAGACACTAATGAAGTTTTTGGAGACAACGATTTTGACGAAATAGTAAAGCTTATTCAGGAGAATAGTGAATTGTATCTACCTAATATAGCAAATGTCAAAAATAATACAAATTTGAATAAAATAAACTATTCAAAAGCCATTTACTTCAATGCTTATACATTTTATGGTGAACACCTAAATAAAGGGGAGTGGATGCAACATATCAATTTATCGCTTAGAGAAAGGTTGTTTTGTGTCGGATTAAATGCAGTTATAAAAAATTTATTGAAAATCGAAAGCAGCGAATATAGGATTAAAGGGGAAATTGTATCGGCAAAAGTATACTTGCAATATTTAAGCTCTAGGAGTTGAAATCCGCTAAGATTTTTTTCTAACTTAATGTTTAATAATTCATCAAATATTGACTTTGGATATATTAATACCCCGGCCCCCAATTACATTAATGACATCTATGAAATAATCGACTACAAGGGAAAAGTGGATATTGAGGAGCTACTTATAGAAAAGGAAAGTAACTTTAATTTCAATTTTGAAAGTGATCGTGATGGAATTGATTCTATATTAATGGCTGTCCTCAAAGTAATACTATCTAGTCCGATAAATCGAATGAATATTTTTGATACTTTGACCAAAAAAGGAATGGATAGTATGTTAATCCAAAAAATATTTCACGAAGAATCTAAAAACAACTTTATATTGTCATCAAACTCAGGGATGGAGCATGAAGGAAATTATTGAATGTACATTGACATAGTTCCAAAAAACATCGCAAGAGATTTTATAAATACTAAAATTTTCAGTTTTGGCTTGAAGAACCCCATTATGACTTTTGATGATGGAATGAGTGAATATGATAAAACAATGACTTTATTTTTAATACGAAAAGCACTAGAACTTACAGATAACACAGAGACCGAGGAAAGCAAAACGGAAACTGTTTTTTTCGAATACAGCAAACGAAACTATTCAAAAATTAACTATATTGGAAAAACTAATTTTGTCTATTCAAAAAACATCCTTTTGATTTTTGTTCTTCTCTGTAGTAATTTAGGAAGCTACTATATTTTCAAGAACAAAATTATTAAATAACAAAAAAACCTTTCATAAGGTTTTTTTTAATTTAAAATTATAGAAATAGGAGGAATTGTCATGAGTTATAAATCTAAAAAAATGGTTCAATATGAACTACGATCAAATAAATGGGTAAATGATACTTTATCGCCTTTAACAATTGCTCCATTCTGGAAATTGGCTGATAACTTAGTACCTGAAGAACAAAGAAGTAGAACAGCTATGATGGCGAAATCTTTTGCAAGTTCAATAATGCCTAAGACATATTTATTTGTAGCAACAAGAGATGAAGTTCATGTTGCTGTCACATCTGAATCACGTCGTTTAAAAAACAAAGTTATCCAGTTTGACAAAATCCAAGAGATAACTTTAAGCCAAGACATTTGATTAAAATCAAGAATTTATGTAAAAATTAAGATCAGCTGATACCGAACAATGTTTTTAGAAACAAGTGATCCCACAAGTGCTATACACTTCAAGGAATATGTTGATAGAAAAAAAGTTGAGAATAAAAACAAATAATAGCAAACAGAAAAGGAAACTTTTCTGTTTTTTAATATCAAAATGATACACATATGGGTGTACTATTTAAGAATAGGAGTAAAAAATATGGCTAAAAAAATAATGTTTGAAAATGAAATAGAACCAACTATTTCTAACGATAATAAAATCCAAATTGAAAAGTTAAAAAATCCTTATTTTGTAGTTAACGGAATAAGCAAGACTTTCAAGAACGGTGCTGGTGTTAAAGATATAACTTTCAGTATCACTAAAGGTGAGATAGTTGGTTTTATCGGTGATAATGGTGCTGGTAAGACTACAACAATTAAATTAATTTTTGGTGAACATAAAAAAGACGCAGGGAGTGTTTCATTGGAAGGTATTCCATCAACTGATAAAACAACGCTTAATCGCATTGCCTTTTTCCCTGATCAAAACAACTTCCCTAAGAAGTTCAATATTGTTGAATACGCATATTATTGTGCAAGTCTTAAGGGTCTTTCAAGAAAAGAAGTTGGTAAATATATAGATATGTATTTAGAAGGTTTAGATTTATTAAAATTTAAGAAAAATAAATTCGATGAGTTATCAGCCCGGATGCAAAAGAGAGCATTACTGTTGTCAACATTAGTAACTGATCCCGAAATCATTGTTCTAGATGAACCAACTGCCAATCTTGATGTTAAATCACGTCTAGAATTTATGGAAATTCTAGACTATCTTTCAAAAGAACACGGCAAAACTATTATGATTACTTCTCATAATATTGATGAATTAAATAATCTTGTGAATCGTGCGATTCTAGTTAAAAAAATCAATAATAGAGGGCAAGTTATTTATGATAAATACTTCGATAAGAATACTGAAAATCTAAGAGACGTTTACATAAATGCAATTGGTAAAAATGATTCTGGTATCAACTTTGAAAAGATTAAAAAAATTACTGAATTAAAAGAAGCGGAAAGAGAGGTTAAATAGAATGACTACTAAAACTAATTTAATAGAAAATAAAAAAGTTCACAAGGCTAGAATTGGTATGCCAATATTTAACCATGCGATAAAGAAGATTTCAAAATCTAAAACATTTATTGTTATGACATCAATATTCTTCTTTGCCTTTATTGCTATAAATATTTCTTACTCATTTATTTTTAATCAAGGTGAACCGACATTCATGAAAATGGTGTTTACTTCAATTGCAATTATTGGGGTCTATATTACTTACTTTGAAATTCACTGTTGTAGTGCTTTATTTACAAGTGAAATGAAAGCAGGAATTATGAATTTAGAAATCCGAAGTGGTATTTCTAAAGCTAGAATATTTTGAGAAAGAATTTTGGTTAATAAACTTATGTCAACAGTAGCCATTTTAGCCTTCATACTTTTATATGTTGTTATATTAAGCATTAGTCCTAATAAGTTGATTGTATTCAACTTAGGACACTATACTGTTAACTTGTTATTCCTATTTGTTTTCGACTTATTATTGGTCGGAGTATTATTACTATTTTCATCAGGAAATAGTTCTATTCTAATGGGTGTTTTTGGAACACTGATGGCTGTTTTAATGTTGATTACTCCTTTGGTTGGGATGATCATCAGTCTAGGTTCAAATAAGGATGTTTCTGTTATGAATGCGAAATATCGTGTAGCTAAAAGAACAAATGATTTAGCTGAAAAGAATACAGAAATTGAAGAACTGATTGAAGCCTATTCTAAAATGAGTATTGATGGTTCTAAAGTTAGAATCTTAGACGAATATAAAAATGTCATTTCTAACTCAGTGATTATTGATGAGATTGAAGTTCAACAATATTCTTATGACTCTTCATATCCTCAGTTCGAATCTTATACAAATGATAATGAGGGACTAAACCAGTATTTATTCGACTTGATTAATGAAGGTTTATATCTTGATGCAAGTAATTTATCAGTAAGATTATTAACTGATGAACGTGAACGTATTAAGGGATACTTAGACTTTAGTCAAGCATTCTCAAATCATGATAATAAATTAGCTGAGTTATTTAAATCTGTTCACGCTAATGAAAAAGCAAGTAGAGCTACAGACTGAATTGATTCTTATTTTACAGTTAATGATTACAACAGTGAAACATCAAAAGTTAAAATGTTTTCAAAACAAAATTCATTTAAAAATTTAGATGATACTTTTAAAGTATTAAAGGCTGATACATTTTCAACTATTGTAGATGAAGTTGATACTTTAAATAAGACTTATTTTACTGATGCTACAATTAATGATTGAGATACAATCTCAATTGATCAATATAAAGGAAGAGATAGAATTTTTATAAATTCAAATAGTTATTATGGTTTAAGTCTTAATGATTGAACTAGAGAAACAACATTATCTGTTAGGGAAAGAACTTTTAATAAAGTTCTAACAACAATGTTGTCTAACGCTTTAGTTGTTGAAAATTCAGTTTATAGAATTGAAAAGAATGGTGAGGAAGCTATCGTCAGTGCGGACGAATACTTAGATCATGTAAAAAACAAGAACTCATGAAATCCATTATATGTTTTACCAAACATGATGTTCAATAACTCAAATGATCAAGATTTCGGATTCAAACATTACCCAAGCTCAGGAAATGTTAATGATGTTTACGAAGTTATTGGTAGTCATCAAAACCCTAATTTTAAAGATATTATAGTCGGGGGTTCAATTTCACCTGTTTTTACAGTTGACAGAGACAACGTTACAAGTCAAATTGAAGACCTGTTACTTGATGATTTCTTTGGAATGTATGGATTATATGCCAATCGTATTAAGAATGCTTTGAGTATCGGTGATTCTGAATATCGCGATTTATTTATAGATAATTTATTTAACAATATTAGATTTTATGAAAGCGGAAGTAATGGCAACTCAGTAATGATTTCTCTTACACCAAAAGGTGATTTGTTGAACTACGTTAAATGAAATGATAACGACAGCGTGCAAATTGCTATTAGTGGTGCGAATATCACAATATTAAATGAAAACAATGAAGAAGAAACAATTTCAATTGATGAACTACGTAGAATAGTTGATTCGGCTCTTTATGAAATCCAATCAGATTATTCAATGTATGCAGAAATCCAAAAGACTGTTTTTGATGAGTATGCTACTAGAAACTATGAATCAATAAGATACGTTGGTAAAACTAAGAATGCAGCCATCTCTAATATGGTAGCCTCAATTTTGGGACTAGGTCTTACAGGAGTTAGTTTTGCAATGTTCTTCAAAAGAATTGTAAGATAATTGTGTAGATTAATAAAAAAGCCCTAAACAGGCTTTTTTTCTTTGTTATATTAAGTAAATCAACTATAAACTTTAAATCTTATTTGTTATTATTTACATAAGGTAGGTTTAAAATGGGAAATAAAACAACAAATGATATAAATATTTTTGGTCTTAGTGCCAGTAAGGAATTAACAACAGCGGTTTGTGATTACTTAAACATTGAGCAAAAAAATATTAAAACAGTAAGATTTGCTGACGGAGAAATCTTAGTAGAAGCACTTGATTCAGTACGTGGTAAGGAAATTTACATCGTGCAATCAACATGTTCACCAGTAAATGAAAACTTGATGGAATTATTAATTGCAATTGATGCTTTCAAACGAGGAAGTGCTGAAAAAATTAATGTAGTTATTCCATACTTTGGATATGCACGTCAAGACCGTAAAGCAAAAGGTCGTCAACCAATTACTGCGAGATTGGTAGCCGATTTAATTGAAAAAGCCGGAGCTGATAGAGTTATTACAGTAGATATTCACTCTGCACAATCAATGGGATTCTTTGATATTCCAATGGATAACTTCCAAACTTCACAAACTTTAGCTGACGAAATCGTAGATACAATTATTGAAAATAAATTAGATCGTAAGAATTGTATTTTAGTATCACCAGACCACGGGGGATTAACTCGTGTTCACAAGGTAGCTGAATACACAAGTCAAATGACAAACGGAATTGCTGTAATTGCTAAACGTCGTCCTGAACCAAACAAGGCAGAAGTTGAATTTGTTTTAGGTGATATTGAAGGTAAAACATGTTTCATCGTTGATGACATGATTGATACTGGTGGAACTATTATTAATGCAGCTAAAGCATTAAAAGAAAATGGGGCTAAAGGTGTTTATATCTTCGCTTGTCACGGATTATTTAATGGTCCTGCAAAACAAAGAATGGATGAAGCTATTGCTGAAGGAATTGTTGAAGGGGTTGTTGTAACTGATACAATTGAAATTCCTGCCGAAAAACAATTTAAAGGTTTAAAAGTTATTTCTGTTAAACATTTAATTGGAGACATGATTAAAGCTTCAGTTTTACATGAATCATTAACAGAAGTTTACTTCAATAAGAAAAATGCAATTTTATCAAAAGTAGAAGAATTCGTAAAAAATAACTAGTATGAAACTAATAGTTGGATTAGGAAACCCCGGAAGGGAATACGAAAGAACTCGTCATAATGCTGGTTGAATTGCTATTGATTTACTTTTAGATAAATATGGTTTTGTGAACCAAAAAGAAGAACACCAATCTGTAATATATTTTTCTACTATTAATGGTGAGAAAGTTCTATTTGCAAAACCTCAAACTTTTATGAATAACTCTGGAGATGCTGTTAGAGCAATAATGGAGTATTACAAAATTGATAAGAATGATGTAATCATTATTCATGATGAAAAAGATTTCCCAATCGCAAAGAACCAATTTAAATTTAAAGGATCAGCGGCTGGTCACAATGGTATTAAATCTATAATCCAATATTTGAATGGAGAAGAATTCAAACGTTTAAGAATCGGTATTGGAGCACCTGAACCGGGTTGAAAAATAATTGATTGAGTTTTATCTAAGATAAAAGATGATGAATTAGCTGATATGAAGCATTCTATTGCTCTTTCATTAGACTTCGTCAATGATTGAACACGTGAAGAAGGTTTTAACAAGATAATGAGTAAATACAACATACTGTATAAATAGAAATATTTAAAACTTTAAACATAAGAAAATGTTGGCACCGATATCTCGGTGTTTTTTACATTAAAAATTAGGGATAATATGACTACTGATAACTACATAATTACCACAAATGATTATTTGTTCTTCATATTTATTTTAATCATAATGTAAGGATAAAAGCGGTTGGGATTGGATGAATTTCGATAGTTTTTTAATTATTTTAATAACACTCTTAAGTTTTTTTTATTTGTTTTGCCAAATTGGAATATCTAGATAAATTATTATGTAAAATAATATTATGAAAAATTTTAAATGGAAAAAGATAATTATGATAACAATCCCGGTTATGGCAATTTGTGCTGTGCCAATTTTAGCTTCCCCATTGATACTTAATACGGCATCAAAGCCTATGAGTTTGGACAGGGTGGCCAATTTTACGGATCCCAAAACTAAAGATGGGTGAATATCATTACTGAATAACTCAAAAAAACAGGCAAACGATCAATTTGCAAAAATGCAAGAAAGGGAAAACAATTCATCATTCGCAATAGATCCAGCTTCAACAGCTTTACTAAATGGAGATTATTTTGATGAACAGTGAAAAAGACTATCTCATGATTTAGAAATGGATATTGCAAATGATTATAGTATGCAACTTTATTTTGGGTATAAAATGAGAGAATTTTGAAGCAAGATGAATTTGGATATCATAGAAAACCCAAATATGGATAAGCACTCAGTAGAATATGAGCTAACCCAATTTGATGTGGATAGTATTGTTTATTATCATGAAAATAGGTCTTCTACAATCTCTGGTTCTAATGTTATGTGAGATCATAAAAACGACCAACAGATTTCACTTTCAAACATTAAATTAGATAGCGAATTATGAAATTTAGCCGATAAGGTTTATGAAAAAACTCTAGAAATGTATCCAATTTTGGTGGAAGGAGTTCGCTTTACACCTGTTGGTGACGAGGGCATAATTGTTGATCTGGGTTCTATAGATATGTTGACAGAAGAAGAAATTTTATTTAGATTTATGGGTCAAAACAGAAATGTTGACAATACAAAAATTACTATTTCTGAAATTGAAGAAACAAAAGCGATTTTAGAAATTAAAGGGTTTAAAAAATTTGAACTATCATACACAGTCAAAGAAGTTTTCACACAATTAAACCCAATTAAATATGACCGAGAAGACTATATTATTGATGATTTTTTAAACTTGAATAGACATCTTGGTAAAAAGTATGTTGAACTAGTTAATAAAGATAAAAACCCACCTAAATATACAAATCAAAGATATTTTGCAAATACCTTTGATGGTTTTAATACTGAAATACCTATAAAAACAGCTCAAATTAGAGTTTCTGGTGCCAAAGAACTATATACAGTTAGATATACAATAGGAGAAAAAGAAGAAAATGACAATTAAAATAGATAACCTTGTAAAAAAATATGGTAAAAAAATAGCTATTAATAATATCTCTATCGATATAAAAGATGGAGAAGCTATAGCCTTTTTGGGAGCTAATGGTTCTGGTAAGACGACTTTGATTGAAATAATTGCTGGAGTTCTAAATGAAACTAGCGGATCTGTGGTTATTGATGGTATCGATGCCAAAAACTATGATGAAATTGGTATCCAATTCCAAGAGGGTAATTGACCCAAAGGGACAACTCCTAAATCTGTAATTAAATTCTACAAAGGGAATTCATTTTTTAAGAGTGATCAAGTTGACTTGCTTGATATTTTTGAAGTTGAACCAATTTTAAATACAGATTTAAATCAGTTATCAGGAGGACAAAAGCAGCGATTCAATGCACTGTTGTCTATAATAAATAATCCTAAAATAATAATTCTTGATGAACTTATCACAGGGCTGGACTTAAAAATGCAAATTAGATTAGTTGATTATTTCAAAGCTTATAAGAAGAAAAATAAATGTACTTTGATTGTTATTTCTCATATGCCTGAGGAAATAGAAATGTTATGTGATAGGATTGTGCTTTTAGAAAATGGTTCGATTTTTTTAGATAAACCACTTAAAAAGTTGTTAAAGGAACATGGAAGCTTGAGAGAAATGATGACTAAATATTTCGGGGGTGAATTGAATGTCGAAAATTAAATCAATGATCAATGATTTTAATAACGATGAATTCAAAATTTCTAATCTGAATGTAAAAAGAACTACAAGTCTATTAATGGGGTTCATGTTTAAGAGGGTTAAAACATACATCATTAACTTCATTTTTCCATCTTTAATTTCAGTTATTGTTTTTCTTTTTTGAAGTAACTTTACTGAAGCTAAATTATATCCACCTATGTTCTTATCGATTATTTCTCTTCCAATATTTATCAACATGATTTTTATAGGTGGAACATTTTTGGAAATGAAAAATACAATATTGTTACAGAGAATTAAAACATCTAAAATTTCTAAGGCACAGTTTCTATTTAGTTTAATGACTACTTTTGTCTTGATAATGATGATGAGCGTAGTTATAAATTTACTAATTTTTGTCATATATGCATATGGCGAATTAGGTATTAGGTATTTGAGTTTGAGAAACCCAGAGATGATGACATCAACAATAATAGATCTATTAACAAATTTAGAATGATTTGTTTACTTTAACTCTTTGCTTGGCCTATTATTTTTATCAATTATGGCATGTTCAATAGTTTTTATTATTTGCAATGCTGTGAAACACAAAATTTTCTCAAGAGTAATATTAATATCAATCGTTATTGCTTTTATTTTATTATCTGATGTTGTTATAAATACTCAAATTACATCACAAAGTGATGCATTTAGATATGTCACTTACTTAATACCAACAAAATACCCAATTTGATTTAATATGTTTATTTCATCTTACACATATTTGGATCCAAAAGGTATTTCACAATTAATTGATATCAATAAAGGAACAATGCCGTTCTCAAATATTTGAATACCATTGGCTGGTACAATTGCTTGAACTGCACTACTATTATTTATTTTCAACCTAACATTTAAATGAAACGGAAAGGATTAGTTTATGAAAAAATTACTTATTATATTAACTACAATAATTTTGGGTGCTTCTGCAACCATTCCGCTAATTCCATACGCCATTGGAAGTGTTGATGGGGCTGGTTTCTTGGAAAGCCTAGATGACTATGATTGGGCTAAAAATGAGTTCGGTGATAGAATGGACTATAGAAACCAAGAATTCAAAACAAACGATATTATTCATGATACAGGAAAAAACATTGAACCCGATAACTTTGGTAATTTCATTGACTACTCAAAGTTTAGTACTAGTTACCAGTGAGAAAAATCAATTTTAAAACAAGCTGTAACTGGAGTTCCAACAAGTAAAATTTTTATGCCACGTGGAAACTCTGTGGCCGATTTTGGAGTTACAAGTAAAGCACAAAATATGATAGAATTAATTCTTTTATTAATTGAAGTCCTGAGACTGATATGGATGCAAAATATAATAGCTCTACACAAGAATTGGTAGAAAGAGACGTAACAGGACTAAAGTGAGTGTCTTCTCAAAGCGATAAAATCAAACATAGCACATTACAATTTACTAGTGTTGGACACAGATCTGCGGTAAGTGCCGTCGTTGGTTCAAAGAACCCCTTTGATTTACCTTTCACGCAATGACAATATTTAGATACATTTGTAAACTGAGGTGGATCATTCTTTGAAGGGTTGATTCAATTACCATCTGCCGACTCTATTGAAGCGGCACACAAAAATGGTGTTAAGATGTATGGAAACGTATTCTTAGATGGTTATCATGGTTTGACTAAACCATTACTTGAAGATTTTACAAAAAAAGATCTTAAGGGTAATTATCTAATCGTGGATAAGTTGATTGAACTTGCCTCAGAATCTGGTTTTGATGGATACTTCTGAAACAATGAACCTAATGGTGAATTACCGAATGGGACAATACTAGACTATAGAGAAGTTTATGAAATGATAGTTCAGTTTAAAAACAAAGTGAAGGCTTCCAAAGATCCAAGGGTCAACAAACTTGAGATGGAATACTATAAAAACAACGGAAGAATGGTTTTGGATGTTAATGGTAATCCCGAGGATATTGAGTCTATGACTATGGGTGAAATATCTGGAATTTTCCAAAATAACTTTAACTATACTCCAAATCATATGGAATCTTTCTTCAAGAGCCAAAGGGGTCAGGAATATGTAGCGAAAGAAGGAAAATACAACATTTATAATATGGTAGAAATATCTAGACCGGGACTAACTGGATTATTTGATACTAGAGCTATGACCAACTTTCATTTGGACCCAGATGGGAATAGATATGGGCCAAATGATAAACAAAGAGAATCAGCTGACAAAGCGGCTTATGCATGAACTTATGAAGATGAACCTACTATGTCATTTTCAAATTATTCTGATGATGCTTCAGCATTTGGTGGGGCAACAGCTAAATGATTATTAGCAATGTCAAAAGAATTTAAAGAGAATGACCCAACTGAAGCCAAGAAATTTATTTTCTCTCAACAATTTGCCAACATTTATGAAGACTTAATGTATTCTGGAAGAAACAGATTTTTACGTGGGACAAAAGACGTTGGACAAGGAGTGGATAAAGGGGTTACACAAAATGGTTGATCAGGAACATGAATGGGTAATGGAACCGACGGTAATAGGGGGATCAGACACGAAAGTATTCTCCAATCACTGGACATCTTTCCAAAGTTAACACCTGCAAATGGTGCTGAATGACCAGAAATGAGTGAGTCTCAAAAGAACATACTTGAGCCAAAAGATGAGAGAGGAAACTTCATAACAACGTTTGGTTCAGGAACTGTTAAACAAGAAAAAACAGTAATCATAGATAAAAATCCTGAGTTTAAGACGAACTTTTCTACTGGTTCAGGAATATTCTTCAAAGATAAAAATGGTAATCAAGTTGGTGGTAATGAATTTGATGATGCATATCCATGAACAAACAAAAGGTTGCAAGATGTACAACCCACATATAGATGAGATGTACGAGAATACCAAAATGGTAAATCTGAGGAAGAATTATTGAACTTCTCACAAAGTGAGTTGAGTGGATTTTTTGATTACTACAATATGTATCAAAAGGGTAATTCTATAGCGTTGGCTAAATCAATAGACATTGATGGTTCACTAGTTGGTTCAACACTTAAAAAGTCTAAACCCGTTCTTTGAAACATAATGGGAGCCAATTTAAAGAATGACAAAAATCTTAAATTAAGATATAAAGTAAAACTAAATAGTGATAGTGAAAAAACAATGGAAGAGTTAATGGACTTAAAAGCTTCTGTCATTTTGAACACAGGCACTTTGGAAAATCCAGTATCAAAAACAATGTTGTTAGATGCAAAAATTACCGAAGATGCTATTGATAATGAATGAAAGAATGTGGAGGTTCAGCTTCCTGACGCCAGTGAGGGTATTATTTCTAAATTAGGTCTTCAAATTAGTCCTAAAGAAGATATAGAGAATGCAGTATTTAACGTTGGTGAATTAGAAACTTTTATTTCTAATTCAGATACAGATAATAATAATAAAACTATAACAGATTTAAATATTGAGTATATTGTCAAAAGAGAAGATGAATTAAATATTCGTTTCGGTTGAAAGATCGACCAAAAATACAAAAAAGATATAGATTATTATGAAATTTATGAACAAAAAAACGGTAAATTGTATCGTCTTGGTGAAACTACACAAGATATATACTTTGTGAAAAAAGTTCAATACAACCCGAATATAAAACTTGTTGTAAAACCTGTGTTTAAATCAGGGAATAACAATAATATGTACAGCTTTAATGTGAAGTTAGATTAGGAGGAGATATGAAACTTAATATAAAAAAAGATTTTTTACACATTGGTTTTGTAGGGATTTTAATCTTATTATTTGGTGGTTTAATAGGATACAGTTCATATGAATTTAAAGTATCTGATAATACTGCATGAATGATTCCTGTAATGCTTTCGATTGTAGTTATCGTAGTTCTTTCTTGAAAAATGTATTCACTTATAAAAAAAACTTATCAGAATACATTTGTTAAAAAAGAAAATAAATTAAGGGTGTTGACTTCATTGCTAAAGTCAACATTGAAAACACCGGAAACATATATTTTTATGTTTGTTATACCTGTGATTTTATCTTTAATATTATACTTCTTTGCCTCTAACATGGGGAGAGATGGTATAAGGCCCGCAATAATGTCAATTATCCCATTTACGCCAGGTCTTGGGGCAATGTTGCTTGTTAACTTTTTAATGGGAGAATGAAAAAGTTCTATTTTCCTAAAAAGAATTAAAATGTCTGGAATCAGTAAGAAAACGTTTATCATTCAATTATGAGCAACAATAGTTATTGTGAGTTTATTGTTCTTTCCATTTGTATTTAGTACATTGTTCATAACTGATGCGATTGATCCGAATGATTCTACAATTAATTTTGTGAAATCAATAGTTGAAGAGGGTAATTTTTATACTTTGCTAGGTTGATTGCTATCTTACTCAATGTTTGTTACTTTATCGATATTAATAAGTTTATTAATATCGGGTGCTGTAAACAAAAGGGCGCATTCGGAAGCGCTGATAGCCATTTATATATTATTGGTTATATTCTTATCTGACATGTTCTTTGACCCATTGCAATTTCAAGATAATATGGTTTATATGGCATTTGGATATCTTATGCCCCATAAATATATAATATGGTCTTCGTTCATGTTCGCGGCTAATGTTCATATATCACCAGATAATGTGGAACTAATAATTCCGTCAATAGACAGTATGTTTTTATTCAACGAAATATGACAACCGATGTTATTTTCGCTGATAATAATAGGTGGTTTTGCACCACTAACATATTTAAGTTTTAAATATGATTCTAAATAACTAAAACAACCCCGTGTTGTTTTAGTTCCTAGCAAATATTTTTTGTTGATTGTTAAGAGGGAGGGGGAAAATATCTTGCACATGAATGATTTAATTTCAAAAAAATATAAAAAGAGTTTGAACACGAAAAATATTATAAAGTATACATTTCTAGGGTTTTTGTTATTTGCGCTTGCGACATTGATCGCCACTTCATGATATTCTGTAGATAACTGAATATCTGCGACGGCTTACAAAGCTATGGATTATAAATTTTTTAGAATAATAACGGCCGTTTTCATTATCGAGGGTCAAACCAATTTCTCGACATACTTAGGTATTTTACTTGTGATAATTTACCAACGAATTGTCAAGTATTTTGCATCTAATAAGGAGATGATAGATTCCCACTATCACAGGGCGTTTAAAATTGGTGAAAATATTTTTGCACTATTTCTTTACGCTTTCCTTTTCTATGTAGTCATTTCACTGAATATGTACTTTTGGAATTGGCCTGTTAATGGGAACTTTGGTTTTCAGGATATGGAATTGGGTGGTGTTCATTATGAACACTTCATCGGGAGAAATATTATGAATCCTATCAGAATTTGAAGTATTACAGCCAATTCAATTATAATAGTATCTGTTTCGGCTTTTATAAGATTTAAAGTATCTAAGCGTGAAAATTTTATCTCTGATAATATTGCTACTAAAGCATTGATAATAATTTGTACTTTCGTTTTATCAAATCATTTGGTAAATTTTGTACTTAAACCAGGTTTCTGAAGACCACGATGAATGAATGTTAACTTTGGGTATGTTCTGGAAAAAGTTAAAGACTGGAGTCCGGAGGGATATGAATACTACATAAATCAAAATTACTATCACTATGGTTTCACAATTTATAATGATAATGGTGAGCCTATAAGACATTGAATGGCAACTACTACAACTGGAAATACACCCTTCAGTAATGCTCCTGTGGGTTCAAAATGGCAGTGATGAAAGATATCTGGAGGTTCTTGGGGTATTGCACCCCCTAATATGGGTATATTGTTCGATAAACCGTACGATGCCTTTCCATCTGGTCACACGAACGCCGGCTTATTAATGGTGTTTACATCAGTATTATTGATAAATCACGATGAGAAAAATAAATATAAAAATACGGCTCAGTGAACATTTGTATCATGTATAGTATTTTATCTATTGGGTCTAATTTTTTCTATGTTAATAACTTCAGGACATTGATGAAGTGATATGATGTTTACAGTAGTTATGTTTTCTGCACTATTTTTTATTTTCAATTTCAGTATCAAGTATTTATTTGGTTTATTCAGCGGGATTGACCCCTACGCACTTATCTTCCCTAAAAAAGAAAAAATCCTTCCTAACAAGAGAAGGAAATCATATGTGGATGAAGTCGTAAGAATAAATATTTTGATAAACCATGTTAAGGAAAATAGACAAAAGTGAAGAGAGGCTGATAAAAAGGTTAAACATATTTGAAATCACTCACTAGTTATTTGGACATTGATGTCCCGAAGAATAAAACCTTTGTGGAATTATTATTCATTACTTTTCAAACTTAGAAAAGATCATGGGATAACAAAAAGAGAGCTTTAGGCTCTTTTTTTGTTATTCGATGTTGATTGTGCATTTTTTTTAAAGTTTGTGGAAACCTTTTGCATATTCTTCAGGGTTTCAATTCAACTTTGATTTATCATCAAGTTCACTAATTAAAAATATATCCTCTTTAGATAAATCAAAGAAATTTAAATTTTGATATTCATGAATAACAATTTTATTTGTGGATTTGGGTATAACTGCAATATCTTGCTTTATTGCTCATTTAAGAGCCACTTGAGCTGGTGATGCTTTATATTTGTTACCAATTTCAGTTAGCAATTCTAGACTATTAATTTGACCTCTCATCAATGTGAGATATGAAGTCACTTGGATATTTTTTGAGTGACAATACTTGATTAATTCCTTTTGTTGAAATAATGGGTTTATTTCAAATTGATTTACCATTGGCTTTATTTTGACTTTTGGTAGTAGATTTTCTAATTGAGGGATAAAGAAGTTTGTCAAACCAATTGCTCTGACTTTCCCTAGGGAATAGTATTCTTCCAATCCTTTATATACCTCAACAGAATCATTTGACGGTCAATGTATCAAAATCAAATCTAAATACTTGGTTCCCAAATCATCTAGCATTAAATCGATTTGTTGTTTTGCCTCATTTGCACTTCTGGCAGAAACCCAAATCTTTGATGTTATAAAAATTTCTTCACGAGGTACTTTGGTTTCTTTCAATGCTTGCCCGATTATTTTTTGATTGTGATAGTATAAGGCTGTATCAATTAATCTATACCCTATTTTAAGGGCAAATTTTAAAGCTTCAATCTCGGTTCTTTCATCTTGTGAACGGTAGGTGCCGATTCCTAGTATAGGCATCTTAAGGCCATTGTGCAATGTTAAGAACTTCTCTGTTATTTTTGTCATAGGTAGTCCTCCTACCTACATTATAGACTACGATTTTTGGCAACTTTTTTCTTATAATTTTTCTATTATCACCAAGAAATAATAAAAACCACAAATGTGGTTGTGGTTTTTATATTCAAGATTCAGCAGTTTTAATTGGATCTCAATCTAACTTAGTTTTATCATCTAGTTCATCAATTTTTTTAAAATCGTCTGCGTCCAATTCGAAATTACCGATATTGTGATTTTCATAAATTCTTGAGGGAGTCACAGATTTCGGAATTACTAGTATTCCCTGTTGTAAAGCTCATTGTAGTGAAACTTGAGAAGGGGTTGCGTGATATTTGTTTGCAACGTCAATCAATTGCTGAAATTCGTTAACTTTTCCACGCATGATTGTTTGGTAAGAGACAATTTTAATACCCTTAGTCTTACAATATTTAATTAAATCCTTTTGCTGATACTGAGGGTTTAGTTCAACTTGATTAACCATTGGTTTTATGTTGACTTTTTCAATAAAATCTTCTAAATTTTTAATTGTAAAATTCGACACACCAATCGCTTTAACCTTTCCGGCTTTATAGACTTCTTCAAGCCCTTTGTAAACTTCGCTTGAGTAAATACTTGGTCAGTGTATGAGTACTAGATCAATATAATTTGTGTCTAATTCTTTCAACATTTGTTCAACTTGAACCATTGCATCTTGTTTTGTTTTGGCATTTACTCAAACTTTCGAGGTTATGAATAAATCACCTCTGTTTAGATTAGCTTCTTTCAAAGCCTTTCCGATTATTTTTTGATTTTTATAATATATGGCAGTGTCGATATGTTTATAACCAACACTTATGGCATATTTAATAGCTTTGACAGAATCTTGAGTGTCATCCATCTTATAAGTTCCTAATCCGAATACAGGCATTTTTACTCCATTACTTAATGTTTCATATCTATCAGTGATTTTTCTCATAATAGACCTCCTAACTTAATTATACTCTTGATAACCATTTATCAAATTAAGTGGTTATCTACTTATTTTTTATTACTATTTAAATAAATAAGATAAAATTATAATAATGAAAGAAAGAGGTATCATATATGCCAAAGAAATTTTACGTAACAACACCAATTTACTACCCAAGTGGTAACTTACATTTAGGACATGCCTATACTACAACACTAGCGGACATCCTAAAAAGATATAAAGAAATGCAAGGTTATGAAACTTACTTTTTAACTGGAAGTGATGAACACGGTCAAAAGATTGAATCTAAAGCCAAAGAAGCTGGTTTGGAACCAATGGATTATTTAGAAGACAAAATTGAAAACTTCAAAACACTATGAACAAAATTAAATATTGATTATGATAAATTCATCAGAACCACAGATGACTATCATGAAGAAACTGTTAAAAAGATCTTTTCACTATTTATTGAAAAAGATTTAATTTTTAAAGGTGATTATGAAGGTTTATATTGTGTAAGTTGTGAAGAATTCTTAAATGCGGATCAAATGGATGAAGAAGGGAATTGTAAAATCTCTGGAAACAAACCAGAATTAGTAAAAGAAGATACTTACTTCTTAAAAACTTCAGAATTCCAAGAATTCATTGAAGGGGTTTTATCTAGTGATTTCTTAATTCCTGAATATAGAAGAACAGAAATGTTAAAAAACTTCGTTGAACCAGGTATTAGAGATTTATCTGTAACTAGAACATCATTCAAATGAGGTATTCCAATTAACGAAGATCCAAACCACGTGGTTTATGTTTGACTAGATGCTCTAACAAACTACATTACTGGTTTAGGTTACCTACAAGAAGATTCGTCTCTTTTTGAAAAATTCTGACAAGATCCAGAAACTGAAATTTTACAATTAGCTGGTAAAGAAATTATTCGTTTCCATGCAATTTATTGACCGATAATTTTAGAGGGGTTAGCTTTACGTCAACCAACTCATTTATTAGGACACGGATGAATTTTAAATAAAGATACTAAAATGTCTAAATCATTAGGAAATGTAGTTGAACCTATTGCTTTAATTGAAGAATATGGAGCTGATGCATTGAGATTCTATATTGCAAATGATTTACCAACTGACAAAGATGGTAACTTTACAATGGACTTATTTAAAGAATCATTTAATGCACACTTAGCTAATAACATGGGTAACTTAATTTCTCGTGTTAACAACATGATTACTAAATACTTTGACGGACATTTAGGTGAAGATTTAACTCAAGTTAATGAGGAACTAACTAAACTTGGTGTTCAAACAATCGATAGATATCAAGAATTAATGGATCAATACAAAATTAGCGAAGCTATCAGAGTTGTTTTGGACTTAGGACAAGCATGTAATAAATACATTGAAGAGTCAGCTCCTTGAAACTTAGAAAAGGAAGGTAAATTAGATGAATTAAAAGTTGTCATGACTACATTACAAAGAAACATTTCAATCATCTCTTATCTAATGAAACCAATCTTAGTTATGAATTCAAATATTATGATTGAACAATGCGGTTTAGAAGGAATAGAATTATCATTTAATGATCTAAAAACTTTCAAAAACATTAAGTTTAATAAACTAGGAGATAAAGCCGTTATCTTCCAAAGATTAAAATAGACTGAAAATAAGCCACGGGACATAAAAATGTTACGTGGCTTATTTTATTTACAGAACTTAATGGTGGTGTTTATTTAAAAAAAGTTGGAATGCTTAATTTGTGAAAAACTAATATTTTATTAGAAAATGATTATGTGCAGAAGGTTATAATTGTTGAATTAAGTCTAATTAAAATGTATAATAAAAAAGCAATAAATGATAGGAATATTTAATGGGAAAATATAAATTAAAAATAGTTAATTTGCATAATGAAACTGAAGTGAAAATGATTACTGAATTTGTTAACAAGGAAAATTTTAAACTCGAAGATTTTGATTATTCAATTTACCTTGTTAATGAGAAAGATAAAATAATAGCCACTTGTTCTAAAAGATTAAATGTTTTAAAATGTCTTGTTGTTAGTCCTGATTACCACGGACAAAATTTAGCCAAGATATTGATTGAAGTTATTACAAAACAAATTCAACAAGAGAAATTCGAGGAAGTATTCGTAATAACTAAGAGCGAAAACAAAACTTTTTTTGAAAAATATAATTTTAATTTGATATATTCAAATGGCAAAACTATGTTTATGACTAATAACAAAAGCTCTATACAAAGTTACAAAGACCATATCATAGAGAATTCAAAAAAGGGTGAGAATGGAGCAATTGTCGTTAATGCCAATCCTTTTACAAAGGGACATCTATATTTGGTTGAAACGGCAGCAAGTGAAGTTGAAAACTTATATGTCATACCAGTAAAAGAAGATGCAAGTTTTTTCAGCTATGAAGAAAGATTGGCCATGATCAAAAGCGGGACTCGACACTTAAAAAATGTCAAAGTTTTAGATGGGAGTAATTACATTATTTCAAAATCAATTTTCCCTAGTTACTTTATTCAATGTCCAGAGGAACTTATTAAACAACAGACTAGATTTGATTCTGAAGTTTTTTGTGAGCTTTTCAAAGAAGGGCTTAACATTAAAAAGCGTTTTGTTGGCACTGAACCATTCAGTCCCACAACTAAAATGTACAACGACGCAATGAAAGAGGTCCTGTGTAGCAATGATATCCAAGTCATAGAGATTGAAAGAATCAAGTTTAATGGAACGGAAATAAGTGCCAGTTTATGTCGCAGATTATTAGAGGATGATTTCGAAAAGTTAGTTGATCTAGTGCCTCTCACAACGATAGATGCTCTTAGAGGGATGGACTTAAAATCTAAGATTGAAATTAATCGAGATAAAATAATAAAAACGCATTAAGGTAGGAATTAAAGTTTAGTCAAAAATAATAAACTATTAATAAATTTTGCATGAGGAGGTCATATGGAAGTTAAAAAACAAGTCATAGCAAGAAATGCAGCGATAGATTTAACAAAAGTTATCCTTGCTATTTTCGTTATAATTTATCATCAATACTACTGGCAAATATTATCTTTCGCTCCTGGTCTAAATGTCTTCTCAAGTTGGATTTACTCAACGTTTGTTTTGCCGCTTGTGGTTCCGGTAGCCTTTTTTATTCTATCATCGGGTTTTTTATCCAATCTAAAAGAAAATCCATCATATAGGAGTTTTTATAACTATGGAATTAGTCTTTTTATATATTGAATTTTAGCTTTGGCTTTAGGAGCTATAATTATTTTTGGAGCTAAAGTTGACTGAGCTTACTGAAAAGTTGTTTCGTATGGTGGTAGATATTGATGATATGTTTGAGCTTTTTTCATTGTGAAGGCACTTTCACCCATCATTAATATTGGCTTAAGAAAAGTTAATAAATGAGGGTCACTAATAGTTATTGTTATAATATTTAGTTTGTCTACTTTTTATATGAATGAGTCATCAATGCCATTTGGTGCTGGAGATACAATAATGTTATTAAGTCTATATATGTTTGGCGGATGATTGGCCGTTTATGGTAAAAGAATAATGACTTCAAAAATTTCTTTGAGACTATCGACCGCAATATTAATTTTAGGAATTATTATCCCTCTTATTTTGAAAATAATTTCATATTCGATGAATAGCACACTTATAAATGATGCTGAACTCGATAAGACTACATCCTTAATAACCGTCATTTACGGATTAGCTCTGTTTATTTTGGTTTGAAATATTAAGATACCTGAAAATAAATTTTTGGAACAATTAAAATACACCTTCATGCCAGTATACCTATTTCATTTTTATTTTGAGATGTTGTTGAATAAATATATATGATCAACAATACCTATATTTAAAACCCATGATGTATACTACGAATTAAGTGTTCTAGTTGCATTAATTACATGAATTATAACTTTGACATTCGCGTTTGCTGTGGGTTATCCAACGGCTAAGTTAACTAATGTTATTCAACAATATGGTGAAAAGAGCATTATATGAACCGCGGGAAAAGTCAAGAAAAAAACATTAGCGGACCAAAAAGAAGAATAATAAATATATTCTCGTTGTAAAAAAGTAATGAAAATGCTCGTGATTTTGTAAATCACGAGCATTTTCATCTAAATATTAGTTCGGTTTCCATTATATCTAATTGAAGAAATTAAAATCTCCCTGCAATGTTTTTAATTTCTTCAATTTTAGTTTCAACAATTTCTTGTTCATTCATGCCTTTGAACTTGTTTGAATCTGTGCCGTCCAGTAATAAAGTTCCATTAACATTATTTGTTGTTAAAAAACTTCAGAAGTTAAATAACCAACCACTGTGGTCAGCTCATGGATAATGTTCAATAGGGGCTCCTTGAGTTGCGATTACTTGCACTCTTAAGTTGTTTAATAATCCAATTGCTCTATCATCGATACCCATTTTATAAGAAAAGACCTTTCCTGCAACCATAATGTGATCCATGAAGTTAGCGAGAGTTGTCGGAATTTTATAGTTGTAACTTGGCGAAACAATAACAAGTTTGTCAATTGATTTTAATTTATCAATATATTTGCCAGAATTTTCATAACTGTAAAATTCCTCTATGTTTGTTGTGTTCAAGTTCATTTGGGCCATCGGTTCGTAGTTTAAATCCAATGTTTCAATGACATCGTTAGGGTTCAATATTCCATATTCTTCTAAGAACTTTTTTAGAAGTAATTCAGAACGAGAATTTTCGGAATTTGCAATTGTTGTTTTTAATACTAATACTTTTTTCATTTTCATTCCTCTATATTAAAACCCCATTCTAAGAATGAGGTCGTTTTTATAATTTAATTATATTTTCAAATCCAGCACAACCGTTTAAGTCTAAATTAACTTTGTAATCTAATTTAACAGCACTAGAAACTGTGTTTGCAACGCAGATATCGGTAGCTACTCCAACAATTGTTAATTCCTTAACTTCAAGCTTAGATAATAATTCGTGTAATCCATTTGAATTACCTTTTTCATCAAAGAAAGCGCTATAACTTTCAATATCTTTATTTTGTCCTTTTAAGATAATGTGATCTGCTAAAGATTCATCAAAGAAAAGTGTTGATCCAATTTTATTTTGTTCACAATGATTTCCTCATTGTTCAAAAGAATAATGATCTGATGGATGTCAATCTTTAGATGCAATTACAAGATTTCCTTCATTTTTGAAAAGTGTAATTAAATCTTTAATGTAGTTTTCTAATTTTTCAGCTCCAGGAACATATAGGTTTCCTTTTGGACTAACAAAATCGTATTGGTAGTCGACTATTAATAATGCATGTTTCATATATACCTCACTTTAATTATTTTATAATAAAAAACACTAATAAAAACACATAAAAACTTTCACATAACAAAAGAAAACAATAATAAAATATTAAAGTTATAATTTCGGTTTTAGCAAGTTGTCAATTCAATAAAACACAAATACAAAGTGTTATACTATCAAAAAGAGGGAATTGATATGAGTTTCAAAGAGAAGTTAGAAAGTTATAAAAATTTAAACGATGGTACTGTGGCTTCAATTCTTGCCCGTGAATTTCATAACCAGTTATTAAATGATGAGTTCCTTTCAATTGAAGAGACTTCTAAAAAAACTAATGTCAGTACGAGTGCCATTACAAAGTTTGCCCAAAGATTTGGATTTTCGGGTTTCAAGGAATTATCTAAAAGACTGAAGTTAATAAGTACAGATTTTAATCAATTTCAACCCAACGAAAGTATTGAAAGACTTGATCAACTAGCAATTAATTTAAGAGATATTATTGCGGAATTTGATAAAAAATATCGTAAGATGCTTTTGGAAATTTCCCAAATCGTAATGGATTCTAAGGGGAGAATTTACATAGTGCATAGCCAAGTTTTGTCTCAGCAAGCGCAATTTGTATATGATTTACTTTTAATGGCTAAAGCTGAAGTATATATGAACAATAATAATGTCTTTAGCTATCCCTTATACAACACAATCCAAGAAGATGATATTGTCATCATGCTGGTGGCTGGTCATGGTAATGAGACATTGTATTTAACTTACGAGTTGGTAAAACCTATCACTAACAATATATTTATTGCTACAACCATTTCTCATATGGATAAGTTTGCAGAAGAAAAGTATGTTATTAGTACAGATTCTAACGAAGTGTCAGCAAATATAATTTATCGAAAATTAATTTGAGATTATCTAATAGCTCAAATTTACACAATTCTTTATGAAATTAAATAATTTGACTTTTACCAAATTTATCTTAAAATAATATTGAAATAAATATGTAATATCTATCTTTAAAACAAGGATAGATATTACATATTTTTACTTTATCTATTATAATTAAACATAGTTAATAATTGTCAAAGGATTAATAACTAAACTTATTGTTTATATGTCAAAGATATAACAGTCTATAGAAAGAGATTTATATACTATGAAAAATAAAAACTATGATGTTTTAGTTGTTGGTGGAGGACATGCTGGAGTAGAAGCTGCATTAGCTGCTGCTCGTTTAGGTAAAAGTACCGCTTTAATAAATTTATATGAAGATAGAATTGCTGCAATGCCATGTAACCCAAGTGTTGGAGGACCTGCCAAAGGGATTGTTGTTCGTGAGATCGATGCCTTAGGTGGAGAAATGGCCAAAGCGGCTGATGCCACTGCTTTACAAACTAAACTATTAAACTCATCAAGAGGGCCCGGAGTTTGAGCCTTAAGAGTTCAATCTGATAAACATGAATATTCAAAATACATGCAAAACAAAGTTAAGACTCAAGAAAACTTAGATTTGATTGCTGATACAGTTGAAGGATTATTATACAATGATCAAAAAGAGGTTTATGGAGTTAAAATGTCTGATGGAAGTGAAATCCATTCTAAAGTAGTTGTATTAACAACAGGAACTTATTTGAAAGCTGAAATTTTACGTGGAGTTGAAAGACATGCTTCAGGACCAAACGAGGAGAAAACTACGACAGGTATTTCTGGATCATTAAAAGATTTAGGATTATCATTATTACGTTTTAAAACAGGAACTCCTGCAAGAGTTTACAAAGATTCTGTTGACGTTTCAAAAGCAACACCAGAACCTGGAACAAATGCTCAACTTGCATTTAGTTTTTCAACGAGAGAATATACTCCGATTGAAGAACAAGAGTTGTGTTATTTAATTCATACAACACCAGAAACTAAAAAAATTATTGAAGATAACTTAGAAAGAAGTGCTATGTATTCTGGAACAGTTGATTCAATTGGACCACGTTATTGTCCTTCTTTTGAAGATAAAATCGTTAGATTCCCCGACAAAGAAGTGCACCAAATTTTCATTGAACCAGAATCAATGACAGATGACGCATACTACATTCAAGGTTTCTCAACATCAATGCCATTAGATGTTCAAGAACTAATGTTGAAATCTTTACCCGGTTTTGAAAATATGAGAGTTAAAGCTTGATCATATGCAATTGAATATGATTGTTTAGATCCAATGCAATTAACACCAAGCCTAGAACTTAAAGACGTTAAAAACTTATTCACAGCTGGTCAAATCAATGGAACTAGTGGATATGAAGAAGCCGCCGGACAAGGTTTATTAGCGGGAATCAATGCTGTTAGAAAAATTGATGGTAAAGATCCATTAATTCTACGTCGTGACGAAGCTTATCTTGGAGTACTTATTGATGATTTAATTAATAAGGGGGTATGAGAACCATACCGTTTATTAACATCACGTGCAGAACACAGATTATTATTGAGAAATGATAATGCTGAACAACGTCTAAAAGAATATGGAAGAGAAATAGGACTAATTAATGATGCTGAGTGAAATGACTACCAACAATATCTAAAAGAAATTGATATTGCAGTAGAAGAATTAAAAGAAATTAGATTCACTCCTAAATCAGAGCTATCTCAAATCTTAAAAGAAAAAGGACAAGCTGATTTAAGTCATGGGTATAGTGCTTATGAAATAATTAAAATTCCAACAGTGGATGTTAATGAAATGATCCCTTTCATTCCTTCAATGCAAAACATGAGGGTTAACCAAATCCAATCAATTACAATTAATATTAGATTTGAAGGATATGTTAAAAAAGAACGTCAACAAGTTGAAAAACAAATCAAATTGGAGAAAAAACAAATCCCATCAGATATCGACTACAACAATGTTGAAAACCTAGCAACTGAAGCAAGACAAAAATTGATTAAAGTAAGACCTTTAAATATTGGTCAAGCATCAAGAATTACCGGGGTAAACCCAGCTGACATTCAAATGTTATTATTCTATCTAAAATCAAAATATGCAAACCAAAATAAATAAGCGACTGTGATCGCTTATTTTTTTTATTTATGAATTATACTATTAGGAAAGAGTGGGGATATTTTAAATGGAAATTCTAGATTTATATGATTCGAATAGAATCAAAACTGATAAGACTCATGTTAGGGGTGAAAAGGTTCCTGAGGGTTTTTATCGTATAGTTGCAAGAGTAATTGTTCTAAATGAAAATAATCAAATCTTGATTCAAAAACGTCAAGATACAAAAGGAAGAAAATCTTGAGACAACTATTGAGATTTCAGTGCTGCTGGTTCTGTTAGTTCTGGTGAAACTAGCCAGCAAGCTGTGGAAAGAGAATTAAAAGAAGAATTAGGTCTTGAACATGATTTCACAAATACTAGGCCAGCCTCCACAATTAATTTTTTTGAAGGCTTCGAAGATTTTTACATTATTAGAAAACCGATGAGGGATATTAAAAAAGTGGTTTTGCAACAAGAAGAAGTTTCTGAAGTTAGATGAGCAAGTAAAATCGAAATCCTAAAGATGATGGAAAGTGGAGAATTCATTCCCTGAAACAAAGATATTTTAAATTTAATATTTTCAATCGAGGGTAAGTGAAGTAGTTTTGATATTTAGCCAAATTAAATTAATTATCGGTTTTTAAATAATAGATAGTTAATTCCATATATAATAAGGATATAAATTGAATATAGAAAACTTATATAATCCTGCATATTGGGCAGGAGTCTCTACCTTACACCGATGTAAGATTATGAGTTATTAACTAGCTAAAAAAAAGCCGTGAGTTTTCGTCGACGCCATTTTTTAGCTAGTTTTTTATTTTGAGTTTTCAATACGGGGGAAATATGAAAAGAAATTTTAAATCATTAGTTGTTGTTGGAACACAATGAGGAGATGAAGGGAAAGGTAAAATTACTGACTACTTCGCACAAAAAGCTGAAATGGTTGTACGTTTTGCTGGTGGAGACAATGCTGGACACATGATTGAATTTGGTGGTAAAAGACACAAAGTAACAATCGTACCTTCAGGAATTTTCAACAAAGATGTTTTAAATGTTATTGGTAACGGGACAGTTGTTAACTTAGAAAAATTAGTTTCAGAAATGAAAAGACTTCAAGAATCAGGTGTCGATACATCTAATTTATTTGTGTCAGATCGTGCACACTTAATTTTTGACTGACATTGTAAAATTGACGAACTTCAAGAAGAAGCTCGTAAAGAACAAAAAATCGGAACTACAAAAAGAGGGATTGGTCCAACTTATGCTGATAAAGCATCACGTTATGGAATTAGAGTTTGTGATGTAACACAACCAAACTTTAAAGCTGTATTACAAGAAAATGTAGATTACCACAATGAAATCATTACAAAAATTTATGGTGGACAACCATATACTTTTGAAGAAGTTTATACAAAATTAATGGAAAACTTCGAAGTTATTAAAAATAACATCGTTGATTCAGGTGAACTAGTTGCTAATGCTATTGAGGCAAATAAATTTGTTTTATTTGAAGGGGCACAAGGAGTTCTTTTAGATATTGATCACGGAACATACCCATTTGTAACATCATCAAGTTGTTCAGCAAACAATGCTTCAACTGGAGCTGGTGTTCATGCTAAACACATTGAAAAAGTAGTTGGGGTTGCTAAAGCGTACAACACACGTGTTGGGGCTGGAGGAATGCCTACTGAATTATTGGATGAAACAGCTCACAGATTACGTGAACGTGGAAATGAATATGGATCAAACTCAGGACGTCCAAGAAGAATTGGTTGATTTGATGCTGTTGCTATGAAATATGCAGCAAGAGTTGGAGGAGTTGATGAATTGTTCTTAACTCTATTCGATGTTCTTGATGAAGAAGCTACAATTAAAATTTGTGTAGCTTATGAATTAGATGGAAAACAAATTACAACAATGCCAGCAAATGATAATGACTTATTAAGATGTAAACCTGTTTATATTGAAATGCCGGGATGACAAGAAGACATCACTAAAGTTACGTCATTTGATCAATTACCTGAAAATGCTAAGGCATATATGAATAAAATTTCTGAAGTTACTGGATGTGAATTCTTAGGATTCTCAGTAGGACCTGATAGAACTCAAACAATTATGTTGAAAGAAGCATTTTAATATGATCGAAAGATATAGCGTAAAAGAAATTCAAGAAATTTGATCTGATCAAAATAAATATGATACTTGATTAAAAGTTGAACAACTAATTTGTGAAGCATGAGCTAAAACTGGTTTAATTTCACAAACTGAAATTGATTTAATTAACACTAAAACAAAAGTAGATTTACCAAGAATGTTGGAAATTGAAGAAATGACTAAACACGATGTGGTGGCATTCACAAGAATGTTATCTGAACAACTAGGAAGAGAATCTCGTTGAGTACACTTGGGAATTACTTCAACTGATATTGTTGATACTGCACAAAATGTAATGATCAAAGCTTCAAATGAAGTATTATCAAGTGAACTTGTAAATATTAGTAAAACATTAGAAAAGCTATCATTTGAAAACAAGAATGTTTTAATAATGGGTAGAACTCACGGAATGTATGGTGAACCAACTTCATTAGGATTGAAATTCGCCTTATGATTTGACGAAATTCAAAGACAAATTCAAAGACTGGACTTAGCTAGAAAACAAATTGAAGTAGCTAAAGTTTCTGGTTCAATGGGGAACTATGCAAATCTTGAATTGGAAATTGAAGAATATGTAGCTGAACAACTTGGTTTAGATATTGATAATATCTCAACACAAGTTACACAACGCGATCGCCACGCCTTCTTGGTTGAAGTGTTTGCAAATATTGCTTCAACTCTTGAAAAAATTACTACCGAAATTAGATTATTTCAAAGATCAGATGTCAATGAAATGGCAGAAGGCTTCTCTTCTAAACAAAAAGGAAGTTCTTCAATGCCACATAAGAAAAATCCAATTTCGTCTGAAAACATTGCTGGATTATCTAGATATATAAAAGGGCAAGTATTTGTAGCTTTAGAAAATAATAATTTATGACATGAAAGAGATATTTCACATTCATCTAACGAACGTATTATCCTTCCGGATTTATATAATACATTAATCTATGTAATTAGACGTATGAATAATACTTTGACAGACTTAGTAATTAACTATGAAATGATTTCTAAACATATTAAAGAAGCTAATAATATACATTTCTCTCAAAGATTATTAACTTATATTATTATGAATAATAAAGATGTAACAAGAGAAGAAGTATACGACTTGATTCAATCAACAACCTTGTTATGTCTATCTACAAAAAGTGATTTTAAAGAGTTGGTACTAGAGAGTGAATTGACAAATTTCATCAGTGAATCTGAAATTAATGAAATTTTTAACAATGAATTCTTCTTGAGACAAACTGACAAGATTTTCAAAAAAGTGTTTGCTAAATAATAGCAACATTTTTTCTTTACATAAAAGAAAGTAATTTTAAGGCCGAAAATGAAATTTTTTGTCTTAAAATGATATGATAATAAAAATAATGTAAAAAGTGGAGGAATATCATATGGATATCAAGATCGTAGATCAAAACAAAGGGAAGAATTTTATTAACTATGCATCAGCATTTTTCTTAGTAATGTTTTTAGCATCATTCTTAATCGGAATGTTAATCAAAATTATCAACCCAGCTGTAAACATGGATGAAGGTTTAACAAAAGACTTTATCTATGGACCAACAGGAGTAATTAGTTTTTCAACTGCTAAATTTTCTGAACACATCATGTTCAGAGCAGATTTTATTGCTAACATTTACTTACTAATCATTGCACCAGTAACATTCTTTATTTGAGCAGTATTCGTTATTGCATCAATTTACTTCTCAGGAACAGATGTAATCTTTACTGAAGAATTAATTGAAGGTCAAGAAATTGTAGAAGAAGATGCTTGTTGTGCTACAACTCCAGCAATTACTGAATGTGAAGAAGTTAAAACTGAAACACCTGTAGTTGAAGAAGTTAAAGAAGAAGTTAAAGCTAAAAAAGTTGAGGTTGTTAAAGTTGAACAAACAGTTTTAGTTGAAGCAACTGAAGCAACTAAAGTTAAAAAAGCAAAAATTAAATACCCTCAAGTTTCAAAAGGACAAATTTTAGCAAAAATTCAAGAAGAAAACCCTGAAATGACTAAAAAGTCAGTTTCATTAATTGTTAATGAATTATTTGCTACAATGGAAGCTCAATTAGACAAGGGTGAAGAAATCGTTATTAATGGTTTTGGTAAACTTTCAGTTGTTGATAAACCCGAAAGAGAAAGCAAAAACCCTATGAACGGTGAAGTTGTAGTTGTGCCTGCTCACAAAACAGCTAAATTCAAAATTGCTAAAAACTTAAAAGAAAACATGAATAAATAATAAAGAATTCTTCGGAATTCTTTTTTTATTGCCAATTACAAAACCCGTGGTGCTAAAATCAAACTAAGAGGTAATTAGCATGAAACAAAAAGAAATCAAAGAGCTTAAATACAATGAGGAAGCTAAGGTTATCAATATAGCCAATTCTAATATTAATAACCTATCTGAAGTTATGAATTCAAATATTGGGATTGATAAATCGGAGAGAGAAGCACAAGAAGATAAATTTGGTAAAAATGAAATCATTCCGCCGAAATTTTCACACATCAAGAAATTTCTAGAGGCTATTACAGAACCCTTTAATCTTTTATTGTGAGTAATTGGGATTATCGAAATGGTAATTTTCTTCACTGTTAAAGACATAAACGGTGGGTATGATTACATAAACTTGATTTCTTCAATAATGGTTATATTCATGGTTTTCCTAGCGGGTACAGTTGATTACAGACAGGAATTTAAGGCCTATAAAACCAATCTAGAACTTAACAAAATGATTGAGAATAATTTCTTAATTTATAATGGGGAATTGAAAGATCTTGATAATATCAATTTTGTTGAACTTAAAAAAGATCTTATTTTCAAAGAACAATCGGAATTATTAATTGGTGATGTAATTGTTCTACATCAAGGTGATATCATTCCGGCTGATGCTAGAATCTTGTGACAACAAAACTTATTGATAGATCAATCAACCCTTACCGGAGAAAGTCAAAGTGTTACTAAATCAGTGGACAATGCAGAAGCAAGACTTATTGATCTTCAAAATATAATATTCGCACAAACCACAGTTGTTGCTGGAACATGCGTTGCTGTCATCATAAATACAGCAGAACAAAATTATGCTTCTTCAATAATTAAAATGGTTGAAGAAGATGAGGAAAGTGATTACGAAAAAGGTTTGGCTAAAATTACTAAAATTTTGGTATCTTCAATTCTTATAATGGTTCCAATCATCTTTTTAGCAGCCTTTGGACGTAATGGTTGAACTGATTGAGCAAACCCTTTAATATTTGCTCTTTCAATTGCAGTGGCTCTTACACCTGAAGCTTTACCAGCTATTATTTCTTCTAACTTGAAATTAGGGAGCAAGCAATTGGCAAAAGGTAAAGTTGTAATTAAGAACTTAGCGGTTGTTCAAAATATGGGAAGCGTAAATATTTTAGCAACTGATAAAACTGGAACATTAACATTGGATGAAATTGAACTTAATCACTGGTGTAATTTAGATAGCACTCAAGACACTGGGTTGTCAAAGTTACTATTTCTAAATGCTGCTTACCAGCAAAACCTTTCAAATAATATTGATCGCGCAATTTACAAAAAATTTGAAAATGATTTTTCAGTAAAAGATTACACAATAATAAAAGACATTCCCTTTGATCATGAAACAAGAACCACATCCGTTTTACTTAAATACAAAGAGGATATGTTTCAAATTACAAAAGGATCAGTTGAAGAAATGTTATCTAATATTTCATTTATTAGAAAAAATGATGAAGTTATTAAAATCACAAATGCTGACATAGAAGACATCAAAAAAATTATAGCTAAGTGAACAAAGGATGGTTTCAGAACAATAGTTGTCGCTACAAAACAAACTTCAGAAATTGATTATTCTGATATGATTTTTGAAGGATTAGCCTTTTTTGAAGATGTTTTAAAACCAGGTGTTATTGAAGCTATCAAAATCATCAAAGAATACAATATTGATTTAAAAGTGTTAACAGGTGACGCTGAAGATATCGCTATTAATATCGCAAATAAAATTGGGATGGATAATGTCCAAACTATCTTAGGTTCTGAAATTGACAGAATGACAAATCAAGAATTGAGTAAAGTTGTAGAGTCAATCAACATCTTCTCTAAACTATCACCAATAAATAAGGCGGTAGTGGTAGATCTACTTAAAAAGGATAATGTCGTAGCGTTCCTAGGTGATGGTGTAAATGATGCACCAGCACTTAGAAGAGCTGACGTTGGAATATCTGTTAATAATGGAACACCTTTAGCAAAAGCTGCAGCTGATGTAATTCTTTTAGAAAAAGATTTGGCAGTATTGGAAAATTCATTCGTTAAAGGGAGAGAAATTTTCTCTAATGCAATTAAATATATAAAAATAACGGTTGCAGCCAACTTTGGGATAATGATAAGCCTGTTGATATCAGCATTGTGATTTGAATTTGCGGCAATGTCACCAATTCAATTATTGATTCAAAACTTAATTTTTGATTTTGCAAATCTGATCTTTGTTTTCGATAGTGTTGATAAAGACACGGTTAGAAAGCCAATGAAGTGAAATACAAATACAATTATTCCATTCGGTATTTGAAATGGTTTAGTTGAAACAATAATTTCTGTATTAAACTTCGTCATACTTGGTTTTGGATTTGGAATGCTTCAAAATGGGGCACAAATAACAGATCCAGAAACTCTTAACCAATTTCAGACAGCATTCTTTTTAGAATCTATGCTGACACACATCTTGATAATTTTTGTTTATAGAACTGAAAAAATATCATTTATTCAATCTCGTCCATCTAAAACATTGTGACTAGGGATGTTGGGGTTTGCCACAATTCCATTTATGTTCATTTTCATTGATGGTTCATTAGAAAAACCTAACTTAAACTTTGCACCAATGCTAGGAGACGAAAAAGCTTGATGATGACTTGTTTTGGTCGGGTTGCTGGTCTTGGCTTGAATTCTTGCCGAAACCTTTAAATTCGCCTATAAAAAGGTCTTTAAAAGCTGGTTATAAGATTAAATTTCATAAATAAAAAAAGTAAATCTAAAAAAAGATTTACTTTTTTTATATAGTCTTATACAATAATTGAAACTTAAATATTATAGGAGAAATTTTTATGAAAAAAGGCAAGACAAGTAGTTCTAAGTTCTTTGAATTCATGACGTTATTTACAATGGTTCTTGGTATCTTAATTGGTACTGGAATTTACATGAAAAATAATGAATTGTTAACAGGAACTCAAAACCCAATTATTGCGATTATTCTTTGAATAGTTGTTGGATTAGTGTGTGTTGGAACTGTCTATATCTTTTTAGAAATATCTTCATCAACAAAAGACTTTGGAAATGGAACAGTTGGAAATTGATCAAAGTTATTTATTAATAGAAGAGCTGCATCATTGTTTTCAATGATGTATACAGTCGTTTATGTTCCTAGTTGTCAATCAATTTTCTCAGCTATGTTCTTAACATACTTTTTCCAAGCGGCAGGTCTACGGTTATCAGCTGAAGAAATGTTTACTATTTACTTACTAGTTGGAATAACAATGATCGTTACATTTACAATGATTAATGTCTACAGCCAAACTGTTTCAAGATCAATTCAAGTTTTTGGAACAGCATTTAAATTCATTCCATTATTAATTGCATTAGTGGCTGGATTTGTATTGGCAGGAACACACGATGGAGCTATGTGAGTGGATGATCAAGGTTGATCAACTTCATCGTTCGATGTTGGTTTATTCTTCCGTGGATTTGGTGGGATTTTATTCTCATTCGATGGATTCATTTATATTGCAAATGCTCAAAAAACAGCTAAACACAAACAAGTTGTTCCTAAAGCGTTATTAGCTGGAATGGTCTTCGTAGCAGTATTTTATGTATTGATGGCTATATCACTATTCTTAGGTTCTCCAGATGGTTCAATCGTGCAATTACTAGAAAGAGTCTTTTCTGGTGGTAGTGTTGGCGGAGCTGGTGCTGATACTGCAAGAATAATCACATCAGTTATTTCAATGATTATCTGTATTCTTGGAGTTAACACTTTCTCATTTATTGGGGTTGTGGGACATGAATCAGATGCTAGAGCTAAACTTTTCTATTCAAGAAATAGAAAAGCCAGTTTATTTAAATCAGGAATGACTCAAATCGCATGTTCAGTAGTTATTTATACATTGTTCTTAACAATCGGTTTATTAACTATGGATAAAGCAGGACATGAATTATTATCTAACCTTGATTATAATAGAGCAGTTACTAACTCAATGGTTAAATTCATTGGGATTATGTCTTCAACTGCATCTTGTTTAGGATTCGGGGTTGTTTCATCATTAATCTTTGTTGGTATATTAAATAGGAAAACAAACAAAGTAAAAGTAGATAAAGTAAAAGGTTTCGTACCAATTGCCTGAATATGTGGAATATTAATGGCAAGTTTCGTAATCTTAGGGATATTTACTTTCCTAGTTCCTAATAATGTACTATATGGAGATATAAAGGTTTCATGATCAAAATCTGATGGTTTACCTTTCTTAATATTACTTTCAATAGAACTAGGTGTTATATTGACATTATTCTTAATTCAAGAATACATGTTCAAAAAAGACCCATTTGTTGAAGGATTTGACGGAGAATTAGAAGCGAGTGAAAACTTCAAAATTCTACCTTGAATCAAATCTAAAACAAAAGCAGTATTTAAGAAAACTAAAGAATCAGAATTGGCTAAATAATTGTTTACAATATTTCCAATATTTTGGAAATATTGTTTTTTTTATTTTAAGTTAAAATTAGTTTTACTTTTACTGTTTTATGGGTTTTAATAGTTATAGATAAAGAGGTACTTAATATGGGTTTGAAAAAATCTAGATCGTCAAAACGTTTTGAATTTCTAACTTTATTCACAATGGTTTTGGGAACTGTTATCGGTTCAGGGATCTATATGAAAAATAATGAACTACTATCTCAAACACACAATCCCTTAATTGCGATTGCTTTATGAGGAGTAGTTGGTATAATTTGTGTTTTATCAGTTGTGGTATTCATCGAAATATCTTCAGCCACTAAATATTTTGGAAATGGTACTATTGGTAACTGATCAAAAATATTTATTAACCGTAAAACTGCTTCATTTTTCAGTTTGGTATATACAATCGTATATATTCCAAGTGTTGAAGCTGTCTTTATCGGAAGTTTTATCACTTATTTCTTTAAGGCGCTAAATATGCCTTTAAGTGGTAGTGAACAATTAATGATTTACTTAATTGCTGGAATTGTAATTTTGGTTTCATTTACAATAGCAAATATTTATGCTCCTGCATTTGGGAAAAAAGTACAAATTTTTGGAAGTATCTTTAAATTTGTTCCGTTAGTAATTGCTCTTGTAGCTGGTTTCTTCTTGATATCAAAATCAAACGCTATGTGAAATGGTGGAGTTATTGGTGGAGAAACAATTGGTGACTGAAGTACATCAAATGTTGCACCATTAAACTTTCTAGGTGGATTTGGAGCAATCTTATTTGCCTTTGATGGTTATGTATATGTTGCTAACTCTCAAAAAACAGCAAAACACAAAGAACAAGTTCCAAAAGCATTATTGGCTGGAATGATCTTTGTTGCCATCTTTTATGTATTAATGGCAATTTCGTTATTTGTTGGGTCAACTGATGGATCTGTTGTTAAATTATTAGAAAAACTATTTTCTGGTGGACAAGCAAATCCTAGTCAAGGTTCAAAAGATGCTGCCCGAATAGTTTCAAATATAATCTTGATGATGATTTGTTTAATTAATACAAACATTTATTCATCAATTGGAATGATTGAATTAATTTCAGACTACAATGTAAAGATAGTTTATACAAAAGATCGTAAAATGACAGTTGCTAAAGCAGCTATCATTAAACTTTCATTATCAATTACTTTTTACACAATCTTAGTAGTTATTGGATTTGTGATACCAAGAGAAGGGTGAAGTGGAATTAACCAATCCTTTGAAGGTCTCAGTGACGATAAACTACAAGCTCTCTATGATGTCCCAATGATGTTTGTTGGAAGCTTATCTAGTGGAAGTGCTGTATTAGTATTCATTATGATTAATGTTCTAACATTTGCAGCCATTAGAAATAGACGTACAAAAAAAGTAAAAGTACAAAAAGTTAAATTCTTCTATGTATGTGCCTGAATTTCAGGAATCTTCATGACAGTTTTCAACTTCTTTGGAATCTTTATCTTTATGACTCTAGATGCTCCTAACTGATTAAAATCAGACGGATTTATCTTCACAGTAATTTTAGTTATTTCCTTAATTGTTGCTGTAATTGCTTACTTCTGACAAGAAAGTAGATTCAAAAAAGATCCATTCATTGATGGATTTGATGGTGAAATCATCGAAGATATTACAGATGATGTTAAAGAAATCGATTATGATGCAATTGTTGCTCAAAAACTAAAAACAGATGAAGCTGTAAAAACTTCTTCAAAACAAAAAGAATAATAGCAAAACCTTTAAATAAAGGTTTTTTTATTTGTGTTAAAATTAATGTAGTAAAAAGAGGAATTCATATGAAAAATAAATCACAAATGAACTTGCCAAATATCTTAACTTTGGTAAGACTATTATTAGTGCCGGTTGTTATTGTTTTAATTTTAGTTAGTTATTATGTTGAAATCAAAAACGGTAAAAACTGAGATTGAACTATTAATATGGGAGATAACTTCCAATTACCAATATTATGATTAGTAGCTGGACTAGTATTCATCATTGCTAGTTTCACTGACTTCTTAGATGGATATCTAGCAAGAAAAAATAATCAAGTGACTGATTTTGGAAAATTCTTTGATCCAATCGCAGATAAATTATTAGTTAACTCAACTTTAATTTTATTTTCAGTAACAGGAATGTTACCGGTTTGAATGGTATTAATCCTAATCTTAAGAGATATTGCTGTTGACTTCATTAGAATGATCTTATCTAAAAAAGGAGTTACACTAGCTGCTGGAATGGGTGGTAAGTTAAAAACCATGTTCCAAATGATAGGGTTATCAATTTTATTCTTTGTTAACTACAAATTTTTTGCTACTGGAAATATATCAAATGAATATGGATGATTAAACCAAGTGTTGATGATTCCAATGTATATTGCAACATTCTTTAGTATTTACAGTGGAGCTGTTTACTTCATTAAAGCTAAACCAAGTCTATTTTAATAGCAACAAAAGAGGTAGAGACCTCTTTTGTTTATGAAAGGCATAACATATGTTTAATAATTGAGAAATCTTTGAAGGATACAAAAACTTCAAACTAACAGAAGATATAAAAGAAAAATTAGAGAGATATTTTGAAATTCTTACTGAAGAAAATGCAAAGTATAACTTAACAAGAATAACTGAAGAAAATGATGTTTATGTAAAACACTTTTTAGATTCATTATTATTTACAGAAAATTGTCCAATTACAAATCAGAAAATTGCTGATATTGGAACTGGTGCTGGTTTTCCTGGGATTGTATTAAAAATCTTTTTCCCAGCAACTGAAATAACTTTGATTGAATCAAATAACAAGAAAGTATTTTTCTTAAACTTGGCAATTGAAAAACTTGGTTTAACAGGAATCACAGTTACTAATGAACGTGCTGAAGAATTTTCAGTAGCTCATAAAGAAGAGTTTGATATTGTTGTATCAAGAGCTGTAGCTTACTTAGATATTATTTTAGAAATCGGAGTTCAATTAGTTAAAGTTGGTGGATTATACATTACTTTAAAAGGTCCGAGAGCTGATGAAGAAATGAGACATTTAAGAGGCCGTGATGTAAAGATGGGATTATCTTTAACAGAGAAACAAATCTTAGTTGATAAAGGTTATGGAGAAAGAATTAACTTATTCTATACAAAGACAACTTCAACAAACGAAATGTATCCAAGAACTTATTCAGCAATTAAAAAGGATTCACAATAATGAATTACGAAGATTTGACTATTGGAGACATTGTCGAATTTAACAAAAGTCATCCAAGTGGGACAACACAATGAGAATTAATTCGCATTGGTGCAAAGTATAAATTTAGAAGTACCATCAAATTTGATCTTTTCATCGAATTAAAGAGAGAAGTTCTAAAACGTCAATTGAAAGCGAAGGTGAATTAGTATGAAAGATAATATGAAACCTGTATTTAATACAAAAGTTAAATATGGGACTATTGCCACATTAGTGGCAGGGATAGTTAATGTACTATTGGTAGCAATAGCTTTCATAGTAATAACTGTTATCAATAAAAACAACGGCAATCATGATCAAGTTAAATTATTGAGAGAACCTATTTTTGAAATGGAAGTAACTCAAGTTAATAATGAATTAGGAATGGTTTGAAAAATTTTGATTACAATTGTTGTTACGGGATTTTTATTCGGTAATGGTTGACTAATCTTTTTATCAACAGCTTCATTAATGACTCATGATACAACTAAAACAAAACAAATCATGTGATTAGGTTTTGTTATTGGTTTAGTAATCGGAATCATCGGAAGTGTCTTGATTTTAAAATCACAAAATAAAACAGAAACAGGAGAAATATAATATGGCATTAAAAGTAGGGATTGTAGGATTACCAAACGTAGGGAAATCAACATTATTTAACGCAATCACAAACTCAAAAGTAGAAGCTGCAAATTACCCATTTGCAACAATTAAACCAAACGTAGGAGTGGTAGAAGTACCAGATTACCGTTTAGATAAATTACAAGAAATCTTTGAATCTAAAAAGAAAATCGCAACAACAATTGAATTCGTTGACATTGCTGGTTTAATTGCTGGAGCTTCAAAAGGTGAAGGTTTAGGAAATGCTTTCTTAGCAAACATTAGAGAAACTGACGCAATTTGTGAAGTTGTAAGATGTTTTGATGATAAAGATATTACTCACGTTGAAGGAAGTGTTGATCCAGTTCGTGATATCGAAATCATTAACTTAGAATTGATGTTATCTGATGAAGCAACAATCAAAAAACGTATTGATAAAATTGCTTCAAAAGTAAAAGGTGGAGATAAAACTTTCAAAGCTGAAAATGATGTTTTACAAAAATTAGCAGTTTGCTTAGATGAAGGAAAACTATTAAATACTTTAGAATTATCTGATGAAGAAAACAAAATCTTATCAGGATTCCAATTATTAACAGCTAAACCTTTCATTTACGTATGTAACGTAAATGATGATGAATTGGCTGAAGATAACCAATATGTAAAACAAGTTAAAGAATTTGCTGCAAACATCGGTTGTGAAGTGGTTAAAATTTGTGCAAAAATCGAAGAAGATTTATCAGAAGCTACTCCTGAAGAAAGAGATATGTTCTTAGCAGATCTTGGAGCTACTCAATCAGGACTAGACTCATTAATTCAAGCAGCTTACAAAACTTTAGGATTACAAACTTACTTTACAGCTGGTCCTCAAGAAGCTCGTTCATGACAATTCCCTGAAGGTTCAACAGCACCACAATGTGCTGGTATTATTCATACAGACTTTGAAAAAGGGTTCATTAAGGCTGATATTTACCATATTGACGCTCTATTTGAGCATGGTAGTGAAAAAGCCGTTAAAGATGCTGGAAAAATGCGTTTAGAGGGAAAACAATACATCATGCAAGATGGAGATGTATGTTTCTTCAAATTTAATAACTAAAAAAAATAGATAGCACGATTACGTGTTATCTATTTTTTAATTTTTTCAAATAAGTTCAAATCAATGGTAAATATTTCTAAAAAACTCCTAATACTTAATGAGGCAGGTAAAGAAATTTATTTTTTATTATTTATCAATTTCTAACAATTAAATTTATCTAAATTTTATGTTATTTCATTGCTATACTAATTTTGAAATAAGACGCAATTATAACCTTGACCTCTAGGAGGTATTAATGAAAATCAAAAAATATTTCTTTGGTCCATATAAGTCTAAAGAAGGTGAAGATGCTTTTGATTTTGAAGATGAATGATTTGCACTAGTTTCAAATTTAAATGATCAGGAGAAGACAGCCTATATTAAATTTTTAGAGAAGTTCTTCGACATAATTATCAAGAAACATCTCAAATTAGAAAGGACTACTATGACACAAAAAGAGTTCCAAATTATAGTTTTACAAAAGTTCGATGCAATCGACAAAAGACTCGATAGAATTGAAGAAAGATTAGATGTAATTGAAAAGAGACTTGATGTAATCGAAGAACGACTTGAAGGTATTGAAAAAGCTATTATCAACTTAAACAAGGCGGTATTTGGAATAGCTAAGTTAGATGTTGGAACTAATGCTAAACCGATATTTGCAGAAATGCTTGAATGATTCAACACAAACATCAAGAACAAGACGACATAAGTATATAAACGCAAACCCAAGCGGGTTTTTTATATGTTGTTTATATTTGCTGTCGATTATTTTATATAATATAACTATTGAACGGAGGAACTATGGCAGAAATTAAAAAAAGTTTAAGTGTTAATGGCAATTCTGTTAATTACTATATAAGATACGGTAAACAAAAAAACATAATCCTTCGTGTACGTGAGGGAGAAATTCATATATCAGCTCCTGAATATGCTCCTGATTGAGAGATTGAGAGAATGATATACAAGAATATTTCAAAAATCACTCAAGTCCAAAATAATTATGAGGTTAGATCTAAATACGATTTATATGGTTCTCAACCATGAATTAAAATATTTAATAAAGAGGTGCCCTTGTTTATAGTTGATGAAAATATTCACACTAAACAAAACGAAGAAGGGATTTTCATGAAAAACTATTATGATTCAAAGATTCAATTAGATAAAATTTATACATTTCTAGCTAAACAATATAAGAATTGATTTATCAATCGTTCAAGTCAATACGCATTAATGATGGGTGTTGAATTTAGGAATATGAGTGTAAAAGTTATGAATACAAAATGAGGGGTTTGTTACCCAACGCAGCAGAAAATAATTTATAACACTAAACTTCTGCATTTTGAACCCGAAATAATTGATTATGTAATAATTCACGAGCTTGCGCACTTACGATACCACAATCACTCAAAAGACTTTTGAAGATTTGTTGAACAATTTCTCCCAAATTATCGTGAGATATCTAAAGTTTTGAATAGTGCTGGTTTATAGAAGGAGACAATATGTCTAATAAAGTAGTTTTAATTACCGGAGCTTCAAATGGAATGGGATTTGAAGCCGCTAAATTATTTGCAGATAAAGGATGAAAGGTTATTGCTGGGGCCCGCAGGGTTGAAAAAATCCCAGCTGTTGAAAATATCACACCTGTTAAAGTTGATGTAACTAACCCAACAGAAAATAAGCTATTTGTAGATCAAGCTATAGAAAAATACGGAAGAATTGATGTTCTAATTAATAATGCTGGATATGGTGAGTATGGGCCAACCGAAGAAATTAAAACTGATGATGCAAAATATCAATTTGACGTTAATTATTTTGGTGCAGTTGAATTAGCTAATATGGTCCTACCGATAATGAGGAAACAAAAAAACGGAATCATCATCAACATTGGATCAATTGCCGGAAACTTATATATGCCATTGGGTGCACATTATCATGCTTCTAAAGCAGCACTTCAACAATGGAGTGACGTTCTAGATTCTGAGGTCAGACAATTTGGGATAAGTTCAGTAGTGATTCAACCAGGACTTACACAATCTTCATGAAGCGAGATAGCAGTAGCTAACGCAATTAGGAATACTTCTCCGGGTTCTGAATATCAAAGACTTGTTGATGCTGTAACTAAATTAGTTCCCAATACAAGTGAGATTAAAACGACGAGCAAGGACTTAGCATTACTTTTCTTCAAAGTTGCAAATTCTAAAAAACCTAAGATAAGATACTTTAATTCTTGAAAAGAACGCTTCATCGTTATGATAGCTAGAAACCACCCAAGAACATTTAGATTCTTTTTAAAGAAAATAGTTGAGGATGTTCTAGATAAAAAATAATTTAATTATCTAACCCCTTATTTAGTAAGGGGTTTTTATTTGTGTTTCTTTTATTATCTTTTTTTGGAAGTTTTTCCAAAAAAAAGATAATAAAATTAGAATAAATTACAACAAAATCTCAAAAAGTTGTATTATTAAGGTGAGGGATAGCTATGAAGGGCATCCCACCCAGACAACTAAATAACAAAAAAACTTATAGAAACAAAATACGGAGGATTAATTTTATGGCAAAAATTAATGTATATTCTGAAATTGGTAAATTAAAATCAGTTTTAGTTCACAGACCTGGAGATGAAGTTGAAAACTTGGTACCAGATCTTTTAGATAGATTATTATTCGATGATATTCCATTTAAAAAAGTAGCAGTTGAAGAACATGACAGGTTCACTCAATTAATGAGAGAAGCTGGGACTGAAGTTCTTTACATTGAGGAATTAACAGCTGAAGCGTTGGATCAAAATCCAGACAAACGTGAAGCGTTCGTTGATAAATTCATCGAAGAAGGAATCAATGATAAACAACATACTGAAGCATTCAAAAAATACCTAATGGATATGAACAACTTAGACATGGTTATTAAAATGATTGCAGGTACAAAAAAAATAGAAATGGGAATTAAAGATGGGGATGATTATCCTTTCGTAGCTGACCCATTACCAAACGTGTTATTCCAAAGAGATCCATTTGCATCAGTAGGTAACGGAGTTACTTTACACCACATGTGATCTGTAACAAGAAACAGAGAAACATTATTCCCTGATTTCATGTTTAAAAACCACGAAAGATTTGCAGGAGAAGTTCCTTACTTCTACGAAAGAGATTGAGACCACTCAATCGAAGGTGGAGACATCATGATTTTAAACAAAGAAGTTTTAATCATTGGGGTTTCACAAAGAACAAGTATGGAAGCTGTTAAATTAGCTGCAGAAAGAATCTTTGCTGAAGGAACATATAAAAAAATCTTAGTATTAGACTTACCAAAAACAAGAGCATTTATGCACTTAGATACAGTCTTTACAAATGTGGACTATGATAAATTCATCGCTCACCCATTGATTTTCGATAATGTTGATTTATTCAAAATCTATATGGTAACACCAGAAGGTACAGAAGAAATCAAAAAACCATTAATTGAAGTATTAAACGAATTAACAGGACGTGAAGTACAAATTATTAAATGTGGTGGAGAAGATCCAATCGCAGCTGGTAGAGAACAATGAAATGATGGTACAAACCACATTACAATCGCACCAGGTAAAGTAATTGCATACGAAAGAAACTGAGTAACAATCGACCTAATGAGAAAAGCTGGAATTGAAGTTATTACAACACCTTCAGCAGAATTATCACGTGGACGTGGTGGACCAAGATGTATGACAATGCCTCTATGAAGAGATGAAATTTAATAAATACTAATATATAGATATAAAAATAAATAGAATTAAAATTTGGAGAAAAAACTATGGCAGTAAATTTAAAAGGAAAAAGTTTCTTAAAACTATTAGACTTTAGTCCAAGAGAAATAAGATACTTATTAGATTTATCACGTGATTTAAAACGTGCTAAATATGCAGGAACAGAACAAAAAATGATGGAAGGTAAAAATATTGTTTTACTATTCCAAAAAGACTCAACAAGAACTCGTTGTGCCTTTGAAGTAGGAGCACTTGATCAAGGAGCTCACGTTACTTACTTAGGACCTTCAGGATCTCAATTTGGTAAAAAAGAATCTGTAGCTGACTCAGCTAGGGTTCTAGGAAGAATGTATGACGGAATTGAATTCCGTGGATACAAACAATCAGATGTTGAAGAATTAGCTAAATACTCAGGAGTACCTGTATTTAACGGATTAACAGATGAATGACACCCAACACAAATTCTTGCCGACTTCTTAACTATTCAAGAGGAAAAAGGTGAATTAAAAGGATTGAAATTCGTATTCGCGGGAGATGCTAGAAACAACATGGGTAACTCATTAATGGTAGGATGTGCCAAAATGGGAATGCACTTTGTGGCAGCAGCTCCGAAAGAATTATGACCAGATGAAAATTTAGTAAAAGAATGTAAAGAAATTGCTAAAGAAACTGGTGCAACAATCACATTATGTGATGATATGAAAACAGCTACAAAAGATGCTGACGTTATCTATACAGATGTTTGAGTATCAATGGGTGAACCAGCAGAAGTTTGAGAATCAAGAATCAAATTACTACAACCATTCCAAGTTAATGCTGAAAATGTAAAAGGTGCCAAAGATGATTACTTATTCATGCACTGTTTACCAGCATTCCATGATCTAAATACAGAAGTAGCTCAAGATATTAATGCAAAATTTGGATTAACAGCTATGGAAGTAACTGACGAAATCTTCGAATCAAAACACTCAGTAGTGTTCGAAGAAGCAGAAAATAGATTACACACAATTAAAGCTGTTATGGTAGCTACTGTTGGTAAATAAACCATATAAGTAGTAAAAATTATTCTATAAAAATAAATAGAAAAAGGAGGCGCTTATATGGCCACAGCTACAAAAGCGGTGAGTGAAGATAAGACTGTTATCAATAACGAACTTAGCAAAAAGAGCTTTAAAAAGCTAAAAGCGAAAGATCCTAATAAGAAGAAAAAACAATTCAAAATGATGTCTGCGTTTGCTATCTTATTATTGATCATCGCAGTCTTGGTATTCCTTTCTTGAATTCTTAATTGAACAGGAGTGACAACTGATGTAGGATATAGCGTAAATATGTCTGAATGAGCTGATTCAACAAATGCAAACGTTCAAGCAATCGTTGAAAATTGAAAAACATCTGGAAGTCCGTTAGCGAACACAGCAGAATTTGAACAATGATTGGGAAGTTTACGAACTTCGGGATTATTGATTGATGGTACATCTATTAATATGAATGGTTTAATCTCATTCTTACAAAATGAAACTATTAAACCAGCTGGATTCGTAGATATATTCTTCGCTCCAATCCAAGGATTCTTAGGGAAAACTGGAGTTATTATATTTATCTTGGTTTTAGGAGCATTTATTCAAATTGTTGTTTCTTCTAAAGCCTTAGAAGGTTTATCACAAGGTATTGTTTCTAAACTAAAAGGAAAAGAAATTTGAGCTATTATTCCTCTAATGATTTTCTTCTCAGTTTGTGGAACAGCTGAAGGAATGGCTGAAGAATCATTGGGATTCTACATGATTTGTATCCCATTAATGATCGCAGCAGGATTTGATACATTTACAGGACTACTAATTGTTTTGGTAGGAGCTGGAACAGGTACATTAGCTTCAACTGTTAACCCATTTGTAATTAACGTTGCATTAGATGGCTTAAATGGTAGTGGAGCAGTATCTGAAACAATCTCTGTTGGTGACGGATTAGTTTGAAGATTCGTTACTTGAGCAGTAATGACAGGGGCTGCAATAGCATATGTTATGATGTATGCCAGAAAAGTGAAAATGAACCCTTCAAAATCAATTACTTTTTCAACAGCTGAAGGAGACAAAAAATTCTTCTTATCAGCAAATGTTGAAAAAATTGAAATGAATGGTAAAAGAAAAGCTATCTTAGGATTATTCGCAGTGACATTTATCTTAATGATTGTTTATCTTGTTGACTGAGATTCAATTTTCGGAGTAACTGCCATGGCAGATGCTGGAAATTGAGTAAATGATAAAGCTCCTTGAATCACTTCAATGATTCCGGGATGAGGACAAGGTGGATTAGATGTAATTGCCGCCATGTTCTTAATATCAGCATTAGTTATGGCTATTGTATTGGGACTTGGAGAAGATGGATTCCTTAAAGAATTCATGACAGGAACTTCTGATATTCTTAGTGTTTGTTTAGTAATTGCTACAGCCGGGGGTGTTGGGGTTATCCTAGAACAAACTCACATGCAGGAATTATTCGTTAATGCATTAGGTTCTTCAGTTGGTGGAATTTCAAGTCAAGTTGGTAAAATATTGGTATTATTCATACTATTCTTACCACTATCATTCTTAATTCCTTCTACATCTGGATTCGCAGCAGCTATCTTCCCATTATTGGTAGGAACAGTAACTACTCAAAATGCAGAAGGGGCAGTTGTATTCCAAGATGCAGCAGCTTCAGGATCAGTAATGGCCTTCTCAATGGCTAGTGGTATCTTAAACCTATTCACTCCAACATCAGGAGTTGTAATGGGAGCAGTTGCTATCTCAAGAGTTGGATATGACAGATTCTTGAAAGGTATTTGACCAATTGTTGCCGGAGCTATCGTGCTTTCAATAGTTATGCTAGCAATCGGTGGAGCAATCGGTGGACAAATCGCGTAATAGTTAAATTTAAAAGGTTATTTAGATAACCTTTTATTTATCAAAAATGAAATAGTAAAGAGGATTTAAATATGTCAAAAATCGTAGTAGCAGTAGGTGGAAATGCTCTAGGGAATAACCCCATTGAGCAAAAAGAAATCGTTAAAAATACTGCAAAACACTTAGTAGATTTCATTACAAAAGGCAATGAAGTAATTATTGTTCATGGTAATGGACCACAAGTTGGAATGATTAATAACGGATTTGAAATCGCACATAAAAGCGATGAAAAATCACCATTAGTTGATTTTCCTGAATGTGGAGCTATGAGTCAGGGATATATTGGATATCACTTACAACAAGCAATTACTAATGAATTGAGAACTCGTAAAATAAATAAAAGTGTAGCATCAATAATTTCACAAACTGTTGTTGATAAAAATGATGAAGCTTTTAAAAATCCAACTAAACCAATTGGTGGATTTATGACTGAAGATGAAGCTAAAAAATTAGCCAAACAAAATGGATGAGATGTAAAAGATGATGCAGGAAGAGGATGAAGACGAGTTATCGCTTCTCCAAAACCAATTGACATCGTTGAACACGAACTTATCACAAATGCAATTGATGCTGGATTTGTAACAATTGCTGCTGGTGGTGGTGGAATTCCTGTTATTGAAGAAAATGGAATCTATAAAGGGGTTGCAGCTGTAATTGACAAAGATTTTGCTGCAGCTAAAATTGCTGACTTGACTAATGCCGACTCTCTTGTTATTCTTACAGCAATTGATAGAGTTTCAATTAACTACTTGAAACCAAATGAAACAGAATTCGATGTAATGACAATGGATATGTGTGATCAATTTATTGCTGAAGGGCAATTTGCTCCAGGTTCAATGTTGCCTAAAATACAAGCAGCTATGTCATATGTACAATCAACAAATGGTAAACCAGCATTTGTAGGATCATTAGATAAAGTTGAAGAAGTTTTAAAAGGTGCTTCAGGAACAAAATTTGTATTATAAACATTAAACACCTTCGGGTGTTTTTTATGTAGAAATAGATATTTATAATTTGTTTTTTTATTATGTTGTATTTGAAGTCATTTTAACTATAAATCAACCTTTGTTTTCTATATAATTACTATTAAATGAAAAAGGGGTATGGGAATGGTTAAAGTTAATAACTCTACGGATGACAAATCTGTATTGACAAATAATAAACTTAATAAAAAAAGTTTCAAAAAACTAAAAGCCTCAGATCCGAATAAGAAGAAGAAACAGTTCAAAATGATGTCTGCTTTCACAATACTTTTAGGTATTATTGCAATCTTGGTATTTTTGTCGTGAATATTAAATTGATCTGGTGTTACAACTGATGTAGCGGAGAAATTCGCATTTGGTGATTGAGCAACGTCAACTAATGAAAATGTTCAAGCTATTTATCAAAAATGACTAGATATCGGAATGAATCAAGGGGTTGATAGATTTTTAGAAAATGTTAATGCAATCGAAGGTGTTAATGTTTCAAAAGACGGAATTTTAACATTAACTGGTAATGTTAAAATAAGTCCTGCTGGAGTGGTGGATGTATTCTATGCACCAATTCAGGGATTCTTGGGTAAAGTTGATGTAATTGTCTTTATTTTAGTTCTGGGAGCATTTATACAAATAGTGGTTTCATCAAAATCTTTAGAAGGGTTCTCTCAAGGGATTTTATCTAAATTAAAAGGTAGAGAAATATGAGCAATCATACCTCTGATGATGTTCTTTGCAATATGTGGAACAGCTGAAGGAATGGCTGAAGAATCATTGGGATTCTACATGATCTGCGTGCCTTTAATGGTCGCTGCTGGATTCGATACGTTCACAGGTTTAATGATAGTGATGGTTGGGGCAGGATCAGGTGTTCTTGCATCAACTGTTAATCCATTTGTAATCGCATTAGCAATGGATGGTTTAAACCAGGGAGTTGATCAAAGTCAACAAATTGGTGCTGCCGATGGTTTGGTTTGAAGGTTAGTGACTTGAGTTGTTGTGGTTACTGCCGCAATCACATTTGTTATGTTATATGCTAAGAAAGTCAAAAATGATCCATCTAAATCAATCACTTTTTCAACAATGGAAGGTGATAAGAAATTTTTCTTATCAGCGAATGCTGAAAAAATTGAAATGAATGGAAGAAGAAAAGCTACACTAGCTATATTCGGATTAACATTCTTAATTATGATTATCTACTTAGTTAACTGAGATTCTTTATTTGGTACTACAACAATGGAAGATGCGGGAAATTGAGTAAATGATAAAGCACCTTGAATCACTTCAATGATCCCTGGTTGAGGACAAGGTGGAATGGATGTAATTGCAGGAATATTCTTAATCGCCTCTGTAATTGCTGGTCTTGCTCTTAATTTAGGTGAAGAGGGATTTTTAAAAGAATTCATGACAGGAGCTACAGATATTCTTAGCGTTTGTTTAGTAATCGCTACAGCTGGGGGAGTTGGGATTATCCTACAACAAACTCACATGCAAGAGCTATTCGTGAGTGCTTTAGGTAAATCGGTAGGAGGAATAAACAGTGAGGTTGCAAAGATCTTGGTATTATTCATTTTATTCTTACCTTTATCGTTCTTAATTCCTTCTTCAACAGGATTTGCAACCGCAATTTTCCCATTACTTGTTGGGACTGTATCAACAGGAACAGTTGGTGGTGCAGACTTCGCATTCCAAGAATCTGCCGCTTCAGGATCTGTTATGGCATTTTCAATGGCTAATGGAATCTTAAACCTGTTCACTCCAACATCTGGAGTTGTAATGGGTGCAGTGGCAATTTCGAGAGTTGGTTATGATCGTTATCTAAAAGGTATCTGACCAGTTCTTGTTGGAGCAATTGTGATTTCAATAATAATGCTTTCAATCGGTGGATTAATCGGTGGTCAAATAGCTTAATACAAAAAAATAACACCTTTACTGGTGTTATTTTATTTATTCTTTTGCAGCTTTTGCAGCAGCTTTTCTTTCGGCAAGACGAGCAGCCTTTTCTTCTTTTGTTGGTGCAACATATTCTTTTCATGTTCCATCTGGTTGTTCGTATTCTCTATAACCACATTTTGTTGTAGTAAAGTTTGAACATCCACGTCCACGGTTGAATTTTGATTTAATGAATACTAATGAACCTTCTCCACATTTAGGACAAGGGATGTCGCTTGTTTTAGCATTTTCATTTTCTACTAAAACTTTTTCATTTAGCGCTTCATAAATTTCTTTTAATCATGAAACATAGTCGTAATTACCATTAGCAATTTCATCTAATTTTTCTTCCATGTCAGCTGTATAACCTAAATTGAAGAACTCATCGAATTTTTCATATAAGAAATCGTTCGCTGTGTAACCTTTATCGGTCATTTCAATTGCTCTACCTTTATGGTAGATTGCATATTCACGCTCTTTTAATTTTGTTAAAGTTGGTGTATATGTTGAAGGACGACCAATACCTAGATTTTTCATTTCCTTAATCAAGCTTGCTTGGTTAAACATATTTGGTGGCATTGTTTTAGCTTCATCATTTCTAATGAATTTTTTGTCAACTATTGCGACAGCACCAGTCTTGAATTCAAGATTTGGTTTGGGGTTAACTGCTATTTGTGCTACTTCTTGATCATCGTCATCTAGTTCATTGTTTTCATCAGTTGAACTTCTTTTGATTAATTGGTAACCGTAATCAGTAATTTCTTGTCATGATTGTTTGAATTCATATCCGGCATTGTCAAAAGTTCATCTGTGGTTAATTCCAGAAGGACCACGCATTAATGATTTAACTGTATTTCATCAAATTAAGTTGTATACACGTTTTTGTAAATCGTCACTTAGAGTTCCCATCACTTTTTCTGGAGTATCATTTAGGTCTGTTGGACGAATACTTTCATGGGCGTCTTGTGCTTGAGAGTCTTTTTTCATCACCACAACATCTTTGAATAAGTTTCCTTCAAAGTTTGAGTTAATGTATTTTTTAGCTTCAGTTACAAATGAAGATGAGTATCTATTTGAATCTGTACGAATATAAGTTACTAATCCAGCTTCATATAATTTTTGAGCAGCTACTGTAATTTGAGCAGCACTTAATCTTAATTTTGAAAAACCATCTTGTAGTAAACTGGCTGTTGAATAAGGTTTGAAACTTCTTGTTTCAAATTCTTTAGGAGTGTATTGTGTACATGTATATTGATCAGTTAATTCAGATAAAATTATTTCACCTTGTTCAGTTGAAATGTATCCAGTTTTTTCTGTATTAACAACTTTTTTATCTTTTGTTTTATTTAAAGCCATATTAATGTTTTGATTTTCGTCAACAACACTAATTTTTCTGTATATTGTTTCTTTAAATTCTTTAATTAATTTATCTCTAGTAACTAAAATATTTAAAGCGGGAGTTTGAACTCTACCAGCACTCATTAATCCAGTTGTTTTTTGTAAAGATTTTGAAACTAAGTAACCAATGATTTTATCCAACATTTGGCGAGATAGTTGAGCCTTAACTAAATCCATGTCAATGTCTCTTAAATTGTTAAATGCTTCGATAACTGCATCTTTTGTAATTTCGTTAAATGTAGCTCTTTTTATTTCTTTGTCCATACCTTCGAAGATATTTCCAAGGTGGTAGGCGATTGCTTCTCCTTCACGGTCAGGATCGGAAGCGAGAACAATTAAATCGGCTGCTTTTCCAGCTTTTTTAATTGCGGTAATGTTTTTACCTTTTCCAACTGCATTGACAAATTGGGGTGTCATTGTTTCTAAGTCAATTCCTAGTCCTCAAGTTCCTCTGTCGGCAATACGGTTAATGTGACCACCACTGGCCTTTACTTCATATTCATTTTCAGGAAATGCATCTTCTAAGAAGTGTTTAATCTTTTCTACCTTTGATGGTGACTCTAGTAATACTAATATTTTTGCCATGTAAACCTCCTAATGGTTTGTTTGTCTTTATAATAATGTGTTTTTTTACATTTAACAACCAAAAAACACAAAGTTTTTGTAAGTTATCAGTTTCAATTTAACACTAATATTAATAATATTAGTATAATTTTAAGAACGTCTTTATCGTTAGAAAGGAGAAAATATGAATTGCAGAAGTTTGAAAAGTTTAGAAAAAAAACTTAATGAAATAGAACAAAGTATTATTCGAGAACAAGAGAGTTTGATTGAAACGAATCCTAGAAAAAATACTAATATTGAAAAATTAAAAATTTCAGAAAACAAATTAAAAATGAAAATTGATGAAATTAAAAATCCAGAAGCTACAATTGGTGGCCTTAAAAGAAAAGGGAGAACTAAGAAGAAACGCAAGATGTGAGCATCTGTTGTAATCTTAGTAGCAATTGTAGCAATTGTAATTCTAGTGTCATGAATTTTACATTTAGCCAAAGTTGAAGTTACAGTTCCTGTAACTGGAGATGATGGTTCAGTAACAAATCAAGATCAAGTTGTTAAGGCTCTTGGACTTGCAGATATTTTCTTCTTACCTCTAAAAGGTTTCGAAAGACAAGTAGCTATTGTAATTTTTATATTTATGATTGGAGCATTCATAAATATTGTTGTTAAATCAAAAGCTTTAGAAGGTATGGCTCAAAATATTACTGTAGCTTTAAAAGGTAAGGAAATTTGAGCAATTTTACCATTGATGTTATTTTTCTCAATTTGCGGATCTATTGAGGGAATGTGTGAAGAGTCATTAGGATTCTATGCAATTATGATTCCACTAATGTTAATGGCTGGTTTTGATACATTCACTGCTCTATTAATTGTCTTCTTGGGAGCAGGTGTTGGGGTTGTTGGTTCTACACTAAACCCTTTTGCTGTGACAACAGCCGTTAATCAATTAAATGATTGAGCGAACGATTCACAATTCATTTCTGCTGGAGATGGTGTGGTTTGAAGATTTGCTACTTGATTTGTACTTACAGCTTTTGCTATTGCCTTTACAATGAGATATGCATATAAAGTAAAACGTAACCCACAATTATCATATGTTTTCCATACTAAAGAAAGAGATATGAAGTTTTTCTTATCTCAATCAACTGAAAAAATCGAAATGACATGACAAAGAAAAACAACACTAGCCGTTTTCGCGTTATCGTTCTTGCTGATGTTATTCTATTTAATTAACTGAGATGCTATTCTTGGGATTACTGCATTTGGTGATGCTTCAGAATGAATCAAAACAAATCTTTGATTCATAACAGGAAGCATGGATGGTGTTGGAGTCGGATACTTGATTGAGGTTGGAACATTCTTCTTAATTGGTTCTGTTTTCTTAGGAATAATAAATGGACTTGGCCAAGAAGGTTTCTTAGCCGACTTCACTGAAGGGGCTGCTGATTATATTGGTGTTGTGTTTGTCTTATCTGCAGCTTCTGGTGTTTCTATTGCATTAGAAGAATCTAACATGAAGTATTTAATTACTGATGCAGTTGGTAAATCACTTGGAGGAATTGATAGTTCAATTGGCAAAGTATTAATTTTATTCTTAATATTTATTCCGATCTCATTCTTAATTCCATCTACATCGGGATTCTCAGCGTTGATATTCCCATTAATTGCACCAGTGGTTGCAATACCTACTGGAGTTGCTGGAGAATATGTGGCCGATCCTGCATTAGCTTCTGGTTCGATAGCTGCCTTTGTAGCTGCAAATGGAATTGTTAACTTATTTAGTCCGATGGCGGCTGCTCTTGTTGGAGGGTTAGCTTTAGCAAGGATCGATTATGGGGTATTCTTAAGACGAATTTGACCTGTATTACTTGGTGTATTGGTAATTGTAATCACAATGCTAACTCTTGGGGTTGTGGTTGCTGAAAATGTTTCTGGAAACATTGCTTAACAAAATACATAATGGAAAGTGGGTAACCACTTTTTTATTTTATAATCATCTTGTAAACACAAATGGGGTTTTACAAAGGAGAAAATAATGTACGCTTTCGATTATGAAGATATTCAATTAATACCAAATGAATGTGTAGTGACTTCAAGAAGTCAATGTGACACTTCAATAAAATTAGGTAAGTATAAATTTGCTATGCCTGTTGTTCCTGCGAACATGGCATCTGTTGTGAATGAAGAAATATGCTTAGAGTTAGCAAAGAATAATCATTTTTATGTAATGCATAGATTTGATGTAGATATTATAGGATTTGTAAAAATGATGCACTCAAAAAACTTGATTGCATCTATTAGTGTTGGGGTTAAACCCACTGACTATAAAATAGTAGAAGAACTTTCAGAAATTTCAGAAATTCCTGAATTTATAACTATTGATATTGCTCATGGACATGCTGAATCTGTTAAAAACATGATTGCTCATATTAGAAAATTTATGGGAGATAAAGTTTTTATTATTGCAGGTAATGTGGCAACTCCACAGGCAGTAAGGGATTTAGAATACTGAGGAGCTGATGCCACTAAAGTTGGTGTTGGCCCTGGTAAAGTTTGTATAACAAAACTTAAAACTGGTTTTGGAACTGGTGGATGACAGTTGGGTGCTATCAAATGATGCAGTAAAGCAGCTACTAAACCAATAATTGCTGATGGTGGTTTGAGGGTCAATGGAGATATCGCAAAATCAATTAGATTTGGTGCAACTTTATGTATGGTGGGAAGTCTTTTTGCAGCTCATGAAGAATCTCCTGGTAAAAATGTGATTGTTGATGATGTTATGTACAAAGAGTACTATGGAAGTGCTAGCGAGTACAACAAGGGCGAAAAACGTTACGTTGAAGGTAAAAAAGAATTAATCAAGGTTCGTGGTAAATTAGCAGATACGTATAAAGAAATGCATGAAGATTTACAATCATCTATTTCTTACGCTGGTGGAACTAATATCAAGGCTTTGAGTAAGGTTGATTACGTGATTTTAAAAACAAGTAATTTTTAATTGTTTTTACAGGCAACGCCTGTTTTTTTATTTCCAAAGTTATTAATTTAATATTGTTTTAGATAACTAAAAGTTTATAATCAATTTAACTTTGAAAGAATGAGGCAAACTTTATGGATAAATTAAATATTAGAGTTTGTAAAAGCTCTTATTAAAGTTATTGAGTATTCAAAAAGAATATATAACTTAACTAATTCCTGTCGATGTTGTTTTAGTAAATAAAAACAATAGAAAATAGGAGAAAAGAAAATGACAATAAATAGCCAAGCTTCTAGTATGCAAACATTACTAGATAATTTTTTAGCCATAAGTTCATGGCAAGCATTAGTATCTATATTTTTATTTTTCGCCATCACTGGTGGATTATGATATGGATTAAAGAAAATCAAAATTAAATTTATATATAGAGTTCTAATCGGATTAGGGTTGGGGCTTATTTTTGGGGTTGTAATACAAGCTATAATCGCATTTCCTGGTGGTGATTGATTCACTAAAGGGCAAGGTGGTCTATGAGCTCAATACGAACCAAACAGTAAATGATACAATTTATCAAATTATTACTTATGAGATGATGTGGTAAAGGGTATAGGTGAAGATGGTAAGGATATCATCGCTAGGGAATTAGTTAAAATAGGTACAATGAGTACTGGCAGAATTGAGGAATTACTATTGAATGGCCAAGATCTTGTTTGATCACAACTGCTAACTTCTAATGGTGAAGCAGCATTTAAAGGTATTATTGGTATTTCTGCACTGAAACCAGTTTTCAAAAATGAAATTGAATGAGTTACACAACTCTCAACATGAGCTCAATTATTTAAACAAATATTTATTAATGGAATTTTATTATTAACAATGCCAGTTGTGTTTATTGCGATCTTCAGAATTGTCGCTAGACCTGGGGTAAAAGGATTGAAAAGAATCACATTCAAAGGTGTTGCTGTTTTGCTTACAAGTGTAACTGTTGCTTTTGTTATTACATTTTGAATGGGATATTTCCTAAAAATTGGAAACGGGATGGAACTTGATAGTCAACTATCGGGAACTTGATCAAAAGAAGCAGAAAAATCAATCCCAGAAATTATTTTTGGATATGTACCTACAAACTTTGTTGGGGCATTCATCGGTATAGCTATTATTCCTATTATGGTATTAGCAGCAATTTTTGGTATATCAGTTAAATTTGTTTCTAAAAAACAACCGGAAGCTATGGATAAACTGAGATTTGGTTTTGATAGAGCTTGAGATATTTTCATGTCAATGTTGATGACTTTTATGAAGATAATGCCTTTAGCAGTATTGTCAATGATTACAACATCGATAATTAATAGACCGATTGGAGCATTGAAATCTATTGGTTTAGTGTTAGGAACTGGTTATGTAGCAATTATTATCATGATTGGATTAATGACATTTGCAATTTTCTTAACAGGTATTAAAACCAAAGTTTGATTTAGATTATCATTAAGACCTTTAATTCAAGGTTTTGCAACTCAATCATCAAATGCATCATTACCAGTTTCAATGGATACATTAAATAATGATATGAAAATCAATGATAAAGTATCAAATGTAATTGCGCCACTTTCAACATCAATGGGATTAGTGGCTTGTGCTGGAGTACAAGCTGGACTAATCACTTCGTTCTTATGAACGGGTTCTGCAAATGTTCAAGGATCAACAACACTTGCTGCTTTCTTTGTAATTGCTTTATTTGTAACTATCATTGCCTCACTTGGAATCGCTGGTATCCCTGGTACAGCAACAGTTGTAACTGCTGGAGTTCTTGGTGCATTAGGATTTAGTGCTTACTTTGCACCAGTTTATGCAGTTATTGGTGCTCTAGATGGATTATTCGACATGGGAAGAACTGGAGCTAATGTTTTTGGTGGAGTTTATGCAAGTACGATGGTCGCGAGATCTGAGGGATTATTTGATGAAGGTACTCCATTACTTTCAGAAAAACAATATGTTAAAGCAGTAGCTAAAGCAAATAAGATTGAAGAAAAAGAATTATTAAAAGAAACAAAACAAAAAGAATACATTGCAAAGCAAAGGGCTAAAGCTCAAGCAAAAATTCAAGATAACCAAAAATAAACAAATAAATAATGCATATGTATTATAATTATTAATGTTAAAGAGGAGATATTATGAAGAAATATAGATTACGCTACGCGCCATCACCAACTGGTTACCTACACATTGGTAATACAAGAACAGCATTAATGGATTATTTATTTGCTAAACACTATAATGGAGATTTCATTGTTAGAATTGAAGATACAGATACTGCAAGAAATGTTGAAGGAGCTATTGAATCTCAATTTAGCAACTTGAACTGATTAGGAATTTTCGCTGATGAATCAATTTATAATCCTGGTGAAGCCAAATACGGTAAATACATGCAATCAAAAAAACTAGATGTTTATCTAGAACATGCAAATACTTTGATTAATAAAGGTGCTGCATACAAATGTTTCTGTACAAGTGAAGAGTTAGAAAAAGATTATGAAGAACAAGTTGCTCGCGGAATTGTAGCTACTAAATATAGCGGTAAATGTGCTAATTTAACAGTTGAACAAGTTGAATCTCAAATTGCTGAAGGGAAAGAATTCTCAATTAGATTCAAAGTTCCTGAAAATGGGTCATGAACTATTAATGATATTGTTAGAGGTCAAGTAACTTTTGATGCTAAAGATTTGGGTGATTTTGTTATTGTTAAAACAAACGGAATTGCTACTTATAACTTTGCTGTTGTAGTTGATGATTACGATATGGAAATCACTCATGTTGTTCGTGGTGAAGAACATATTTCTAATACTCCTCGTCAAATGATGATCTTTGAAGCTATGGGATGAGAATTCCCTGAATTCTGTCACTTAACTTTAATTGTTGACGATACAGGTAAAAAACTATCAAAACGTAGTGGTAATGCATTATTCTTTATTGAACAATACAGAAACCAAGGTTATTTACCAGAAGCTATGTTTAACTACATTGCGTTATTAGGGTGATCACCTGGTGGAGAACAAGAGATTTTAAGTAAGGAAGAATTAATTAAAATGTTTGATGAAAAACGTTTCTCAAAATCTCCTTCAACTTTCGATATGGTTAAAATGAAATGAATCAACTCACAATATATGAAAAAAATGGATGATGATAAATACTTAGAATTTGTTAAACCATTCATTGATCAAGAAAGATTTGATTTAACAGGTAAAACTGATGAATGAATCAATGCTATCTTAATGTTATTTAAAAAAGAAATCGAATTTGGTGCTCAAATTAATGACCACTTAGACTTATTCTTTAATGATATTGAAATTGATGTAGAAACTAAAAACCAATTAAATGAATTGGAAGGATATGAAAACTTAATTTCAATCTTTAAATCAAAAATTGAATCAACTCCAATTTGAGATGTTGAATCAATTAAAGAGATTATTAAAAGTTCTGGACAAGAAGCTGAAGCAAAAGGTAAAAACTTATTTATGCCTTTGAGAATATTTGCTTCTAAGTCACAACATGGACCTTCATTGGCTGATGTTATCTTCTTATTAGGAAAAGAAAAAGTAATTTCAAATATTAATACAGTTAAATAATCTAAAAGCAGAACAAAACGTTCTGCTTTTAATTTGGTTTATAGTGTTAAGATAAAGGTGTAGGATAAACCTATGCAAGATGATTAAAGAGATAGTATTAAATCATTATTTAGCATCTTGATATTGAAAGATTGAATATCTCTGAAGGAGGTACTTATGACTGAAGTAATTTGTAGATGTACACCAACAGTCCGTATGTGTGGAGAAATCGAAGTAACACACGGACCTATTGCGACATGTAAAGAAGGATGTGTTGATTGTGGTTGTGTTAAAGTAGCTGCATCAGCTTGTGATTAATACAAAAGCAGAACTTTATGTTCTGCTTTTCATTATTTAAATAAGTTTTTGATTTCAAAAATTTGATCAACATGATAACTAACTTTGTCTCTGTGATCTACATTTCATTTATGTTTAACCATAACTGCGTTGTCTTTGAATTCTTCAAACATTGATCAATCATTAATGTCATCACCAGCTACAATAATATCTTCATCTTCAAAACCATATAGTTCTTGAATTTTTCTAATTCCGTTTTCTTTTCTAGTTGTTGCACTCATCACTTCAATATAAAATCCTTCTGGGATTTTTCAATGATGGATAATAATGTTATCTATTTTTTCGAATTCAGCTCTAGTTGTTAATCAAGTATCTGCTGGGGCGAATAATTTATAAATTAATACATCATAATCATTAGAAGAATCAATAGTTAATCCTAATGGATCCATATTAATCTGGTGAGTTCTCAGTCTTTCATTTCAATCATCATGGAATAATAGAACGTCACCTTGGATTGTAGAAACAGCAACCCCCTTAATGTCTTTGTCGAATTTCTTTACCATCGCATTTATATCTGATTTTAGTTTACCTTCAATTGGTGAAATTGAAATTGGTTCATCGTTTACGTATATTACAGCACTTGTTAAGCAGATGAAGGCATCGGGTTTCACATCTCTAGTGCTAAAATATTTTTTCATAACAGGATAAGGGCGGCCGGTTGTTATAACAAATTTGTTGCCTTGATCTTGTCATTCTTTTACGAATTGCACATCTCTTGGATCTAATTCGCCTTTGTTTTGACGATCATTTTTTAAAGTATCGTCGAAGTCTGAAAATAGTCATTTAGTCATAATAATTTCTCCTATACTTCTATATTAAAAGATTAAACCTACTTCAAGGCAAATGATATTATGTTTTAAATTATACTTTTAGAAAAGAAAAGTACTTTAAGGCTAAAAATATCTAATTTAACAAATGATGTATAATAACAATAATTAAGCTATAGGGGGATTTATGTTAGATAAAGTTATTAGAGATAGTGTACATGGAGATATTTATATAAACGATGAAGTTGTTTATGAAATCATCAATACACCTGAAATGCAAAGATTGAGAAGAATCTTACAGTTAGGAGGGGCTCAATTTGCCTATCCTAGTGCCTCACACACAAGATCCTCACATTCTTTGGGTGTTTATCACATTGTTGGGATGTTCTTGGAAGGACCGGGTTTTTCTGAGGTTTCAAAAGAAGATGGTTTATTGGTTAGACTAGCAGGATTAATGCATGATTTTGGTCATGGTGCTTTTTCACATACTTTTGAAAAAATTACTACAAGAAGTCACGAATTATACACAGCTGATATTATTACAAACCCAGAAGGAAATATCGCCCCAATACTAATTAAACATGGGATTAATCCATCGGATGTTGTTTCTGTAATTGATGGAACATATCCTAATAAAGCGATTAATCTATTAGTTAGTTCACAACTTGATGCGGATCGTCTAGATTACTTAATGAGAGACTCTTACAATTGTGGAGTTAATTATGCAAACATTGATGTTAAATGACTTTCTAGACACGCTTTTGTTATTGACGAAAAAATTACTTTCCCTAAAAAAACAATTTATGCAATTGAATCCTATTTGCTTGGGAGATACCATATGTACCAGCAAGTATATGGTCACAAGCTATCTGTGGCATTCGATGAAATGTTTAAAGTTTGATATAAACGTTTATCTGAATTAAATCAAAAAGGATATCAATTTAGAAATCCAGTTATTCAAGAAATGTTTTCTGAAATATTTGCAGGAGAAACTATCCCTACAAGTAAATACTTAAAATTCGATGACTATATGATGTTTGAGATCTTTAAATCTTTATCTGAAGAAGAAGACAAAATAATTGCAGATCTATCAAGTAGAATTGTCAACCGTAATTTATTTGCATATCGAGAATTTGATGAAGTTAAAGTTAACACTCTAAAAGCAGAATTAAGAGAACAAGGATTTGACACAAATTACTACCTAATTAAAACAACACCGAAGAAACCAATGATATATAAAGATGGAATCATTGATGGTAAAGACGAAACAATTTACATTCAAAAGAGTGGAAAAATCAAACCTTTATCAAAAGTGAGTTTACTATCTCAAGTAGCAAATGAAACAAATGGTGAAAATCTTGAAAAAAAATATTTATTTCCAAAAGAAATAGTGTAATATATGTTTTTGTAAGAGGTAAAACATGGCGAAACTATCAAATATTGACTTAGCATTTGAATATCTAAAAGGTAAGAATGGACCAGCTGTTTTTGCTGACATCTGAAACGGAATTTCAAGTGAAATAACAGCTCAAAAGAAAAATGAAAAAGCAATCATTGCTGATCTTTACGGAGATATGGTTTTGGATAATAGATTTTCATTATCACAAGATGGAACATGAGCTTTAAGAGACAGTGCTAAAACAGAAGATATTAAAACTAAGTACGCAGCTGCAGAAGCTGCTACTAAGAAAGTTAAAGATTCTGACATTGATGGCGTTGACGCTGATGGAGAAGACTTAGATGACTTCGAAGACGACGAAGAAGAATTTGAAGACGACGAAGAAATCGAAGACATAGACCCCGAAGATTCATATGATGATCAAGATAATTAATTAGTTGTAAAAACGAAAGTTTTTATGACTATTTTTATTTTTAGAAAGAAGAGGAAAAGAACATGGCAAAATTTATATTTGTAACAGGAGGAGTGGTTTCTGGTTTAGGAAAAGGAATCACTGCAAGTTCATTAGGAACATTACTAAAAAATAGTGGATTAAGTGTATTTATGCAAAAATTTGATCCATACCTAAACGTAGATCCGGGAACAATGTCACCATACCAACACGGTGAAGTTTTCGTAACCGACGATGGTGGTGAAACCGATCTAGATTTAGGACACTATGAAAGATTTATTGATGAGAATCTTTCTAAAATTTCATCTACTTCATCAGGAAGATTATATTTAGACGTTTTAGAAGCTGAACGTCGTGGAGATTGAGGGGGAAAAACTGTTCAAGTAATTCCTCATATTACTGATGCTATTAAACATAAAATTTATGGAGCGGCTGAAAGATCTGGAACTGACATTATAATTTCTGAAATTGGTGGAACAGTTGGGGATATTGAATCTCAACCGTTTATTGAAGCTATTAGACAAGTAAGAATGGAACAGGGGAGAAATAGCGTTATGTTCATCCATGTTGGATTACTACCTTACTTAACAGCATCAAAAGAATATAAAACTAAACCAATCCAAATGTCTGTAAAAGAATTACTAAGCATGGGGATTCAACCTGATGTGATTGTTGCTAGAAGTGATAAATCTGCTCCAATTGAATTAAGAGAAAAAATCTCTCTTTTCTGCAATGTTCCTTTAAGAAATGTTATTGAAGCAATTGATATGGATTCAATCTATAAAATTCCAAGAATGATGATGGAACAAGATTTGCATAAATTAGCTATCGAACATTTAGAATTAGATGCTAACGACACATCAATGGCTGGATGAGATGGATTCACTAAAAAAATAGAAGAATCAAAAGAAGAATTTGAAGTAACTTTTGTTGGTAAGTATATTGAATTACAAGATGCTTATTTATCTGTAATTGAGTCTCTAAAAATAGCTGGTTGAGAACACAACCATAATTTAAAAATGAAATGAATTCAAGCTGATGAAATCACAGAAGCCAACTACACAGAAATATTTTCGAACTCTAAAGGAATTTTAGTTCCTGGTGGTTTTGGAAATCGTGGTGTTGAAGGAATGATGCTGGCAGCAAGATTTGCACGTGAAAACAATGTTCCTTATTTGGGAATTTGTTTAGGAATGCAAATTGCTACAATTGAAATGGCAAGAAATGTTTTAGGATATAAAGATGCCAACTCAACTGAATTCAACCAAGAAACTAAGAATCCGATTTTTGATTTTATCCACGGAATTGATCGCGATAACATCGGAGGTACTTTGAGACTTGGGAAAATGCCTACAAAACTTAAAGAAGGTTCTATTGCCGCTAAATTATATGGAACAGATATTGCCTTAGAACGTCACCGTCACCGCTATGAATTTAATAATACTTATATGAAGGAATTTGAAGAAAAAGCAGGACTGGTATTTTCGGGAATGTACGTAGAAAAAAACTTGGTAGAAATTATCGAAATTCCTACTCACAAATTCTTTGTAGCTTCTCAATACCACCCAGAATTTACTTCTAGACCAAATAAACCAAACCCTCTTTTTGAAGGATTTATTAAAGCTATTATTGGTAAATAGTAAACGAATTTGTGAAAAGTAAACAATAAACAAACAAAAGTACCAATATTCACAATACAATAGAAGAAAGAATGATGAAAACATCATTCTTTTTTATAGAGAGAGGTAAAAAATGAAAGATATTATCGTAGTTAAAGATGTTCATAAAGACTTTGGTAAGAAAAAGGTTTTAAAAGGACTTAATCTTAACATTAAACAAGGGGACAGAATAGCCATTCTTGGATCAAATGGATGTGGTAAAACAACTTTGGTCGAAATGATAGCTCAAACTTCTAAACCAACATCTGGAACAATAGATGTTAATGTTAGTGGTGAAATGAAAAAAGAAATCGGTATTCAATTTCAAATGGGAGAATGACCAGCTGGGATTAGCGCTGATGATATGTTGAAATTTTATAGAGCAATCTATCCTAAATTAACAAAAGAATGAGAAGATGAGTTGAATAAAGTTTTTGAACTTGATGAATTCTTGAAAAGGCCATTGAAAAAATTATCTGGTGGTCAAAAACAAAGATTCAATGCAATGATCTCAATGATGAACAAACCTGAAATTGTTATTCTTGATGAATTAACAACAGGTTTGGATATGCAATTACAATTTCAAATTACAGATTTCTTTAGAGAGACAACTAAGAAGAATAAACAAACTTTGATTTTAGTTTCTCATAGTGCTACTGAAGTTGAATTACTATGTAACCGTATGGTTATTGTGAATGATGGGGTAATTGGTTTTGATAGAACAATTGATCAAGCGATAAAAGAATTTGGTTCAGTTAGAAATATCATGAATAAACACTTTGCGGGGGAATTAAAATATGACAACATTAAATAAAAATAAAGTTAAAAATTCCCCTGAGGTTTCAAAGGAAGTCAAATCATTTGACTTGAGAAAAACAGCGGGGATATTCAACAACTTAACTATCTTGATTTCTAAATCATTCTTTAGAAATCCACGTGGACCAATCTTTATGTTTGTTGTGCCTGTGTTATTTGCTTTGATGTTTTTCTTCATCATGGGAAATAAATTTGCTGGGCACTCATCATTGATTGCTTATACATTAATACCTGCTTTAACAATCTTGACATCACTAGCTCCGGCTATTGTTGAATGAAAAAACTCAGTATTTTTAAAACGTATTGATACAACCGGAATTAAAAAAAGTATGTTCTTAGCGGCTCTATGAGGTTTCTATTTAGTTATGGGAATATTAAGTTTCTTCTTTATGTTATTGGTGGTTATGGGGATTGGGGCTATTGCAGAACCCGCTCTTGAACTTCCATCAACTGAGGGGATTATTGGAGCCGACGCTTTAGCTAAAGCATCAATCTTCAAAATTTTAAAAGAAGCAAACTGAGCAATGATGTTATTTTCAATGATTTTAGTTACTTTAACTTCAATCGCGATTGCTACATTCTTGGGTGGTTTATTTAACAGCGAAGGGGCAATTCAAGGAATTGTATTCTTGATTTATTTCTTCTCTATCTTCATGGCTGGGGTGTTATTACCACCAAACATGTTAGTTAAATCACAAGGATTGATGTTTGTGACATATATAATTCCGTTTAAATTCTCAATTTACTTATTCTTATTCGCAACTCAAGGGGCAATTGTAGCTAATGCCGTTCCTGGGGCAAGTGGTTGAGATGCACCGTTTAACAAACACGTTGAATATACAGTTGGTGGAAATAGCGAAAGTTTCAATGGTATGGATTTCACAGCAACATGACAACCAGTACTTGTTGCAATATTATTAATTGCAGCATTGTTTGTTGTAACTTCATTTACATTCAAATGATCAGCTAAAAAATAATTAAAATAACCTTCGGGTTATTTTTAATTTCTTTTTTCCATTAATGTGGAAAAACAAATTGATTAATAAAATAATAGATTTATAATTAAAATGTATATAGATGAAAGAGAGACATTATATTATGGCAAAAATTTATAGTGATAGATTAGTTAATGCTAAACAAATGGTTCAAGCTGCTTACGATGGTAAATACGCTATTGGACACTTTAACATTAACAACTTAGAATGAACAAAAGCTGTTTTAGAAACAGCACAAAAAACAAACACTCCAGTTATTATTGCAACTTCTGAAGGAGCAATGAAATACATGGGTGGAGCAAAAGTTGTTGTAGGAATGGTTAATGCTTTATTAGAAACATTAAACATTACTGTACCAGTTGCTTTACACTTAGACCACGGTCAAACTGTAGCAGTAGCTAAAGAATGTATTTTAGCTGGTTACTCATCAGTTATGTTCGATGGATCACACTACCCATTCGAAGAAAACTACGCATACACAAAAGAAGTAGTTGAATTCGCTAAACAATATGAAGTTTCAGTTGAAGCTGAAATCGGAACTATTGGTGGAGAAGAAGATGGTGTTGTTGGTAAAGGTGAATTAGGAGATCCTGAAGAAGCTGCTAAAATGGTAGCTTTAGGAATTGATTTCTTAGCAGCCGGAATCGGAAACATTCACGGTCCTTACCCAGCTGGTTGAGAAGGATTAGCATTTGAACAATTAGAAAAAATTGAAGATGCAATCAACTTCCCAATGGTAATGCACGGTGGTTCAGGAGTTCCTCAAGAACAAGTTAAAAAAGCAATCTCATTAGGAGTTTCAAAAATTAACGTTAATACTGAATTACAATTAGCATTCCAAAGAGCTACAAGATCATACGTTGAATCTGGAGCAGACCAAGATATGGTTAAAAAAGGATTCGATCCTCGTAAATTATTAAAACCAGGAGCAGACGCAATTGCAGCTGAAATGGATAACTTAATTACATGATTCGGATGTAAAGGAAAAGCTTAATTAATTTATTAATTGAGTAACAAACTTATAATAAAAAACCGTTAAATCGGTTTTTTTTATTTATATGATTAAATAGTAGAAATTAATTTTAAATAAGATAAAATCATTAAGTACTATAAATAGTATCTAATATGAAAACATAGAAAAGGAAATTGAAACTATGCCAAGAAAAGATATTCAACCAAAATACTTTGAAGAAGCTAAATTTGTATGTACAACATGTGAAAACACATTTGCTTGTGGAACAGTTAAAGGAGAAGAAGTAAGAATCGACGTTTGTTCAAACTGTCACCCATTCTACACAGGAAACCAAAACTTCTCAAACCAAACTGGTCGTGTTGAACAATTCAAATCTAAATTTGCACGTAAAGAAGCTATTGCAGCTACAGCTACAGCAGATTCAGAAGCTCAAAAAGCTCAAAACGCAAAAGCTAAAAAATAATTGAATAAATTATAATCAAAAAGGCACAAAGTGCCTTTTTCTTTTTTATTGTGGAGTAAAATACTTTAAAATATATAATAGATAAACTATGTAAGAAGGAGGGTTAAATATGTCATATAAATTAGATAAAGTAACCTTCCTTAATAAGGATCTACCGCTAGAACAAATTGATTTTGGTGTTGAAGATGGTCAAGTTTCTAATGTTCTTATCCATGATAAAAATCAAATGAAATTTTTCAAAAGGGTTTTAAAGGGAAAAGAAAAACCAGATGCAGGAAGGTACAGAATTGATAATATTGAAGTTGTTAACCGCCGCTTTGTAAAGTCTAGAATTGAATTTATTTCTACAGATAAATTCTTCGAACGTTTAATACCGCCAAAAATTGTTTTAACACTATCATTATTATTTGATCCCAAGTTCTTGAGAACAGCAAGATTAAAATTCATTGATAAAAAATATGACTATAAATCATATGCGGATTCTAAAAATGATATTACAGATATGAAAGTAAGAAGAAGAATTGATGGAGTTATTTCACAATTTATCACAGGAGCTACTAATGCTGAGAAAAAATTATTAAATAAATTTTATAAAGAAATGGTTTCTTATGGAGCTACAAAAATTTCTAATTTATATAATGATTTTCCACCACAAGTGGCCGTTCTTCAAAAAGAAATTTTTCGTATTTATCAAGAAACAAGAAACAAAGAATTGCTACTAACTTTCTCACAAGTTATTTGAGATTCTGTATACAACTACAACGAATTAAGAAATACATGTACTTGTGAATATAATGCGAAACGCTCATCTAATAAATATATTAAGCAATATTCTAAAAAATTTGCATATATCCAACCAAAACACATGATTACAAAACAGTTAAAATTCCTTAATTATTCAATTATGGAATTGCGTGTAGGAATCATGAGAAATAATAAGCTTTCAAAACAATTAACTAAACAATTAAATTCTGAATTTAAAAAATTTTATGCAGCAAACAATATATCAAAAGATGCTCAAAACAGAATGAATAAAGAAATTGATGAGGTTAAAAAAAGTATGAAAGATCAACGTGATGTTTTTGAAAAAGAACAGCGTGAAGTATTCTTTGATGTTTTACCAAAAGAAGGATTTATGGTAGGGAAGAAAATTGCTTTCCTTATCCATGATTACCACCAGAAATTATTAAGTGGTACTGTTCAATATGGTAATCCCAATGAGTTCAAAATATTAAAAAGACACTACAAAAAAGAAGTTACTCCAATCATTACACAAGCAGTTGAGTGAACAAGAGAGAATCTTCAAAAACTTGATATGAACTTCGAATGATTCTTAAAGAGTGGATTCAAAATATCATCTTTAAACATTATTTATTTAAAAATGTTAAAAGCTATTAACCTACAGAAAAAAAATATCGTGTTTTCAAATGTTTTAAATTTATTAACTTCAAAGGATTTTGACAACCTAACTAAAACAATTGAAAACATAAAATTAAATTACCCAGATTTAAGCTTTGTTATTTTAAATAATAAAATTGATGAAATTGGCGATTTACAGAAAAAAATATATTCTGTTAAATCAGGGAAAATGGATTTAAAAGATATGAATCAAGTTATTAAAGATAATGTTTGAGAAGTTATCGGTGGTACTCATACCACTTCAAACATGCTTTCATACCATAGACAAGAAAACGGAATTGAAATAGAAAATAAATTTTGGAATATAAACAACAAAAACTACCTAGATGAAGGTAAAATATTCATAAGTCCTCTTGAGATTAAAACATCTCAAGATGAAGAACGTAATGATTGAATGCCAATCATTATTAAAATAAAAAATTCAAATAAATATAATGATAAAAACATTCACTATGGAATTAACAACTTTGGGCATAAAATATTCTTTTATTCTAAAAAAGAGTACCAAATAAACAAAGAGGTTATTTTGTATTTGAGTGAGGACTCAATATATAAAATTTTATAAAGAAAGAGGAAATTAAAATGATAGATAAAAAAGTAGCTAAGTTATTAGTAAAGAAAATTAAGAAATACACAAACATTATTATTGTTAAACACCAAATGCCAGATTGAGATGCACAAGGTAGTGCTTTAGGAATGGCGAACATTATTGCTGAAAACTTTACAGGTAAAGAAGTTTATGTTGTTGGAGACAGATTAAATGATGACAAAACATTTATGCCTAAGAAAAAATTAACAAACAAATTTGTTGAAGAAGCATTAATCATTACTGTTGATACAGGAAACAAAGCCCGTTTAGACTTTGACAGATTCGATATGGCTAAAGAAACATTTAAAATTGATCACCACATTGATGTTGATCGTTATGCAGACAACCAAATTATTATGGTTCCTGCGATTGCATGTACACAAGTTGTAACAATGTGAGCTGAAATGATGAAATTAAAAATCAACAAAGAAGCTGCACACAACTTATACTTAGGTTTAATTACTGATTCAGGAAGATTCTTATTTGCAAAAACAAATGAAATTACATTTAGAACAGCTGCAACTTTAATTGAAGCAGGAGCCGATTTAAAAGCTGCTCATGATTACATCTTTGTTTCTGATTTAAAAATGAAAAAATGAAAAAACTTCGCATTTAGCAAAATGGTATTAACAAAAACTGGAACAGGTTATATTGTAATTACTAAAGAAGACTACAAAGGTTGAGGTTTAGAATACAACGAAATTAAAGCTGCTTTAGGTACAATGGCTGGAACAGATGAAATCAAATGTTGATTCACAGTTATCGAAATGGAAGACCAATTAAAAGTTTCATTAAGATCACGTGACTTTGACGTTAACCAAGTTGCTATGAAATACAATGGTGGTGGACACAAATTTGCCAGTGGAGCTCAATTAGAAAAATTAGAAGACGTTAAAAAATTAGCAAAAGACGTAGATAAATTAATTAAAGAGGATGTAAGATAAAATGATTCACAGTAACGAACTAAATTCTAATAATGGAAAAAAATTAGGATGAATAGAACTAATTACAGGATGTATGTTCGCGGGTAAAACTGAAGAATTCATCAGAAGATTAAGAAGACATGATTATGCAAAGAGAAACGTTATTGCTTTTAAACCAATCATCGATCAAAGATACTCTGTAAATTCAATCGCATCACACTCAGGAACAATGCTTCCATCATTTCCAATTGCCACAACTGCTGATCTAAGAGCGGTATTTGAAATTGAAAATCAAAAAAGAAAAATCGATGTAGTGGGAATTGATGAAGTTCAATTCTTAGATGAAGAAATTGTTTCTTTTATTGATGAATTAGCTAATATGGGAGTAATTGTTATCGTAACAGGATTGGATAAAGACTTTAGAAGCGAACCTTTCAAAAATGTTGATAAATTATTGCCATTAGCTGAATACGTTGATAAAGTAACTGCAATTTGCCACAATTGTGGAAACTTTGCAAACCGTACTCAAAGAATTATTGATGGTAAACCAGCAAAAGCTGATTCACCAATTGTTTTAGTGGATGGAAAAGATAGCTACGAAGCTAGATGTAGAAATTGTTATATTAAACCAGAATAGGAGGAAATAATATGAACCCAAAAACTTTAGAAGCATTGGAAACGATGCAAAAAAGAATTGAACAAATTGATCAAGATTTACAAAGCGAAGAAATCTTGAAAGATATTAAACGTTTCACCGAACTTAATAAAGAACGTTCAGGGATGGAACAAGTAGTTGAGAAATATGCTGAATACAAAATTATTACTCAAGCTATTAAAGATGCCAAGGAAATTTTAGGAGTTGAAAAAGACCCTGAAATGATCGAAATGGCTAAAATGGAATTAAGTGAAAACGAAGACTTAGTAGAACCATTAATTAAATTAATTGATGAAATGTTATTACCGAAAGATCCTAATGATGACAAAAACGTTATTGTTGAAATTCGTGGAGCAGCTGGAGGAGACGAAGCAAATATTTTTGCTGGAGACCTTTTTAGAATGTACAAACTGTATGCTGAAGAACAAGGATGAAAAATTTCAATTATGGAATCTTCACCATCTGAAGCCGGAGGATATTCACAAATTTCATTCATGGTAAAAGGTGATAGTGTATATGCTAAATTAAAATTCGAATCAGGAGCACACCGTGTTCAACGTATTCCTAAAACAGACACAAAAGGTAGAATTCAAACTTCAACTGCAACAGTTGCGGTTTTACCTGAAATGACAGAGGTTGAAATCGAAATTAAAACATCTGATTTAAGAATTGACACTTATAGAGCTTCTGGAGCTGGGGGACAACACGTTAACACAACTGATTCAGCTGTTCGTATTACCCACATTCCTACAGGAGTAGTAGCAGCATCACAAGATGGTCGTTCACAATTTGACAACAAAGATATTGCCATGACAATGTTACGTGCGAAAGTTTATGAAGCCGAAGTTGAAAAACAACAAGCTGAAGCTGATGCAAATAGAAAAAGTGCTGTAGGTACTGGATCAAGATCTGAAAAAATCAGAACATACAACTATCCACAGAACCGAGTAACTGATCACCGTGTTGGTTTAACATTAAACAAACTTGATTATGTTATGGAAGGTAAAATTGATGAATTCATTACAGCGTTAATCAATGAAGAACAACGTCAAAAAGTGGCTCAACAATTAGAAGAAGCAAATGGCTAATTCTGTTTTAGAAACTTTTAACAAACTTAATAAATTAAACATCAGCCTTCAAAAAGCTGATGTTTATCAAATATTAAGCACTGTTCTTAATCTTGATTATGATGATGTAGTGATGAATATGGATATGTTGATTAATCCTGACCAAGAAACAGATATTGAAGATATCGTCAGAGAATTAGAAGAAGGAGTGCCCTTAGCTTATATCTTAACTTCTAAAACTTTTTATGGAATTGATTTATATGTTGATCATAGAGTTCTCATTCCTAGAAGTGATACTGAAATAGCTGTAGATCTTGCAAATGATTTCTTGAAAAAATATCCAAATGCTGAAGTGACAGATATTTGTACGGGATCGGGAGCAATTGCTATTGCGGTTGCTAAACATTTTCCGAACACCAAAATCAAAGCAATTGATATTAGTGAAGAGGCTTTGGAAGTTGCTCAAATTAATATTAAAAATAATGAAATTAAAAATATCGAACTTATTCAAGGTGATTTTTTAAATCCATTATTAGATTTTGATAATAAGGTGAATCTGGTTATTACAAACCCACCCTACATTGAAGAAGATGACACTAATGTTGGTCAATCAGTTAATGAATTTGAGCCACATCTAGCATTATATGCAGAAGATAGAGGTTTGAAATTTTACAAAATTTTATTTGATAAATTAGAAAGAATTGTTGATACATCAAAACCATTCGCTGTCATTGCAGAATTTGGTTTTGAGCAAAAAGATGAGATTGAAGAAATTATAAATTCAAAATCTTATAAATATAATACAAAATACATTAAAGATAATTCAAATAATTGAAGATGTGTAATAATTACTAACGAATAGGAGGATATATGGAAGCGATAAAATTTAAAGTTAAGAAGAAATTGAATTTTGCGATTAAAGATAAAGATCATGATGTTCAAAAGCTGAACCTACATACTTACAAAATGGCTTTATGAGGATTATTTATCTTCTTAATGGTTTTAATCCCTTTATACATATATATCTTCATTACACTTAAAAATTCAAATTTACATCATTATTTTGAAAATCACGATGTAATTAGTCAATATTTGGACTTGCCGAGCAAAATGGCCATTATGGGGAACTTGTGAGCCTCAGTTGCATTATTGGGTGTTGTAGCATTATTGTTTATACTTTTCAAACCATTCATCACTATTAAAGATTTGAAAAAAGAATACAAAATGTTATACATCACAGGGTTGATAATAGTCGGATTGGTTTCGCTTTTATTGGCTGCGCTTTCACAATATTACTATTCAAAATTTGAAGACTTTTATATCTATGAAGCGTTAACTTCTGAGGAATTTACAGTACCAGCTTTAGTTGCTGTATCAAAATTCTTCACTGATACATATAACAATAATGTAGATGTATTTATCTGAGAGAATAGTGATATTGTTTGATGGGTAATGTTCATCCAAATTATTATTTTATTTGCTATATCGATTTCATTGCAAAATGTTGCTTTTGGTAAAAAACAAACTGCGGGTATTGATAGATATATTAAACTTTATTCTAATGATAAAAATATTTCAGGTTCAAAGTTTAAAAGATTTTTAAGTAGAATATTTAGAATTGATAATAAGACTTTATCAATGTGGACTATTGTGGTCACATTAGCGATTATTACTCCACAATTTATTTATGTAGTATTAACATCATCAAGTACAACATCAATGGGTTCTTTAATTGAGTGAACCAACAAAATTCCTAACTTGATCAAGGATTCTGTGGGATATTCTGAAAACGCAGATTTCATCAAAGTTCTTGATGAAATTACCGCTGATCCATTCACAGTTACTTCATTACCGGTTATTGTTGTTGGGATAGCTTTCGCTTCAACTTTCTTCTTTATTTCGGTTACAATTCGTGGAGAAAACATTTCTACTAAGATCTTCGTATCTCAATACTTAATCTTATTTATCGAGTTAGTGGTATTGATTTCATTAGTGACTTATTCAAAAATTGAAATTGATAATATCACTAGAATATGAAATACACAGCAACCTGGTAGCGAAATGGCAAACAATCAATTATTTTTAAAAGAGATTCATACCATAATTGGTGAAGATAACTTTAAAAAAATTGTTGATAATATGTACCCATTAAATGGAATTGAAAATGTAAATAATACATTTGAGTGATTGGATAAAACAAGAATAGTTGCAGAATCAGTAATTTACTTTGCAATTATCATAGCTGCTTTCCTAATATTGGGAAACAGCGTTGTTAAATCGAATGCATTTAAAAAATATATAGACTCACAAGAGTTTAAAAACCCAAAAAACTTATTCAAGAAAAATGGAAGTGAAAAAAATGTTAAAACAAGAACAAATAGACGAAGCAATCCAAAGAATAAATAATAATGAAATATTAATTCTACCAACTGATACTATCTATGGCTTATCAGCTAGATACGATCACAGCAACGAAATTAGAATTAATGGTTTGAAAAATGCTGATCTTGAAAAACCGCTTATCATTTTAATAAGTGATATTAAACAAGCTGAAATGTTTGCACATATCGACGAATCGATTAGTGAAATTTTAAATAGTGTCCAGCCAACAACCGTTGTTTTTGGTAATGGCGTTAATACATTTGGGGTTCGAAAAGTATTGAGAGAGGATCTTGTTAAGATAATTTCTGAGACTGGTCCTATATATTCGACTAGTGTTAATTTTAGTGGAAACAAGCCTTTGAGAACTCAAGATGAACTTGCAAACTTTAGTGAGGAAGTTACATTGTTCTTTGACGAAATTCTTAATGGGCAACCTTCTAGAATATATAATTCTATAACTAAGGAATGAATAAGATAATGGCTAAACATAATTTAAATGACATAACTAATTCAATTAGATATGATGATGTTAAGTATAAATATGAATTGTTTAATGGAATCAACAACGTTGATTATCATCTTTCAGAACTGTTGAAAATGAATCTTGATGGTAATTTTATTTCGATGCCAAGTATTCCAGAAATCGTAAATGAGGCATATCCGTTTATAGAAAAGCAAAGTCAAGAACTGGTATACCAATTGATTTCTAGAAACCGAAAAATTAAAAGGTTGATTTACAATGCGGTTAATACTAAAAAAGGTCCTGATTTAATTTTTGACCCGCTAGATGAGAAAGATAAGTTCATCATCGGTTTAGCAAAATCGGTTGTTCATGATTTGAATAAATTTATTTATAAACACGAGATAACAAGTTTGTTTTCAAACTTAACATTTATAAATAATGATATTCACAACCCATATATTGGAACAATTGATTTCCTAGCTACAGATTCAAGAAATTGATTTTTATGTAGTTTTAAAACTAGTCGTACTAGTTTCACTCAGAAGTATGGTGCTGAAATGTACCTTCAAAAGAAAATGATTGAATCAAATAACAAGTTTAAAATATCAAAAATGTTTATTTTAAACCCAAGATCTGAGCAAGTGATTATTGAAGCTCCAACCCTATCAAAAGGTGAAATTTATAAGCTTGAGAATTAACTCGTAAGGGGTTAATTTTTTTTATTGTTTGACTTTTTGAATTAAAAGACTACAATTACAAAGTATTACGAATGTTTAAAAGGAGGATACGAAAAATGAATTCTTATGAACTAATATTTGACTATCGACAGAACAAACATTATAACAATGAACTATTAAACTTAATTAAAAGAAATAATAAATCATGTTTTGAAGACTGAATGACAAAAGGTCATTGAGAAGAAAATTATGTGCCACTTTCATTGATTAATGAGAAAAACGATATTATTACTACATTAGGTGTTATTAAAACGAATTTATATATTAACCAAAGAAAATGTAATGCTATCCAATTGAGTAGAATTATCGTAAAAGAAGGATATGAAGATCAAGGTGTTGAACAACAATTGCTTAAAGCTATTGTTAACAAATACTCAAACGTATCTGATATCATTTACTCATTTGCTGAAGACGAAGAGCAACAATTATTATTAGAAAACAATTTTACTAAAGTTCAAGAATATGTGTATTTCATTCCATGAAATCCACAAACCGAACAAGAAGGAACTGTAATTAAAAAAATTGACACTGACAGTGTAAAGGATTTAGAATTTTTACAAGAAGAAATTAAACACTCAACAAGAATTTCACCTGCAATTTCAACAAATGGTGATTCAGGTGTAAAAATGTATAACATTTTAAAACACTACAGAAGAAATGTTTACTTTGTTCCATCTATGGATGCAACTGTTGTATTTACAATTAATAACAATGTATTTACATTAGTAGCAGTATTTTCAAAAAGTCCGATTGATGTTATGGATTTATTATCAATCTTAGTACCAGTTGGTATTGAAAGAGTAGAATTTGGTTTTATTCCTAAATGTGAAAACTTACATATTAGAGAGTTAAATTTAGTAGAAACTCCCGAAGGAGTTATCGACTCAAGATTATTTATAAATGAAATAACAACAAGAATTGCTGGAGCAAGAATTTTGTTCCCATTACTATCAAGAGAGAAATAAGCTTTGGCTTATTTTTTTTATTTTTAATATGTATAATAAAACAAAAGGGGACATATGAGAACACGTAAAAATATTCATAGTAAAATCTCATTTGTAAGAAAACGTAACCATAAGTTTAATAACTTTTTGAGATACAATCACTTGAATGGGAGAGAATACAAACACTTTTCAATTATGGAAAAACGAAATATCTTACTTAAGAATTTCGTTTATCTTTTACGTCTTGATGAAAGATCTGAAAAAGATTATGAAGATTCAATAAACTTCTTACGAATCTGTGCCCGATACTTATTTTTCTGTTCTTCAAAAAATAATGTTGATCGCATCTTAAAGAAACTTTCAAAAGTAATTGAAAATATAGCTATTGAAAATGATTTATATGGAACTTCTGTAGAAAACCTAGAAGAGAAGATTGTTAACGAATCTGGTTATAAATTTACAGATGAAGAAATGGATAACTATTTTTCATACCACAAAATATATACATTGATTGGGAACGTTTTTGCTTCTGGTTTCAAAAGCGACCAAATGAACTATTATGAATATGGTTACTACTTGGCTATGTATTTGAATATGTATTATTTTGCTAATAAAAATATGATAAGAGATAACGTTGATATTTTCTTGATTAAATTGATCACAAATAAATATATGACAATCGCAATTTCTGATATAACACCTGAATATTTTAATTTATTTATTATCAAGAATAATAGATGAATGAACAGGGTTAATTACAACAAATTAATCAAGGAGGTCAAAGATTATGAAGAAAAACTTTAAGATTTTTGCTTCGCTTTGTTTCTTGTTTGGAATTGTTTTCCTAACTCTTTTAATGTCATCAATTTTTATTTCTGAATATTTCGCCATTGGGTTCATAGTGTTCCACTTGGTTTCTATTTTATTTGCAGCCATAGTGATAATTAGTAAAAACCGCAGAATGGAAACTCGCATTAGATGAGCAGCATTTATAATTTTGGTTCCAATTGTTGGGATTACATGTTACTTCTTTTTTGGCCGTGTTTATAAATATAAAACGGATAAGAAATACAAATATAAGAACTTTTCAGATTTTGGTAATGAAGCTAAAATCGATATGAAAAGACACGTTAAAGATGTTTTGAAAAATGATATCCCGCAATATAGAAGATCTTATATCATGGGTTATAACCAACAAGAGGATTTAATATATGATAAAACGAATGTCACTTTACTAGATAATGGGACAGATTTTTGAAGAAGTGCAATTGATGAAATGAAAAAAGCAAAAGAGTACATCTTAATCAATTTTTATATTATTAAAGATGGAGAGTTACTTTCTAACCTGGTTAACGTCTTGAAACAAAAAGCTAGTGAGGGCGTTTCTGTTTATATCATTTATGACTTTGTTGGTTGTTACACAATCTTCAAAAAAAGTACCAAAAAAGAGTTGAAGAAAGCCGGAATAAAACTTGTGCCGTTTTCTCGACAAATATTGCCATTTATTAATTGAACCGTAAACTACCGTGATCACAGAAAAGACATTTCTATTGATGGTAAAGTGGGTTTTGTTGGTGGAATTAATCTGGGTGACGAATACATTAACTTAGACAAACATTTTGGTTTTTGACATGATGCGCATATCCGTATAGAGGGTAGTGCTGTTCAAGGTATCGAAAAAATATTTGCCAGTGATTGAAGTTTTTGTAAAAAACAAAGAGAAAGAATTACTGATTTAGAACCAAGTGTTGGTAAACTACATCCGATTAGAACAGATTCTGATGATTTAGTTCAAATTGTAAGTTCAGGACCAAATCACAAATCTGCAATGCATCTTGATGTGTTATTAAACTTGATAGCTAACGCTCAAGATAGAATTTGAATTAGTACTCCATACTTCATTCCTCCAACTGAGGTTATTGATGCACTGGCATCAGCTGCGCGAAGTGGGATTGATGTAAGGTTGGTATTACCGGGAATGACTGATAAAACTATGCTATTGGATGTTTCTAAGCGTTGAACTAGACCCCTTTTTGAAGCGGGCGTTAGAATTTATTCAATAAACAATGTTTTCAATCACACAAAGAGTTACTTATTCGATCAAAAGATTTCTTTTGTGGGTTCAACCAACTTAGACTTTAGGGCGCTATTTTCAGACCAACAAACAATGGCTTTAATTAAGTCTGATGACTTTAATAAAGAATTAGAAAAAAGATTTGAGTGAGATTTCTCAAAATCATTTGAGTACACTTTCTTGCCAAATCAAGAATTATCTTTTGGTAAAAGAATTATGGTTAAGACTTTCAATATTATTTCGCCATTATTATAGGAGGCATTATGTTCAATTATAAAAAACTAATTTTTGAAGAGATTAATAAAACTAATCATCAACTATCAACAATGAACAACTTTAGCTATTTGGAAGACTTTAAAAAATTTGTTGATAGTAATAAACTTATTACTAATATTTCTCAAAGTTTAGAATTTCAAAAAGTTCTAGAAAAAATAATAGCCGAGGGAAGAGATAATGACTATTTAGTTTTAAACATCTACAAAGAAGTTATTAAAATGCACAACCACATTAAATTCCTGATTGACCTGTTTAGTGAATGTTTTAAAATTGAAGAACTGAACTTGAATACTATCGGAATTCTCAATAAACGTTTTATTCAAAATTTTGTCGTAAAAGTTTATGGTGAAAATTGACTTAACTTCTTAAAGATTCCAATGCCATTATCTATAGAAAAAATTAAATTGGCATTTGATGACAATTATGATTTTACTAAGATTGATCAAAGTATGAATTTCATTAAAGAATTTGTTAAAGCGGCTGAAAGTGAGTTAACTAAGTTGAATACACATAAACAAGTAGATGATCTTTCTAAAATCTTTGCGATTGAAATTGAAGAATACCTAAAGCAATTAAAATTATTATTCAAGATAAATATGGAAGCCTATAGTACTTTAAATGTAGTAGAACAAGCTGAAATTGACAGTATGAATATTTTTAATAAGGATTTAATAAATTTAAAAAAATAGGCGATTTCAAAATCGTCTATTTTTTCATTTAAAGTACTTTTTTCTTTAAAAATATGATATATAATATATCTATGTGTGAGTTCGATACACACGGCAATGTGAAAGGAGGAATTCAATTATGCCTACAATTAACCAATTAGTTAAGAAAAACCGTAAAGATAAAACTTTCAAAACTAAAGCACCTGCTTTAAACAGAGGAGTTAACTCTCTTAAAAAGAAAGTAACTAAAGTTTCATCTCCACAAAAAAGAGGGGTATGTACTCGTGTTGCTACAATGACACCTAAAAAACCCAACTCTGCGTTACGTAAATACGCTCGTGTTAGATTAACAAACGGAATGGAAGTAAATGCATACATCCCTGGAGAAGGACACAACTTACAAGAACACAGTGTTGTTTTAATCAGAGGGGGACGTGTTAAAGACTTACCTGGGGTACGTTACCACATTATTCGTGGTACATTAGATACTCAAGCAGTCGATAAACGTATGCAATCACGTTCATTATACGGAGCTAAAAGACCTAAAGCTAAATAGTCTTATCACTAGACTTTTTAACAAAACAAAAATAAATACTATGTCGTGGAATCACCACAATAGAATATATAAAACAAATTAAGAGTGAAAGGAGATAAACACTATGCGTAAAAATAGAGCCGAAAAGAGAGACGTTCTTCCAGATCCAGTGTATAACTCAAAATTAGTTACACGTGCTATCAACAAAATTATGTTAGATGGTAGAAGAGGAACTGCTCAAGAAATTATCTATGCAGCTTTCGATTTAATTAAAGAAAAAACTGGAGAAAACCCAATTGATATCTTTAATAAAGCAATCACAAACATTGAACCTCATTTAGAGTTAAAAGTTCGTCGTATTGGGGGAGCAAACTACCAAGTTCCTGTTGAAGTTTCTGAAGAAAGAAAAGTTACTTTAGCATTACGTTGATTAGTTAACTATGCAAGATTAAGAAATGAAAAAGTTATGACTGTTAAATTAGCTAACGAAATCATTGATGCATCAAACAACATGGGTGGATCAGTTAAAAAACGTGAAGATACACACAAAATGGCAGAAGCTAACAAAGCATTTGCACACTACCGTTGATAATTACTTCAACAAAGCATTAATATTAAAATAGGAGAAATATTATGGCAAGAGAATTTAGTTTAAAAGATACTAGAAACTTTGGTATTATGGCCCACATCGATGCGGGTAAAACTACTACAACAGAACGTATCTTATTCCATACAGGTAAAATTCACAAAATTGGGGAAACTCATGAAGGTGAATCACAAATGGACTGAATGGCTCAAGAACAAGAACGTGGTATTACTATTACTTCAGCTGCTACTACAGCATTCTGAAAAGGTAACCGTTTCAACATTATTGATACTCCTGGACACGTAGACTTCACAGTTGAAGTTGAACGTTCATTAAGAGTATTAGATGGTGCTGTTGCCGTTCTTGACGGTCAATCAGGAGTTGAACCTCAAACTGAAACAGTTTGAAGACAAGCAACTACTTATGAAGTTCCTCGTATTGTTTTCGTTAACAAAATGGACAAAACAGGAGCTGACTTCATCTACTCTGTAAACTCAATTGGAGAAAGATTAGGAGCAAAAGCTTCACCTATCCAATTACCAATCGGAGCAGAAGAAAACTTCTCTGGAATTATCGACTTAGTTGAAATGAAAGCTTACCACTTCGATGGTAAAGCTGACGAAGAAGCTACAGAAATCGAAATCCCAGCTGATTTATTAGATCAAGCTACAGAATTAAGAGCTCAATTAGTAGAAACAGCAGTTGAATACGATGAAGAATTATTAATGAAATTCTTAGATGGTGGAGAAATTACTATCCCTGAATTAAAAGAAGCAATCCGTAAAGGGGTTATTTCTGCAGAATTCTTCCCAGTATTAGCTGGATCAGCATTCAAAAACAAAGGTGTTAAATTATTATTAGACGCTGTTATTGATTACTTACCATCACCAGTTGATGTTCCTGCTATTAAAGGGATCTTAGAAGATGGAACTGAAGAAGAAAGAATCGCTGATGATAATCAACCATTCTCTGCTTTAGCTTTCAAAGTTATGACAGACCCATTCGTAGGGAAATTAACTTTCTTCCGTGTTTATTCAGGAATCTTAACAAAAGGTTCATACGTATTAAACTCAACAAAAGGACAAAAAGAAAGAGTTGGACGTATTTTACAAATGCACGCCAACAACCGTAATGAAATTGAAGAAGTTTATGCTGGAGATATCGCAGCTGCAGTTGGTTTAAAACAAACTACAACTGGAGATACACTTACAGATGAAAAACACCCAATTATCTTAGAATCAATGCAATTCCCTGAACCAGTTATTCAATTAGCTTTAGAACCAAAAACTAAAGCTGATCAAGAAAAAATGGGTATCGCATTAAACAAATTATCAGAAGAAGATCCAACATTCAGAACTTATACTGATGAAGAAACAGGACAAACAATTATTGCCGGAATGGGTGAATTACACTTAGACATTATTGTTGACCGTATGAGAAGAGAATTTAACGTTGAAACAAACGTTGGAGCTCCTCAAGTTTCTTACCGTGAAACAGTTAAAGCTCCTGCTAAAGCAGAAGGTAAATACGTTAAACAATCAGGAGGACGTGGATCATATGGTCACGTTGTTATTGAATTTGAACCAAACCCTGATAAAGGATTTGAATGAGTTGACAAAATTACTGGTGGACGTGTTTCAAAAGAATACATCAATGCCGCTAGACAAGGTCTTGAAAACGCATTACAAAATGGTATCGTAGCTGGATTCCCAATGATCGATGTTAAAGCAACAATCGTTGATGGATCAATGCACGATGTCGATTCAAATGAAATGGCATACAAAATTGCTGCATCAATGGCTTTAAAATCAGCCGTTAAAAACATGAACCCGGTTGTTTTAGAACCAATCATGAATGTTGATGTAACAATTCCAGATGAATACTACGGAGATGTAATGGGTAACATTTCATCAAAACGTGGATTAATCGAAGGATCAGAACAAAGAGGAAATGCACAAACAGTTAAATCTAAAGTGCCATTAACAGAAATGTTCGGATACGCAACAGAATTAAGATCATTCACACAAGGACGTGGAAACTATACAATGATTTTCAGTCACTATGCTGAAGCACCTAGATCAGTTGCAGAAGAAATCATCAAAAAAGCTGGTAAATAATTTTAATTAGTTATTTAACATTTTTGATAAAAATATATTAAAATATATTAAACAATACTAGTCAAAGACTAGCGCCCCTACGGGGGCGGTAAAGGTAATAGAATATTAAATCTAATACCGCTATATAAAATAAAAGGAGACCAAAAATATGGCAAAAGAAGCATTCGACCGTAGTTTACCTCACGTTAACATTGGTACAATTGGACACGTTGACCACGGTAAAACTACTTTAACAGCAGCTATTACTTCAGTATTAGCTACAAAAGGTGGAGCAGAATTCAAAGATTACGCAAACATTGATAACGCCCCAGAAGAAAGAGAACGTGGAATTACAATTAATACTTCACACGTTGAATATAAAACAGCAAACAGACACTACGCACACGTAGACTGTCCAGGACACGCCGATTATGTTAAAAACATGATTACTGGTGCTGCTCAAATGGATGGAGCTATCTTAGTAGTAGCTGCAACTGATGGGCCTATGCCTCAAACAAGAGAACACATCTTACTTTCAAGACAAGTAGGAGTACCAAAAATGGTAGTTTTCTTAAACAAATGTGACTTAGTTGATGATGAAGAAATGATCGACTTAGTTGAAATGGAAGTTAGAGATTTATTATCTGCTTACGACTTTGATGGAGATGGAGCACCAGTTATCCGTGGATCAGCTAAAGGTGCTTTAGATGGTGAAGCTAAATGAGTTTCAGCAATCGAAGAATTAATGGACGCTGTAGATTCATACATCCCAACACCAGAAAGACAATCAGATAAAACTTTCTTAATGCCAGTTGAAGACGTATTCACAATTACAGGACGTGGAACAGTTGCTACTGGACGTGTTGAACGTGGAACAGTTAACGTAAACGACGAAGTTGAAATCGTTGGATTACATGAAGAAGCAACTAAAACAGTTGTTACTGGATTAGAAATGTTCAGAAAATTATTAGACTTCGCTGAAGCTGGAGATAACGTAGGAGCATTATTACGTGGAGTTGATCGTGAATCAATCGAACGTGGACAAGTTTTAGCTAAACCTGGAACTATTAAACCTCATACAAAATTAAGAGCATCAGTTTATGCCTTAACTCAAGAAGAAGGTGGACGTCACAAACCATTCTTTAACAAATACCGTCCTCAATTCTACTTCCGTACAACAGACGTTACTGGTGAAGTTACTTTACCAGAAGGAACAGACATGGTTATGCCTGGAGATAACGTAGAAATCGATATCGAATTAATCAAACCTGTTGCTATTGAAGAAGGAACAAAATTCTCAATCCGTGAAGGTGGAAGAACTATTGGAGCCGGAACAGTTATTTCAGTTCAAGCTTAATTAATTTCTTTAATTAACAATAAAATAAAATAGTATTCTCTGAATACTATTTTTTTTGCGTTCAAACCTTTAAAATAATGGTAATGTAGGAGAGTTATGAAATTTAGGTTAATATTAAAACAATCATATAAAGATTTTCTAAGTAAAAAGGTGTTATACGCCACTTTCACTGCGTTCTTATTTATTGCAATGTCACTTGTGATGGGTCTTTTTTCGTTCTTTACTATTTTCACATCTGAAAACAGTAATATCATGAATGGTGTTAAAATGAATGCCTCAACTTCATCATTTGTTTTTGGTTCAAAAAATAATGAAGACGAAGAAGTTAACTTTAATGATGATGGAAGATTTTATAACTATGTCTATGATTTAATATCTGAAGAATATGTTTCTACAATAGATGACATCGAGGCAGATATTGATCAATATATTGATGTTATAGGTAAGAGAAGTGGTACATTATTAGATACTGTTGAAGAAGGTGGAATTAAAAATTCTAATGATGTGATAAATGATATTATTGCATCTAAAATAGGTCAATATTCAAGGAATGTACTCCAATTTTTCTTCTTGAATACGTTTAAGGAGGAATTTAGCCCTAATTATTTTTTCAATAATTATCTTGATCGTTTAATTGATGTTTCAACTCAAAAATCACTATTGACAAAAGTGGCTATGGCTGAAAGATGAATGTATGAAACTGATGAAGAGTGAAATAATGTAAACCCATTACTGAAAGCAGATGAATACAATAAAATGTACATCGACGAAATGATGGATATGTCTACAATGAATCGCGATGATTTTAAAAATAAGAATTTTGTTTTCTTATCTCCGAAGTTTATGAGGGTTAATGGATACAAAGTTGGAGAGTATATTACATATAAAGTTGATGGGCATAATGTTAAATCTGTAATTGCTGGAGTTGCTATGGATAGATCAACTTTCATGGGGAAAGGTGACGGATACATGTTACTACCACATGAAAATATATTGACTCCAAAGGTTGTTGATAAGAATGGGACAACTGTCACAATTTCAGAAAGCTTAAATATCGGCAACATATGATTCTACAAAAAAGAGTCATATGATGGTGAAGCTCAAGATAAATTAGATAAAGCGATTGGAGATATGTTTACATCAAAAGATGGTAAGCCATACTTTTTTGGAACTGATTGAAAAAAATATAATCAACAAAATTCAGTAGAGATTGCAACTATGATGTTTACAATTATGGTATTTGGAATTGGTTTATTAATTCTATTCCTGCTATTTATGGTGTTCTACTTTATTACAATTCAGTTTATTCAAATGCAAAGTAAAAATCTTTTCTTCTTAAAGTCTATGGGAGTAAATAATAGATCACTTTCATTAATGACTACGCTATCAATGGCGGTGCCATTAATTCTATCGGCAGTGTTATCAATTTTTGGTTCAATGTTAGTTTCAGGAATAATGTTTAAAGCGGTCTCTTTTGAAATGATGCCTAACTGACCATTATATGCAATTACATGACAAAACATCCTTATTTTGATCGCGCTATTCGCAGTTATGATGTCTGCTTTCTTTTTGATAAATCACCTAATTATCACGGGTGGCAAATTAACTTTAGCAAATATTAATAAAAGCACTGGTCCATCTAAGATGACAATGAAATTTAAGACTAAAATTAACTTCTTGCCAAGTAAGGCTTTGATTGGTGTTTCGTTCACCTTAAAAAATATTTATAAAAATGTAATAACTTTAATATTGCTAACACTTACGTTTTCTTCTATATTGTTTTCGGTTCAATTTGTAACTTCTGCAAAATACAATACCTCAATGTATGAAAGGGCGAATGCTCCCTACAAATCTATTAAATTTGAAACAGAATTGTCACCGATAGCTCAGTTTGGTGATGGTGAGTGAAGATATACTTTTGATTCTATTGATCAAGAAGACTTTGATGGAATGGCTAAGAATAGTTTGGATGATACTGTAGCAATACTATCAACTTTTGCCAATTCACTTTCATACCAAAAAGATGGTCAAGTTATCAAAGGTGAAGTTGATATTCGAGACTACTATGTTTCGAGTGACGGTATTAGAGATTTTGCTAAGTATGACTCTGATGCCATTTTAAAAGTTTTAAATATGATTCCAGAGAATGGTCCTGAAGTTGAGATTCTAAAAAATTTCATTGAGGAAAATTCTAAAAAAATTGACGATATTAACTTTGAGTTAAATAGTCAATTGGAATCTCTAGATTATGAATTTTCTAAACTTTCAAAGGATGCTAATAAAGCTGAATTTAATATTCTCTTTGGAAAAAATTTAATAAACAGAATGAATAAGAGTTACTTTTCTACTAAATTCAAATTAGCAGGAGGAAGATCTGGAGTTTTAATTACAGGTTCTAGTATTTTAAAAGATGATTATAAATTCCTACTTCCTGAAATTAGTAAAAATAAAAATCTATTACAAAAAGAAAATATTTTAGACAATAAAACTGGTATTACATCAAAACAAGATGTTCTGCCAATAGAGGTTTCTACATATTTTGCTCAGGCAAGAGGTCTTAAAAGAGGTTCAATCATTCAAATAACTCTGCCAAGACTATTATCAGGGATCAACGAATCGACAATCATCAATGCCAAGGTTATAGATATTCAAAAGTCTAATCCTATCAGTAATGAAATATATGCGAATAAGGAAGCGGTCTTTAAATATCTGTATGAAAATACACCAGTATTTTCACCAGCTGTTTTCCCTGAAAATGAGAACGCTGTAAAGTATTCTGCGTACAAACAAATGTATGAGCATGTAACAAATGAAAGAGCTGATGGTTTTGAATTTAACAACTCGGTTTACTCATATGAGAACATGCCAATTAACTTAAAATATCTAACAATCCCTATGTATAATAATTCGATGTTAACAGTCGAAGGAACGAACGTAGAAATCGAAAATAGCAGTGATATTAATGATCTAGGGAAATCTATTCTTAACTACTATGACATCGATGGATTACAATCTAGACTAAATTCAATAACAAACAATGTTATGATTTTTGATTTAGTAACTGCCAATGCCCAAGAAATGATTCTTTCATATTTGAATATTATTAATCAATTTATTCTAATACTCGCAATCATGTCTATATCAATCTGTTCAATTCTTATTTTCTTAATTCTTAAAGAAAATAAAGAGGTTATCTTATTATTCAAAGCTATTGGATATAGAAGAAGAGAAATTAATGGATACCTATTATGGGGTTACTACTTCTCAACTATAGTGGCGGTCGTTTCATCAATCTTGATTTCTAAATTAATGATTTATTTTGTTTCTCCACTTGTAGTTACAACATTACGAGTAGCGTTGAACTTTAGATTTACATTCTCATTTGCCTTAATAGCTGTGGCTATGGCTTTTATCTTCATATTTATGATTACGTTGTCAATCAATGTATTCTCAACAAGACAAAAAGCAAAAGATGCATTTAACACATTATAATTGTTTATTGTGTTTAATGATGTATAATAGTATCAATATAAATTAGAAAAGGGGTAACTATATGATTACTTTAAAAGGAAAAAAACAAGACTTAACTTTAGTAGCAATTACTGGAGAAAAAGCACCTAAATTTGTATTAACTGGTGAAGGGGACACAACTTTATTAGTTGATGACAAAATTATCAACATCGTTCTTAAAAAAGGGAACGCAGATAAAAGAACTCAAATCGTGAAAGCTTTAACAAAATTTGTTTCAACAAACAAATACAACGTTAACGTTGACTTAGATTCATTCATTAAATTAGTAGGAAAAGATAAAAACTTTACACCTGAACAAATTTTTAACACAGTTTATGAAACTATTTCATTCGTATCACACGATAAAGTTTCATTCAAAAAAACAAACAAATTAAACGAAACAATTTACAACATTGTTACTGAAGAAGATTTCAAATCAATTCATGAAGCAGCTGTTATTAAAACTGAATTTGTTAACTACGCTCGTGATTTACAAGACACACCACCAAACATCGGAACAAGTGTTTACATCGCTGAAAAATTAGCTAAAGATGCTAAAGAAATCAAAGGATTAAAAGTTTCTGTTTTAACTAAAAAAGAAGTTGAGAAATTAGGAATGGGATTATTCTTATCAGTAAATGCTGGATCAAGTGTTGAACCAAGAGTTGTTGTTGCAGAATACGTAACAGATGAATCATTACCTAGAACAGCTTTAGTTGGAAAAGGAATTACATTCGATTCAGGAGGATATAACTTAAAACCTTCACAATTCATGGAAGGTATGAAATTTGATATGTCTGGAGCTGCAATCATGGTTTCAACAGTTATGGCATTAGCTAAAGCTGGAGCAAAAGCTAACATCGTTGCTGTTGGTATGTTTACTGACAACAGAATTGGAGCAACTGCTACATTACCAGAATCAGTAATTACATCAATGAATGGAATTACAGTTGAAATCGGAAATACAGATGCTGAAGGGCGTTTAGTATTAGCTGATGGTATTACTTATGCAATCCGTGAAAAAGGTGCTGATAGAATTATTGAAGCATCAACATTAACTGGAGCAATTACTATTGCTTTAGGAAGTACAGCAACTGGGGCATTTACTCACAATGATACATTATGAAATGAATTTTCAAAAGTGTCAGAATTTACAGGTGAAAAAATGTGAAGAATGCCAATCTTCCCAGAACACTTAGAAAAAGTTCAAGCTGATTCAGCTTTAGCTGATTTAACTAACTCAGCTAAAGGACGTGAATGTGGTTCATCAACTGCAGCAGCATTCTTAAATGAATTCGCTGAAGGAAAACCATACTTACACTTAGATATCGCTGGAACAGCTGATAATGGTACTCGTGGTACAGGAGTTTTAGTTAAAACATTATTCGAAATGTTAACTAAATAATTTTAAACACCCCTAATCGGGTGTTTTTTTTGAGGAAAAAATAATTTCATTTTAAGAGTATTAATAATTTAATATAAAATAATAAATAAAAAGGGGAAAAGCAAATGACAGAATGATACATATATTTTTTATCAGAACTAGTGGGTAGTATTTTACTAACATTCATTGGTGGTGCCATAATGGCAAATATCTTTTTGAAGGGCACAATAGGTAGTTGAGAAAAGAACAATACATTAAGAATTTCGTTTGGGTGAGCGGCAGCTGTTGTTGTAGCTGTTGTGATCGGATTGATGATTGGTGGACAATCACATATCAACATGGCAATTACCATGATGTATATAGTGGCTGGTTGAACTAAGTTTGTTGGAGCATTATGATTAATACCGATTTTCCTAGGGGCTCAAATTTTAGGATTTATAATCGGAGGATTATTGTTAACAATCCTTTATTGAGAAAGTATTAAGAAAACAGCTAGTGATGGATTTGGTGCAAATGTAGTAGTTGTTTACACAAGTTTAGCTGCTACTAAATCGAAAAAATCGGCAATGTTAAATGAATTCTTTTCAATGGCAATATTCCTTGTAGGGTTTGCCTTCATGGTGGGTAACTATAATGGGATACTTGCTAAAGGAACTTCATTTGTATTCTTGTTCATTTTAGTTTTAGGAGTGGGATTAGCATTCTCTGGAATTACTCCAGGAGGAATCAACCCAACAAAAGACTTAGTTATGAGAATGATTTTACATCTTCTACCGATCGAGGGTAAAGGTGATACTAATATGAAATACAGTTGAATACCTGTGATTATGCCAAATATTGCCGGAATAGTAGTTGGAATTGGATTACGTTTTCTAGGTTAATTTAAGATATGAGTTTTATATACTCTATCTTTGATAAAATATAGTTATTAAGAAACAGGAGAACAATATGAAACTAAAAACATGATCATTTTACAAAGCTGATGATTTACATGATGTAGAAGGAAATATTTTAATCAAAGGAGAATTTATCTTATTGATTTTAAGACCTGATATTTTAAAACCAAACAGAGTTTTAGGTTTTGGTATTCCGGCTGAATTTGGAACAACTAAAGTAATTGATTTACAAAATAAAGAATTAACACATGAAGATGTTAATTCTATCTTTGGGGATAAACTTGGAGTGATTGAAATTGAAGGTATCGAAGAACTTATAATAAAAGATACTAACCTTTCAAATACTCCTGTAAGAGAAGAAAATATTAAAAAAATAATAGAGGTTTATAATATCTTTATTAAGAAACAAGCGATTGAATTTGATACAGAAGACTATTCATCTTTAGAAAAATTACAAGAACAAGGTGACAAGTTTACTGAATTGGACCTTCAAGCAATGCCGTTACCACAATTATTAAATACAGTAACTGCTGGTTTACAAGATTATTATGGGAAAGCTGCTGAGTTAAGAAATCCTGAATTAAACAATGACCAAAGAATTCAAAAAACTTTAAATATGGCAACTCTTCAATCTAACTTGATCTTATTTTTCGAACAAACAGTTCAAAAAATGGATGAGTTAATTGCTCAACAACAAAAAGTGATTAAAGAATTAAAAGATGAGTTAGAAAAAAAATAGGGGTAGTTGATGAAAAGAAAAGAAGCTGACAACAAGTATAAATGAGATTTTTCAGATTTATACGCAAGTCACGATGAATGAAAAAAAGATTTAGCTAAATTTGAAAATATTACAGAAGTATACAAATCTTTCAAAGGTAATTTAAATCAAAAAGAAGAATTCTTTAGATATTTAGATTTTGATAAAGAAAACGATATGTTGATAAATAAAATGGTTGTATATTTACACTATGGAGATACAGATCAATCAGATCAAGAATATCAAGTTCTTGAAGGTTTATTAACAAATGAATGACAAAAACTTTCAGAAGCTACATCTTTTATAGCTCCAGAAATGAAAGAAGTTGGATGAGAAGTTATCGAAAAATGATTTGATGAAAATAAGGAATATCAAATTTATTCATATGGTATGAAGAAATTCTTTGAAGAAGCAAAACATATATTGTCGGATCATGACGAACAACTTCTATCTAAAGTTTCAAGAAGTCGTGGAGCCATTTGTGGGATGTATGATACATTAGCTTATGCTGACCGCCAAGATGAAGTGATTGAATACAAAGGGAAAGTTCAAACATTAACAAATTCGCTAATGGCAGAAATTAGTGAAGATACTGATCCAATCAAAGATCAAAAATTAAGAATGACAGCGGCTAAACTATTCGGTAAAAACTTCAGTGATAAAAAGCATTCATTTGCAAAAATTTATGAAGGTATTTTACAATCATCTAACGAGTCTATAAAAATAAGAAACTATGAGTCAACTCTACAAGCGAGTTTAAGTGGTGATTCAGTTCCGACTGATGTTTATTTAAAACTTTTAGAAGTTGGTAAAAAATATATAAAACCTTTTGAAGATTTTACGTTACTGATTAAAGAAAAATTTGGAATGGAAAAATTTTATCCAACTGATAGACAATTAAAACTTGTTAAAGAATATAATAGAACATTTACAGTTGATGAAGCAAAAATTATTATCAGAAAAGCATTAGAAGTAATGGGACAAGAGTATCTTGATAATTTAGATATTGCTTGAGCAGATAATAAAATTGATTTTTACGAAGATACTAATAAAAGAGATGGGGCTTACTCAACAGGTGGATCTGGGGTTGACCCGATTATCTTGATGAACTGAGATGATAAGTTAAATTCTGTAAATACTTTAGCACATGAAACTGGTCATTCAGTACACACGTTATTTGCGGACCAAAACCAACCTTACCCATTGAGTGATTATCCAATCATTCTAGCGGAAGTGGCATCGACTATTAATGAACATTTATTGTTTGACTTCATGTATAAAAATGCTGATTCTAAAGAAGAAAAAATCTATTTATTACAACAAAGAATTTTTGACTTAGTTTCGACATTCTATCGTCAAATTCAATTTGCTGAATTCGAATACAAGGCAAGTGAAATGGTGGCGAATGGAATTCCGTTAACAGCTGATGAACTAGGTAAATTATTTGGTAATATTGCAAACGAATATGGTTATAATGTTTTTGATAAAACTCCAAGTATTGATGGTGAAGAAAATGTAGGTTATGGATGACCGAGAGTTTCTCATTTCTTCCACTCACCATTTTATGTTTATAAATATGCAATTGATGTGACTGCAAGCTACAAATTGTATGCTGACATTAAAGAAGGTAATATTGAATCAACACTTTCTTTCTTAAAGGCTGGTGGGCACAAAGAACCATTGGAAATTATGAAAGATGCTGGAATTGATTTCACGAAAGAAGAAACATATATGCCATTAATTGATGGTATGGATGAACTGGTTCAAGAATTAAAATCATTAATAAAATAATAAGAAAAGCTATTTTTTAAAAAAAGAGGGAACTTAACCCTCTTTTTTAATGTGCTAAATAAATATATTGATAAGATATTCAAGAGGGTTAATCATGAGAAAAAATAAATATATAGAGTATGCCTATTCGATTTTGATAATAATTTTAGGTTTAACAGCTTTCGCTATAAAACCATTGCATGCAATTGCTACAAAGGATTCTAGTTATAGTTTCGATCTTAAAATGATGGAAGAGAGTTTATATTATACTAATTGAGTAATTGGGATAATGTTGATAATGGCCACATATAATTTATGTACAATCCACAGAAAAGAACAAAGGCTTTTGCCATGATTGGAAAAGACCTCTGTAGCAACAGGATTAATTTCTTTTTTAGTTTATGGTGGTCTGTTAATAAAAACAGGTCATATGGATTCTGAACACCTGGGATTGATTAAGGCAATCGTTGGCCATTTTATTATGCCGCTAGTCATAGTGGTACATTTATTTGTTTATACAGTTAAGGATAGTAAAAATATTGCCCCTGCTAAAAAGGTATTTTACAAGGATGCAATGATAACTTTAATACTACCAATGGCTTATATGGTTTATGTGATTGGAAGATTTTTAGCAATAAATGCAACTGGAGATATAATAGCCAATGCTAATTCTGAATGAAATGGTAATTGACCAGGTTCATATCGAATGCTATGTCCAGATGAAATCGGATGAGGTTTAACTTTGGGAGCTTGTTTACTCTTTTTAATAGTCTCATATGGTATTTTTATCCTAATTGAAGTATTATCTACTTTGTCTTCAAATTTCTGAAACAGAAGAGATTTGAGTTTAAATAGTAAGAGGAAATTAAATGATTAAAATAAAGAAAAATAATTTGTGGTGATTCATACCACTAACTGTTTTTGCAATCATCTTTTTTATAGGATTCATTTTGACATCAATTAGCAGTTTTGATTATGATTGATCAGTATGATTTGGAAAAGGTATGCAAAATGAAGTTGTGAAATTCATTGTCGTATTTTATGACCAAGTAGGTGAAGAGCAAGTATGGCTTGTTGTATTTATTTGCTTATTCATAATTTTAGAAACAATTCACTATTATAAAAAACAGAAAACTGATTCTCTAACAAAGAGACATAGTTGGTGAATATACCTAGTTTACGGTTTATTATTATCAATTTTCATAGCTTTCAAAATGACAAGAGTTTTATCAGCTAAAAATATGGATACAGGATTCGGTCCTGGGATTGATGCGGAATATTTGACATCGAATACTTATAAATTAGTTTCTAGAATAATAATTGTCACTCAAGAATTGTTGATATTAACTTTATCGATTATTTACTTACGCACGAAATTTAGTAAACGACAAGATGTTCTGTCAAATGAATATTGAGTATCTTCTGTTAAAGCTTTGGTATTCTTTATCTTGCCATATGTGGCTCTTTGATTTATTAAACAATCATTTGGAAGACCATTTTTAGTTAATAGTGATTATTCAACAATAATTGGTCAGGTAGAATTAGTTGATGGTAAAGCTGTTGGTATTACACTAACAGAAGAAATGCTTAAGATACCTGGTATTGAAGATAATATTCAATACATATTAGATTCATATAATAACAATCAATGAACCCAAGCTGAATATTTCCAATGATATGAAGTTAACGGTAATTGATTTGATAACTTAAAATATTGATTACCGTGACGAATGTTTAATGGTGTTGATATGACTAATGCGCCGAAAGCGTGAGCTGATGGTGATTTCCCATCTGGACATACACTATCAACATTTTCATTAATCGGAATCGGGTACGTTTTTGTCGGAAAAAATAGACCTAAGAAATTACCAATATACATAAAAGTTATATTTGTTGTTTGATTCATGCACTTGTTAATCATGATGACAACTTTAGTAATTGCTAGATCACACTGGCTATCTGATGTATTCTTCAGTTATGTTTTTGACTTCTTGATGTTATTTGCTTCTTCGTTCTTAGTTGAAAGATACATTAGGGTATTAATTTGTAAATTCAATAATAGATTTAAAAATGAGAAAAACCGCGTTAAGTACGTTTTCAAAGATGACAAAATTAACATGTTTGTTTCTCATTATGGTTTTGAATGAAAAATCAAATCTATTAGAATGAGTAAAAACAACCCTGATAAAGATATTGCGAAGATTAATAAAACTACTAATAGGTATAAGGCCGATAGTGAAACTATTAAATATGTTTTTTCAGATACGAAGTATAAGAATATTTATATGTAAAACATTCCAATAAGGAATGTTTTTTATATGTTTTTCTTCCTTTAAGAGAATAAAATCATTTTGATAATAACCACTTAAAAGTGGATAACTATAGAGGTGAAAAATGAAAAAGAACAAAGCATATTTATTTGCATTGCTTGGAGCTGCTGCTCTTGCCACTGCAATCCCATTAACTGTCTTAGCGGTTAATAACAACAAAAGTGTAACTGATGTTAAACCAGTTGAACAATTAGAAGAAGAGTTGAAGGAGTTGAATGCTCAACTAAGTGAAACAAAAGTTGAATTAGAAACTAAAACAACAAAACTTAACGAATTAGAAGAAAGAGAAACAGAATTAACTGAGTTCATTGAAGCAAATGAAAACGCTACTAGAATTACTGCTTTCGCAATTGATGAAAACATGACAGTTGAAGCTGCTGAAAAAGAGTTGGCTGAAGTTAAAGTTGAGATCGTAACAGTGACAGAAGAAATTAAAGTTCTTACAGTTAAAGTTACTGAAATTGAAAACAAAGTAAAAGAAAAAGAAAAAGAAATTGAAGAAGCTAAACCTGAAGCTAAACCAGTTGATAAAAAGGTATTGGAAGCAAGAATTGCTGAAATTAAGGCTTTTGCAAAAGATGGTAAGAAATTAACTGATGAAGCTCAATCAGCAATTGAAGCAGCTGAGTTAGTAGTTGCTAAAACTGATGCTACTCAAGCTGAAGTTGATGCTTCATTAGCAACATTAGAAAAATTCGATGAAAATTCTGCAGTTGAAGATATTATTTTAACTTCTAAAGAAGCCGTTTACGAAGGAACAACTTTAATGGAATTTGGATTCACAACTGATGATAAAGGTGTTGTGAGTGTTACTCCACTTTTAACAACTACAACTGAAATTCACAAAGATGCAAAATTACCAGAACACGCAACTTCAATGCAATACTTTTTAAGAGACAATATTGTTTTTGATGGTGATTTGGGTATGCTAGATACTTCAAATATTACAAATATGGATAGAGCATTCCAAATAACTTTAAGTAATGGTGAAAGTATCGAAACTAAAAAATCAATTTTCACTGGTAAAGGTTTAGAAAAATGAGATGTTTCAAAAGTTACAGACATGGGAAATATGTTTCATAATGCTGTAAGTTTCACTGGAGACACAATCCAAGGGTGAACAACTGCTAGTCTTGAAAAAATGGTAAGTACATTCGATGGTGCAAAAGCATTTGATGGTGATCTTGGAAATTGAGATGTAACAAAAGTTAAAGATTTTGGAACTACATTCTATGGAACTTCTTCATTCACTGGTAAAGGTTTAGATAAATGAAAAGAATTCAGTGCTACAAGTATGACTGCGATGTTCCAATGGGCATCAGTGTTTAATGCTGATATCTCAGGATGAAATGTTGCATCTGTAACAAACATGGAAAAAATGTTTGATTCCGCATCATTATTTGACCAAGATTTAAGTAAGTGAACTGTAGAACAAGTTGTAAATCACGATAATTATGATTATGGTATGGGACACTGAGCTGCAGATAAGAGACCTCCTTTCAAAGGATAATTTATAAGTAAAAAAATGAACCTTTCGGTTCATTTTTTATATTTCATTTCCGATTAATAAGTCGTCTAGATATAAACCTAAACCACCTTCGTCATTTGTTTTGTAAGTGATTCCTTTAGCTACAAATTTTAGAGCGTCTGCTCCATTTTTCATAGCAATACCATAACCAACTTTTTGAAGCATTTCAAAATCATTTAATTGATCTCCGAATGCAATAACATCTCTCAAATCTTTATTGTAGTATTGAGCCAAAATATCAGCTGCAAATCCCTTTGAAGCATTTTTATTTGTTAAAGTAATAACTGGTTTTGTAGCTGTATTTTTAACACCATATAAAATATCACTTTGAATTTTAATGGCATCTTGGTATTTACCTAAAACACGTAATACTCTGTTTTTGTAAGTTGAATCTTTTAGTTTTAAAACAATGTTTGTTGAAGGTCCTGTTCATTCTTTTCTTGGATCTCCAATAAATAATTCTTCTTCACCATTGATCTCATCTAAGTGGAAGAAATCATTTAAGTCTTTATCTTCTTTTCATAACATTGATTTGTGGTAGTACTCAATCAAAATATTTTCAACTGAATCAGCGATTGCTGGTTCATTAATAATTTGTTGAATAATTTCATTGTTAATTCCTAAAACAATTCTCTTGAATTGCTTCATATAAGGGTCATGAATATGTGCCCCATCGAAGTTTGTTAAAATTGTATCTAACTCTAATTCTTCATAGATATGTTGGATAGCTCTAAATGGTCTTCCTGTAATAATACACACCTTATGTCCGTTAGCGGCAGCCTTCATTAGTGACTTCTTAGTAGAAGGGTGGATTTTATCCCCCTCGTTCATTAATGTAGTTCCATCTAAGTCGATCATGATTAATCGCTTTTGATTTAAATTTTTTAATTTCATAATTTCACCTCGTGTATTAAAATTGTCCCATAAAATATTTTCATTTAGAGATGTTTTTTCATAAAAAAATAATTGGGCATTTGTGATAAAAGTCGGGTTGGAAAGTTGTATAATAATTAATATGTAAAAATTATTAAAGGGGTATATAATGAAAAAATTATCAACAAACGAAATCAGACAAATGTGACTAGACTTTTTCCAATCAAAAGGTCACCACTTTTTAGCACCTGTTTCACTAATTCCAGTAGATGATGCATCACTATTATGAATTAACTCAGGAGTTGCTACTTTAAAACCATATTTTGATGGTAGAAAAACACCACCCGCCCCTAGATTAACAAACTCACAAAAAGCTATTAGAACAAATGATATTGAAAATGTTGGAGTAACTGCACGTCACCAAACAATGTTTGAAATGTTAGGAAACTTTTCAATTGGAGATTACTTCAAAACTGAAGCTATTCACTTTGCTTGAGAATTATTAACAAGTGAAGAATGATTTGCAATTCCAAAAGAAAAATTATACATAACAGTATTCAATGAAGATCCTGAAGCTTACAGAGTTTGAACTGAAGAAATCGGAATTCCTGAAGATCACATTTTCTCAATGACTAGAGATACAAACTTCTGAGATGTAGGACAAGGACCTTGTGGACCAAATACTGAAATGTTCTATGATCGTGGAGAAAAATGAGATCCTGAAAACTTAGGAACTAAATTATTATCTGAAGATTTAGAAAATGACAGATATATTGAAGTATGAAACGTTGTATTCTCACAATTTAATAACGATGGAAACAACAACTACGCTGAACTACCTAGAAAAAACATAGATACTGGTGCTGGACTAGAAAGATTAGCTTCAATCTTCCAAGATACACCAACAAACTTTGAAACAGACATTTTCTTACCAACTATTAAAAAAGTTGAAACTATGTGTGATCAACAATTTAAGTATTCAATTGAAAACTACACAAATCCAGTTAAAGCTCAAACAAGAATTAATACAGCATTCAAAGTTATTGCTGATCACGTAAGAGCTACATCATTCGCTATTGCTGATGGAGTATTCCCAGGAAACAAAGATCGTGGATATATTATTCGTCGTTTAATTAGACGTTCATCAGTTTATGGAAGAGAATTAGGAATTACTACTGCATTCTTATACAAATTAGTTGATGAAGTTATTAAAGCAATGGGAGATTTCTACCCATACTTAATTGACAAAAAAGAAATGATTGAAGATGCAATCAGAACTGAAGAAGAAAAATTTTTAAAAACTTTATCAAAAGGATATGACTTATTAGAAAAAATCATCAATGATGAAAAAGAAGTATCAGCTAAAAATGCTTTACTATTATTTGAATCATTTGGATTCCCAATTGAACAAACTTTAGAAATGGCTGAAGAGCGTGGTGTTAAAGTTGACTTAGAAGGTTTCGAAAAATTATTAGAACAAACTAAAGAAGCTGCCAGAAATGCTCGTAAAGATTTAAAAGCTTGAGATAAGCAAAATGAATTATTTACAAAATTAACTGTTGAATCTGAATTCACGGGATGAGAAGAAACAGTTAGAAGTGATTCAACAATTAACTTTATGTTTGCCGATGATAAAGAAATTAAATCTTTAACTGATGCTGAAGGGTTTATCATTTTAGATAAAACTCCTTTCTATGCTGAAAAAGGTGGACAAGCAGCTGATAACGGGATTATTATTGGTGAAAACGGAACAGCAATGGTAATTGATGTTCAACAAGGACCAAACAAACAAAACATTCATAGAGTTCAAGTAACAGGAACTTTAACAACTGGTGATGTTGTTGAAGCCAAAGTTGATGAAGATAAAAGAACATTAACTATGAAAAACCACTCTGGAACACATATGATACATTACGCTTTAAGACATGTTCTTGGAGATACTGTAATGCAATCTGGATCATACAATGATGAAAATGGTTTAAGAATGGACTTTACATTTAATAGAAATGTAACTGAAGCTGAATTAAAAGAAACTGAAGCTGAAGTATTAAGAAGAATCAAAGAAGCACACGATAGAGAAGTATACTTCTGTAACATGGATGATGCCGTTAATAAATATGGAGCATTAGCATTCTTTACTGAAAAATACGATGAAGAAGTTAGAGTTGTTAAATTCGGAGATTTCTCTTCTGAATTATGTGGGGGAACACACGTTGACAATACTAAAGATATTGAAGACTTTATTATTACAGGAATTGAATCAAAAGGTTCTGGAACATTCCGTATTAAGTGTTTAACTTCAAATGAAACAGTTAATGAATATTTAAGAGAACAATTCAAAAAACATTTAGATGAAGCCGGTAAAGTAACTGATAAATATAATCAATTACAAACAATCTTAAAAGACGAAACTTTAGAATCATTAAACAAACAAATTATTGGTTTAGATATTACTAAAGCTAACTTAGAAACTTTAAAAACATTAGTAGAGCAATACAAAGAAGTATTTAAAGGTTATGACAAAAAAGCTAATGATTTAATCACTGCTGCTAAATTAGAACAATTTAAAACATTAGAACCAACAATTAATGCCGATGGCGTAAATGAAATTAAATTATTCACAACAGACTTAACAATTAAAGACTTAAAAGAATTAGCAGATCAATTGAGAAATAAATTCGAAGATCTAATTGTAATTCTTGGTAGTGAAACAAATGGTGAAGGATTCTTAGTTGTTGGAGTATCTGAATCAATTCAAGATAAATTCAAAGCTATTGATATCTTTAAAAACATTAAAGAAGTAAATGCCAAAGGTGGAGGAAATGCCAACCTAGCACAAGGTAAATATTCTAAATAATATTTAATTAAAAACTTGTGAGCAATCACAAGTTTTTTATAGAAAGGAACATATGTTTTATTTTGACCATCAATCAGTATTAATCGAAATTAAAGTAATTAATAATAATGGTGTTATTAGTTATCTAATTGGAAATGAAGAATATAGCAATGTTCCTCAATCGATTTTAGATTTAGCGTTTGTACCAGCCAATTGAAATAGAGCTTTAAAGTTCTTTACAATTGAAACAGATAAAGAAGTTGTGGCTACTGGTTATTACATGATTAGTTTTGATATCTACTTAGACTTCATTAAGCAATCAACTATCTTTTTAACAAAGAACTATTTCTTCCAAAAAATAGTTGAGCAAGAATTCTTTGCAAAAAACTTTATGCCAAATATCTTTAAGTTTAAAAACCGTAATAAAAACGTTAGTTCAAACAAAGAAGGAATTAATCAAGAGTTTATTGAAACTTATAATATCCAAAATGCTAAAACACCAGCTAAAGATATGAGCATACATAGACATTTAGTACATGAAGGATTTGATTTAAACAAATTTAAGTTTAAAGATGTCTTTGTAATCTCAAACAGATTCGAATTAGTGCAAACGAATAAGAATCAAAGAATATACTATTTACCAAAAGAATTACTATTAGAAGATTATTCTATTTTAGATAAGATTGATTATGTTGATTTAGATCGTGGAGTATTTACACTGAATACAACATTGGAATGAAGTTATAACATTGTGGCTGAATTCTATTTCGAAAATAGTCTCTTAGCAAATCAACTAATAACTAATGTTGAAAAACTATTATCTGAAAACATTGATAAAGATACCGTTTATTGACATCTTTTTAATATCACTAATAACTATCAATACTTAGTTAAAGGAATCGAAGTTGCATTTGAAGGAATTGATTTTGAAACAGCTATCAAGAATATTGAAAAGATCTTCAGAGAGTTGAAATTAAACTATTTAACTTATATTTTAGATAATAAGGCAACATTTAATACCTTATCTAAATATGCTGTTAATAATGACGAGATTGACCTATTAAATACAATTCTTAAACGATATAAAAAGATTTAGAACATATATAAGTATTTAGATTAAAAACCCCTTAAAATAGGGGTTTTTATCTTTTTTAAAGTTTTCTTATATATGCCTTTTAATATAGAAACAATATGGGTATAATTAAAAAGCATGTATATTTTGTGTACGCAAAGACAACACACAGGTGTGAGTTGTCGTTAAAAATCAAAAAATTAGGAGGTTAGCATGGCAGATACAAAAATGAGAATCAAACTTAAAGGTTATGATCACGCAATTGTTGATCAAAGCATTTCAAAGATTATTGAAGCTGCTGAAGGAACTGGTGCAAAAGTTAGAGGACCAATCCCTTTACCAACAGAAAAACAAATCATTACAATCTTAAGAGCTGTTCATAAATACAAAGATTCACGTGAACAATTCGAAATGAGAACACACAAAAGATTATTAGAAATCTTAAACCCAACACCTACAACAATGGACGTTTTAAAAAGAGTAAAACTACCAAGTGGTGTAGATATTGAAATTAAACTATAATAATCAATCTCAAAAAACAAACTAAAAAAATCAAAAACACAAAATAGACGAAATATACATGATTATCAAAATTAATGGAGGAAATTAAGATGAAAGGAATCTTAGGACGTAAGGTAGAAATGACTCAAGTTTTCACTGAAGCAGGTAAATTAGTACCAGTAACAGTAATTGAAGTTTTACCAAATACAGTTTTACAAGTTAAGACTCAAGAATCAGACGGATACGTTGCAACTCAATTAGGAGTTCAAGATAAAAGAGCTAATTTAGTAAATAAACCTGCAACAGGGCACTTTGCCAAAGCTGGAGCAGCACCTAAGCGCTTCGTAAAAGAAATCAGAAACATGGATGGATTCGAATTTGGTTCAACAATCAAAGCAGAAGACATCTTCACATCTGGTGAATACGTTGACGTTACAGGTATATCAAAAGGAAAAGGATTTGCGGGAGCAATCAAAAGACATAATTACTCAAGAGGACCTATGGGTCACGGATCAGGATACCACCGTGGTATTGGATCAATGGGAGCAATTATTAACCGTATTTTCAAATCTAAAAAAATGGCTGGTCACATGGGACACGCAAAAGTTACAATCCAAAACTTAGAAGTTGTAGCAATCGATACAGCAAACAACTTAATGTTAGTAAAAGGTTCAATTCCTGGACCAAAAAATCAATTTGTTTCAATTAAACAAAATGTAAAAGGAATTAAATCAACAGAAGCAGCAGCATTAGTAAATAGAAACGCAGTTGAAGCAGTAGCTACAACTGAAGAAGCATAGGAGGATCAAAAAATGAATTTAAAAGTTTTAAACCAACAAGGTCAAGAAGTTAAAGACATTACTTTAAACGATAAAGTTTGAGGAATTGAACCTCACCAACAAGCAATTTACGATACTGTAGTTGCTCAACAAGCTGCATTAAGACAAGGAACAAAGAAAACTAAAACTCGTGCTGAAGTACGTGGTGGTGGACGTAAACCTTGAAGACAAAAAGGAACTGGACGTGCGCGTCAAGGATCAATTAGAGCACCTCAATGAAGAGGTGGGGGAGTTGCTTTCGGGCCAACACCAGACATTAACTACAAAAAATCTGTAAACAAAAAAGTAAAAGCATTGGCTTTCAGATCAGCTTTATCACTTAAAGCATCAGAAAACAATCTTGTAATCGTTGATAAATTTGAATTTTCAAAACCATCTACTAAAGAAATGGTAGCTGTAATGAAAAACCTACAAATTGATAATCAAAAAACATTAATCATAACAAAAGATAGAGAAGAATTTGTTGTTAAATCAGCAAACAACATTGAAAGAGTTAAAACATTAAAAGCTAACCAAATCAACGTGTTTGACTTATTAAATGCTACTAAATTAGTTATGACTGAAGAAGCTGCTTTAGCAGTAGAAGGAGTATACGCATAATGCATTTAACTGAAGTAATTAAAAAACCAGTATTAACTGAGAAATCATTCGTTGGTCATGCTGATGGTGTGTATACATTCTTAGTTGATAGAAGAGCTAACAAAGTTCAAATCAAAAAAACATTCGAAGAAATTTTTGAAGTAAAAGTTGAATCAGTAAGAACAATGAACTACTCAGGAAAAGATAAAAGAATGGGTAAATTTGTTGGAAAAACAAATCAATACAAAAAAGCAATCATCACTTTAAAAGATGGTGAATCATTAGACGTATTAAGTGATTTATAGAAAAACCTTTCCCAAAGGGACATTATTGTAAACACTAATATAAATATAAAAACAAAGCTATAGAAAGGGATATTATGGCAATTAAAAAATATAAACCTACGACAAACGGTCGTAGAAATATGACAACTATTGACTATTCAGCAATCTTAACTACAGATACACCTGAAAAATCATTAACAGTTGCATTAAACAAACATGCCGGAAGAAATAACCGCGGGGTTATTACAACTCGCCACAAAGGTGGGGGACACAAACGTAAATACCGTATTATTGATTTCAAAAGAAATAAATTAGACGTAGTTGGAACAATCGCAACTATTGAATACGATCCAAACAGAAACGCATTCATCTCATTAGTAAAATACATTGACGGAGAAAAACGTTACATCTTATTTGCTAAAGGAATGGAAGTTGGAATGAAAATTGTTGCATCAGAAAATGCTGATATTAAAATCGGTAATGCTGCACCATTAAAAAACATTCCAGAAGGAACTTTAGTTCACAACGTTGAATTAAAACCTGGTAAAGGTGGACAAATGGCAAGATCTGCTGGTTCATCAGTACAAATCCTAGGGAAAGACGATGATGGTAAATATGTTACTTTACGTCTAGCTTCAGGAGAAGTAAGAAAAGTTTTAGCTGAATGTTTCGCAACAATCGGTGAAGTAGGAAATGAAGAGTACAACTTAGTTAATTGAGGAAAAGCAGGACGTAATCGTTGAAAAGGTATTAGACCTACAGTTCGTGGATCAGTAATGAACCCGATCGATCACCCTCATGGAGGGGGAGAAGGACGTACACCAATTGGACGTAAGAACCCTGTAACACCATGAGGAAAAACTGCATTAGGTGTGCAAACACGTAATAAGAAAAAAGCCTCACAAAAATTAATCGTAAGAAGACGTACTAAATAGAAAAGGAGAATAGAAGAATATGGCAAGATCATTAAAAAAAGGACCATTCGTTGACGAACACTTATTTAAAAAAGTGGAAACAATGGGACAAAACGACGTTATTAAAACTTGATCACGTAGATCAACTATTTTCCCTGAATTCATCGGAAGAACTTTCGGAGTATATAATGGAAAAGAATTTATACCTGTATACGTGACTGAAGATATGGTTGGACACAAATTAGGTGAATTTTCTCCAACACGTAAATTCGGTGGTCACGGTGATGACAAAGGTAAAAAATAGGAAAGGGATAGGAGAATAATTATGGAAGCAAAAGCAAAATTAAATATGATTCGTATCTCACCTAGAAAAGTAAGATTAGTAGTAGATACAATCAGAAACAAATCAGTAGCTAACGCAGTTGCTACTTTACAAAACTTAGATAAAGCATCAGCTGAACCAGTTTTAAAATTATTAAACTCAGCAGTTGCAAACGCAGTTAACAACAATGGTATGGAAGCTGATAAGTTATTTGTAAAAACAGTTTTCGTAGATGAAGGTCCAACTTTAAAACGTTTTAGACCAAGAGCACACGGACGTGCATACGAAATCTTAAAAAGAACAAGTCACATTACATTAATTGTAAGTGACGTTAGATAGGAAGGAGCAGAAATATGGGACAAAAAGTATCACCAAAAGTATTACGTTTAGGAATCGTTAGAGATTGAGAAAACAGATGATACGCTGAAAAAGGACAATACGTAACTTGATTAAACCAAGATATCGTAATCCGTAAAACAGTTGCTACATTATTAAATGATGCAGCAGTTGCTAAAATTGATATCGAAAGAACATCTAATGATTTAACATTAATCATTAAATCTGCTCGTCCAGCTATCGTTCTTGGAGCTGAAGGTAAAAATGTTGAAAACATTGTTTTAGCTGTAAGAAAAGCTGTTAAAGACAGAAACTTAGATGTAAAAGTTAAAGTTATCGAAATTAAAAATCCAGATGCTGATGCAACATTAGTAGCTAGATGAATTGGGGAACAAATCACAAACCGTGCTTCATTCCGTACAGTTCAAAAATTAGCTATTAGAAAAGCATTAAAAGCTGGTGTTAAAGGAATTAAAACTTCTGTAAGTGGACGTTTAGGAGGAGTTGAAATGGCTCGTACTGAAGGTTACTTAGAAGGATCAGTACCTTTATCAACATTAAGAGCAAACATTGATTTCGCTTTATATGAAGCACCAACTACATATGGACAAATCGGAGTTAAAGTTTGAATCAACCATGGAGAAGTATTAGGAAAAAACAGCATTGATACATCAATGATGGAAGCTCCAAGATACAACAACAATAAAAGAGGAGGACGTAGATAATTATGTTAATGCCAAAAAGAACTAAATATCGTAAGCCTCACAGAGTAAGTTATGAAGGAAAAGCTAAAGGAGCTAAACAAGTTGACTTTGGTGAATTCGGATTAATGGCTTTAGATGGTGCTTGAATTGACAACCACCAAATCGAAGCTGCTCGTATTGCTATGACACGTTTTATGAAACGTGACGGGAAAACTTGAATTAGAATTTTCCCACACATGTCTATGACAAAAAAACCTGCTGAAGTTAGAATGGGATCTGGAAAAGGTAACCCTGAAAAATGAGTAGCAGTTGTTAAAAAAGGAACAGTAATGTTCGAAATCGCTGGAGTAAGTGAAGAAATCGCAAGGGAAGCTTTAAGACTTGCAATGCACAAACTACCAATCCGTTGCAAATTCGTTAAAAGAGGTGAAGAATAATGGCTAAAACAAATCAAATCGCAGAATTAAGAAATTTATCAGTTGATGAATTAATTAAATTAGGTGAATCAAAAAGAGCAGAACTATTTGCTTTAAAATTCCAAGCTGCTGTTGGTTCTTTAGAACAAACACACCGTATTAAAGATATTAAAAAAGAAATTGCACGTATCGAATTATCACTAAGTGAAAAACGCTTAGCTGGTGAAAACACAAACAAAACAATTAAAGCAAACTACAGTGAAGCTGTTACAAAAGCAGAAGAAGCTGGAAAAGAAGTAAGAGCAAAACAACGCAAAATGATCGAAGAAATGCAAAATGAACAATTTGGAACTTCATTAGATGAAGACGCTATTGCAGCAGCAATGGCTAACGCAGCAATTGAAGAAGAAGGAGAAAACAAATAATGGAAAGAAATTCTAGAAAAGTATTAACTGGTAAAGTTGTGTCAGATAAAATGGACAAAACTATTACTGTGTTAGTTGAAACATACAAAAACCACCCAATTTACAAAAAACGTGTTAAATATTCTAAAAAATATAAAGCACATGACGAATTACAAGTTGCCAAAATCGGTGACAAAGTAGAAATAATGGAAACACGTCCTTTATCAGCAACAAAAAACTTTAGATTAGTTAAAGTTGTTGAAAAAGCGGTTCTTTAATAGAAAGATAAGGAAGTAAATTTATGATTCAAAACTTATCCGTATTAAAAGTAGCTGATAACTCAGGTGCTAAAGAAGTTCGTGTAATTCGTAACCTTGGTGGTTCAGTAAGAAAATTCACTGGAATCGGTGATATTATTGTTTGTTCAGTTATTGCGGCAGCACCTGGTGGTGCAGTTAAAAAAGGTCAAGTTGTTAAAGCAGTTATCGTTAGAACTAAACGTGAATTAAGAAGAGAAGATGGAACATACATCAAATTCTCAGAAAACGCAGTAGTTTTAATTAAAGATGACAAAAACCCACGTGGAACACGTATTTTCGGTCCAATTGCACGTGAAATTAAAGACGCAGGATTTGCAAAAATTGCATCTCTAGCACCAGAAGTATTATAGGAGGTACCAGAATATGGCAAAATCAAAAATCTTAAAAGGTGATGTGGTTAAAATCATTGCTGGTTCTCACAAAGGTGAATTAGGACCAATCACTTTTATCTCAAAAGATAAAAAATGAGTTTCAGTTCAAGGGGTAAACGTAGTTAAACACGTTAAACCTTCACAAACTGATACAGAAGGTGGAATTAAACAAATTCCAGCTAAAATCAATTTATCAAACGTAGCTATCCAAGATCCAAAAGATAAAGAAGCTACAACAAAAATCGGATACGAAATCGTTGAAGGTAAAAAATTACGTGTTGCTAAAAAATCAAACACACGTATGAAAACTACTAAATAAGAAAGGAACAGATATATATTATGAAATCAAGATTAGAAACAAAATATACTAATGAAATTGTTCCTGTTTTATTTAAAGAACAAGGGTACAAATCAGTGATGCAAGTTCCAAAAATTACTAAAATCGTAATTAACATGGGAGTTGGAGAAGCTACTACAGATACTAAGAAATTAGATATGGCAGTTGCTGAATTAGAATTAATCGCTGGTCAAAAACCATTAGTAACAAAAGCTAAAAAATCTTTAGCTGTATTCAAATTACGTGAAGGGATGCCAATCGGTACAAAAGTTACACTTAGAGGTAAAAAAATGTACGACTTCCTTGATCGTTTAGTTAACGTATCACTTCCACGTGTACGTGACTTTAGAGGGGTATCAACTACATCATTCGATGGATTTGGAAACTACACTCTAGGAATTAAAGAACAAATCATTTTCCCTGAAATTGAATATGATAAAGTTCAAAAACTTCGTGGAATGGACATTACTGTTGTAACTACTGCAAAAACTAACGAGGAAGCATTTTCATTATTACAAAAAATGGGAATGCCTTTCCAAAAATAATGGGGGATAGAAAAAATGGCTAAAAAATCATTAAAAGTAAAACAAGCTAAACAACAAAAATTTGCTGTTAGAGCTTATACACGTTGTAACCAATGTGGTAGACCACACGCTGTGCTAAAAAAATTCGGAATTTGTCGTTTATGCTTTAGAAAATATGCATACGAAGGACAAATCCCTGGTATTAGAAAAGCATCTTGATAATTAGAAAAGGAAATAGAAAATATGACTACAGACGTAATTGCAGATATGCTTACTAGAATTCGTAATGCTAACCAAAGATATTTAAAAACAGTATCTATGCCTGGAAGCAAAATGAAACTAGAAATAGCAGAAATCTTAAAAGAACAAGGATTCATCTCAAACTTTACAGTTGAGGGAGAAGCCAAAAAAACTATTACTTTAGAATTAAAATACCAAGGTAAAACAAGAGTTATTCAAGGACTTAAAAAAATCTCAAAACCAGGACTAAGAGTATACGCACCAGCAAACGAAATCCCACAAGTATTAAACGGTTTAGGAATCGGTATCATTTCAACATCACAAGGAATCATGACAGATAAGCAAGCTCGCGCCAACAATGTTGGTGGTGAAGTTTTAGCTTTCATCTGATAGAAAAGGCGAGGAATTAATATATGTCACGTATAGGAAACAGAATATTAGCTATCCCTGCCGGTGTTGAAATTACAGTAGCAGCAGATAACACAGTAACAGTAAAAGGACCAAAAGGAACTTTAACAAAACAATTCGCTCCAGTTATTACAATTAGCGTAGCAGACGGTAATGTAACTACAACTAGAGCAAACGAAGTAAAACATACAAAACAATTACATGGAACAACAAACTCTTTATTACAAGGTATGTTAACAGGTGTAAGTGAAGGATTCAAAAAAGAATTATCAATCCTTGGGGTTGGGTACAAAGCAGCAGTTGCTGGTAATGTAATCAACTTATCATTAGGATTCTCACACCCAGTTGAATACGTAATTCCAGAAGGAATTACAGTTGAAACTCCAAAACCAACAGAAGTTATCATTTCAGGGATCGATAAACAATTAGTTGGAGAAGTTGCAGCAAACATTAGAGCATATAGAAAACCAGAACCATACAAAGGTAAAGGTGTACGTTACAAAGATGAACACATTATTTAGAAAAGAAGGAAAAGCAGCTGGTAAATAAGCCAACGCTTTAAAAGGGAAATAAATTATGAAATTTACAAAAGCAGAATCAAGAAAAAGAAGACACTTTAGAGTAAGAAACAAAATTTCTGGAACTACTTCAAGACCTAGATTAAATGTATTCAAATCTAACACAAACTTCTATGCTCAAATTATTGACGATACTACAGGTACAACTTTAGTATCAGCATCAACTTTAAAATTAGGTCTAAAAAACGGATCTAACACAGAATCAGCAGTAAAAGTGGCTGAAGATATTGCTAAAAAAGCAGTAGCTGCAAACATTGATACAGTTGTATTCGACCGTGGTGGATATTTATACCATGGTGTTGTTAAAGCATTCGCTGAAGCAGCAAGAGAAAACGGATTAAAATTCTAGGAGGAGCAGGAAAAAATGACTACAGAAAACAAAACAATTGAAGTAGCAGAAAACGCTACAGTAGCAGCTGCTCAACCAGCAGAAGCTAAAAAATTCGACAGAAAAAACTCAAAACCAAGAAACAACAATAACCGTCGTTTCGAAAAACCAAAAGATGACTTCGAAGAAAAAGTTGTAACTATCCGTCGTGTTACTAAAGTAACAAAAGGTGGACGTCACTTCCATTTCGCAGCAGTTGTTGTTGTTGGAAACAAAAAAGGTCAAGTTGGTATGGGAACAGGGAAAGCTAACGAGGTTCCTGAAGCAATTAAAAAAGCTATCAAGGAAGCACGTAAAAACTTAATCACTGTTTCATTAAGAGGAACAACTGTACCTCACGAAATTTTAGGAACTTATGGAGCTGGTAAAGTATTAATTAAACCAGCTAAAGAAGGAACTGGAGTTATCGCAGGGGGACCAGCACGTGCCGTTATTGAATTAGCGGGGATCAACGATATCTACGCTAAATCATTAGGACGTAATACTCCTATCAACATGATTAGAGCTACTTTAGATGGTTTACAAAACATGCAAACAGCTAAAAGAGTTCAAGAATTAAGATTTGGTAAAGTTGCCAAATCTGCACCAAAAAAAGTAGAAGCTGCTAAAGCTTAAGAAAGGAGTCAACAGATTTTATGAAATTACATGAATTAAAATATACTGAAGGTAGTAAAAAAGACGCTACACGTGTAGGTAGAGGAATGGCTTCTGGAAAAGGTAAAACTTCTACAAGAGGTCACAAAGGACAAAACTCACGTTCAGGTGGAGGGGTAAGACCCGGATTTGAAGGGGGACAAACTCCTTTATTCAGAAGACTTCCAAAAATTGGATTTACTTCAAGAAACATGAAAGAATTCGTATTAATTAACTTAACTGATTTAGAAAACATGGGATTAACAACAGTTGATCACAAAACTTTAATTGAAGCTAAAGTTATTAAAAACGAAAAACAATTAGTTAAAGTTTTAGGAAACGGAACATTAACTAAAAAAGTTAATGTTAAAGTTAACAAAATCTCTCAATCAGCTAAAACAGCTATTGAAAAAGTTGGGGGAACTGCAGAGGTATTATAATGATAAAAAAACAGATTACTAAAAAAAGTAAGCCTGGAATCATTAAAAAATCTAAAAATAAAAACGATTTCGAGAGGGCGAATTTCTTTACAAAGAATAAGGATTTGTTTTTTCGAATCGTTTTTACATTATTAGTGTTAGTGGTGATTAGAGCTGGTATTTATTTAACAGTTCCGGGTGTAACAATAAATGATGATTTTACTAGTGGGGTAAATGATATACAATTTTTCCAACTTCTATCTACTTTAGGAGGAGGAAGTATTGGTAAATTCTCAATCTTAGCATTGGGGGTCTCTCCATATATTACGGCATCTATTATTGTTCAGTTACTTTCAACAGATGTTATTCCTGTTCTTTCTCGTTGATCTAAATCAGGTGAGAGAGGGCGTAAAAAGTTAGATAAATTGACAAAAGTATTAATGATTCCATTTGCAGTAATGCAAGCGGAAGCTACAATCTTCACATTATCTTCACAAGGGTTAATTGAACCTAAGTGAAATGATGGAGGATCAAGTATTGCATTTTACTATATTTTAGTTCCTATGGTTATGTTAGCTGGTTCATTCCTTATGTTATGATTAGCTGACCAAATAACTGTTAAAGGGGTTGGAAATGGTGTTTCTATTATCATTTTCATCGGTATTATTACAACGATGCCTACAAACTTTAAAGCTACATTTGAGTTTTGAGTTTCAAGTAAAAATGAAGAAGCAAACATCCTATTTGATGGATTATTAAAATTCATCATATATGTCGGTGTGTTCTTCTTAGTTATCTTCTTTGTTGTTCTAATGAATGAAGCGGAAAGAAAAATTCCAATTCAACAAACGGGTTCTGGACTAGTTGATTCAAAAGATCACACTCCATACCTACCACTTAAAATCAATAATGCAGGGGTTATTCCGGTAATCTTTGCATCAGCAATTATATCTACACCAATCACAATTTCACAAATCGTTCAAGTATCCAATCCAGACTCTGGGTTTGTATACTTCTGTAACAATTTCTTATACTTTGGAACATGATGAGGTATTGGAATTTATGCAGTATTAATATTAATGTTTACATTCTTATATGCACAAGTTCAAATCAATCCTGAAAAAATTTCAGAGAACTTCCAAAAATCTGGAACTTTCGTTCCAGGTATTAAACCAGGTAAAGATACAACTAAATTCTTAACAGGAACTATCAATAGACTTTCTGTTATCGGAGCTGTATTCTTGGCATTAATCGCTATATTACCATACGTTATTTCTAAGTTGACGGATCTACCATCAAACTTAGCAATCGGAGGTACTGGATTAATTATTTGTATCTCAGTTGCAATTCAAACTGTACAACAATTAAAAGGAAGAATGATACAACAATCATTTATTGATTCTAAAAAAGAAAAATTCACAGAAGAAAGTGAAAATAAAAAACCATCACACATTTGATAAAAAGAAAAAGAGCTTTTGCTCTTTTTTTGTTTATAATTAGACTAATAAAGGATGTGAATATATGCATAACGCAATTCAAGATCTAACTAATTCAATCAAGGATTCTATATCGAATTACAATTTGGATGGTTTTGATAAATATTGACCACAACTATTACAAACTTTATCTGGAATCATGATAGGATTTGCAATAATATCTCTGATATTTTTTGTTTTAAATTTGAACAAAGGATTTGTCGGGAAAGTTTCAAGGATTATTACTTATATATCTAGCTCTCTATTTTTCTTGTTAGGACTATTTCTAATGTTGTATGGAGCTGGTGTATTTGGTTATCTCGGTTTGGATGAAGCAATAGATGAGGTTATAACAGAACCTAAAAATTATTTAATAACTTTCTTGGATACAAATGTAGAAGGGTTCACACCATTTGATAGTTTATATTCGATAATTAATGCATTTATTAATCCATTTGGTTTTTCATCAGTTCAAGATATTACAGGATCAAATATTTTAGATAAAATACTTATCATACCTTTCATTGTTGGTACCGCTATTTTGATGATATCAATTTTGACTGTATTATTTTCAGCTTTGATGTATCGTAATAAAACCTTCAAAATAGCAGGGATAGTATTCTTTGTTTTCTATATGATGGCACTACTTGGTGGAGCAATATATTTCTTGTATTATTCATTCCAAGATATAAAATTAGGAACTATTCTAGGTACTTTATTAAATGATAAAATTGATGATATTTCTCTAAGAATTGAAACTGCGTTAAGAGATGCTAAAACTCTTGATGAAATAAATAAAATTATGGAACAAATATCTCCTGACTGAAATGGAGAATTTGTGTTTGGAGGAAATAGTATTAATATTTGAGAAACAATATCTGGGATTAAAGGTGACGAGTTATCTGAAGAATCTAAAAAAGATATTATTGACAATCTGGTTAAATTTAAAGAAAATGAATGAGACAATGTCTATAATTGAATTACAAATAAATAGTAAAAAAAGAATCTTGCGATTCTTTTTTATTTGCTTATCTCAGCCATTATTAAATTATATTTTTCTTCTAAAGGGAGTTCAGCATCTAATTTTAAGACGGGGCATTTTGCATTGTCAATTTCAATTGTGTGTGCTAAATAAGAACCACCCTTCAAAGGACTTGTTTGAGAGTAATAAGTTTTACATCATTCAATAAATGAATTTGTTGGATTACCTTGATCATCAATCATATCAAATGCTTTATCTCCATGACGAGATATTTCTCTTTTGTATAATCTTTCAAATCTTTTACTTTCATCCATTTGTAAAAAAACTAATAATTCCTTGTCTTCAAATCCCGGTTTGTGTCATGAGTAGTTACTACCAGATACAACTCAGTCCTCGTACTTATTCATATCTTCTAATCATAAATTATATTTTTCCAAGTCTGTATTTTTAATTGAAAGAGACTCATCTTTTCAGTAGTAGTTATCAGTATCTATTCATTTAATATTATTTTGATCAGCAATTAGTTTTGCTAAACTACTTTTACCAGTTGCGCTAGCTCCAATAATTTGTATTCTCATTTTATAACCTACTTATTCTTTTTATTTTTTCTTTCATATTTTTTTATTTCTCTTTGTTTTTTTCTTCATCAACCATTTTGACGATAATTCTTAATCTTTCTATTAAGTGAATAGAATGGTCAAACAAAAATTACAACTATTAAAGCTTTTATGAATTCCGAACATAGACTGATGTATGAACTTAAGTAAATTGCATATTTTTTAGATTTACTTCCATCAAAATTAATTTCTAAAGCTATCTTCTTTAAGTTTTTTGCTAACTTGTTTTGTTTTTTAATTACAAGTACCTCAGCTGTAGTGTTATCCATAAGGCTTTGATGCCACCTCATAGTGTCAGTTGCGAGTTCGTTTTCATCACTCATATATTCATAAGCTCTCTTCTCAATATCGCTGTTTGTTAAGTTTTTGTTTTTGATAGTTATTGAGCCATCAGATAAAACTTCACGTCTATAAATATTTCTAGATCTAAAAGTGGGTTCTTTTTCACCAACTATATAAATAAGTAAATTAGGTTTAACAAATTCGAAGTTTTCTCGTTTCATTAAATTTCCACTAATAACTCATGAATCATTTTCGTTAAGAAAGTTTCGTAGTGTTTCTACATTAATTGATGTTGCTCCATCATCTACTTCAAGAAGAGGGAGATGGTGTATTTCTTGAATTAAGTTTGCGTATAAACTTAAGTCAGCACCATTCGGTCCTATGATTTGTATCTTCAAAAAATACCTCCATTAATTAAATAATATACTATCTAATTTGATAAATACCAACTTAAAATAAGAAACGCTTTTATTGGGTATTTTTTTAATTGTGATACACTATAAAAAAGAACTAATTAAAGGAGATCTATAAAATGGTAATAGAAAAAATATATAAGTTTTCAAAAGAAAACAAAACTATCAATCAAGATATTAGTAATGTTATCATTGATGAGATAACTAATAACAAATCTTTTAATTCAGGAGTTGTGGAATTAGCAGAAAAAGCTAAGTGTAGTCAACCGTCAGCGACAAGATATGTTCAAAATCAACTGAAGATGAATAACTATAAAGAATTTCAAATAATTCTTAACAAGGAAATATCTTCATACTTTGAAGAAAAATTCGCTGAGAATAATTATCAAGATAATATTGAGACCCTAGTAAGTGATTTGAGGGCAACTTTTAAAAACAACCCTGATAATAAAATTGAAGCTGCTGCTGAAATGATTTTGAATGCAGAAAAAATAAATGTCGCAGCAATGGGTGGTAACACATCATTAAAATTTGCGATCGAACATAAATTAATTCAAATCGGAAAACATTCGATGATGGGTGTAGATTGACACCAACAAATCATGAATATTAACTATATGGAAGAAAATGATGTTGTTATCCTTTTATCTTATTCAGGGGATAAAGCTGAGTTGAAGAAAATTTTTGAAAAGGCTAAAGAGCGAAATATTAAAATCATAAGTTTAACTGGTGACTTTGATACAGAAATGAAAAGAGGTTCGGATATAAATTTCAGCACAATTTCGAGTGATGCTAAATATCGTTCTTTTTCTTTCTCATCAAGAATTTGTGCATATGCAATATGAGAGATGGTATTTAAATCAATTTTATCTAAAGATATAGTTACGTCAGATATTATGGAACAATGAAAATGAGAACAAGCTTAGGCTTGTTTTTTTTCCATTTTTTTGGAGAAAATATAAAAAACACATAAAATTGGAAAAATATTCAAAAAGTGAATATTTTTATTCATTTTTTGAATATTCAGGTTTAGAATATAAATGTGGAGGTAAATATGAACAAAGATATTTTGAAAAAAGAGCATGTGTTTTTGGATGTTGAAATAGATAGCCAAAAAGATGCTTTCAAGTTTATTGCTAAAGAAGCAAAGAGACTTGGTATTGTTTCTAGTGAAACTGCTTTGGTTAAGGGATATGAAAATCGTGAAGCTGAAGGTTCAACTGGATTCGAAGATGGCTTCGCTATTCCCCATGCGAGAATTAAAGAAGCAAAACAAGCTGCTGTATTTGTAGTTCGTTTCAAAGATGAATTGGATTGAAATTCAATGGATGGCAAACCAACTAAAGTTGCTATAGCATTGATAATACCGGAAGGACCAGATGGTGAAGAACACTTAGCTATGTTAAGCGGTGTTGCTATGAAGTTGATGGATGAAAAATTCAAGGCTGAAATGAATACTGCTAAAACACCAGCAGGTATAATTAAAGCTATGACTACTGAAAAAGAAGAAAAAGAAGTAGTTGAAGTTAAAGGTGAAGGTGTTAAAAACATTGTTGCTATTACAGCTTGCGTGACTGGGGTTGCTCATACTTACATGGCTGAAGAAAAATTATTACAAGCTGGACCAGAAATGGGTTACAACGTAAGGGTTGAAACACAAGGTTCAAAAGGTGTCGGTACAAAATTAACACCAGCAGAAATTGATGCTGCGGATGTAGTTATTATTGCTGCGGATGTAAATGTTGATTTATCAAGATTTGCTGGTAAAAAAGTTTATAGTTTAAAAGTTGCTAAAGCAATGAAAGATCCAAAAGGAACTATTAAAAATGCTCTAGAACAAGGAGTTGTTCTAGAAGTTAAAGGTGAAGGGTTTAAAACTTCAAAAAACAGTTCTTCAGAATCTCAAGGTGTTATGAAACACATTATGGCTGGGATTTCATACATGATTCCAGTTATCGTTATGGGAGGTATTGCCTTAGCGTTCTCAATCGGTTTAGCTAAAGGGATTTGAGGTCCTGATGCTGGAACTGATGGTCCCAATGGAGATTATAAATGAGGACCATTAAACGTTATGTCAATTATTGGGGGAGCAGCATTTGCTATGATGATCCCAATCCTTGCAGGATTTATTGGTAACTCAATTGCCGGACGTGCTGCGATTGCACCAGCTATGGTTGCTGCTTTCTTAGGAAATAATGCAGACAACTTTATGCCAATGCCAGGGATGGATGCTGTAGCAACACCTGCTGGTTTCTTGGGAGCTATTGCTGCCGGATTAATGGCTGGATATGCTGTTAAATGAATCAACACATGAAATGTACCACGTTCATTATCAGCTGCAATGCCAATATTCTTTATCCCAATTGTAGTGGGATTAGGATTAGGATTCACATTTATTTATGTAATTGGTGGACCAATTGGATGAGTAATGGATCAAATTCAAACAGGATTTGAAAAAGCATATAGATCAAACCCTAACCTTGGAGTTGGAGTTGGTCTTGCATTAGGATTAGCATTAGGAGCAATGGCTGGATTCGACATGGGTGGACCAATTAATAAAATTGCTTTCATCACAGGATCTGCATTAGTAACTGCTGAAATCTATGAACCAATGGGTGCAGTTGGAGCAGCTATTCCAGTTGCGCCAATCGCTATGGGATTAACAACAATCTTATTCCCTAGATTCTTTGACAATGATACAAAAAACCTTGGGGTTGCTGCATTAATCATGGGATCAATCGGTATTTCTGAAGGAGCTATTCCTTTCGCAATTAGAGATCCAAAAAGAGCTGTAGTTGCAAACGTATTAGGATCAGCTGTAGCTGGTGGAATTGCTGGAGCATTAGGTGTTCAAAACTTTGCTGCTCACGGTGGACCAATTGTTGCTATCTTAGGAGCTGTTCCTTACGGAATTCAAACATTATACTTCTTCATCGCTGTAGCAGCAGGAGTTGCTGTAACAACTTCTGTGTATGGTTTCTGATTAGTTTCAGATGCTGGGGTAGTTGGATCAGTTAAAGCAAAACATGCTGTTATCTTAGCTGAATTAGCTAACAATAGAAGAGAAGCAAAAATTGAAATTAAAGAAGAAATCGCTAGCACAAAAGCTAATGGTAAAACTTTAGTTAAAGAAGCAAAAGATAAAAATGAAAATGTTGAAGTTGTTAAAACTCAAACACAAAAACAAATCGCTGATTTAAAAGCTAAATTAGTTGAGATGAATGAAACATACAAAGCAGAAGTTTTAAAAGCGAAAGCTGCATATAAAGTGAATGCTGCCGAAGAAAAAGAATTCATCAAAACAAAAACAGAAGATATTAAAGAATTCAATAAAGCTGTTAAAGTAGCTAAAAATACTGAATTAGTAAAAGTTAAAGAAACTTTCTCAAACGAAAAAGATTCATATAAAAATAAAGCAGAAGAAAAAGCTGCAAAACAAAGATTTAATGAAGAAATCTTAAAAGTAAAATCTGAAACAAAAACTCAATTAGATAATAATCAAATCGCATTAAGAAATAAATTTGTAAACAATTACGAATCACAAATCTCTTAATATGAACATAATTAAATTAAAACCATTCTTCTCAGAAAAAATCTGAGGAGGAGATAAAATGCGAGAAATGGGGTTTGATGCTCCAAAAGATTTAAAGATTGGTGAAGCTTGAACAATTTCAGCGCACCCAAACGGAATGAGTTATATAGTTGATGGTGAGTTTAAGGGTTCATCATTAAAAGAAGTGTTTGAAAACAATCGTCACTTATTTGGTGACTACCAAGAAGAGTTTCCTTTATTGTCTAAAATAATAACTCCGAATGATTACCTCTCAGTGCAAGTTCATCCAACTGATGAATATGCTAAAACTAAACATAATTCACTTGGTAAACCAGAAAGTTGATATGTTTTAGAGGCACCAAAAGATGCTTATCTAATTTATGGACATAATGCTAATTCTGAAGAAGAATTACGTAGTATGGTTGATAATGGTCAATGAGATGAGTTATTAAAAAAAGAACCAGTTAAAGCTGGAGACTTCTTATATGTTGAACCAGGTAAAATTCATGCAATCACTCCTGGAGTGTCAGTATTTGAATTACAAAGATCTAGTGATATAACATATCGTTTCTATGATTACGATCGTTTAGATGATGCTGGTGAACCAAGAAGACTTGATATTGAAGATTCAATTAATTGTACGAAAGTTCCTGATAGTGTAGAACAAATTGTAAGACAAGCTAATAAAGAAGTATTTAGTTCAGAATATTTTTCCCTATATGTTCTTAACACGAAAGATGAAAATACTTTCTCTTGTTATGAAGATGCTTACTTCTTACAATTCTGTGTAATTGAGGGACACGGAATGATTAATGGGCAACCATTTAAAAATGGAGAATCAGCAATAACTTTAGGTAAGGTTCAAGAAATTAACTTTTCAGGAGATATGAAAGTTATAATCTCTTGAATTAAAAAATAAATAAAATAAGACCCGTAAGGGCCTTTTTTTATTTATAAAGTATTAAAAATGTTAAAATATATACATAGATATTTATGAAAGGGATAACAAAATGAACATTATGTTATTAGGAGCTCCTGGATCAGGAAAAGGAACTCAAGCAGAAAAATTAGTAGAAAGATTAGGATTTACTCAATTCTCAACTGGAGATGCAATGCGTAAAGAGATCTCAGACAATACAGAATTAGGACAAGAATGTGCTAAGTACATGAATGAAGGTAGATTAGTACCAGATTCAATCGTTAATGCTATTGTTAAAAACTATTTAAAAGATAACCATGAACAATTAATTTTTGATGGTTTCCCTAGAACTTTAGACCAAGCTAAAGAATTAGAAAAAATGTTAGCTGAAGTTGGAGCTAAAATGGATCACGTAGTTTATGTTGATGTTTTAAAAGATATTTTATTAGACAGAATTTCAGGAAGAGTTATTTGTCCAAAATGTAAAGTAAGTTACCACTTAACAAACCGTAAACCAAAAGTTGATATGATTTGTGACAATGATGGAACTGAATTAGTACGTCGTGCTGATGATACACCAGAAAAAGTGGCGGTTAGATTAGAAGCTTATGAAAAAGATACTAAACCTTTAATTGAATTCTACGAAAACAAACCAGGGTACATTCACTTAACTGAAATCCACGAAGCTGACCCAGAAACAGTTTATGAACAAATGGTTGAAGGATTTAACGCTTAATGGTTACAATTAAATCACCAGAACAAATTGAGAAAATGAGGGTTGCTGGTAGAGTTTTATCAGAAGCTGTTCAAATGTTAAAAGACATGTGTCAAGTTGGAGTAAATTGTTTAGATTTAGACAAAGCTTTTGAAGAATTCATTACTTCAAAAGGGTGTACTTCAAACTTTAAAGGGTATGGTGGATTTCCAAAAACTATTTGTATTTCAATTAATGATCAATTAGTTCACGGAATACCAGCAAATCGTGTAATTGAAGATGGAGATATCGTAAGTATTGATACTGGATGTGTCTTTGAAGGATGACATGCGGATTCAGCATTTACTAAAATTTGTGGTGTACAAAAAGACGAAAAGCATGGTATACTATTAGAGGTTACTGAAAAATCGCTTGAGCTTGCTATTGAGCAAATCAAGCCAGGAGTACGATTAGGTACAATTGGAGCTACAATACAACAGTTTGTAGAGTCATTTGGATTTAGTGTTCCTAGAGATTACACAGGTCATGGAATCGGAACTGCAATGCACGAAGATCCATTTATCCCGAATTACGGGACACCTGATACTGGGATGCGTTTACAAGCAGGTATGACTATCGCAATTGAACCAATGGTTCAAATGGGTACTCATAAGACAAAAACTGCAGCAGACAAATGAACAGTATATTCAGCGGACCACAGTATGGCTGCGCACTTTGAACATACTATATTGGTAACTGATAGTGGTAGCGAAGTTTTAACTCGTTATAAAAAATAGAGGTTAGGAGAATATAAATATGGCAAAAGAAACAGAAATGGAATTTGAAGGTACGGTTGTTGAAGTGCTACCTAATGCACAATTCAAAGTAAAACTGGAAAACGATATAGTTATCGATGCACACGTGTCAGGTAAAATCCGAATGCACTACATTCGCATCTTACCTGGAGATAAGGTAACAGTCGTGATATCACCATACGATATGACACGTGGAAGAATTACATTTAGAACTATCGCAAAACGATAATACTAAATATAAATCTTAAAATTAAGATATTTAAATAAATCGGTTACACCGATTTATTATTGCTTTTTAAAAGCGACGAAAAATATACGGAGGTACTAAAAGATGAAAGTAAGATCATCAGTCAAAAAAATTTGCGACAACTGTCGTGTTATTAGACGTAAAGGCCGCGTAATGATTATTTGTGCTCAACCGAAACACAAACAAAGACAAGGTTAATTAGTTTAATTAAATTAATAAAGATTACAAAATATATATTTATTTTATAAAAAGAAAGGATACGTAATATGGCTCGTATTAGCGGAGTAGAAATCCCAAATGATAAAAGAGTTGTTATTTCATTAACATACATCTATGGTGTAGGGTTAACAACATCTCAACAAATTTTAGCTAAATTAAACATCGACGAAAACGTTCGTGTTAAAGATTTAACAGAAGAACAAATTAAAGCTATTTCTACAGAATTAGCTTCAGTAAAAACTGAAGGTGAATTACGTAGAGAAGTTTCATTAAACATCAAACGTTTAATGGAAATCGGAAGTTACAGAGGTTTAAGACACCGTAAAGGTCTTCCAGTTAGAGGTCAATCTTCTAAAACTAATGCAAGAACTGCAAAAGGTCCAAGAAAAACTGTAGCTAACAAGAAAAAATAGGTAGAAGGAGAATATAGATTATGGCAAACAAACCACAAGGTAAAAAAAGAATCAAAAAGAATATTCCTAAAGGTATCGCTCACATTCACTCTACTTTTAACAACACAATTGTTACTATTAGTGATGAAAAAGGGAACGTATTATCTTGATCAAGTGCTGGAGCACTAGGATTTAAAGGTTCTAAAAAATCAACACCATATGCAGCGCAAATGATTTCAGAAGCAGCTACAAAAGGTGCTATGGATAACGGTGTAAAAACTGTTTCTGTAGAGGTAAAAGGTCCGGGACCAGGTCGTGATGCTGCTGTTAGAGCATTACAAATGGCAGGATTGGAAATTACATCAATTAAAGATACAACACCAATCCCACATAACGGAGTGCGTCCAAGAAAACGCCCAAGAGGTTAATATATGAAACAATTTATGAGACCAGAATTCACTCTTTTAAAAGAAGAAAGAGAAAAAACATACGGGAAATTTATGGTAGAACCACTTGAAAGAGGTTTCGGAACTACTTTAGGGAATGCAATAAGAAGAACTCTTCTTTCTGCAACACCTGGTGCATCAGTTTATGCAATTAAAATTGCTGGAGCTGCTCACGAATTTACATCAATCCCAGGGATTGTTGAAAATGTTTCTCGTATCATCTTAAACATTAAACAATTAGTTTTAAAAATTGATGCAAATATGTATATAGATGAAGAAGTTGTAGAATTAAAAATTTCTACAACTACTACAGGAGTAGTAACAGCGGGTGATTTAGAATTACCTGCTGGAGTGGAAGTTTTAAATAAAGACTTACACTTAGCAACAGTTGCTGATGGTGGAACTTTAGATTTAGTTTTATTTGCGAAAAATTCTCGTGGATACAAATCATTTAAAGAAAACAAAAAAGAAAAAAACTTAGAAGTTGGAGCAATTACAATTGACTCAAACTACTCACCAATCATCAAAGTTGCCTACAATGTAGATTCAACTAAAATCGGTCGTTCAATCGACTTAGAAAAATTAGAAATTGAAGTAACTACAGATGGATCAATCACAGCAGTAGACGCTATTTCAACTGCAGCTAAAGTATTAGTTGCTCACTTAGACTTCTTCGTGAACCTAAACCAAGAAATTAACGGTTTAGAAGTAATCGGTGTAACTGATGAAGACGAAAAAGAATTAGATAAAACAGTTGAAGAATTAGACTTCACTCAAAGAAGTTTAAACTGTCTAAAACGTGCCGGAATTGACTCATTAAGAGAGTTAGTATCAAGATCAGAAGATGAAATCCAAGAAATCAGAAACTTAGGACGTAAATCTTTAAAAGAAATCAAAGACAAAGTAGCTCAATTAGGGTTAACTTTCAAACAAGTTTAGAAAATTATAGGAGGTAGTAATACATGTCATACATTCAAAAACGTGGTAAAAACACTGCATGAAGAACTGCATTAATGCGTAACTTAACAACTGAATTAATTATTTCAGAACGTTTAGAAATCACAGAAACTAGAGCAAAAGAGTTAAGAAAACACTTCGACCATATGGTTACTCTTGCTAAACGTGGTGATTTACACGCTAGACGTCAAGCAGCAGCTTGATTAAGAGACATTGATGCTTCAGATAAAGAAACAGCATTACAAAAATTATTTACAGAAATTGCTAAAAAATACAAAACAAGAAATGGTGGATACACTAGAATTCTTAAATTAGATAACCGTAAAGGTGATAACGCACCAATCGTAATTATCGAATTAGTATAGTCTCATAGAAAATAAGGCCCTAACGGGTCTTATTTTTTTATATCTAATCAAGTATCTTTATTGTTTCTTATTTATAAAAAGTATAAACTAATACTATATGGAAATTTTCTATGGAGGAATATTAAATGAATCAATTAATTATCGAGTTTAATGATAAAAAATTAACTCAAAAAGATCTTAATGAATACAAAATTTTATTAAATAAATACTTTGTAAAAGTTACTGATTCAGCTAACGTTTACTTCTCTTTGAGAGATAAGCGCGCAACTGACCAAGCAACTAAAGATCAAGTGAGAGAGGCTAAACATAAGTATAACTTCTTGAAAAATGAATTTAATAAGATTGGAACAAACAACGCTTTTAAAGTGAATTTTTCTAATGCAAAAACAATGTTAAAAAAAGTAGAAAGTTTCAAAATAGAAAATGATACAAAATTAGCAAAAGAATTATTTGAAGAAGCTAAAGAATTATTTAAAGAATCAAAAGTTGTTGTTAAGGAAAAAGGCCGTGGTGCTTCTCTTCCTAAAACAAGCGATAATGCTATCGAAGTTAACGGTCTTTCATTTAAATATGCTCCAGATTTCCCATATGCTTTAAACGATGTTAATTTTAATATTAAACACGGAGAATATGTTACAGTTATCGGACATAATGGTTCAGGAAAATCTACACTATCAAAATTATTAATTGGTGTACTTGGAGCTGAACAAGGTGATATCAGAGTATTTGGTAACTTGATGACAAGAAATAATTTAGACCAAATTAGACGATTTTTAGGAATTGTTTTCCAAAATCCAGATAACCAATTTATTGGTTCTACAGTTAGAGCTGACATTGCTTTTGGATTAGAAAATAAAAGAGTAGAACCTAAATTAATGGAAGGTATCATTCTAGAAGCTGCTAAAAAAGTAAGAATGGAATACTTCCTAGATAAAGAACCTCTTAACTTATCTGGTGGGCAAAAACAACGTGTAGCTATTGCGTCAGCATTGGCATTGAACCCAGATATTTTAATCTTTGATGAAGCAACAAGTATGTTAGATCCAAAAGGTAATCGTGAAATCAAAGAAATCATGGTTGAATTACGTGATCGTGGTGATAAAGCAATTATTTCAATTACGCATGATATGGATGAGATTTTAAATGCTGACAAAGTTATTGTTATGAATGGTGGTAGATTAGAAAGAATGGGAACTCCAAAAGAAATTCTTAAAGATAAAGAATACTTAAAATCTATTCATTTGGATATTCCTTTTGTGGCAACAGTAGAAGAAGCTTTAGCTAATGTTGGTATTGAGACAGAGCATTCTAAAGATATGGATGAGTTGGTGAAACAATTATGCAAATAAAAATGATTAAAAATAAATACAAAGAAATTCTTAAAGAAAATAAATCAACTCTAAAGGATGCAATCGATATCTTGGATGAAGATTTAAGATTAGAAAAGATTTCGTTTGAGCAACATTCTCAATTAGTTGAAGGTGTTAAAAAGACTTATGCATTGAATCAAGCAGATATTAAATCTGCATGTGAATCAGAAATTAAGAAAATAAGAGAAGCCTCTATTAAAGATGTAGAATTACAAAAACAATATATGAAAGAATTAGAAGCTTCACGTAAAGAAAATAAGATTTTTGATTTCTCAGGGGATATAGTTTTAGAAGATGTTTCATATACATATTCTAAAGGGACACCTTTTGAATTCAGAGCTTTGGACAATGCTACATTAACTTTACAAAAAGGTAAAATCACATGTGTTATTGGTACTACTGGTTCAGGTAAATCAACAATGATTCAACTTACAAATGGTTTACTAATTTCTGAATCAGGAAGAACAAAAATTGGAGATTATCAAATACCTGCCGCTATCAAGAAAATTAAAGAAGTAAAAGAATTACGTAAAGAAATTGGATTAGTTTTCCAATTTCCAGAATATCAATTATTCCAAGACACAATCGAAAAAGATATTGCCTTTGGCCCAATCAATCTTGGTGGGGATAAGGAAAAAGCTTTTGCGTCAGTGCCAGAATTACTTAAATTAGTTGAACTTCCAGCGAACTACTTGACTAGATCACCATTTGAATTATCAGGTGGACAAAAACGTCGTGTTGCTATTGCTGGTATTATTGCAATGGATGGTAATACTTTAGTTCTTGATGAACCTACAGGTGGACTTGATCCTCAAGGTGAAGATGACTTTATGAAACTATTCCAACGTCTTAATAAAGAACAAGGTAAGAGAATTATTATGGTAACACACAACATGGATCAAGTATTGAAAATCGCTGATGAAGTTGTTGTTATGCATGAAGGTAAATTGATTTCAAAAGGAAACCCATTTGAGGTTTTCTCTAATAGAACACTATTAGAGAAAATTGAAATTGAGCCACCTAAGTTATACAAACTTATGTATAAATTAAAAGATCAAGGAATTGATATTTTAGATAAAAAAGTTAGAAATGTAGAAGATTTTGCTAGAGAATATAAAGCTGCAATTTCAAAAAAATAGAAGGAGGTAATTAAATGAGAATTACATTCGGTAGATATATACCCAAAAATTCAGTAATCCATAAAATGGATCCAAGACTTAAATTATTAATGATTATTTTATTAATAGTTGGAATTTTCTTTCCGATTGGATTTACTGGATATATCGTAATGTCAGTTGTAATATTTGGTATTTTTGCAATGTCTAGATTACCATGAAGAATGCTTTTAAAATTAATTGCTCCTGTGCTATTTATTTTTATTGTTATCTTTGCTATAAATTTATTCTTAATGCATCCTGATAAGGAAACATTTAAGTTATTAACCGAAAATGGCGGAATTGACCAAAGTGGAATTTTGATACAAAAAGTTGGTGGGGGATGATCTGGATTTATTAGTCCAAATTTAGATTCTTCAACGATAGCAATTCCTGATTTAGGTTTGATTAAACCAATTGGTCACTTTTACAAAACTTGAAATATTTGACTTAGTGAAAAAGCATTATATAGTGCTTTACTGATGGGTTGAAGAATTTATTTAATGATTACATTAACATGTATTTTAACTGGTTCTACTCAACCATTAGAATTAACTTTGGCAATCGAAGACTTATTATACCCATTGAAATTAATTGGTATTCCGGTTTACATCTTATCAATGATTATTTCAATCGCACTGCGTATGATTCCTACTTTAATTGATGAAGCAGGAAGAATTATGAAAGCTCAATCTTCAAGAGGGATTGATATTAAAAATGGTAAAGCTAAAGATAAAGTAAAGGGTTTAACATCTTTGATTATTCCATTACTTGTTTCAGCTTTCCAAAAGGCAGAAGATCTTGCTTATGCAATGGATGCAAGAGGTTATGAACCCCATGCTAAAAGAACAAGATATGTACAGTTCAAATTCAGAATCTCAGATTTAGTTATTTTCCTATTTGGTATGGGAATGGCAATCTTTGCCATAGTTTATGGTGCTATGGGTTATGATGCATTATCATTTATGCACATCCCATATATCGATCAACTAACTCTTTATTAAGATATGGTTAATTTACTAATTTCGCTTTCTTATGACGGAACTGACTATTGTGGATGAGTTATTCAGAAAAAGGGTAAAACAATCCAAGGAGAGCTTGAAAAGGCCTTAAAAGGTATTACTAAGAATAGTGAATACAAAATACTCGGAGCATCAAAAACTGATTCGGGTGTACATGCACTTGATCAAAAGGTTTTAGTGACAATTGAATTTGAGCCTGATTTAACTAGATTTTCTAAAGCTTTAAATAGGGCTTTGCCTAGTGACATCATAATTAATAGAATTGAAAAAGTTTCAGAAGATTTCAATATTCGTGATGTTAAACAAAAGACATATAAATATGTAATTAATGACCAACAAACAAATATCTTCAATCAACGCTTTGAACTTGATTGAAGATATGGAGAAATCAATATTGAAAAATTGCAAGAAATATTTAATTGTTTTATTGGTGAACATGAGTTTAAATTATTTTCTGGATTAACAACTGAAGAAATGCAGCTGCGAAAAACATATCGTAAAGTTGACTCAATAGTTGTCGAGAGAAGTTCTACTGGTAAGGTTGAAATAATCTTTAAAGGTAAGGGTTTCATTCGTTATCAAATTAGAATGATTGTTGGAGCAGCTTTGAGTGCTTATCAAGGTAAAAGAATATCAACTTCTGATATAAAAAATAAGTTACAAGGCATTGGAGAGAAATCAACTATTGTAATTGAAGCAAAAGGATTAATTTTAGAAAAGATAGAATTTTAATTAAAAAGGTGTATTATTTATTTAAGGGATATAAAACAATGTCACTTAAATATTAATGGATTGATAAATTTTATGAGTTTCTGGATGATCTTTATGTGAGAAGGAAAGCATATTATATATGAATGCAATAATAATATCCCTTTCTAAAAACACTCATTATGTGGGTGTTTTTTTATATTTTTGGCTGCAAAATAAGGTAAAATTATTATTAATAGGAGAATAATATGAAAAAGAAAATAACTTTTGCAAAGTCTATCTCATTAGCTTATTTAATTATTTCATTTGGTTTTGTAGCCTCAATCATTTCTTGACGTGAAACTCTAGGAATGTCTGAGACTGAAATCCTTTTTAGCAACTTCATTTTTATAGTTGCTTCATTAGCATTCTCTGCCTTCTCTTTAACAAAAATTGGTAATGTTTTTGATCAAGCAAAACGTAATAATTTCAAGGATGTAAAAAATGTTAATCTTGATAGAATAACTTTTACTGCAATCATCGTCTGATTTCTAGGTCTGGTAGGTCAAATTTATTTATCTGTTTCTCTATCTACAGATAGTGGAATCATGTATAAAATTTTGAGTGGTTTAGATTTTTCAAATGATTTCTTACAAACTATCTATTCATTACAACTTACATTCTCTGTTTTAATTTTAGCTATGCTAGTTGCAGTTTTTTCTTTAAGTGTGGCTTTATTCAAATCAAAAACATTAGTGGTTGATTTGACAGACTTAAAAGAATTTGCAGGATTCAAAATTATTTCAAAATTAATTAAAAATAAATCTGAAATTGGAAACACTTTAAAAAACAGTGTTGATTTTGAAATGGTTAAAATAACAAAAGGTTTCTTTCCTAAGAAAGATTCTATTTCTACTTTAACAATCAATAATATCAAATCTTCTGAATTACGTCAGGCTAAAAAAGGTTTAACACCGCCTAATTTATATATTTAAAAATAAATATATATAAGGAGGAAAAAAATGAAAAATTCAAGTTGAAGACTTATCTTGAAAAACTCATTTAGAAATACTTTTAATAATAAAGCACAATTATTTGGACTAACAATGTTAGTTACACTTTTAGCTTTGATTATTTCAATTACAACAGCTATTTCTACAAGAGTTATCGAGAACCACGACAAATTAATAGCTAATTCAAACCAGCATAATATTGTTTTACAATTAGACCCGTTTGAAAACGTTACAACTGGAGATTCTGGAAATACTAATGTGCCCACAAACGTCGTTGAGGCGCAACAACACTGAGTCTACAATTTACAAGAACAATACTTTAACGAAAGTAGTGACTTGCAATTTGATTGATCAAGAACTGAAGCTCGTGAATTTACACAAGTATTCAACAACAATCAAGAGATGACTTTGAAAGCAATTGCTAAATTTACAACAAAAGGGAATACCCCTGTCGATCAATTAGTGATTAGTAAAGGAAGAGATATTGAAACATCTCGTGATGTTGTATTAGATCCAACATTTGCTAAGGAAAATAATATTGAAATTGGATCAATTATTCGTTTACAAAAAGACACATTGGGAAACGAAATGTTTGTTAATTCTAAGAAAAATGACAACACATCTGATATTCAATATGCCGATATTCAAAAAATGACTGAAGAAGGTTTGAATAAGGAAAATGGTTTATATCAGACAGCATATAGAAACTATAATTGATACCAAGTAGTTGGTTATGGAAACTCAGCTGACTTTATGATGCCGATTATCAATGCATCTTCGCCTTTACCAAATAAAACAAGAGAAGGATTAATTTATGTAAGTCCTGAAACTTTTGGTTTGAAAAAAGATGAGAATAGTCGCAAAGGCCTTTATTTATATGATGCTTCTAGTGCTGATTTAGTTGTTTCATCAAATAATGAATTAGAATCTTTCTATTCAATCAAGACTAAAAAAGATATTAAATTAACTTCATCTATGATTGATGAAATGAATAGTAGATTTAAACAATTAATTGGTAAACAGAATACAGACAACGTTTTTATATATGCAGGTACAGATTCTGCATATAGATACAGCGGGAGAACTCAATCCATTGAAAAAACTCTTTTAATGTACAATATCGCCGCTACAGTTATTGCCGTAATCGTGTTGGTTGTTTGTTTATATACAATGGGTTTAATTACTCGCAAACAAATTGAAAAAACTCGTGGTCAAATCGGGACTATGAAAGCACTTGGATACAGAAAACGTAAACTTGTTCTGGGTTATGTTATGACACCATTCTTTACAGCAATTGTTGGGGGAATATTGGGATTCTTAATTGCTCAATCAGTTCAAATAGAGTTAATTAGTATTTTCTCATCTTACTTCTCAATGGATTTCCAAGAATGAACATTTGATATTTTCGGATTTGGAATGGCTGTTCTATTGATGTGAATTATTTTGACAGGGATTTCATTCTGAATTGCATATGCAATTTTAAAGGATTCTGCTCTTGATTTAATTCAAGCAAACAAGGGTAAAAAGATTTCTAAATTTGGTATGATGATCAAAAAAATGAACATCAGAGATTCATTCAGATCAAAAATGAGAACAGCCTTATTTGTTGATGCATCTGGAAAAATGTTTGGTGTTGGTTTAGTTGTATTACTAGCTACAGTCAGTTTAACTGTTGCATTTGCGGCTCCTGACATTCTTACAAGGAATAAAACTGCATCATACAAGGGAATTAAATATAAACAAGTGGTTGAGTATGCTGAACCAACTTATAATAACCCATATACTTTCTTAAAAACTTACAACGGTGATGTTGAAGCTTGAAATAAAGAGGTTGGTATAAATGATGTATATAATTATTCTGATGTAATGAAATCTGTTACGGGTTTACCTCTAGATGAAAATGGTAATTATGATATGGATTACATTATCAAAGATTATTATAATGGGACTATGAAGAATGAGTACTATTCAATGCTGTTGAATTCAGCAGCTGGTGATGGAGAAATGACATCTATTGAAATGATGTTAAGTAACTTAAAAATGCTTAATGGTTACAATGTTGTTATTACAGATGCCTACTTTAGATATCTAGCCGACATCGGAATGCCTGGAGATGCATTTGGGTGAAAAATCCTAGGTCAACAATGACCCGATATAGTAGAGTTGGCTAAAATTTTAAAATCTAATTCAGTGCCCGGTATTAATAATCCGACTGAAGATGATATTTATCGTTTCCAATTTAAAATATTGCAACAATTCTATACTAAGTATGTAAATTCAATTGGTCTATCTATTACAAACACTTATTATGGTGAAGATATAGATCCTATGAAAAATACTCATAAAGAGAAAATAGAGTCATTCAACTCTGATTCAAAATTTGCTAATAAAGCTTATGAAGACTTCATTAAAAATGAAGAGGGATTCAATGAATACTTATCAGCATTGAGGGTAAATGAATATAAACCTTTCCAATTTAGTGATGGTGAAAATAAAGCACTTGGTCAATTTAGAATTATTGACAATGATTGAAATACTAATCAAAATGAAGTTGATGAATTCTCAATGAAATCAGCATCAACACTTTCTGCAGAGGAAATTAAAGAAAAAATTCCTTACTATTTAAATTGATATGCTGCACTATTCAGTTTTAGATCTGATCAAGCGATTATTCAAGCTGGTTACTCAAGATCACCTTACTTTGTAAAACAATACATCAAAGAAGGGTACTACGGAGAACAAACTTATAATCAATCATTTGGTGTAATCGCTTATGATAGTAAACAAGAACAAATAGGAACTAAAATAAATGTTAAGGATATGAATTCTAACTTCGGATTCAATATTTACGGTATTGAAAATAATACTGACTTTATTGAACTAACTGAAGCTGGAAACCACCAAATCCTAAATAGCAGATTATATGAAATGGAAAATGCTGAAAATGCAATAATCATCAATGAAACAATTGCTAAGAAAATGGATATTGGTATCGGTGATGTTGTTGATTTGGAAGTTCTACAAAACGAATTACAAGATTTAACAACTAGCGAGCCAACTGCAATGGAGTTGGATAGTTGAGATGCTGGAACTGTAAGAAACGTTGCTAAAGATTCTAAATTTACACAGTTTTCACAACTTAAACCGACATCAGCTTCTGTTACAAATAATCAAGGTAAAAAATTAGCATTCAGTGGTTCATCAATTGATGGATCAACACCTGGAGCATTATATGGATCTTCATTAAAAGGTGAAACAACAGTGGGAACTAAAAAAACTCCAACAAAATTCACAATTGTTGGAGTTCATGAAGGATATGGAACAGCACAAGCTTGAATTAAAGAAGAGAGTGCTCAAAAGATTCTGAGTTATGACAAAGTTGAAGCATACTTGTGAAATAACCAATTTAGAAAACAATGAGCAAACGAATTTAATAATGATGTATATAAAGAGTTTGAATTAAATGGTGAACAAACTTCAATGTATTTACCAAAAAATTTAAATGATATAACATATGATGAATTTATTAATAATTATGTAAATGGTAAAGATACTGAAGTTGCTGTTGCAGCTAAAAATATCTTACAAATATTTAAAAATGCAAATCCAATTTTTAACTACAAATATTCTAATAAAGATGATGTAGGGGATTTAAAATCATTGATTGCTATTAGTCAAAAATACGGGGATTACAGTCCATTGGCTATGAATGGATCTGTAACTGATGATCGTATTTATGATGGAGCTGGTGAAGGGGCAATGGCCAATATTGTGCCAATTGCAATTTCACAAGCTATCTTAGCTCAAATGTCAGAAGTTATAATGATGTTATTAATAATGGTTATCACATTGTTAATTGTAATTACATTCGTAATTATTCTATTGACTACATCACTGGTAATTAACGATAATAAACGTTTTATCGCAACATTGAAAGTGTTGGGATACAGTGATCCTTATATTGTTAAAAATGTATTAGGTATGTACTTTATTGTAATTGCCGTTACATTTGTAACTGGATTCGGATTCGGATTCTGAGCATTTAGTTCAATTATTAGGATGCTTTATACAGTGGGATCACTGGTATTACCTTTGGCATTCCCAATCTTCTTACCATTTGCTGTATTGGCTTCTATTGTAGGAATTTACGCAATTACAATTGCTGTTGGATTCAATTCAATTAGAAAACTTAATGCAGTTCATGCTTTAAAAGACGGGGACTTATAAAAAGGTGGCTAAGCCACTTTTTTTATTGCTAAGTTGTTGATATATGACTAATAATTAATTATAATAATAACGCTTACTACACTTTAACCCCGGACAGGTCATAAGGAGAAAAAAGCACATGAACCAAACAACACTTATTTCAGCAAAAGACATCGATAAAAAATGATTTATCGTTGATGCTGCTGGACAAACAGTAGGGAGACTATCTACACAAGTAGCTATGGTATTAAGAGGGAAACATAAACCTTCTTTCACTCCTCACATCAATAACGGAGATCACGTTATTATTATTAACGCAGAGAAAGTAGTTTTCACTGGTAAAAAAGAATCAGACAAAAACTACTACCACCACTCAATGCACCCAGGTGGATTGAGAAGAAGAACTGTTGCAGTTCAAAGAGAATTAGACGCAAGAAAAATTCTTGAAAGATCAATTAAATTAATGTTACCGAAAAACGTACAAGGTGGAAACCAATTCCGTGCCTTACACGTTTTCGTAGGGGAAAACCACCCTTACGCAGCTCAAAAACCAGAAGTATTAACAATTAATACTAAAAAAGGAGAAACTAAATAATGGCAAACACAAAAGTTATTTATAGAGGAACTGGAAGAAGAAAATCTTCAGTAGCTCAAGTTATCTTAACACCTGGTAAAGGGTCAATCACAGTAAACGGGCAAGCAGCTTTAGAGTTCTTTCCATACGCAACATTAGTTCAAGATCTAGAACAACCATTAGAAGCAACAGGAACAAAAACTGATTTCGATATTACAGTTACAGTTAAAGGTGGAGGATTCACTGGTCAAGCTGGAGCAACTCGTTTAGGGATTGCTAGAGCTTTATTAGAAGCAAGTGAAGACTACAGAAAATCTTTAAGAGCAGCTGGATTATTAACTCGTGATGCACGTATCAAAGAACGTAAAAAATACGGATTACGTGGAGCACGTAGAGCACCTCAGTTCTCAAAACGTTAATCAAACAAAACTTCAACCTTCGGGTTGATTTTTTTATTTCAATAAAAAGATTTCCAATGTTGATTTGTATCATTTTTAGACTATCAATTTATGTTTTAATTGTTTATTCAATATATAATTATAGAAAGAATGTTATTAATGAAGGGGATTTATTATGAAAAAAATGTTGGCATTATTAGGAGCCGTTGCTCTTACTGCATCATCAGCTGCAACTGTTGTTGCTTGTTCAAATGAAACAAGTCAAGAAACTGATCAAAGAGAATTTAATAATTCACAAAATAACTTACAAGGGTCTGCTGCTGCTTTAGCAAAACAAATGATTATTGCTGACCAAAATGGTTTCAGTTTAAATTCAATTAATAATACTTTAAGTGGTAAATCAGCCCAAAGTGTTTTAGAACAAATGGGGATGACTTTTGAATCTAATGATCGTGGTTTAGAAGAAGGAGCTATTTTAGAAGATTTAACAAATAGATATTTTGGTTCAGGAATTGATCTTGAAGAAGTTAATGTTAATGGGATTAATTTAGATGGTAAATTAGGTAATGGTAAGGGTTCAATATCACAAATTCTTCCTGATGATGTTTTAGGGATGTCTGGTGATGAGTTATCTCAAATGTTATCTATGATAATGACTATTATTCCTACTATATCTACTGGAATGTTAAATACTTTATTGGGTGCACTTGGGTCAATTATTGATCTACCCGAATTAAAAGATATTGCTGGAATTCCTACTGAAATAATAAGTTTGGCATTGGAATTAATGCTAAAGAACGACAAAGTTTTAGAAAAACTTGAAAAGATAATAACAGAAATGGATATTTTAGAATATGCTGCTGATGTGTCAATCAAAAACATCGATAGTGCCTTGACAATTGCATTAACAAATGGGATTACAATGATTATGAATCCTGATTATGAACCTTTAGATTATGCTACAAATGATGATATTGAAACTAATGCGATGGCATCACTTGGTGGAATCCTTAGTGGCATCTTAAATGGTGGTGATGAAGCAAGTAATTCTGAAGTTAATTCTGTTATTGAGAATTTTTCACTAGTTGACGATATTGATTATTATTCTGCAATATTAGCACAATTCATGAGAGCTATAACTTTATTCCAATTTAAATTATCTCTATTTGACGATTCTAAAGAAGTCTATAAAGAGGGTGAAACACCTAAAACAAGGGAAAACTTATTTTCTAAAGATTTAAAAAATACTGATTACATCTCTAAGGTTTTTAAAGTTGAAGATGACAGCGCTACTATTGGAACTGAATTCTCTTCTGGTAATATAAACTTCAAATACTTACTTTCTTCAATAAAATACTATTTGGGAAATATTTCAGATAGTGAAAAAGCTGATCCTAAAGGATATGGATTACAAAAATTTATAAACATTTTAATACCATTAACTGTTAAACCTAAAAACATCGGTGATTTAAAAACAATGGACTTCCATACATCTGGAATCATGAATGCTATTGGAGGATTATTATATTCTGTTATAGATAGTGGTGGAGAGACTGTTATTAATTTAATATATGGTCTATTACCAGATGCTGCTAAATCTTTAATATCTGAAGCTAACTTTAAAAAGACAATCACTGGAGATAACTTATTAACGTTGATTGGGAGTTTCGTTTATGCTCTTGGTAATGGTGGAGAAGCTCCAACATTAAAACCATTTGCTAAATCTATCACAGGTCTAGGTTTTGTTCTTGATTTAGCTTGAGGAACAATGCCGAAATTGATTAAAAATACATTTGAAAGTATTTATAGTGGAGACTTTAAGAAAGAATCTTATATCGGAATTAGTGCCCTTGGATTGGGAATTGACTTGTATGAAACGATTATTGGTCTAATACCTAATGGAAAAGAAAAAGTGGATGAAATTTTTGGGGATAAACCATTAAATTTAATTACATTGGCAAATACACCACTAGATAAATTTATAGGATCAAAACCTTCTATTGCTAGTTACTACACTTCATTGAGTATTACAGAACTTATAAATGACATTTCTAAAGATTTTGATATTGATGAAAATGCTACTTATGCCAAACTAGAAAACTATTCAATAAGATTTACAGATATTCTAAGTTTAGTTAAAGTAATTATTGGTGAAAATGGTGAGAAAAATCTAATATCTAAAATATTAGAAGATTTACCTAATCTAGTAGAACACTTAGGAATTAAAGATGGTGTTGCACAATCTGGTTCTGTCTGAGAATTGTTGGTAAATAAATTCTTCCAACCTAACCATAATTCTGAACTACCTTCACCTGATTTATTGAAGGAGTTATTAACTGCGGTTGCGAGAATCTATAAAAAAATAGATCAACCAACTGATTTTAAAGACGATTTTGTTGAGCTATTTGATAATGATAATGCATTTGAATTTAATTTCAGCAATCCTGTAAAATTTGATGATGTAGCTATTAAAGGACAAACATTAAAAACTGCTTATACAGATGAAAATGGACAAGTGCAAAATTACACATTTAAATATGAACGCGAAACTAAATTTGCGGTATTCAAATTAGTTGAAATTACAAAAGAAGTTTAATAATTAACACACTTTCATAGTGTGTTTTTTATTTTTTATTTATAGGCATTTCATTATTAAGGACTTAAAAAGGTAAAGTTAAAAACTTAAAATATTCTACCTTTTTGTATTTAAAATAGTAGAATAAGTAAAAGGAATAAATTATGGAAAAGAAATATATCAAAGGAATATCTAGTTTATATTTAATTGTTATTGGGGTAATTGCTCTGTTAGCTTTTTTTCCTATGCTTATGGATTTCCGCGATTTTAAATACATGATTTTTATAAGTGTCACACTTTTCTTCGTATCTTTAGCATACTCGTTCTCAATCCTTAAATACGTTTTAGAGTCTTTCTCTAAAATTAAACGCAATAATTACAAAACATCAGCTTATATAAAAATTGATAAGGTATCTACAGTGGGTATTGCTGTTTTCTTATTACAACTTGGAGTACAACTTTTTCTATCTGTTAGAATGATTGATGGTATGGGTAATGTTCCGTGAAATGTTGTGAATTTCTTAGAATATAATAATACTTCTTTATATGAACTTTACATCATTCACTTGGGATTAACAGGAACATCATTATTGATGATATTCTTTGTGTTTTTAGCATCTTTTGCTTATGCTGCAAGCAAAAAAACTGTTATTAAATATGATTTCACTGGATTTACTAAGTGAAGTTTTAAACGCATTAGATTCATTAAATTAACTATTGAATCATTCCGTAGAACTTTAAAAAATCTTATCTCTTTCTTACACGGAGTATTTTTAACAATCGCTAAAGCAAATGATGAAATTGTTAATAAAATTACATCGATTGAAACAAAACAACTAATAAGTTCCAAAAAGGAACAAACACCACCAACTCAATTTCTTTTTTAAGACTAAAGTAAGTCTTATATTTTTTAGTATTTAAAAAAGAAAAGAGAGATATATTATGAGAAAAATGTTAGCACTTTTAGGTGCAATTTCATTATCAGCTTCTTCAGCTGCTACTGTTGTAGCATGTAGTAATAAAACTACAACAAACGAAGAACAAGATAATCGTGAATTTAACAATTCACTAAATAATTTACAAGGATCTGCTGCCATATTGACAAAACAAATAATCATGGCTGATCAAAATAATTTCAGTCTTGGTGCAATTAATAATACATTGGATGGAAAATCTGCTGAACAAACTTTAAAAAACCTAGGAATTGATTTTGAACAAAATGATAGAGGTCTGGAACAAGGTTCAGTGGTTGGAGAATTAACTAATAGATATTTTGGGACGGGAGTAAGTCTAAATGATGCAACTCTATCTGATAATTTAAAAGTTAATGGAAGACTAGGGAATGGCAAGGGTGCGATATCTGAAATGTTGCCAGAAGAAATTTTGGGAATTGATGGAGATAAAATATCAAACACTTTAACTATGGTTATGAGCATTGCTCCAACGCTATCAACTCAAATGCTTACAACATTATTGGGGTCACTTGGTTCTGTTGTTCAAATACCAGAGTTAAAAGACATTGCTGGAATTCCAGTTGATGTGATATCTTTAGCTATAGAACTAATTTTAAAAAACCCAAAAGTAACACAAACGATTGAAGAAACTATTGATGGGATGGATGTTACAAAATATCTTGGAGAATTATCGGTTAAAAACATTGATACAGCAATGTACTCAGCGTTAGTTAATAGTATTGGAAAAATAATGAATTATGAAAAATTCAAAGCTTTCGATTATAATGATGATGCTTCAATATCACAAAACCTTGGAAAGGGTTTTGGTCAGGTCTTAGACTTAATAGTTAATAAAGAGGTTCAAAGCAATCAAGTTATTATTAAAGAATATTCATTAACAGAGAATGCTGAAAAAATTGTTGATATCGCAACCGAGATTATTAGAATGGTGCAATTACTACAATTAAAACTTTCATTATTTGATGATGGGAAAGTGATTGAACCAAAAGATAGTAAACACTTATTTTCAGATAAGCAAACAAACAACGAATATGTAAACCAGGTATTTGAGACAGCAACAGAAGTTAAGGTTGCTGATAAGTTTGAAAATGGAAACTTAAACATTAAGTACTTGTTATCTTCTATAAAATACTATTTAGGTAATATTGGTGAGGGAGATCCTAATGGATACAAATTACAAAAATTCATCAACATCATGTTCCCGGTTTTTGTAGAACCTAAAAACATTAGTGCGGTTACTTCTGAAAAAGGAAATGGTGGTGCCGTGGCAGATATGTTATTGCCAATCATTGAAAAATATGTAACTCCAGAGTTTGTATCTATGATTTATGACAAAATTAAGGACCAATTACCATCAATGGTAGCGGGGATAATTACCGAAGAAAAATTACAGAAAGTTCTGACTCCAAGTAATGTTTATGGCTTGATACCAAGTATATTCTTCTCATTGGGGAATGGTGGAAAAATCACACAAGTTGAAAGCATGCTTAAAGCTGGATTTTGATTTATGGGTGGAATTGTTTTCAATATACTGCCTAAAATAATTAAGGATCCTTATAATGTAATCTACAAAGGTGACCTTAAAAATGACATGAATATCGAAATTGCAGGGGTAAATCTTTTTGATACATTAATCGATTTAATTCCAAATGGACGAGAAAAAGTCGAAGAGTGATTTGGTGACAAACCTCTAAATTTACAAACATTGGCAACAACTCCAATCAATAAGTTCATCGGTAAAAAACTTCCAATTGCTAACTACTATACAACTTTGGGATTCACAGAGCTTATAAAAGATATAACAAGTGATTTTTCTGTGGATGAAAATCAAACATTGAAACAATTGGAAAACTATGGAATTAGATTTGAAGATATTAAAGAACTTGTGCGAATGATAATTGGTAAAGAAGGTGAAAAGAATTTAATTTCTAAAATCCTTGAAGACTTACCAAATGTAGCAGAAATTCTAGGTGTTTCAAAAGAAGGTGCTATCGAAGGATCAGTGTGGGAATTTTTAGTTAACAAATTTTTCATGCCCAAACACAATGAGAATTTACCATCTCCAGATTTACTTAAAGAATTAATAACTGGAATTGCAAAGGTTTACAAGAAAGTGGATCAACCAACAAACTATAAAGATGAATTTGTAGAACTTTTTGAAAGCGAAGATATGTATAGATTTGAATTTAGTCAAGTCCAAAATTTTGCTAAAACAAATGCTATAAAATCTCAAACACTAGTTGCTAATTATATAGATGCTAAATCAAAAAAAGAAACTAAGTATACAATTAAATATGAGAGAGAAACAAAATTTGAAATTTTCAAAATAACTGATATATCAAAAAAATAGAATATTAATTTATAAGGATTAGCGCGTATGCATAAGTCTTATTAATCATATGCTGTTAGTCCTAATGTCTTTTAAAGATATTAGAAAGAAGGATATATGAAAAAATTATTAACGATTTTAGGAGCGATCTCAATTACCGCTTCATCAGCTGCCATGGTAGTGGCTTGTTCTGATACTGCAAAGGCAGATAACGATAAAATGAAATTTAGCAATTCACAAAATAACCTTGAAGGTTCAGCAGCTAGTATTGCAAAGCAAATCATTATGGCAGATCAAAATAAATATGATTTAAGCTCTTTAAATAATTATTTAGGTGAATTAAATGCCTTCGATACATTTAAGGGTATGGGTATAGAACTTGACGCTAATGATTATAATGTTGAATCTAATTCGGATTTAAGCATGCTTAATAAAAATTATTTCGGTGAGGCACTAAATTTAAGTGATACTGAAATTGAAGGGGTAGACTTGAGTGGCTCTCTTGGTGATGGCTCTGGAGCTATTGAAAACATAATGGGTGAGTCTATTTTAGGTATTCCCTCAAAACAGTTTTCGGGAATGTTGAAAAGTGTGATGGTTATTTTGCCAACTTTAACAACTGATATATTAAATAGCATGATACCTGGACTTTCAGGAAATATAAACTTACTAGATGAAAACACAAAAGAAGCTATGGGTAAAGTGATTGATTTCATGTCTAATAATCCTGAGATAAAATCAACAATTAACAAAACAATAGACGAGATTGATGTGATTAAATACTTTGAGGATAGACCAGCTCAAGAATTAGTTGATGATGGCTGAGAAGAAGTCCTGAAAGATACAGAAGCTGTAAAGGTTGGGCAAATTGATAGTGCACTCTTGGTTTCGCTTATTAACACAATTTTTGCAATAACAAAGCCAGGCAGTGAGCCTATTGAATTTAATACAAGTAATTCTTTAGATCCGAATGTATTAACTGGGAAAATCATGAAGTTATTGATGGATCTTATGCAAAAACCTGAAGCGGACAGTACAAATATTGATTTAAATGATACAGAAAATGTTTTAAATATATCAAAACATATCATAAGAACAGTTACACTGTTGCAATACAAAATTTCACTGTTTGATGAAACAAAAGATATTATTCAACCAATTGATGCAAATCATTTATTCTCAAATAAAAAAACAAATACCGAATATATGAGAGATGAGTTCTTCGGAAGAAATGAAGAAATAACTTCAATATTCAAAAAAGGCGGATTAAACCTCGAATATATAATTGGGACATTGAAATATTATTTAGGAAGTGCCGATAAAGAAAGAGACCCTAAAGGGTATAGAATACAAAAATTAATTAACATCTTGTTACCAATTGGCGAGGAGTTTAAGGGTGAATCATTTGAGGGTCCTGAGAACACAAACTTTTTGATGTTTATGATTAGTAATTTTGCTCCAATAATTTTTAGTGGGATGCTTTCTTCACAAGGAGTTCCGGATATTTTAGGAAACCTTTACATAACAGTTGAAGAGTTATTGAAAACAAAACTAGGTATGGACCTAAGTGATGTTGTGAGTTCTGATGATTTTACAAGCGTGATTAGTTCCCATATAGGGACTGTATTGTTTGATATTAACCACTCTTTGAATACTGGAGAACCAATTACTTCAATAAACATAATGCTTGAGGATTTATTTAAAAACGATACAACCGGCATTGGCAAACTCGCTATAGGTATTATTGGTAACCTACCACTCATCGAAGACCTATTTACATTTTTATACAGTGGTGATTTAAAATCTCTGATTGGAATGATTTCTAAAGAGACTGTAGATTCAATTGATAGTATCTTTGGTTCAAACAAACCTCTTAACTTAATTACTATTTTAGATACGCCATTAGATAAGATGATTGGCAAAGAAGTTCCGATTGGTTCTCATTATACTGAAATGAGTGTTGGACAAATAATTGATCAATTAGCAGCGGATCTTGGTGTTGATGAAATGATTAAACTTAAAGATGTGGAGTATTCTTCAATTCACTTCAAAGATATAAATTTATTAGTTAATAAAATTTTTGAAAACACATATACTGATGCGGAGGGTAATAAAAATACTGGGAACGCTATCTCACAAATTTTAAACAAGCCCCAAGATATAGATATAATTTTGGGATTTATAAATGGCAAAATAATTCCAGACTCTATTTGAGAAGTTTTAGTAAATAAATTCTTGAAACCAATAAATGAAAAAAATGGTGAAACCATTGATAATTTATCATTGTATGGCAAATTAATTTCTAAAATCTATAACAATTTAGATAAAGCAAAAGATTACTCTGAACAATTTATAAAAGAATTCACTGACAATTCTAAATTTAAATTCACCTTTAAAGATTTAAATAAGTTTGATAAAGTTGCGATAAAAGGGCAAACCTTAATCGTTGAATATACAAATGATAAAAACGAAATAGATGTATATATATTCAAATATGAAAGAAGCGAAAAAAACGGTGATTTCAAAATGCTTGAAATTAGCAAAAAGTAGTTATTTGAACAAGGAAAAACAGCTCCCGCTGTTTTTTTATTTAATTTTTTAAAAAAATTTATTTTTTCTATTGCAATTTAATTCTAAAAACAATAAAATCTTCTTGTTATTCGGAATATAGCTCAGCTGGTTAGAGCACTCCGCTGATAACGGAGAGGTCGTTGGTTCAAGTCCAATTATTCCGACCATTTAAAAATAAATCAAGTACTGTTCATTCAGTACTTTTTTTTATTTTTAAAAGGTATAAAATCAATCTAGATTTAAAATGAAGGGGATAAAATGGAAACAGTTACAAGAGCGGACAAAAAGAATAAATTCTTCGCCAGTCGTGCATGATATGCAGCTGCACTGGGGATTATTTTATGATCTATTTTCCAAGAGATTATTATGGCTTCAACTGACATTGTCGATAGTATGTTTGTTAACAACTTATCTAATAAACAAGTTAATGGTTTTGAGGATTTTTTAAATAATATTAAGCTTTCTGGTTGAAATCAACTTGGTAGTGATTTTTTAAATGGATTCGGACTTGGGAATTATGCTGTTGGTGAATCTGGACAACTTTATACTTCTGGACAAATTGCTGTAAATGGTATCACAGCATCTAACCAAATGTACGTTATTATGTTCGCCATGGTATCTGGTTTCTGTTATGGAGCCGGGGTTTATTCTTCTCAATACTATGGAGCTGGAGACTATAATAAATTAAGACAAATTACATCTATTAAAATTTATGTAGTATTTACCATTACTTTATTCTTTGCGATCTTTGCCATTCCAGGATTAACTAGACCATTAATTTCATTTACTACAAACCCACATTACGGGAATGAATCAATTTCTGATGTTTTCGCCGAAATAGGACAATTAACTGAAAATTCAACTAAAGAACAAGTTACAAGAGTTTTCAATGCAATTCAAAATGAAGTGTCAATTCTTTCAACTCAAGAAGGGGAACACTACTACCAAATTATTGCTCCTTCATACTTATTACTAACAATTAACCAAGTAGCAATTACATCATTGAGAGAAACTGGACGTCCATTATACTCATTCTGAATGTCATTGATTGCTTTAACATTTAATGTTTTAGGAAACTTATTATTAACTGATGCAGTTATTTTAGGATCCGCAGCTCCAAACTTAGGAGTTAGAGGTTCAGCGATCGCTACAGTTATTGCAAGATCACTTCAAACAATATTCATTGTAACCTTGCTTTCTATTAAAAGATTCGAGTTTATCCCAACAACCCAATCATTCAGGGTTCAAAAACGTATTATTGCCAACACATCTAAAAAAGCTATGCCTATTTTAATTAATGAACTAGCATTTGCTTTCGGAGCTGTTGTAATGGTAAAAATGAGGGGAACTTATTCAGTTGAAGCTTTAACTGCTAATGCAATTTACGCTACAGTTACTATGGCTATATTCTCTCCACTATATCATGGTATGAATGCTGGGGTTACTGCTCTTGTTGGTAACCAATTGGGGGCTAACAACCTTAAACAAGCTGAATACAATGCGAAACACTTGTATGGTTTAGCGATTATTATTGGACTGGTATTCGGATTGTCATTAGTGGCTTTATCAGGGGTTTTACCAAGCATTTGACATATAACACCAGAAGCACATAGAATCGCTCGTTGAATGTTATTAATGTATGGATTGACTTATACAGGATTAATGATTGCCAATACTGCATATTCAATTTTAAGAGCAGGGGGTCAAGTGTGATGAGCACTTGCAATGGACTCATTATTTAATTGATGTGTCCAAATTCCTTTATACCTATTCTTAGTTTTATGTAACAAAGATGTAATCGGTGATGCTGGTTTATTTAGTTTAGACATTGTTTATATCTTTGTTATTGTAAATACAGCTGAATTGATAAAAGCTGGACTTGGTTACTCAATCTACAGACGTAAAAAATGATTAGTAAATCTAACTGCTGAAAGAGATAATGAAAATACTTTCTGAGGAAAAGCTGCCCAATTCTTCTTCAAACATAATAATAGGAAATTAAACCCTAATATGTCACCAAGAGAAAAAGCGACAGTCGAAAGATTAGATGACTTAATCGATAACACAAAAAACAATTTAGAGGAAGTTATAAGTTCTGATATCCCACTTGAAGAAAAAGAACATCAAGTAGAAATCATTGAAGAAGTTATTGAAACTTTAGAAGAAAACAAAGTTCGTGCCAGCGAAGGGTTAAGAGCTCATAAAATTGGTCGAATTAGAAGAAAACGTTAATATTGAAGAAAAGTAGACTTAGGTCTATTTTTTCTTTGTTTTTATAATTAAAAATAGTAAAATTATACTAATGACTTTGAAGGAGATAAGAAAATGGATTTTTCACATAAAGCAATAGAAAAAAAATGACAAAAATACTGAAAAGAAAATCAAACATACAAAACTACTACTACAAGCGATAAAAAAGCTTATGTATTAGACATGTTTCCGTATCCATCTGGAGCTGGACTACATGTTGGTCATGTTAAAGGTTATACTGCAACAGATGTTTATGCTCGTTTTAAAAGAATGACAGGACACGATGTTCTTCACCCAATTGGATGAGATGCATTTGGTTTACCAGCAGAACAATACGCTTTAAAAACTGGAAATGATCCACGTGATTTTACTCTACAAAATATCGAAACTTTTAGAACTCAATTACAAGCTTTAGGGTTCTCATATGATTATGATAAAGAAATTAATACAGCTGATCCTGGATACTATAAAGTGACTCAATGAATTTTCCAACAACTTCTTAAAAAGGGATTAGCTGAAAATAGAGAACTTGAAGTTAACTGATGTGAAGGTTTGGGAACTGTTCTTGCAAATGATGAAATCATCAATGTTAATGGAAGAATGGTTTCTGAACGTGGGGAATTCCCAGTTACTAAAAAAATCATGCGTCAATGAGTATTAAAAATTACTGATTATGCAGAAAGATTATTAGATGGTTTAGAAACTCTTGATTGACCACAATCACTAAAAGATTTACAAAAAAACTGAATTGGTAAATCTGAAGGTGTGGAAATTAAGTTTTCAACAACTGAAGGGATTGAGATTCCAATATTCACAACGAGAGCTGACACTATTTACGGTGTTAGTTATGTTGTGTTAGCACCAGAACATCCGCTTGTTTCACAAATCACAACAGCTGATAAAAAAGCTGAAGTTGATGCATATGTAGAAGAAACTGCAAACAAATCTGAAATTGATCGTAAAGATGAATCAAGACCAAAAACTGGAGTATTTACAGGAGCTTACGCAATCAACCCTGTGACTAAAGAAGAAATCCAAATCTGAATTGCGGATTACGTGTTAAAAGATTATGGAACAGGAGCTGTAATGGCAGTACCTGCGCACGATTCTAGAGATTATGAATTCGCAACTAAATTTAAATTACCTTTAATTTATGTTATTGAAGGAAAAGCTGAAGGAAAAGCATTCGTAGGTGAAGGAGCTCACATTAACTCTGAAATGGTTAATGGATTAAACAGAATTGAAGCTTTAGAAGTAATTACTAAATGATTAGAAGAAAATGATTTAGGAACTAGAAAAGTTAACTATAAACTAAGAGATTGATTATTCAGTCGTCAAAGATTCTACGGTGAACCATTCCCAGTAGCTTATACTGAAGATGGAAACATCGCTTTAATTGAAGAAGATCAATTACCAGTAACATTACCACGCGGTGAGTACATTAAACCAAGTGGTACTGGAGAATCACCTTTGGCAAACGTTACTGAATGAGTAAATACAACAATTGGTGGAGTTCCTGTAAGAAGAGAAACAAATACAATGCCACAATCAGCTGGATCATCATGATACTTCTTAGCTTACATCTTAACTGAAACACCAAATGTTTTAATTGATATTGAAAGTGAAGAAGCGAAAGAAAGATTTGCAAAATGAATGCCAGTTGATTTATATATTGGTGGACAAGAGCATGCTGTTGGACACTTACTATATTCAAGATTCTGAAACTTATTCTTATATGATTTAGGAATAACATCAGTGGCTGAGCCATTCCAAAACTTATTTAACCAAGGAATGATTCTAGGACCAGATGGTCGTAAGATGTCAAAATCATGAGGAAACGTAATTAACCCTGATGATGTAATTAGTTCACACGGAGCCGACACATTAAGGTTATATGAAATGTTCATGGGTCCACTTGATGCTTCATTACCATGAAGTTATGACGGATTAGATGCTGCTTTAAAATGATTAGACAGAGCATTCAGAATGATTAATAAAGTTGAATTTGCTGAAGAAAATAATGGTAACCTAGACTTTGTTTATAATGAAGTTGTTAAAAAAGTTACTGAGATGATCGGAAGTTTAAAATTCAACACAGCTATCTCTCAATTAATGGTATTAGTTAATGCCATTTACAAAGAACAACCTGGAACTGTATATAAAGAATACATTTTAGGATTTGTAAAAATGTTGTCATTATTTGCACCACATATTTCAGAAGAACTATGAGCTATGCTTGGACAAACTGGATCAGTTACACAAGCAGAATGACCAACTTATGATGAATCAAAAATGGTAAGAAATACAGCAACAGTTGCTTTCCAAGTTAATGGTAAATTACGTGGAACAATTGAAATCGAAAAAGGTTTAGATAAAGAAAAATTATTAGCTTTAGCTAAAGCTGATGAAAATGTTGCTAAATTTATTGAAGGACACGAAATCGTTAAAGAAATCGTAGTTCCAGATAAAATTGTTAACATAGTAGTTAAATAATAAAAAAATCTAACAAAAAAAGCGCTTCTTGGTGCTTTTTTTATTTATATATTGACTTTTAACATTTATATATTGCTATAATCTTATAGTTAGAGAAAGGAAAAGAATAATATGAGAAAAACTACAAGATTAATAATCTTATTATTAGTTGTAGCAGTAATATACTTTGGATATTCAGCATGAATTGACAATGCATCAGTATATAACTTATCAAATGAAGCCTTAGGTTATAACCATGTACAAATGGGATCAACAAACTGAGGAACAGTTGCTGGAGCTTTAGGGCTATCAGCTGGTGATATTTTTGATGTTGCATTAATCAAACAAGCAGTAGCAGATAAAGCTTCTGAAGGTTGATTATTCCAAGGGGTATTTGCTCACAACTCATTAGCTAAATCATTACTTGACCCATTTAAACTAGTTTTAGTTGGGGGAGTATTTGCGATGTTAGTACCATTAACAAAACAATTATTCTTTGGAACAGTTATCGGAATTAAAGGTTACGTTAAAGCACGTAACAATAACGTTTTATATAACTACCAAAAAACTATTGCTTGAGTTACTGATTTAAACAGCAAATTAGCTTTAGGAGACCACGAACAAATTAAAGGGGTTTACGCAACTTACGGAGGTTTAGCATTTAAACCTACATTCTTAACAAACATGATGGAAGAAATTGGATCAGGTTTAATTAGAGAATTAGATTTAACTATTTATGTTAAACCATCAGAAGTAATCATCAATTCTTTAAAAGAAATGTATGAAAAAGAAAGAAGAATGGCTATCGCTCAAAGAGCTGATGAAATGTTCTTTGACTTCAAACGTGGATACGAATACACTTCAGTTGGTTCAAAATACAGTATTGCTTACTATAAAGCATTAGAAACAGGAACAGATACACAATCTAAATTAGCTTGAAAATTATTCAGCTTAGAAATGTTTAGATTCTCAATCTACTTAATCGCAACTTTAATTCCTGCAATTATCGTTGGAGCATTAGTAGGAGGATTAGTAACAGGATTGGCTAAAACAACAGGAGATATTAATACTTTTGTTACTTCAGCTGTGTTCATGTTAACATGATTCGGTTTAGCAATCGCTTTACACGCAACATTAACATTTACAAAATCTTCATACGCAAACATGAAAAAAGCATTAGCTAAACCTGCAGCAATTTACTACAGCTTATACATTTTATTAGCTATTACAATTTCTGCTGGTATGGTTGGTATGTCTAAAGTATTCCCAGACGGTAAAACAATTACTGATGCTGGATCAATGGATCAAATTTGAGTTTGATTCTCAGCAGTTGGATACTTAATCTTATCTTCATGCTTAGTATTATACGTAATTTCAACATTAATGGACGCAAACAAATCACCAGAAGGAATGACAAAAAAATTATTCGTTGATGGAATTGTTTTACCATTAGTTGCTTGAACAATTGCTACAGCAGCAAACTTTACAGGTCTATTCTTAAATGATACAGAAGCTTTAAAAGATGCTAAATCAATTTTAGCAGCAGCAAACTCAATCACATTAGTTGGATTCTGAATCTACTTATCATTCAGTGGTATGTTATTAAACAACATTGTATTACCTTCAACTCGTAAAAAAATGGCTTTACAAGCTGAATTAGCAGAACAAGGTAAAGAAGCAGAAGCAAAAAAAGCTAAAGCATCTAAATAATAAGTAAACTAAAATAGCTTCGGCTATTTTTTTATTCCAATTTGGAACAAATCCTTTCATTGAAAATAATGAAGTTTATAATCTTAATATAGAATTATGAGGCAAACATGAAAAAAATTATATTTCCAGGAAGTTTTGATCCAATCCATGAAGGACATATTAAATTAATCGAAAAGGCTGTTGAAGTTTTTGATGAAGTAATTGTTGTTGTAACAAACAATATTAATAAGGATAGCAGCGATATAACAGATCGTTTTGGGGACGTTAGAGAGTTGTTACAAGACTTTAGTAGAGTGTCAGTAATAATGAACCCAGATAAGCTAACTCATCAACTAGCGCGTGAATTAGAAGTTAATTACTTATTAAGAGGAATTAGAAATGACACTGATTTCCAATATGAATATGAACTAGCAAAAGCTAATAAAGTTATGAATAACAATTTAGAAACTATCTTCTTTTTTGCTGAAGATGGAGATAAAGAAATATCATCTTCATTAATGAGAGAAATTGAAAAATATAATCAATAATTATAAATACCATGATAAGTTCACTTATTGTGGTATTTTTAGAAAATTTTCTACCTATTTAAGGCCTTTAAATAAGGTTTTCCGTGATATGTGAAAATTTTTAAAAATATCGTTAAAAATATGTTTTTTTATGTGTTGTTTAAATATTAGAATACTATATTATTAATTTAAGAACTTAATAACCTACATAGGTTTAAGAAATACAACAACGGAGGTTGCATGAATTACTTATCTCTTATTAGTGAAAAAATACAAGAGTACAATAAGATTATAATTCATAGACACATTATCCCAGATGGAGACGCTTATGGTTCTCAACTAGGGTTAAAGTATTTAATTACCTCAAATTTCCCTGACAAGCAAGTTTTTGTTCAAGGTGAAGATATTGAATATTTAAAATTCATCGGTTTAATGGATGAAAAAATTAGCGACGACTTTTACAAAGACGCATTAGTTATCGTGACAGATTGTGGAAACGTTGAACGAATTGATGATCAGCGTTTTAGTTTAGCAAAAGAAATAATAAAAATTGACCACCATCCAGATGCGACTCCATATGGAGACATCTCATGAGTAGATACAACATTTACAAGTGCCAGTGAAATGGTTGGTTATTTAGCCAAAGAATTAAATTGAATTATTTCTCCCGAAGCCGCGAGAGTGATTTATCATGGGATTTGTACCGATTCAGGTCGTTTCCTATTTAGGGGTACAACTTCAAGGACATTTGAAGTATGTGCGAGGTTATTCGAAGAAGACTTCGATTGACAAGAATTATACAATAATATGTACGAGAGTACTTTCGAAGATCTCGAGTTGAGATCAGAATTAATAACTACAGCAAAAGTAACTGACCAAGGTTTAGGATATATTATTCTAACTGACGAAATGGTTAAGAAATATAATATTAGATATGAAGAAAACGGTAAGTTTTCAAATATTCTAAAAAACATCAAAGGGATAGATGTTTGAATTACATTTGCCATCAGAGAAGATGGGCGTTACAGAGTAGAGTTCAGAAGTAAAGAACTTACAATAAACAGCATCGCTGTTAAGTGAGGCGGAGGAGGCCATGCATTGGCTTCTGGAGCTATAATTGATAACTTGGATCAAGCGATGCAAGTTATTGACGACATGAATGAATTAATCAGAGAGAGTAAAGGGCAATTATAATGAGAAAATTATTAGTAATATTAGGCGCAGTATCGTTAGTAGCGACAACTGGAGCAGCTGTTGTATCATGTACGCAAGTAGAAGACACAACAAAAGTTATTTTAGAAATTGAACAAGATGTATCCAAACCTGAGAAGGCTCCTTTTAAAGCCTACCAAGCAATGGTTGACAAGTTCAATGCTAAATTAAAGTCAGAGGGTAGTGAATATTCAAAAATGGAAGTTGTGGTTCAATCAGCTCCAAAAGGGGATATTATTAAAAAAATTACTTCTGGTGAAACTCTTCCAAACTTATATGTGACTTATCCAGATAACGTAACGTTATATGAGACACAAGTTGGGGCTGACAAAGTTATCGATATGCGAGCTGTAATCAACTGAGATAATGAGTGAATTGAAAGTTTAAACACTCAAAAACAAGTTGGTTCTGATAGTGCTAATAATTTTTCGTCTAATTTCCAATACGAAAACTTAAAAGACTTCAAAAATAACTTCAAAGTTGGTAATGAAGCTACAAATAACCGTTCATTAGAGGAAATCTTAAAATACGACTTGAAAAAAGTTGGAGACGAAGATGCAGCATCACAATATGCTAATGCTGAATTTCCAGAATATGAAAAAACTCAATTCTTCAAACCATTAACATACTCATTCTTAAGTGAAGCTATGACAACAAGTGGAAAAATGTACGGAGCACCAACTGGTAAATCTATGAACTATGGAATGCTTAATAAAAGATTATTAGCAGAACTTGTTTACAGAATTACAGATGGAGAAGTAGATTTAACTAATGAAACTCAATTTAGTAATTTAGCAGTGGATGAAAATTGAAATCCACATGAAACACTTAAGGGCTATGAAGATGTAGTTATTAAACAATCTAAATCAACAGTGTTTGGTGATCCTTCAAAAAAATTCAATGATGTTAAAGTTCCAGATTTCAAAAATCAAGAAGCAACTGTCGGTCAAACTGAAAATCCAACAATTAATATTTACGCAGGACAATCAATTAAAGAATTATTCAAAACATGATTTGCACCTAAAACTGATGAAGATCAATATGAAAAAGGTGTATATAACGCTAAAGATATTCAAAACATCGTAGCAGATGCAGACAAGATATTAGTTCTATCAACTGCTTTCTATGAATTGGCTAAACAGACAAAAGTTTTAGACAACGAAGATAATAAAGGAAAAATGTTCTCATTATCAATCGATGATACTCCTGGATTCATTTATGGAACAGATAGAAACTCAACAGGGATTGAATTAGAACAAAATCCACAGAAAAAATTCTTCAACTGAGATGGAACTGATGCATATACATTAAAAATTAACGATAAAAGTGGTACAACTTCAGTTGACAGTGTAGCTAAATTCTTTAACTATATGAATCAATTGGTTCCACTTGCTGGAAACGAAAACCACAATGGTGGATTACTTGGGGGTAACCCTTCAGGATCAATTTATGGTTCTAATTACTTCATCAACGGTAACATGCTAGTTGGTATGGGTTCAACTGCTGGAGCATCATACAGTGTTACAGCTAAAAAAATTGATGAAAACGGCAACATGGTGAATAATGATACAGAAAACAAAGTTTATGATAACAATGCTTTAGCAGTAGCTACACCAGCATTCTATCGTGACTCTGAATCTGAAACAGGAGAAGTTGTTGGTCAACAACGTCGTCAATTCGGGATTCAACAAGGACCTGGACTATCAATGTTTAAAGCAACAACAGAAAAACAACAAGATGTTGCAATCCGATTTGCTAACTATTTCATGGAAGCTAAGTCTTTATCTGATTACTCAGCAAATTCGGGATACATTCCATCAAACTACTATTCATATGTAGATATTGAAAAAGAAGTTTTAAATGCCGGTGAAGGTAAGGTTATTACAGAACACGAGGTAAAAGAAAAATTACTATATAACATTGAACATGGGGAAGACCATGATGAATCAACTAATATGTATTATGAAAACTTTGGATCAGCCTCAATCGATTCAAAAAATAATACAGTTAAAACAAAAATCAGTTTTGACAAATATATGCACCAAATCGTTGATAGTATTGCAATTTCAGCGCTAGCAACACCAAATGCTACTATCATGAACGATGAGTTAACTACAACAGAAAAAGAAATTGCAACAGATACTGGATTGCTATATTCACAATCACCATCACCGTATGGTAATGGAATGCGTTTCTTTATCTTTAGAGATTGAGTAGCAACTTTCTACGGATTATCAGATTTTGCTAATGCAGATAAAATGAAAGATCCAGAAAAAGAATTAACATTAAATAACTTCTGATCAAAAAGATTCCACAATCCAAAAGATGGAAGAATCTTAGTTATGGCTACAAATGCTAACTCAACATCAAAAGTTGTATATGAATCATCAGGTTATAAAGAACACTCTACAATCTGAGGAAAATAAGAAAAAAATAGGAGAAAAACAATGAGTATTAAATTAAGAAATATATTAATTGATTACGGAAATTCAATCGCTGTTGAAGATTTATCGTTATCTGTACCTAAAGGTGAACTTGTTTCATTATTAGGACCATCAGGATGTGGTAAATCAACAACATTAAATGCTATTGCCGGATTAATTCAAATCAGTCAAGGACAAATTTTATTTGATGGAGTGGATGTAACTAAAAAATCACCTCAAAAAAGAAACATTGGATTAGTTTTCCAAAACTACGCACTATATCCACATTTATCAGTATTCCAAAATATTGCTTTCCCACTATACCAAAACGGAAACTTTAAAAGAGAAATTGCTGAAAATAACAAAATGACTAAATTAGAAATTGAATCAATTAAATTTACAGGAACATCTGTAGCTAAAATTGAAGCAAAATCTAAAATGGAAAAAGTTGTTGAGAAATTCACAAATAAATACAAAAATGAATTTTCAAAATTAGCGGATAAGTACCTAGTTAGATCAAAAGACCTATCTAATAAATTCGCATTAGAAGTATATGGTGATGGGGAATTAAATGCCTTCAGATCTCGTTTATACATTCAATGATACGATGATTCAAGAGCGTTTATTGAAGAACAAAAAATCTTAATGTTAAAAGCTTTATCAAACAAACTTAACTTAACAGTTTCTGAATTTGAAAAGTTACAACCTAAAAATGCTGGAATCTTTAAATTTGTAATTAAACAATTCTGTGAAAAAATGAACATCCATGATGTAGTTATTGCAAACAGAAAAGCTAAAGCGATTAAAGAAGCTGTTAAAACTCACCAAAAAACATTAATTGAAGAAGTTAAAGTTTCTGAAAGAATGGCTAAGATGGAAGGTAAAAATGTTGAGTGAAAAGTTTCACTAGAGGAAAAAGATTCAATCTTAAAAGCACAAGCAACAACTTATGAGGCTTGAAAAGCCGAATTCAAATCTGACTTAGAAACAGTTTTAGAAAAATTCTTATCAAAAAATGAAAACCTTGAAATTACAATTAACAATGAATATACAAAATTCTTAGCAGCTGATCAAAATGAACAAATTTCAACTGATGAATTACAAGATAAAATTAGTACTCAAAACAAAAACTTCAAATCATTTAGAAGAGAAGTTAAAAAAGCAGTTAATGAAGTTGCTGAAAAAGTGGAAATCACAACTCAACTTAAAAAGAAACCATCTGAATTATCAGGGGGACAACAACAACGTGTTGCTATTGCTAGAGCAATCGTTAAAAAACCAAAAGTTCTTCTATTGGATGAACCATTATCAAACTTAGATGCAAAATTACGTGTATCAACACGTGAATGAATTAAAAAATTCCAAAAAGAAACAGGGATTACAACAATCTTTGTTACTCACGATCAAGAAGAAGCTATGAGTATTTCAGATAAAATCTTCATCATGAGTAAAGGGGTGTTACAACAAGGTGCTGCCCCAATGGACGTATATGAAGCTCCCGCAAACAGATTTGTTGCAAACTTCATTGGTACTCCATCAATGAACTTCTTTGAAGATACAAAAATTGATGATAAAGGAAACATTATCTTAAATGACCAAATCATTGGAACTTCAAAAGAATTCAAAGGTCAAACAGTTACAATTGGAATTCGTCCTGAACACATTGAATTAGTTGGTGCTAAATCAACAATTGAATACTCAAACAAAAAACCAGTTATGGCTAAAGTTGATGTAATTGAACGTTTAGGAAGATCAGACTTCTTAAAAGTGTTAGTAAACAAAGATAAAGAAGTAAGAGTTATTTATGACGCTAAAAACTTAGAATCAAGCAACCATGGTTCAGAAGTTGGAATGAACTTTATCAAAGGAAAAATTTACATTTTTAACAACGAGGGTGAACAAGAATTATTAGGTACAGCATAAGATGGCTAAAACTAATACAAACACAAACGTAGAATCAACAAACAACGGTTTCAAACTAAAGTTTTTTGATAACGTCACTCAATCAGTAAAAAATGTAAAAAATAAAAAGGTTGTTAAAAAACATGACAGTTTCTTCATTCAATTAATATGAGTTACTCCAGCTTTCTTTTTCCTAGCATTATTCACATTCTTCGCTGCTGGAATCATTTTCAAAAATGGTTTCAATGGAGATGGTCAATATCTAGTTAAATGAACAGCTTCAATGGTTAACTTCAAAAACATCATCAATGATAGAACTTTCATGATAGCTATGCGTAACTCAGCATTATATGTTGTAGTTGTTGTGCCGGTTTCAATGATTATTTCAATCGGTGTAGCTAAAGCTTTATCATCAATTATTAATAAGAGAATATTCTCATTCTTACAAGGGTTATTCTTCTTACCTTATGGAACAAGTGCGATGGCTATTGCGATGGCATTCTCATTCATGTTCTCATCAAATGATGGAGGATTATTAAACCAAATCCTTACAGGAATTGGTATGGATCCAATTAGATGACAAAATGATCCAAGATTTGCAATCTGGGTATTATTGATATTTGGTATATGAAGAGCATTACCATTTAACATCATTATGTTAACTGCGGCATTTATGAGAGTAAATCCTCAATACTATGCTGCAGCATCAATTGATGGTATGAACAAAACAAAACAATTCTGAAGAATAAGTATGCCAGGAATCACTCCAATGGTAGTTTACTTAACAACAATGGGAATCATTCAATCATTCAAAGCTATGCCGTTAGGATTATTTAAATCTGAATCAGCTGCCGAAATGGTAGATTCACAAACAATTGTTTTCTGAATTTATGAAAAAACAACAGGAGCCAGCCAAGGGGTAGTATCATACCAAAAAGCCGGAGCTGCTTCCATATTATTGCTAATAATAATTTTAGCGATTACAATTCTATCTAGAATTGCTACAAGAATGCTTGCAAAAAGATACAAATAGGGGGTAATTATGCAACAACAATTTGAAAAACATACTTACCATTCTAAGGCAAGTAGAAGTAATATGTTATTTGGTTGAATGACATTATTAACAATTACACTTGGTTCAGTATTAACTGTGGTTGGTTCATTTATGTACCACACATCATTCAAAGATGTTACTACTGGAACTGGTGATAAAGCAGTTACTACAACTATCTCAGAAGGTGGTTGAATTGCTGCAATCGTATTTGGAGTTTTAATATTAGTTCTAGCTATTTATAGTGGATATAAATTATTTACTAATCTTAAAATTCAAAAGAGTTATGGAAATAGCTTAAAGGCTAACTTAAACAAATTCGAAATTGATGCTAAATACTCAAACATTAGAGATCAAATTAGATTTGACCATAAACAAAAAATGAGAGAAGCTACTTCAAGAGCTGAAATCAAATCATTAAGAAATGAAAGACACTTACAATTAGTTCAAAATGATTTTGAATGAGCTGAAGAGTTGTTTGATATCTCAAGTAATAAATTAACAATGACTGAAATTACAATTAAATTCAACTTAATTGGAAAACACCGTCGTAATGTTAACTATGTAAACAACTTTGGATTTAACAGATATGTTTACAAAAAGAAATTATTTACAGCATCAATGGCTGGAGAAGTTTGATGAAAACAAGCTGGTATATTAACAGTTAGAACATTGTTCTTATCTGTGATGGCAATTATTGTAATATTCCCATTCTACTGAATGATTTCAATCTCATTTAGATCAGTTGATGAAATTCGTGGAGGACTAACTGGTGCATTACCAATTTGACCAAGTGAATGAACAACAGCTGCTTATGACTTCTTATTCAATAACCCAGAAGCTAAACTAGAAGTTTCAAAATTCATTGCAAACTCATTTGTGATTGCAATCATCTCAATGACTACTCAAATCATTGCTTCATTATTAGCTGGTTATGGATTATCACACTACAACACACGTGGAAAAGAAGTGTTAATTGTCGTTATCCTAGCTACAATGATGTTACCTGGTGAAGCTTTATTAATTGGACAATACATGTTGGCAACAACATTTAACTGACAAAATACTTTACCGGCGTTATTTGTGCCATTCATCGGAAATGCATTTACAATCTATATGTTCAAAAATGCCTTTGATGGTGTTAATAACTCAATTAAGAGAGCTGCGAAAGTTGATGGATTATCAACATTCAAATTCTTCTGAAAAGTAGCTATTCCTTTAGTAAGAGCTACAATCTTCACATCAGCATTAATGGGATTCATTGCATCATGAAACTCTGTATTATGACCTACAATGGTTCTTAAATCAGATTCTGAATGAATGACATTACCAATGTTGTTATGACAAATTATTGAATCTACAGGAGACGCAAACGGAGTATGAAACATTAGTGATGAAGTAGGAAGCTTAATGGATCCTCAAAACGTAAAAATGGCATCAGCTGTTATTGCGATATTACCAATGTTTATTATCTTTGTTCTTACTAAAAAATACCTTGTTAAAGGTATTACAAGTAATTCAGGTTCAAAAGAATAATAAAATAAAAAAATCAACGTTGATATTGACTTATAAGTACTTATTTAAGTATAATTACTATGTTGTTAAATCAACGTTTTTATATGGCGCCGGTGGTGAAGTGGTTAACACACTAGGTTGTGGTTCTAGCATTCGCGGGTTCAATTCCCGTTCGGCGCCCCATTTTAAAAATTAACGAATAGTCTTAGGGCTATTTTTTTTATTTTCTCCTAATACTATAGGGGTACTATGATAAGTCAAAATATAAATCAAGAGAGCATTAAAGTAGAAAACTACGAATTATTAAATCAATCGAAATTTAGTCCCGAAATAGTTTTCGTAAATAACAAATTTAAAACAGATGGGAAGAATTATTATAAAGTTTATGTAAATATCGGTTTAAATAGCCATTTAAACCCTACAAATAGCTTTGGTAAGGAATTTATCCTACAAGATATGAAATTCACTCTATATACGTCTAAAAATGGCAAATTAAGCGTAGTTAAGCCGTTAATAAACCTCAATGGAGACTATGTTATAGAGAGTTCACAAAAACGAATAAATATGTTTGAGTATCAAATCGATGAAAAGAATTATATCGATCAAGGAATCAATCTATTTTATACATTAGAACATCGAGTTAATAAACAGTTGCGCCAAGCACAAGGAGAAATTAAAATAGTAAATCCAGTTACTAATTTAAGTGATGGTTATTCTAATCAAACAATGAAGTATTATTTGGAGTATGATCTGATAACTAAAACAAAAAGAAAAACTCATGATATTCTGACGACAAACTTGAAGGAAACAACATTTGATTTTAAGGATATTAAATCTATAGATAAGTTCGTTGAATACCAACTAAAATATCTTGAAAATCACGATAGGGTTAAACGCAATACGAGAATATTAAATGATATAAGAATGATTAAAAACAACATCAATGAAAGTATCTTGGAATTTGATAACTTTAAAATTAATGGTGAAGGTCCCATTAAAAATTTCTATAACATCAATCCAATGATTAAAACAGCCAGAGATCATAATAGACTATCATTGGAAATTACCAATAAAACTATGGTAAATAAACAAAAGATTGTAGTAGACAATGAATATGGGGATAAAGGGTTGGTGGTGAATCCTTTTAGGAAAAACCAAACCTTTGATTTTCACTATAGTCTTTTGGGTAGAAAACTAAATAAAACAATAAATATAAAAAATACCAAATATGAAGTTAGTTATAATGACATAGCTTTAGAAGAGGCTATACATAAGGAATACAATTTAGAACAGGACTTTTGAAAAGAATTTGTGAAACTTAAAGGTGCCGAAAAATTTAAGGAGTTGTTGAGTCTTTATGAAGTATAGATATTTAAAGATAGGTTTGATGTTCTTGTTCTTAACAACAAGTATTGTAACTGGAGTGATGTCGATAGTTACATCCGGAGTATTCCATAAAAATGTTGACAACTTGATTCAACCTAGGTTAACCTCAAGTGAAGCAGCAGATATTCTCAGCAGCAAAATGGAAGTTGATCCTAATAAGTTTGCCCACTTATTATTAAAGAAAATAAACCGACAAATAAAAACACTAAAAATTAGTTATAATAAAAATATGGTGGTAATCAATATAAAATACGACCGTAAAACATACCAATGATTTTATAAGATTGAAATTAACTTATAAAATTTATAAAGTGTTATAATTATGAAAAGGTGATATATATGAATATTTATGAAGAAATTATAAAAGAATTGAAAGCTAAGGGAGCTAAAGGTGCCATTAATAAAGGGTCTAAATTCAATACAATGGGTATTGATTCACTAGACTTAATGGATATGATAGTTACTTTAGAAGATAAATTAGACATCAGAGTTCCTGATGATAAATTGAACGAACTTGAAACTGTTGATGATTTAGTTAAGTTAGCTGAAGAATTAAAAGCATAATGAAATTAACTGATAATCAAGAAAAAAAATATAACCAAATTATCGAGAAACTAAAATCAAAAAACATTAGAATGACAGAGATTAGAAGTGCTGTAATAAAAAGTATTATTAAGTCTAAAGATCATGTCACAACTCAAGACATCGTTAAGGAATTAGAAGCAAAATTTGATAATGTAAATTTAATGAGTGTTTACAACACTTTGGATTTACTTTTAGAAAATCATATTCTATTCGCAAATACTTTTAATGGTAAAAGCATTTGTTATGAGATTGCAGCTGAGAGATCTATGCACATTAAATGTGATAAATGTGGTCAAGTTGATCATGTTGAAGATGCAATCATGGATAAATTTGATTTTGTCGAAATTAGTAAAATTTCAGACTTGTTAGGTATGAGTTTAGAACATTTTAAAATCGAAGCTCATGGTCTATGTAAGAAATGTAAAAAATGTGAGAGTTAATCTCACATTTTTTTATATTTATATTTATTTACCTATCAAAAATTGCTATAATAAAAAAGTTGATACATAGGGGCATAGTTCAGTTGGCAGAACATCGGTCTTCAAAACCGAGTGTCGCGAGTTCGAGTCTTGCTGCCCCTGCCATTAAAAAAACAACAATCGCACAAAAGTGCGATTTTATTTTCCTTAGGGACGTAGTTCAATGGTAGAACGTCGGTCTCCAAAACCGAGCGTTGAGGGTTCGATTCCTTTCGTCCTTGCCAGTAGAAAATAAAAAGCACCACGCGGTGCTTTTTTTATATTTCTAAAGATTTTTATATACTAAATAAACAATATAATTCATCAGTATCTTATTTTTATAAACAGATGCTGTGTCTTGATCTTGATCTAAATAAACAACAATAGTGTCTTCGTCAGCTTGATATTCATCAAATGTACTATCAGATACCACAATTGCCTTACCGGCTTTTTTACGTACATTTTCATACATGAAATTAGCATATTCATTCTGATCACCAATTGAAACAAAGATGATTAAATCATCCTTAGTCATTTTATTGTACAAGTTTAAACTATGGTAGTTTGTATGGTTTTTGAAAACTCTTAACTCACTACTTGAAAGTAAGTCATAGATAAAACTTAAACATTCATTGTTATGGTCATTTCCGATTATGTAAACATCGTTTTTAAAGTTTTTGATCAAATCCAACACATCATCAATTGCCACTTTGTTTGTAGCGTGAAAATTATTAATTGATGTAAGGATAGATTCTTTTAAAACATTTATATCGTTATTGTTTTCATTTTCTTCTTTTTCTGGGCGACGATAATCCTTGTTAATTTTCTTTACGTTGTCCATCAAATCTTTAAAACCAACATATCCTAATTTTTGCGAAAATTTAGTAATTGAACTCTCACTAACATTAGTCAACTTAGAAAGGGGACCCATTTTTAAAAATACCCCAGACATAGATTGTTTATATATTTCCTTGGCTAATACAGAAATTGTTGACCCATCCTCTAATTGACTGTATTTTTTCAATTCTTTTTTTAAATCCATGATATTCTCCTATCCGCTTAACTATGTTGATTTAATACCAAACATAGCGCTATCATCCCTTGTAAGTAAAACAAGGAAACCTAAAAAATGTTGATTTTCCAATAAATAATAAAAGAAAACCTATAATAAGATTATAAAAAAATGAAATTACATTAATACACAGTAAAAATTACTTTCAATATTAGAAAGTAATTATAAAAACATAAAAAAAACCAACAGAGTTGGTCATTTTTTTAATTATTTATTAGTAATGATGAACCCAACTGTTTCAACACCAGCATGAACTGTATAAATTGAAGGGATGAATTCTTCAGAATACTTGATTCCAGCTTCATCTAAAATTCCTTTAATACTCATGTAAGTTTTAACACTTGTTAACGGAGTTCTAACGAAAATGAAATTATAACCATCTTTATAATCTTGATTTACACGATCAATAACCTTTTCAAGAACACCTGAGAAAGTTCTTCCCATTGCTTCTTTTTCTGGTTTTGATGTTCATCTAATTAGCACTTTTGTTTTGAACATATTTAATACTGAAGTTAAAACACCAGTTCCACGTCCACCACTTGAAAGTTTTCTTAAATCCCCAGGAATAATTCCTAGATACATTGCTTCTTTAAATTTTGTAATTTCTTCAACCACTTGTTCAGGAGTTGTAAGAGTTCCATTTTGAATTAAAGCACTTACATGTAATGCAACTTCTTTAATTCCTTGGGCAGCCATGTCTTCATTTTGGAAAACAGTAACTTTACCTTCATATTTATCGTCATTTGCTGTCATAAACGCTGTTTGTAACATTGATGATAGATTTGCTGTAATAGGGATATGAACAATGTGATCATATTCTTTTAATAGTTCATCATATTTATTTTCTAATTCTCCAGGACTTGCTTGAGAAGTTTTAATGTTTTCACCATTTTCAATTCTGCTGTAAACATTATTTTTTTCAATTAATTCCTGTGTGTCTAACATATCTGTATTATCAGGGAATGTTACATGTAAAGGTATTCATGATACCACCGTGTCATTAAACACTTTTGGTGTTGCAGTTGCAGCACTATCTACTAAAATTCCAATTTTCATAATTATTTACCAGCCTTTCATCCAACCACGGCCACTGTTCCGGGACCTGTGTGAGCACTAATTACGTTTGTTAATTCTGCGTTTAATCCAATTGTTAAACCTTGAGATTTAATGATTTCTTCAACCATTTCTTTATCTTCAAGTGATAATTTAGAACAAGTTAAATCAATTTCTTTGATACCTTTACATTCTTTTTTAATAATATCTAATGATTCTATTAAAGCTTTTTTGAATGTTCTAGCTGTTCCTTCTTTATCAATTTGACCGTTATACCTTAAAATAGGAATTATTTTAAGCATCTTAGCAAGAGCGGCTGCTCCTGGACTGATTCTTCCACCACGTTTTAATGTTTCTAAGTTTTTAGGGATAATAAAAGTTGTGGAATTTTTTGAATATCCTTTAACAAGTTCTAAGATTTCGAATCCAGTTTTGTTTTCAGCAATTCAGAATGCAATTCTTTTGATTAGGTGTTGTAGTACGATTGATACCCCTTGAGTGTCACATACAAAAACTCTTCCTTTGTATTCTTCTTCAGTTTCACTTAACATTCTAAATGTATTGAATTGACCACTTAATCCACTTGAAATACCCGCGAAGATAACTTGATCGTAACTTTCAAGAAGTTCATCTCATTTTTTCATCATGTCACCAGGTGTTGTTTGTGAAGTTTTTAATTGTTGTTCATCCAACATCTTGTAAAAGGTTTCTTTATCAAGTTTTTCATCATCGTAAATTGATTTACCATCTTCTGTAGTAATCATTAATGGAATAACATGTAAATCTTTGAAATCCGTTGCCTTACCATCGTAAGCTGAATCTGTTAAGATTGCTATTTTCATATATACCTCCTATTTGGTTATTAATTAATTATATAAATTGGTATAATAATAATCAATGGTAAAGGAGAAATATTATCACAATGAACACTTTAAAATACGGAATTTTTTACAATAAGCAATTTGACACACTAATGGTGTCATTTGACCATAACTTATCTGTTTTAGAAACGGAGGAAAATGGTAATTTAACAATCTTAAAAAACAAGGAAAATATTGTTGGTATCAACATCTTTAAGGTTAGCGATGAAATCGAAATTAAAAATGGATTTTGTTCTGAAAATAAGGAAGTTGTTAATTTTGTTGAGAACAAAATTAAAGATATCTATCCTGTTAAACAAGATGCACAATTCAGAATTGGTAAAGTTATAACTTGTGAAGATATTGAAGGTACTCACTTACATTTATGTAAAGTTGATATTGGAGAAGAAATCCAAATCGTTTGTGGTGCTAAAAATGTAGCTGCTGGACAAAATGTTGTAGTAGCCACTGTTGGTACTTGAATGCCAAACGGAATGAGAATTGTTGAAGGTAAATTACGCGGACATGACTCAAACGGAATGATTTGTAGTGCTAGAGAATTGCAAATTCCAGAAGGAATTTATAATGCTGAAGGAATTATTGAATTAGGTGATTCATATGATAACAAAATTGGTGCAAGTTTCTGAGAGGTTCACAATGAAAAAAATAATTAATTTTCAATTTGATCCAAGAGTTAAAGATGGATATTTTTTAGCTGATTATTTTAAAAAAACTACAGCAATTTTAGAAGAAAAAAAACCTAATCAAATTGTAACTATGCAGTGATTCCAACGTAAGGAAAATACTGTTTTATGTGGAATTGATGAAACAATTGCATTATTGAAATTCGCTTCAAAAGATTTTGAAAGTTTAGAAATTTGAGGATTGGCAGATGGAGATATCGTTCAACCTTTAGAACCAGTTTTAAAAATTACAGGACGATATTGTGATTTTGGATGATTAGAAGGAATGATTGATGGTATTCTTGCGAGAAACAGTTCAATCGCCACAAATTCAAGAAGAGTTGTTGAAGCATCGAATGGAAAAATGTTACTAAATATGCTTGATCGTGCTGATTCATATACAACACTAGAAAATGATGGTTATGCTTCATATATTGGTGGATTCAGAAGATTTGTTACTGAAGCTGCAATTAAATATATTGATGACAAAGATGTACCAATGCCATCAGGAACAATGCCTCATGCATTAATTCAATCTTTTGATGGTGATGTATTGAAAGCGACAATTGCTTTTAATGAGGTATTTCCTGATGTTAATTTAGTTTCACTTGTTGATTATCACAATGATTGTGTAACTGATGCTATAAGAGTGGCTGATTACTTTGGAGATAAGTTACATGCTGTTAGATTAGATACAGCTGGTAATTTAACTGATAAAACAGTTGAAGCTAAAAAAGAATTATATCCTAACCAAACTTTAAATGGAGTAAGTATTCCATTGGTTAAGGAAGTTAGAAAAGCGTTAGATGAAAAAGGACACAATAATGTAAAAATTATTGTTTCTTCAGGATTTAATGCTGATAAGATTGCGGAATTCGAAGCTGCTAAAGCACCAGTAGATGTATATGGTGTTGGAGCCTCAATTGCAAAATTAACTGTCGAATTTACAGGCGATGCCGTCTTAATTGATGGTGTAGCCGAAGCTAAAGTTGGCCGTAAAAACATAGAGTCTGAGAGATTATTAAAAATCAAATAGGAGTTCTTATGGAAAAAATACAAAGTCGAAGAATCAAACCTTCGAAAAAAAGAATTTATAAAGATGATATAGATGAAAGTATTCTTATTGATCGTCCAGTTGGGAAGATCAAATCAAGAAGACCTAAATAGGAGAATGATTATGAATATAGTCAAAGAATTAAATTGAAGAGGGTTAGTTAAACAAATCACTAACGAAGAAAAATTAATAGAAGCTCAAAATAATGGTAAAGGAGTTTACTGTGGATTTGACCCAACTGCTGATTCATTACATGTTGGACACTTAATGATGATAGTTACTTTAAAACGATTTGGTGACCAAGGTTTCAAACCGATCGCTTTAATGGGTGGTGGAACTGGAATGATTGGAGATCCGTCTTTTAAATCTGCAGAAAGAGTTTTACAAACTGATGAGCAAGTAATTGCAAATGTTAAAGCTATTGAATCACAAATGAGAAAAATTATTCCCGATGTAACATTCATGAACAATGCTGATTGATTAAGAAACTTTTCTCTAATTGATTTCTTACGTGATGTAGGTAAAGACTTTACTCTTGGTTACCTATTAGCAAAAGATTCAATTGCCAGAAGAATTGAAACAGGGTTATCTGTTACAGAATTCATGTACACAATGCTACAAGCCTATGACTTCTACAACTTATATATTAATGCTGATTGTAAAGTTCAAATTGGTGGTTCAGATCAATGAGGTAACATCACATCAGGAACTGATTACATTAATTCACAAATTGGTAGAGATAATTCAGAAGCTGCTGGATTTACTATTCCATTACTAACAAAATCAGATGGTAATAAATTTGGTAAATCTGAATCTGGAACTGTTTGATTAGATGCAACAAAAACAAGTGAATATGAATTTTACCAATTCTGACTAAATCAAGATGATGCAGATTGTGAAAAATTCTTAAAATTCTTAACTTTCTTAAGTGAAGAAGAGATTAATGAGTTGGTCAAACTTCATGCTGAAGCTCCATTTAAAAGAATCATGCAAAAAACATTAGCAACAGAAATTACAACTTTTGTTCATGGTCAAGCAGGATTGGATAAAGCGGTAGCTCTAACCGAAGCATTCTTTAAAGGAACAATCTCAGAATTAAGCCAAGATTTATTAGAGGTTGCATTAACAGCAATTCCAAGTGCTCAATTAGATGCTAATACTTCTGTAATTGATGCTATTGTAGCTTCAGGCGCTGCTAGTTCTAAACGTGAAGCTCGTGAGTTTTTAACTTCAAAAGCTATTTCATTAAATGAAGTAATAATTGAAGACGAAAACCAAGAAATCTCAACAATTCCTACTTTAAATGAGAAATACATTTTAGTTAAAAGAGGGAAGAAAAAATATTTCGCAATTATTGTTAAATAAAAAATAATAAAAATTCTAATTATGTCTATAATTTTGGAAATCTTTTCTAAAATTATAGACTTTTTTTGGAAAAAGTTATATTATGAAGTTGGGATATGGAATTAACCCTTTAAATGATTCTGTAGTCCCACCAAAAAAATAAATTACCTAAATTTATGATCATTCTTTTATTTTTAAATTATTGAACATGTATAAATATTTTCTCTCATTGCATACATGGTTTGAACTTTAATTTATGAAAAAACACGGTGCAGAGCCGTGTTTTTTTAGTCTTAATAAGTAGGGGCATAAAAAAACACGGTTGCCCGTGTTTTTTTAGAATAATGTTTAATTAATTATTTAATTAAACGGTTGTATCATTCAACGATTAACGCTTCATTGATTTCGTTATTCAATTCTTTTCTTTCAGGTAATCTTACGAATTCCCCTTTTAAGTTAGCTTTATCAACTTTTACGAATTCAACTGTTGATTCATTGTTTGTTAATGCTTCAGCAATTTTATCGTTTTTTCTCATTGATTCTTTAACTTCTAAAACATCTCCAGGTTTTAATTGGTATGAAGGAATATCAACTTTTTTACCATTTACTAAGATATGACCGTGGTTAACTAATTGTCTAGCACCTTGTCTTGTCATAGCAAATCCTAAACGGTAAGTAATGTTGTCTAATCTTGATTCTAGAAGAACTAAGAAGTTTTCCCCTAAAATACCACCGTGAACTTTTTTAGCTTTTGCGAATGTATTTCTGAATTGACGTTCTGTCATTCCATACATGAATTTAACTTTTTGTTTTTCTTGTAATTGAGTTCCATAACCAGACATTTTTAATCTAGTTTTGTCTTTACCATGTTGACCAGGTGTAGTTACTCTTTTTTTACCTTTGCTAAATTCTTTTCCGCTTTCAAGAATTGAGAAACCATATCTACGAGCTTTTTTGAATGTTGATCCAGTGAATCTTGACATATTTAAAGTCTCCTTTTATATAATTTTTCGTGTCAATTAAAAATATTTGAATAGTTCCTATACTAACCAGTCTATTTATTCGCTCTTACTGCCAAGAGTTACTCTTAACTTTAAATAATAGACAGCTTTTAATACATAACTATATGCAGAATATCTGTAAATAACTCTATTATTATAACTTATTTTATTATTGGTGCAACAGGTTTAAGTTAATAAGGTATTTTTGATATAATTTAAAGTGGCAAAAGCTTATAGAAAGGTGTTGATTTGATGTTTTTAGCTTGAGACATTACTGGTAAATTAGCACCTTCTAATATTTGAGGGATTGTAATATTTTTAATCGCTCTAATCGCTTTGCTGATTTCCTTTGCGATGTTGGTTATATACAAACATATTATTAGACATGCAATGGAAGGATATCGTAGTATTGATATCATCGCAAGAAACTCTTTACAGTCGCGTTTAAATAGATTGTCTAACATCAATAGAAATAATATTAACCCAGCCTTGAAAAATGCTTTAGATGTATGAAAAGTTAACTACTTTGTCGAAATGGAAAGAAATGTTCCAAAACAAATTGAAGTTATTAAACAAGTATTCGCTAACAAGAAAAACCGTAAGCCAACTTTTTCAAACTTATTAAAAGTTAAGAGAGCTAGTGAAGATTTAAAAATGACAATAAGTTCATTTTATGATGCAATTGCTGAAACTGATGCTTTCATGGAAATGGAAGCAATTCATAAGGATGCTAAAATTCTTTTAAGACAGGAGTTTAATAAAATTCAGCGAGAAATGTCTGGAATGTTAGAAAATCCGAGATTAAAGTTCGATCAACAAGAGATAAGAAAAAGAAATAATGACATTGAGAAAATGCATCGTTTATTTGATAAGAATGTTATTAAGGGTGATTTTTCAGCTTCAATGCAAATTGTTAATGCGTTATTCAAATACTTAAAAGGGTTTGCTGGATTCTTAGATTTCATTTATCGAGCAGATGATTATCTAAATGTTGTAGCAGTTGAAAAATTAGAAGGTTTAAAAGCTCACTTTCTTGAAATTAATTTGACCGATGAAGAACGTTTAAATAAAATTCAAAAGTATGAAATGTTAAAGGAACATTATGAAAAATATCGCGATCAAATTGTTCTAAATATAAGCAATTTCAAATATTCAACAGCAGTTGAATATTTAGCGGATTTAGAAATGGTTATTACCAACTTTGAAGTCGATGTTAAATATGAAAATGAAATTAAGAAATTCATGACTAATAATCTTGATGATCTTGCAAATTTATTTTCAAGACTACAAATAGATTATCGAGCAGTTGGAGATGTTATTAACTTTACTTCAGAATTGGGTCAAGATGTTCAAAGGGCTAGAATAATCCACGAACAAATGTCATCTAAAGTAATGACCTTGAATGCTCAATTTAAAGAATTATATACAAGTATCAAAAAAACCAATGAGCGTGGTGGTAAATTAGATATTTATAAAATTAAAGATTTACTTAATAATTACTTAAATTATTTAATTGAGTATTATGAAGAGTTGAGAAGAATTACCAAAACATTAAGAACTAAGAAAAATGTTATGGAAAATATTGATTCTAAAATAAGTGACATCAGAAATGCTGTTTCAACATCTGAAGCTATCTTAATCAAGAATCAAAGAATTCCTGATTTATACAAATTTAAAACTCGTATTAATGAGATTTATAAAGTTATTAATAGGGCTAGTGAAGATGATTTATATCGTCAAAAAATGGTAATGCCAGAAAACTATACAAGTGCATTAGAAATACTTGATAGTTACTTAGTTAAAGCATTGAAAATTAAAGATGAGATTTTTGATGCTTTATTATTGGAAGTTCTAACTCAAAAAGCAATTGTGTATCTTGAAAGATATTCAACAAACGATAGCAAAGTTGAACAATCATTAATTGATATATTACAAATATATGAAAGTAAAAATGTTAAAGAGGCATTGAGCAAAACTACAAGCATATTAAAAGAAATTAAGAATAACTATCAGTAAGATAGATAAGAGGAAAAAACATGAAAAACATATTAGTAAGGTACGGAGAATTAACATTAAAAGGAAACAATAGAAGTCACTTTATTGCTAAGTTAATCCAAAACATTAAATTTAAATTAAAACCATATAAAGAACATGTTGTTTATACAAAGGATAACAACTCATTGATGCTAGAGGTTAAAGAAGAATTTGTTGAAACTGTGATTGCAGAATTGCAAACAGTTTTTGGAATTTACTCTTTATCAGTTGTTGAGAAAACTGAAAAAAATCCTGAAGCAATTTTAGCTGCTTGTTTAAAAATTGCTAAAGCTTCAGATAAAAAACGTTTTAAATTAGATGTTAAAAGAAAAGACAAGTCTTTTGAAATGACATCTGCTGAAATGAAAAAAGAATTCGCACCAGTAATTTTAAGAGAAATGAAAGATCTTATTGTTGATGTTAAAAATCCAGATTTAAAAATTGAAATCGTAGTTAAAAAAGATCACGTTGACGTTTTCGATTCTCGTAGAGTTGCATTAAAAGGATTACCAGTTGGAGTTTCAGGAAAAGCACTTTCATTATTAAGTGGAGGTATCGATTCGCCAGTTGCTTCATTCTTAACAATGAAACGTGGTATGCAAGTTGACTTCATTCACTTCATGACACCGCCTCATACAACTCCAGAAGCTCTTGATAAAGTTTTTGCTTTAGCTAAAAAAACAGCTAAATATAACCAAAATATGTTCAGATTATATGTATGTGATTTTGCAATGCTATTAAACGAATTAAATCATATGCCTGAAGAGAGTTATAAGATTACAATTATGAGAAGAATGTTTATGAGAATTGCAAATCAATTAGCAAGAAAAATCGACGCTAAAGGATTAGTAACTGGAGAAAGCCTTGGACAAGTTGCTTCACAAACAATTGATTCAATCAATGTAATTAATACAGTTAGTGAATTATCAATTTTAAGACCTTTATTAACATTTGATAAAGAAGAAATTATTGAAATTTCAAAATTTATTGGAACTTATGAAACATCAATCTTACCATTTGATGATGTTTGTTCTATGTTTGTTCCTAAACAACCTGTAACAAAACCTAAAAAATGAATGGCTGAAGCTCAAGAAGAAGCTATTATGTGAGAAGAATTATTAGATTACACAGTTGAAAATTACATCACTGAATACTTATTCAAAGATGGGGATTTCATCAAAGTTGAAAAAGAAGTTAAAGTAGAAAAAACAGAAGAAGCATAATAACGGTCTCCGTTATTTTGTTGTTTAAAAAGGAGGAAATAAAATGAGTTATTCACCACAATTTAATGTACGAAGTGCCTATAATTTTCAAGAATCATTTATTAAGATAGATGATTATATTTCCTTCGCAAAAGCAAATAATTTTGATGTTTTATTCTACAGCGAAAATAAAACTATGTTTGGAGTTGCTGAATTTATTAAGAAAGCAAAAGCTGCAAACATTAAACCGATTATTGGATTGAGCATCGAGTTGAAACAAGGGATCATAAATTTATATCCTAAAAACCAAATAGGTTTCAAAACAATTAACCATTTATCTTCATGAATGATGAATGGTGTTGATCATGATGAAGACGAAATTATTGCTGAAGTTATAAAACTAGTTGATAACAATCTTATTATCTTAACTAATTTTGAAGTTGAGATATCAGATGTAGAAGTGATAAATGTCTCTGAACAAGGAATATTTTTTGATAGAATTTGCTATTTTAAAGCTTCTGATTATACAGATTACGTTATTTTAAATGCAATCAAAAATAATTTACTAGAATCTGAAATCGGACAAGTAAAACAAGCTAACTATCCCCAAGATGAGAATCTAGAAAATTTTGAAAAACATCAAGAGTTGGTAGATAAAATTTCACAAGATATTAAGTTTGAACTTTTTGAAAATAATCAACGACACTTAATTGAGTTTGTGACACCACATGGAATTCCTAGTTATAACTTTTTAGAAAAGTTGTGTTTCGAATCTTTGGAAAAGTATTTCCAAAATGTTAAGCGTAAAAATGTTCCTGATAATTATGTTGAAAGACTTAATTATGAGTTGAGCGTTATTAAAGCGATGAAATTTGAAGACTACTTTTTAGTTGTTTGAGATTATGTTAAATACGCAAAAGATCAAGGTATTTTAGTTGGCCCTGGTCGTGGTAGTGCGGCTGGTTCACTTGTGGCTTTCTTGTTAAGAATTACTGAAGTGGATCCTATCGAATATAATTTACTTTTCGAACGTTTCTTAAATCCTGAACGTGTGACAATGCCAGATATTGATATTGATTTTCAAGATGATCGTCGTGAAGAAGTTATTGAATACCTATTTGAAAAATATGGAGTATTTAATGTTTCAACAATTGTGACTTATCAGTCAATTGGAGTTAAATCTGCAATTAGAGATGTTGCAAGAGTCTATGGAATTGAAATGGATATCGTTAATGCGATTACGAGAAACATTAATTTTGAGAATCTAAATGATTTTGAAGGGGCAATCAATGCTTCGCCAAAACTTAAAGAATATTCTGAACAATATGAGGAAATTTTCATTGTGGCTAAAAAGCTTGTCGGACTTCCTAGACAAACTGGTACACATGCTGCCGGGGTTGTTTTATCTGATGATGATTTGAGAGATGTTTTACCTATTAAAGTTGGTTATAACGGAATTTATCAAACACAATTTGATATGAATCACCTAGAAGAACTTGGACTGATTAAAATGGACTTACTTGGTCTAAGAAACTTAACAACACTACAAGAGATTCGCAAAGCTATTTACAGAACTAGAAAAATTAATGTTTCATTAAATAAAATTCCATTAGATGACAAAAGAACTTATGAAACATTAAGACGTGGAGATACTTCTGGAATATTCCAACTTGAATCGAGAGGGATGACTAATGTTGTTAGAAGAATGAAAGTAAACTCAATAGAAGATATTTCAGCAGCTTCTGCACTATATAGACCAGGACCACAAGAATTCATTCCAGAATATATTGAACGTAAAAATTCATATTCTAAAAAACACCTGATTGATCCAGCGCTAGCAGATATTTTAAACCCAACATATGGAATTATTGTTTATCAAGAACAGGTAATTCAAATTTTGCAAAGTGTAGCTAATTTCACATTGGCCAAGGCTGATATTGTAAGAAGAGCTATGGGGAAAAAGAATCATGAATATATGGATTCTGTTCAAAAAGAATTTATTCAAGGGGCACTAGCAAATGGGTATTCTCAAGCTAAAGCTGTCGAAATTTGAACGTGAATTGATAAGTTCGCTTCATATGGATTTAATAAGTCTCACTCAATAGCTTATTCATATATAAGTTATTGATTAGCATATTTTAAAACTAACTTTACCGAAGAATTTTATTGCTCATTACTTAACGGAGTTTTAGGTAATGGTGTTAAAACATCTCAATACCTAAAAGAAATTGCTCAATATGGGGTGAAGGTTAAAATACCAAGTGTTAAGAATGTTAATTATGGTTATATAGGAACAAAAGGGAATGTCTTTATGCCTCTAACTTTAATTAAAGGGATTGGACAAGAATTTATAAGTAAATTAAGAATATTGTATGAAGAAGACAAAACAGCTTTTGAAAACATTTTCGCATTCGTTACAAGAATGAGTAAAAATGGTTTAAATAAAAATACATTTATGTCATTGGCGAAGGCGGGGGCATTCAACAGCTTTGGATACAATCGCCAAACATTAATTGATAATATTGATTTGATTATGTCATTTGCAGAATTTAATCAAAATGTTGAAAAGTTAGATCCATTAATGTTCCCATTAATTGAAGAAAGTGTTTTAGATGATGAAATTGTTGCAGAATATGAGAAAGAAATTTTTGGTTTCTACTTAACAGGACATCCGTTGACAAAGGTTAAAATTGAGAACTCAACTTTAAGACCGACTGATATTATAAAAGCTAAACATAACTTAGGGAACTTGTTATTGATAGGGGTGATTGACTCTATCAGAGTAAAGAAAGACAAGACTGGTAAAGAAATGGCCTTCATGACTTTAATTGATGATACAGATGAAATTGATATTACTGTATTCTCTAGAACTTTTGAAAATGTGAAATATGATATTCAAATAGGCTCTATTTTAGCCCTGGACGTTAGAACTGACCAATACAATGGAAAAGTGAATGGAACACTTAATAAAATTACAAAGATTATAAGAAAATAAAAGAGGAAAAAACATGGCAAATAAAAAAATATTATTAATTGATGGTAACTCATTAATATTTAGAGCATACTTCGCAAGTGCATATACAGGAAACATTTTAACTACATCAGCAGGAGTTCCTACTAATGCAGTTTATTCATTTGCCAACATGGTAACTTCTTTATTGAATAATCGAGATTATTATGATGTAAAAGTAGCTTTCGATAAAGGTAAAAAAACATTTAGACATGATAAATTACCAGATTACAAAGCCGGAAGAAGTACAACTCCACCAGAGTTAGTAACTCAATTTCCATTGGTAAGAGAATTTTTGGATTCTGCAAACATTTCTTGATATGAATTAGATAATATAGAGGCTGACGACATAATTGGTTCACTTTCTACTTTAATTGAAAAAGATATGGATGAATATGATGTAGAAATCTTAACAAGTGATAAGGATATGTTCCAATTAATTTCTGATCGTACTAAAGTTTTGATTCCTGTTTCAGGAACAAGTGATATGAAGGAATTTGGTGTAGAAGAATTGTTTGAAAAATGACAAGTTGCACCAAATCAAGTTGTGGATTTAAAAGGATTAATGGGTGATCCATCAGATAACCTTAAAGGTGTTGCTGGAGTTGGTGAAAAAACAGCCATTAAATTAATTACTGAATATAATTCTATTGAAGGAATTTACGAAAACATTGACCAAATTAAAGGGAAGTTAAAAGAGAAATTAGAAGCTGATAAAGATTCTGCATTCTTATGTAAAGAAATTGCTACAATCGCTACAGATATTCACATTGATAATTTAGAATTTAGAAAATTAAATCTTTCAATTGAACCTCTTGCAGAATTCTTAACTAATTATGAAATGTATACATTAGTAAAGCGTCTAACAAATCGTGCAGAAAATATTAATAATGATGAAAAACACAATTTTACAATTCTTGATAAATGATCAAGTGAATATGAATGTGGTCAAAACTCAGTTTTTATCCAAACTTTAGAAGATAACTATCACACAGCTAAAATTACAGGAATTGCCATTAGTAATGAAAAAGGTAATTACTATTTAGATTTTTCAACTGAAGAAAAACAGCTGACAATTTTTGATGTCGAACCAGCAGTTGAATTTGATCAAAGCTTAAATGATTTTTTCAAAAATAAAGATTTGAAAAAATCAACTTATGATATCAAGAAGACTGTTTCATTAATCAAGAATGCTGGATTTGAATATGATTATGATTCTTTTGATTTTGATATGATGATAGCTTCATATACTCTTGATTCAAATATTAAATCTACTTTCAGTAACCATATCAGAATGATCTCACCAGATCTAAACATTGTTGATGACGAATATATTTTTGGTAAAGGTGTTAAAAAAACAGGGAATATAGAAATTAATGCTAAAGCGGAATTTATCACTAAAAAAGCGTGATTTATGACTAAAGTTAAAGAAGAATTAATCAAAGCACTTGAAGCAACTGATCAACTTCCACTTTATGAAAAAATTGATTTACCTTTCGCAAAAGTTTTATTTGAAATGGAACAAGCTGGTGTATCAATTGATCGTAAAGAGTTAAAAACACAAACTTTAAATATCTTAAATAAGATTAATGAACTAGAAGATGAAATGCGCCAAATCCTTATTGGTAAAATTGAAGACAATTTCAATTTTGCTTCTCCAAAACAAATCCAAGAATTACTTTTCACAACCCTTGGATTACCAAATCTTGGAAAGGGTTCAACAGGCAAAGAAGTTCTAGAAAAGTTATTTGGTCAACATGAAATAATTGAACTTTTATTAAAACACCGTAAGTTCTCAAAATTATACTCAACATATTTAAGAGGGTTTGAAAAATACATCTTTGAAGATGGTAAAGTTCATACAATTTTTAACCAAACTTTAACAAATACAGGAAGATTGAGTAGTTCCGAGCCAAACGTTCAGAATATCTCTGTTCATGATAAAGATCAAAAAGAAGTTCGTAAGATTTTCATTACCAAAGATGATCGTAAATTCTACAGCTTTGATTACTCTCAAATCGAATTAAGAGTATTGGCTCAAATGGGATGTGAAGAAACTCTTATTGAGATTTTCGAAAACAATCGAGATGTTCATGCTGAAGCTGCTAGAAAGATTTTTGGATTAGCACCAGATGAGCAAATCACAGACGATCAAAGAAGGGTTGCTAAAGTTTTTAACTTTGGAATTATTTACGGTTTAAGTGATTTCGGTTTAGCTAATGATTTAAAAATTTCTATTCCGGAAGCTAAGCAATATATTGCTTCGTACTATGAATCATTCCCGGGAATCGCTAAATTTAAAGAAGAAGAAATTGAGTTTGCAAAAGAACATGGTTATGCTCTTACTTTAGCAAATCGTCGTCGTAATATTGATGAATTGAAATCAACTAATTATCAATTAAGACAATTTGGAGAAAGGGTAGCTGTTAATATGCCGATCCAAGGAACAGCTGCTGATGTTTTAAAAGTTGCTATGATAAATATTTTCAATATTTTTAAAGACAAAAATATTGAAAGTAAAATGATTGCCCAAATTCACGATGAGATAATATTTGAAATAGTCAATGAAGAAGAAAAAAAAGTTGTTGAAATTATTAAAAATGAAATGCAAAATGCATTGAAAGATATGTTTGATTTATTAGATATAAAAGAAGATATCAAAGTAGAATTAGAGGTTTCACAAGCAAGTGGAGCCAACTGATTTGAACTTAAATAGGAGGAAATATGCCTGAATTACCAGAAGTCACTACCGTTGGTAGAATATTAAATAAACAAGTTAAAGGAAAAGTTATAGAAGAATTTAATATTTTTTATACTAAGTTATTAAAAACTCCTTCAATCGAAGAAATGAAAAACTTAGTTAAGGGTCAAAAGATTGTTGAAGTAACTAATGTTGCTAAGTATCTTTTGATTAAATTAGAAGACTATGTAATGATTTCACACCTTCGTATGGAAGGTAAATGAATGATTGAAAAACCAGATCTTTATTCTTATCCTGAAAAGCATCTTGAAGCACAATTCAAACTCGATGATGGAATGATGATGAGATATTATGATACGCGTAAATTCGGTACTCTAGAGATGTATAAAAAAGAAGACTATATCACAAATTCTTCACTTGCAAAATTAGGTCCAATTCCGATGAATAACCAAGTAAGTGGTGAATATCTACACTCTAAGACTATTCGTAGCCGTAAAGCTATTAAAACACTCTTATTAGACCAAAATATAATAGCTGGACTAGGTAATATCTATGTTAATGAAGTTTTGTTCGATGCAAAAATTCATCCCGAAACAGTTTCTAATGAATTGAGTCTAGAACAATGTACAAACTTAATTGAAAGTTCCGATAGAATCTTGACTTTAGCTACTGAAAAGGGGGGAACTTCAATCCACTCTTTTGAATCTCAAGCTGGAGTTAGAGGAAGTTTTCAAGATTATCTAAAAGTTCATACAAAAGTTGGGCAACCTTGTCCAAATTGCAACACAACTATTGAGAAAATATTTGTTAATGGAAGAGGAACTTACTACTGTCCAAATTGTCAAAAATAGTCAATGTGGAAATGTGGAAAACTATGACAAACCTTTGGAAAACATAGGTTTGTTTTTTATATTCAAATGTATAATAAATAAACTTTATTTTTTTTACAAAAAACGGGAATTTTTAGAATATTATTTATAAGTCAAGGAGGTACGTTTATGAGTTTTTCAAATTGTAAATATAACATTAATGTGACTGAAAGAATTGGTGGACTCGATAGATCTATCTTAATAAATTTATACCAACCAATTATTGGATCATCTGCAATGGGATTATATTTAACGTTAATTCAAGAATCTGAATTAACTCAAAAAATGAATGGACCAACATTTCAAATAAGTAGATTAATTTGTTTAACAGCTTCGACTGAAAAACAACTAGAAAAAAATTTGAAAAAGTTAGAAGCCTTAAAATTAGTAAAAACTTTAATATCTAAGAAAACTGAAAACCGTATGTTTAATGTATTTGCACCACTAGATCCTTTAACCTTTTTTAACAATGATGTTTTTAACAGAACATTGATGGCAAAATTGGGCGAAGAAAATTATGAAGCTACAAAATTCATTTATAAAAATAGAGTCGCAAACAACGATGATGAATTTGAAGATGTTACTGCAGACTTTTCTGAGATATTTATAGATGACTTTAAAACATATGGGACATATGCATCTGAAAACGATGATGAAATAAATAATATAACTAAAAGAGATTCTCAATTATTTGAAAAAATTATGAACGTAGATATCTTTAAACAAGAATTAAACAATAGAGAATTATCATTAGATCTAGAAGACATGAATACAAGAAAAATTTTGAACTCTATATTGAGTGTGAAAACACTTACTGAAACTCAAATGGCTGAATTAATTTCAAAAGCATATGATAAAGTAACAAATGATATTAAAAATAATGTTATCGAAACTGAATTGCTAAAAGTTATTACAGAATCAAAAAAAGCCGTTAAAAAAGACTTAACTGATACGGGTATTAAGAAAATTTATGAAATGAATTCATTTGAATGTGAAACTTATTATGAAATGCTTACAAATGAAGTTGCAAGTTTCACATTGAAAAAATCTTTAAGAGAAATCGTTGATGAATTCAATATTACAACAGGGATGTTAAACTGTCTTATGGAATACTCATATTACAAAAACGATGAGAAAGTTGTAATTAACTATATAAGAAAAATTGCTGAGTCAATTGTTGAAGATGGACTTACTACCGCTGAAGAAGTGATGATATATTTAAGACAAGTAAACAATAATAAAAAACAGAAACGTGAAAAGATTTCAAAACACTTTGTTAGAAAAAATAACAAAGAAACAAACGAACAGATTGAATTTGAAAAATTTGATTTTGATAAATATTCAGAAGATGATTTAACAAATGATAAAATATTAGCAATAGCAGAAGAATTATAGGAGAAACTTTATGGATTACACAATTAGTTTAAATAAATTTAAAGACAACAAAGTTATAAATAAACTAATAGCGGAGTTTGAAATTACAGACTCAATCCTATTAAATAGTGGTCCTGTTCTAGAAGATTTTGTAACTAAATATATTGAATGTGGGCCTGGTCCACTTTCTTCATGTAAACAAGAAACTAGAGGTTATGAAAAATCTTTACGTTTTGAAAACGATCGTTTTTATGTATCTTTGAAAAAATGCGCACATTGATTGACAGAAAATAAGAACTTCGAAATCAAATCTCATTTCATTTATACAGATTATGATGTGGATGGATTTGATTTTACAGCTGGAGATTACTTAAAAGATATCGAAAACAATGCAGATATTTTTACTGAAGAAGAAATTAAACAACGTAAAACATTTTTAATTGATGCTTTGACACGTCTTCAAGAAGGTTATGGTAAAGGGCTTTATTTATTTGGAGAACCTGGAGTTGGGAAAACTACTTTAATAAAAGTTTTAGCAAATCATGCAGCATTTAAAAAACATAAGGTGGCATTCTCAAATGTTGGGGATTTAATTAATTCAGTAAAAGATTCATGAAATGATCCGAAGAAGATGAAACAAAATAGTATCGTCAAAAACTTAAAACATGCAGATGTTTTGTTTTTAGATGACATTGGAGGAGAAATTGTTTCCAACTGAACTCGTGATGACTTTTTATTCACGATCTTAAACTATAGAATGGAACATAAGAAAATCACATTCTTCACATCTAATTTCTCAATGGAGGAATTAGCTGATAATTATTCAGTTAAAAATGATAATAGTAATATTGAGAAAATTAAAAGAAAACGTTTCATTGAACGTATAAAAGGATTATCAGTTGCATTCGAATTAAAAGGCAATAACCATAGAAAATAGTTTAATTAATTTAAATTATTTAATGGTATTGTCTTTTTTTATTAAAAAGTAGTAAAATTAAAGCATATATATAATAAGGAGAGAAAAATATATGGCAAAAAAAGTTGCAATTAACGGATTCGGAAGAATCGGACGTCTAACATTTAGACAATTATTTGAAAAAGGTGTAGATATTGTTGCAGTTAACGATTTAACTGATACAAAAACTTTAGCTTACTTATTAGAATTTGATTCAGCACAAGGTAAATTCCACGAAGGTGAAATTTCATATACTGAAAACTCAATTATCGTTTCAGGTAAAGAAATCAAAATCTTTGCTGAAAGAAATGCTAAAGACTTACCATGAGGAGAATTAAACATTGACTTAGTAGTTGAATCAACAGGATTCTACGTATCAAAAGAAGCTTCTCAAGCACACATCGAAGCAGGAGCTAAAAAAGTAGTTATTTCAGCACCAGCTAAAGGTGATTTAAAAACTGTTGTTTTCGGAGTTAACCACAAAGAATTAACAGCTGAAGATACAATTATTTCAGGAGCTTCATGTACAACTAACTGTTTAGCACCAATGGCTAAAATTTTAGATGAAAACTTCACAATCAAAACTGGTTTAATGACAACAGTTCACGCTGTAACAAACGACCAAAAATTATTAGACTTACCTCACGCTGATTTACGTCGTGGACGTGCAGCAGCATGAAACATTATTCCTTCAACAACTGGAGCAGCTGTAGCAGTTTCTTTAGTATTACCTCAATTAGCAGGTAAATTAGATGGAGCAGCATTACGTGTTCCAACAATTACAGGATCAATTACTGACTTAACAGTTGAATTCGAAAAAACAGGATTATCAGTTGAATTAATTAACTCAACAATGAAAAATGCTATCGAAGCAGATGCTGACTTAAAACAAGCAATTAAATACTGTGATCAACCAATCGTTTCAGGAGACACAATCGGATCATCATTCGGTTCAATCTTTGATGCAACATTAACTAAAGTTATTACTAAAGCTGATGGAACACAAATGGTTAAAGTTAACTCATGATACGACAACGAAAGTTCATACGTTTCTCAATTAGTTAGAACAACTATGTACTTCATGGGATTATAATTTTAAAAAAATTCCAATAATAAAAATAATAGTTCTTCGGAACTATTTTTTTATTTCCATTTATTTGGAAAAACTTTTTTAAATGAGTTAAAATAATAAAGATATAAAAGAGAGAAAAATGAGGAAAAAAAAGATGAATTATAACCAAAAGAAAACTTTAAACGATATTGAAGTTAATGGTAAAAAAGTTTTAGTTCGTGTTGATTTCAACGTTCCATTAAAAGATGGAGTTATTACAGATGACAACCGTATCCAAGCTGCATTACCAACAATTAAACACTTAGTTTCAAACGGAGCTAAAGTTGTATTATTCTCACACTTATCAAGAATTAAAGCTGAAGAAGATAAAGCTACTAAATCATTAGCACCAGTTGCAAAAAGATTAGAAGAAGTTTTAGGACAAACAGTTAAATTCGTAGCTCAAACAAGAGGTACTGAATTAGAAGCTGCTATCGATGCTTTAAACGAAGGTGAAGTATTATTATTCGAAAATACACGTTTCGAAGATGTTAAAGATGGAGAAGTTGTTAAAGCTGAATCTAAAAACGATCCTGAATTAGGAAAATACTGAGCATCATTAGGTGATGTATTCGTAAATGACGCATTTGGTACAGCACACCGTGCACACGCATCAAACGTAGGAATTTCAGAAAACATTTCAGAATCAGTTTTAGGATTCTTAGTTCAATCAGAAATCGAAAACTTAGGAAAAGGAATTGACGCCCCTGAACGTCCATTCGTAGCAATTTTAGGTGGAGCAAAAGTTTCAGATAAAATCGGAGTTATTGACCACTTATTAAACAAAGTTGACAAAATCTTAGTTGGTGGGGGTATGACATATACTTTCATGAAAGCTTTAGGACACGAAATCGGATCTTCATTGTTAGAAGCTGATAAAGTTGAATTAGCTAAAGAATACTTAGAAAAAGCAAACGGAAAAATTATTTTACCAATTGATTCAGCATGTGCACCTACATTCGCAGACGTTGAACCAACTTTCTGTGGATTAGACGTACCAGAAGGATTAATGGGATTAGATATTGGACCTAAAACAATTGAATTATTCCAAAAAGAATTAGCTGGAGCTAAAACAGTTGTTTGAAATGGACCAATGGGAGTTTCAGAATTTGAAAACTTCAAAGCTGGTACAGTTGCAGTTTGTGAATCAGCTGCTAAATTAGATAATGCTTTCACTTTAATCGGTGGAGGGGACTCAGCTGCTGCTGCTATTAAATTAGGATTCAAAGATGATTTCTCATGAATCTCAACAGGTGGAGGAGCTTCATTACAATACATGGAAGGTAAAGCTTTACCTGGAATTGAAGCAATCCAAAACAAATAATAAAAACTAATAAGCTTCGGCTTATTTTTTTATTTCCATAAGAAAAGATTAATTACAAGGAATATAATAATAAGAGTGAAAAAACAATAATATAAATCTCTTTCTGATACAATGGAAAAATATTTAATAAAAAGGTTCCATTTTGGAATAATTTCCAGAAAAAGCGAGAAAAGATTTTTTAATATGGTTAAATATAGGTGTAAGAGATTTACACGTTAGGAGATTTTTATGAACTTAACAGCATTATTATTAACTGAACTATTTGGGACGATGCTACTTATTATTTTAGGTAATGGTATTGTTGCCAATGTTGTCCTTAAAGGAACCAAGGGTAACAACGCAGGGTGACTAGCAATAACTTTTGGATGAGGATTTGCAGTATTTACTGCAGCTCTAATTTCAGGAGCACTTAACGGAGCTGGATGATTAAATCCTGCAGTTATGATTGGGGCAGTGATATCAAGCAAAGGAGATGTGTTAACACAACTTACAAGCGGATCTGGAGCAGGAGCTGCCGGATTGTTTATTGGTGTTTTAGCATTACAACTAATTGGGGCTATGTTAGGTCAAATCATTATTGACTTACTATACTATAAACATATACAAATGACATTATTTGGAAATGACGAATTTGCTACATCTAATGTTTTAGCTATGCACTCAACTGGGCCTACAACTAAATCTACATGATTCAACTTTGGTATGGAATTTGTAGGAACTATGGTTTTAGTATTTGCAATACTTTCATTAGGGCAAAGTAAAATGGAAGGTGCTATTTTTGGGCCAGTTGCAGTAGCAATAGTTATTATAGCTATTGGTTTATCACTTGGTGGCACAACTGGATATGCTATTAACCCTGTAAGGGATTTAGGACCGAGAATTGTACACATGTTGGCACCTATTTCAGGTAAAGGAAAATCTGATTGAGGTTATTCATGAATTCCGGTAGCTGCACCAATGGCAGCGGGAATAATTGCAGGAGCTTTATTCCTAGCATTTTAAATAAGTAATACTTAAGAAAACGAGAAAAAATTATGAAACAAAACTATGATATTTGTGTAATTGGTGGTGGAATGATTGGAGCTTCCATCGCTAGGGGGAATTGGGACAATATAATAAAAAAGTTGTTGTTCTGGAAGCAAACGCTAGGGTTGCTATGGAAACTAGTGCAGGTAATTCTGGATTAGTGCATGGGGGATTTGATCCTACACCGGGCAGATTGAATGCCAAACTTAATGTACTTGGTAAAATTAGATATGAAGATTGATTAAGAGATATGGAATTTCCTCACTTAAGAATTGATTCAACAATTGTTGCTTTCAATAAAGAGGAAATGGATCATGCACATATGCTATATGAACGTGGTCTGATTAATGGATTAGAAGCTAAAGAAATGGAAATTATTGACGCTGAGGAACTAAGAAAAAGGGAACCTAATATTTCTCCTGATGCTATTGGTGCCTTGGTATGTAATAGCTCAATTGCCATTGATGCTTTTGAACTAACGAAAGTTTTATTCACCAATGCCATTCATAATGGAGTGGATTTAAAAGTAAATTCTAAAGTTATTGATATAAATAAAGTTGGAGATCTATATGAGATTGAAACTTCAAAAGGGGAAATTATTTCAGCAACATATGTAATCAATGCTGCTGGACATTATGCTGATATCCTTTCAGCAAAAGCGGGGTACCCTGACTTCAACTTAACTACTAAACGTGGTGAATATAGAATATTGGAAAAAACAGAAGCTGGAATCGTTAACTCAGTGGTTTTCATGATGCCTACAATCCACGGTAAAGGTGTGATTGTTGCGCCAATGCTATCAGGTCATGTAATGGTTGGTCCAACTGCTGTTAGCGGTGTGGCCAAAGATGAAACTCGTCTCGTAACTGCAGAACAATTTGAATACATTGGTAATATTGGTAAAAAATTAATACCAAGTATTAATATGAATAAAACATGTATGACTTATTCTGGGTCACGTCCAATAGAACCAACAATGGATGATTTTTGAATTAAGCACGCTAGTGGAGATAAAAACTTTATAAATGTAGCTGGAATGAAATCACCTGCTATTGCATCAGCACCTGCTATTGCAGATTATGTTATTGGACTAGTTGAAGAAACAGCTGGAAAATTGGAGAAAAAAACTGATTGAAATCCGATTGAGAAAGCTGTCATACCATTAGTTTAATATTGAAAATCTAATAGCCACAAGGAGGCAATATGGAAAAATATATTATTACTTTAGATGAAGGTACTACTTCAGCTAGAGCACTTATAACTGACAAAAAAGGTAATATTGTAGCTGTTGATCAAAGTGAATTTACACAATACTTCCCACAAGAAGGTTGAGTTGAACATGATGCTATCGAAATTTGAAACACTCAAAGGGGAGCTTTTGTTCAAGTTCTAAATAAGAGTGGTATAAAAGGTGAACAAATTGAAGCGATAGGAATTACAAATCAACGAGAAACAGCCGTTGTTTGAAACAAAGAAACAGGTTTAACAATTTATAATGCTATTGTTTGACAAGATTTAAGAACATCTGAATGGTGTGAATCAATGGATGGAAAAACTGTTGATATGGTTAGAAATAAAACAGGTTTAATTATAAATCCTTACTTTTCAGGAACAAAAGTTAAATGAATTTTAGACAATGTTAAAGGTGCTAGAGAACTTGCGAATGATGGTAAGTTAATGTTTGGTACTGTTAACACATGATTAATTTATAGATTAACTGGTGGTAAGGAATTTGTAACCGACCATACTAATGCCCAAAGAACACTTTTCTATAACATTCATACGAATGATTGAGATGATGAATTATTGGAATTGTTCGGTGTGCCAAGAAATATGCTTCCAGAAATTAAATCGTGTTCTGAAGTTTATGGAGAAACGTATCCTGGATTAATTTCTAGGGCAGATAAAACAACTATTAAAATCGCTTCTTCAATTGGAGATCAACAAGGGGCTTTATTCGGGCAATTGTGTCTTAATGTTGGAGAATCTAAAATTACATATGGAACTGGTTGTTTCATATTAATGAATACAGGTGATGAAAGAGTGTTTTCATCACATGGATTATTAACAACTGTAGCTGCTGCATATGATGGGAAAATCACATATGCGTTGGAAGGTTCTGTAATGATGGCTGGAGCAGCTGTCCAATGATTAAGAGATAACTTAAGAATCATTTACAATGCTTTGGAAACAGAGTGATATGCTGGACAAGTTAATGATGATCGAAGAGTTTATGTTGTACCATCATTCACTGGTTTGGGTTCTCCTTATTGGGATTCATATTCAAGAGGGGCAATTTTCGGCCTTGACCGTGGTACTAAACGTGAACATATCGTTAGAGCTACACTTGAAGCGATTGCATACCAAGCCAATGATGTGTTATCAGCAATGGCTAAAGATGTGAAAAAACCATTCTCTTCAATTAAAGTGGATGGAGGAGCATCACAAAATAAATTCATGATGCAATTCCAAGCTGATATTTCACAAGCCAATGTTATTAAACCTACAAACGTAGAAACTACGGCTATGGGAGCGGCTTACTTAGCTGGTCTTGCTGTCGGTTATTGAGAAAGTGTAGAAGAAATCAAAAAAAATTATGTTGAAGATTTCACATTGTTCCCAATTGCCACAAGAGCAGAAGCTGCGAAAAATATTCGTGGATGAAACCAAGCCGTTACTAGAACATTTAGTTGATTAAAAGATATTGAATAATTAGAAAAGTTCCGAACGGAACTTTTTTTATTTGCACAATAATAAAAGGTATAATTATTTGAAATAGGAGGTATTATGTTTTTCAAAAATAATAACAATTTAGGAAAAAGAATAACTTTGAAATCATTCGAGGATGGGCAATGAATAAATAATTTCTGAGTTCTCAATGATCTTGTTTACTTTACTGATTCTGATTTCGATTCTGAAAAAAATCTCTTATCTCATATAAATATAAAGGACCTTAAGGAGAATATTGAATTAAAAGTTACTGGAAATAATAGGTTTTTAAGTTCACCTAATCCTCTTAAAAATACAATGATTGGAATATCTGAAACAGAAGTTAAACTGGATTTCATGTTCGATGGTTTCGTTTATAGTGTTAATAATTACGAAGAAGATATTATTGTATCTGTAATTTACCAAAATGAAGTTGTTAATTTCATAAAGAGTGGTGATGGGTTTGAAAAAACGCAATTATTCTCTAATAAATTAATAGTTAAGAATACTGGTGGATTCCTGTTATTGAAAGATATTAAAACAAGGTTTTCGACAATTATTACCAAAGATAAGACTTTAGACTTAGACTATGAAATAGATAATATTATTTTAGTCGGTGAAAATATCGTTGTTGTTGGTAAAAATTTTGCAAAACTTTACCAAGGAGAAGAATTAGTAGATTTATACTTATCTGAAAATGAATTTACAGTTTGTGGTTTCAATAGCAATACAATAATAATTTCTGATAGCAATATAAGAGAAACATTTTATTTCAATGTTGAAAAGCGACAAAGGAGTGCGACTATCTTGTATAATAACTACTTGTATAGACTAGAGTGTTATATAGATAATCTAATAATTGGGAAACCCTTATTAGACAATGATGGAGATATTAATTATTATCTACCAGTAGTATTTATTTATTAGGAGGAAAAATGTTTAACGATAAATTACAAATGCAGGAACTAGTAGTAGTTATGATTTTCTTTATATTTTTAGGAGCATTATTAGCTTCAGCGTTAATTGGTAACTTGATTTTATTCATCTTTGGTAAGATGAATAAAACACTTTTAACTGGTGAAGAAATGTTTGAAAAAGTAAGAGAACAAAGAAATTACAGTTTCATTACAATTAAGAAAAAAAGAATCAATTGATACTCGCCTTTGTTTACATTCAACAAAAGAACAAATACAGTCACAATGGCTAGAGGTGATTTAGAACACGGTAATTTAAATTCAGCTTTCAATATTCTATTAACAGCTGATAATATGGAAGAGGTTAAGACTAGAGCTTTTGATTCTAGATGAAAATTGATTGGGATCGCAATATTGGGATTAATAACAGCGGTTTTATTCACAGGAGTTGTAGCTATTATTGCAACCGTACCTGTGCAATCAAATACTGATAAAATCCACTGAATGTGAGGAACATTTCTTCAAATATTAGCGATTGGTGGTTGAGTATGTACAATAATTGTTATTATTGCTTGATACACAACAATCCAAGGAAAGAAAAATGATATGAGTGAACAGGCGAAGGATATTTTATCTAAGACTGAACTTAAAAAATTTAATAAGATGCTTAATGTATGAGTTTACATGCCATTATCATCAAGAATTTAAACAAACATCTTATGATGTTTGTTTTTATTAGGACTTTTAAATTCATAAAGTACTTTTTTAAGTACTAAAAGTAGTTTTTATCTAAGTTCTTTTTGTAGATAATAGAGTTATAAATTTTGAAAAGGAGTTTATTATGAAAATTAAAAAATTAAAAGACTTCCCCGAAGGATTCCTTTGAGGAGCATCTTCTTCAGCTTACCAAGTTGAAGGTGGATGAGATCAAGGTGGAAAAGGTATGTCTGTTCAAGACTTACATAAAGGAACTGATGAAATTACAGACTTTAAAGTAACTTCAGACTTCTACAACCACTATAAAGAAGACATCGCAATGATGAAAGAAATGGGATTTAAATCATACCGTTTCTCAATCGCATGAACACGTATTATTCCTGATGGTGATGGAGAAATCAACCAAGAAGGAATTGACTTCTATAATGATGTAATTAATGAATTAATCGCTGCTGGTATTGAACCAATCGTTACAATGTACCACTTTGACTTACCATTAGCTTTAGAAGAAAAAGGTGGATGATTAAATCGTGATTTAACTGTTCCTGCATTCCAAAAATTTGGAAAAGCAATCTTTGAAGCTTACGGAGACAGAGTTAAATACTGATTAACAATTAACGAATTAAACGTTTTAGTTATGATGAGTTTATTTGGACAAGATTTCTTAAACCCAACAGGTAAAAAATTCACTGTTGGTGAAACATTCCAAATGGCACACCACTTATTCTTAGCACAATCATTAGCTATGAAAGATTTACATGATGCATACCCAGAATGTTTAATTGGACCAGCTCCAAACATTTCTTCAGTATATCCAGCAACATGTAAACCTGAAGATGTATTAGCTGCTCAAACAGCTGCTGTATTCAGATCATGATACTGATTAGATGCTCCAGTTCGTGGAGAACACAACCCATTAATGATTAAATGATTAGAAGAACAAGGATTCACTTTAGATATTCGCGAAGGTGATTTAGATATCTTAAAAGCTGGTAAGCCAGACTTCATCGCATTTAACTACTACAACACAATGACAGTTAAGGCTTGAGAAGATCAAGATAAATTAGAGGGTGAAGTAGATCAACAAAAAGGTATGGGATTACCTGGAATGTTTATGGGTGCACAAAACCCTAACTTAGGTAAAACAGAATTTGGTTGAGCAATTGACCCAGTTGGTTTCAGAGTAACTTCTAGAGAAATTTATGAAAGATACCGTTTACCAATGTTATTAACTGAAAACGGAATCGGAGTTCGTGAAGAATTAAACGAAGATATGACAGTTGACGATGATTACAGAATTGCATGATTCCAAGACCACATTTTAGAAATGCGTAAAGCTGTTTCTGAAGGAATGGAATTCATCGGATTCAACCCATGAAGTGCAATGGACTTAGTTTCAACACATGAAGGGTTCCAAAAACGTTACGGATTTATCTTTGTTAACAGAGATGAAAAAGACTTACGAGACTTAAAACGTTACCGTAAAAAATCTTCATACTGATATGAAGAATTAATCAATAACAACGGAAACAACATCAAATAATTAAAAAAAAGAAGGGGAACCTTCTTTTTTTGTATAAAATATAAATAATGGCCGGAGGTTTTTATGAGTAAAATAATTAACCAAATTGAAAAAATTAAAGATGAAGAAAATAAGATTAGTAATTTAATTGCTAAATCTTTACATAAATCTTATATAAATGGAGAATTCTTAAGTCTTAAGGATATAGCTGATGAATGTTATGTTTCACAATCTACAGTAACTGTTTTTGCCAAACGTTTAGGATGCAGTGGTTATCGTGAATTAATTATGAGATTAAAAATGGAGTCTGATAATCTACATGGAAATTCATTTGCTCCAACAGATGATTTTGATCTATTCCTCGAATTCCAAAACTCTACGATTGCAACTATTAAAGATGGTATGGCAAATCGTGATGACATAATTAAAGCTTCTATGATGATACGAAATGCTGATAAAGTTATGGTTGCTGGATCTCCACAAGTTGGAAAAGATGCGCAATACTTCCAAGAACTACTTTCTGTAAAGAGAAATAATATCATCTTATTCTCAAGAGAGTTATCTAATTATATGTTGGATAAAATTAAAACAATCAAAAAGGGTGATACTGTAATATTAATAGTTGCAGGACAAGAAACTAGTATTGAAGTAGAAATATTCGAAGCAGTTTCTAAATTAGATGGTGTTAATATTATAGTTTTCACATCTGAATCACAAGTATGAAAATTCCCTAGAAAAGATCGCGAAGATATTTTAGTAATGAGCATTGATTCTAATCACTTGCCTCATCAACCTGTATTTAGAAAATTACAGCTGAACTACTTATTCCTAGAAATGTTCCTATTAGTTTAAAAAATGATAAAAAAGTACTTTTTCTATTATAAAGTACTTTTTTGCTGCCAAAAAGTACTTTTTTATTGTTGTGGAAAAAATTATCATATATTTGAAAGGTAAAGGAAATAATGGAAAATAAAGCTATTAAAGTATATTCACCAGTTGATGGTGAAGTTGGTTCTGTTGTAAATCTTGGCGATGGTGTTTTTAGTGAAAAAATGCTTGGTGACGGATTTTATGTTAGAGCTGACGAAAAACTAAAAAAAGCCGACTTCTATGCTCCGATCGAAAAAGGAACAGTGTCTTTAATTACAGATACAAAACACGCGTTCTTCTTCCAAGTATCAGAGGATATTAGTATTCTAATGCACATTGGTTTAGACACAGTGTCATTGGATGGAAAACCATTTGAACAACTAGTAAATGTTGGGGACACAGTTACTAAAGATACAAAAGTTGTTAAAGTGGATACAACAGTAATTAACAAAGCAGGTTTAGACCGCGTTTGTCCAATTACAATTAACTCAGAAGTAGGAGAATTCGAATTCAAACTTCTTGCAAAAACAGGAACTGTTAAACAAGGAGATTTAATTGGAGAGTTCGTACCTGTAGTTAAAAATGAAGTTAAAACTGAAGAAGTTAAATCAGCTGAAGAGTTCTTCTTACAAAAAAATAAATATCAAGCAACAGCTCATGAAATCAACAAATTTGTTGGTGGACCAGCTAACTATACTGAAGTTTACAACTGTATGACTCGTTTGAGATTCGCAGTTAAAAACAAAGATGGTGTAAATGTTACTGAAATTAACAGCTTACCTTTAACAAAAGGTGTTGTTTGAAATGGTAATGAATTACAAGTAATTATTGGTCAAGATGTTTATAAAGTTAAAGAAGCGGTTGATCAAGATAACTTGGCACCTGCGGGAGAAATTAACTTTGAACAAGGAGCTATTAAAAAAGCTTCAGCCGGAAAACGTTTCTTACAAATGTTTGGTGGAATTATGGTTCAAATCATCCCTATGATGGTTGGGGCTGGTATTATCCAAGCTATTATTGGTATTTTAACTTGATTAGAAGTTATGCCAGCATTTGCAACTAATGCCGGAACAGTTGAACAAATTATGAACCTTAAAGGTGGAGAAATCTGATGATTCATGTTATTCGTAATTGGTAAATCATCAGGAATGTTCATGGGTATTACAATTGCGTGATCTGCAGCTAAATACTTTAAATTAAGAGGAACTATCGCAATTCCTTTAGCTGTAATGATCTGTTCACCACTTATGTTCTTAGGTGGGGGAGCACAAGGATTGGGAGGATCATGAACAATCTTCTCAATGGGAACTGTTGAGCAAGTATTGCCAAATCACCCAGACTTCCAAGTAAACAGATTTATTCAAGGTATTCTTGATGTAAAAATCACTGGTGGAAATATTAAAATTTTCGTAGTTATCTTTGCAATGTTTACTGCTAAAAAACTTGATGATTGAATCGGTACATGAGTACCTTCAATGTTCGAATTAATTATTAGACCATTTATGGTATTCTTCATAACAGCTACATTAGCATTAGGAATTTACATGCCAATTTGAAACTTCTTTGAAGCTGTAATTTCATTATTAATGTACTACATCGGGGAAGCACCTATTGGAATCGGTACTGGGGTTTATACAGCTCTATGACAAGTATGTGTTGTATTCGGAATGCACTTAGCATTAGGAATGGTTTCAGTTGTTCAGCAAGGTGCGTCAGCAGCTGCTGGACAAGGAGGGTTCGGAATTTTCGGACTTGGTGGATCAATCTCAGTTTACGCACAACTTGGAGCAGTAATCGCAGTTATCATGATGACAAAAAATGCTGCCTTAAGAAGAGAAGCAATCGGTTATGTACCAGTTGCATTATTAGGGGTAACTGAACCTATGATTTATGGAATCAACTTACCTAAAAAACGCCCATTAATTGCTGGGGTAATTGCAGCATTTATCGCTGGTTGTTTCGCAGGAGCTCTAGGAGTAACTCAAAGAATCAGTACAGGAATCGGAATCTTCGAAGTAATCGGATACTTCCAAAATACTATCTATGATACAACAGGACAAATTGCTAAAGATACAGGACAATTAAGTCAATTAGCAAACGGATTATTATACATCGCATCATGTGCTATTGTATTTGGTGGAGGTATCGGATTCGGAATCTTATTAAACCAAGATAGAAAAACTGAAAAACAAGAAATCAATACATTATCAAAATCAATCTTTAACTTAATTGTTACAACAAACGAAGTTAATGGAGTTGAATTAACAAAAGAAGATAAAGCTGCTATTAAAGCTGAATTATCAAAATCTAAAGAAATCTTTACAAAAGAAGAATTAGCAGAAGTTAAACAAGTTGAAAAAGTTATTGTAAAAGAGTTAAAATTAAAAACAAAATTAGCAGCATTAAATGAATCAGAAGCTAAGAAAAAAGAAAAATTAATGAAAGCTGGAAAAGCAGCTGTAGTTAAAGAAAACTTAGAAAAAGCTGATAAATTGATGGCTAAATTCAATGCAATCGATAATACAGTTAAACGTGAAGCTTTAGAAGAACAAATCTCTGAAGTTTCAAAATCAATCGATTGAAAAGTAATTGAAAAATTCAACAAAAAAGCACACAAACACGTTAATGGTGTATATGCAAATGTTGAAAAACAATTTGGAAAAAACATTTTCAGTACAAAAGATCTACAAGATAATATTGAAAACGCATTAAATGTAATGCCAATCTCATACAAATTAGTAGAAGTAAAACCTGAATTTGACATTGTTTCTGAAGTTTTAAATAAAAAAGAAGCTTTAAAACAATTACACTTAGCAGAAAAAGCAAATAATAAAGCTGCAAGAGCTTAGTATAAAATAAAAAGTACATATCCCCTTATGTACTTTTTGTTGTAAAAGGAGAGAATAATATGAAATTGTGTTTTGATATTGGTGGAATGTCAGTTAAAGCAGCAGTCTTTGATGGACAAGAAATGGTTAATAAAAAAGATTATGTTTATGGAAAAGCTATTAACAATGTAGAGTTGTTAGAAATCTTAAACAATGCATTGAAAGAAGCGATTGAAAAATATCCACAGATCGATGGGATTGGTATTTCTTCAGCTGGGGTTATTGATACAGAAACAACTCAAGTTCATGGTAGAGCAGCTATTGAAGATATCAAGTATATAAATTTCCGCAGAGATTTAGAAACTTCTTTACCTGTTTTTGCAGAAAATGATGCTTTCGCAGCAGCTCAGTCACAAATCGCATTCAATAAAGAAGTTGAGGGTAAAAATACTATCGTTATGATAATTGGAACTGGACTTGGTGGAGCTTTAATTCTTGACGATAAACTATACAAAGGTTCTAACCTTTTAGGTGGTAGTTTTGGATTTATCGCACATGACATTAACTTTGCTACTTTAAGTATTGGACACAATACTGCAACAACTGGAATGTTGATTAAAGGACATCATGACAGAACTGGTGAACTATTAACTGGGAAAGAAATAGTTGAAGGTTACAACAAGGATGAACAAAAGAAAATCAGTGTTGATAAATTTGTTGAAGATGTTGCAAAAGTTGTTATCAGTGCCAATGCTGTGGCTGACGCCGAACTTGTTCTTATTGGAGGAGGAATTAGTCAAAGTGATTTAATTCTTGATTTAGTAACTAAAAGAATCGATGCTTTCCTTGACGTAGTTGGAGAACCATACAAAAGAAAATTTGCTATTCAGCGATGTGTTTACGCTCAAGATGCAAACTTATATGGAGCTTTAGCTTTAACTAAATAATTATTAGCAAGAGCAGATTAATGGCTCTTGTTTTTTATCGCAAAAGTACTTTGACTATTTAGAATTCTCTTTTACATATTTTAAAATTCACCGATGCTAAAATCTCAATGAAGAGGTGATTATATGAAATTGTGTTTTGATATTGGTGGAATGTCATTGAAGACTGTTGTGTTTGAAAAAACCGAAATAATTCATAGAGAGGATTTTGTATATGGTAAGTATTTAGATCATTTAGAGTTAATTGAAAAGATGAATGAAATCATCTCAAAACTTACGAAAAAATACCAAATTGATGGAATAGGTATTTCTTCTCCGGGTGTGGTTGATGTTACAACAACACAAGTGATGGGTGAATCAGGAATAAAGAATTGTAGTAAGATGAATTATCGCAGAGATTTGAAAACTGATATAAGAATAGAAGTTGAAAATGATGCCTTCGCAGCTGCTGAAGCTCAAATTACATATAATTTAGATACTCGTGATAAAAAGACAATGTTATTCATTGTAGGAACAGGTTTGGGCGGATCTCTAATCATTGATAATAAAGTGTATAAAGGAACCAATTTATTAGCGGGAAACTTTGGTCTAATTGCTTTTGATATTGATCTAGCTACCATCAGTATAGGACATCTTGATGGAAGTGTTGGTTCAATTATTCGAAACTATAATAAGTTAACAGGTAATGAAGCTACCGGTAAGGAGATAATGGCGAAGTACTACCATGACGATAATGCAAAAGAAGTAGTTGATAGAATGATTAAAGTATTAGCTCAAACTATAATATGTGCAAATGCAGTAGTAGATTCAGAATTAGTTCTAATTGGTGGAGGAATTAGTCAGAATGACGACTTCATTCAATTACTAACTAAAAGAGTTGATGGATTTATGAATATCATGGGAGAAGTTTATTCTCGTAAATTTGAAATTAAACCATGTAAGTATGCTCAAGATGCCAATCCTTATGGAGCTTTGAGTCTATTAAAATAAAAACAATCTTTTGATTGTTTTTTTGTTATATGAAAGATTATTCCTTTCACAGGAATGCCATAAAATGTATAATCTATTTAATAAGGAGTCATTATGAGAAAAACACCAATTATTATAGATACAGATCCAGGGATTGATGATGCCGCTGCGATTTGTATAGCTTTATTTAACGAATCTGTTGATGTTAGATTAATAACAACGGTTGCTGGAAATGTGGGTATCGACAAAACTACAGCTAATGCTGTTAAATTATTAGAAATTACAGGTAAAGATGTGCCGGTTGCTGCTGGAGCTCAATTACCGTTAATTAGGCCTTTGAGAGATGCCGCAAATGTTCATGGATCAAGTGGGATGGATGGTTACGAATTCCCAGAACCTGATATGAGCAGAGTTTTAGAAGAACACGCGGTAGTTGCGATGCGAAATGAATTGATGAGAAGTGAAGAAAAAATCACAATCATGCCTATTGGGCCATTAACAAACATTGGATTACTTTTAAGAATGTATCCTGAAGTTAAAACAAAAATTGAACGTATTGTTTTAATGGGTGGTGCTTTTGGAAGAGGTAACATGGGGGTCTATTCAGAATTCAATATTAACATTGATCCTGAAGCTGCTAAAATTGTTTTCGAATCTGGATTAGATATTGTTATGGCGCCAATGGAGGTTGGTATCCAAGCTAAAGTTACACCAGAAATGAAAGAAGAAATCAAAGATGGGAAAATAGGTGACATGTTTGTTAAGATGTTCTCAAATTACGGAAGTGTTAAAGGGAACCCTAACTCAAACATGTATGATGGATGTGCTATTGGTTATATAACAAATCCTGACATGTTTGTTGGTCAAAAAACTTATGTTGAAGTTGATACTCAGAATTCAATATCAGCCGGAACAACATATTGTGATTTTAGAAACTTTTTAGGAAAAGAACCAAATGTTTTTGTTCTTAAGGAAGTTAAACACGATTTATTTAGTAAATGATTTGTTGAATCTATTAAAAAATGTGGATAGCTTAAATGAACCGGTTGGTTCATTTTTTTATTTTCCATACGAATAAATAAGAAGTGTAAGCATATTTGTGGAAATTAATTAATGTAAAAACTCCTAACGACATAAGGGGTCTGTGTTTTAGACTTATAAAGTATCTTATAGTGGCGTATATTGCGTTTTAAACACTTTTTAAGAGTATTTGTTAGTTTGTTAAGATATTTTACAGCAACAAGGTATTCTTACTCGTAGCATGGGTGTATTTATAAAAAAACGCCACATAATTATAATATTTGGTATCATTAATATAAGAATAGGGGTGTCGATATGAAATCAACAGAAAACAAATTAATGACAAAAAACTTTTCATTAACTGCAGAACGCATTTATTTCATTATCGGTGCTGTCGTAAAATAAGTTACTAGTTTTTTAATATAAAAAGATAAATAATAAGGGAAATTAATATGAAAAAACAAGGTAACAATACCTTAATTTTGTTTAGCCTAATTTATCGTTATATAAAACTAAATTTACTAATATCGATTTCAATATTGATATTAATTTTGCTATCGACAACCATTACTTTGATGGTTCCGTTGATTACTCAACAACTTACAATGGCAATAGCTATAAAGAATGGATCTGAGTTTATCAGTGGTTTTTGAAATCTTGATTTCTGAACTTTGATAGTAATCGGACTGGTTCTCATTTTTGTTAATGCCTTTGTTTTATATTTCGGAAATTACTTAGGTATAAAATTAGGGAGAAAAATAGAAATAGATTTAAGAAAGAGAATGTATACAGCTCTTTTAAAACAAGATATACAATATTACTCTGATAAAAAAACTGGAGAATTAATTACAAAATTTGTATCGGATACACAAATTGTGGGAGAACAAGTTTCTACAATACCGATTATGTTATTACTGGCAATTTTGCAAATATTGGCTTCATTTACGATGATGTTTATCCTCGATTGAAAGATCACTCTTGGGGTTCTAACTTTATTTGTGATACTTACATTAATAATCTTAGTTTCATTTAGAATAACAGAAACTAGATATTCAAAAACTAGAAAGTTAATCACAAATATCAATGGTAATTTAACAGATAGAATAAGTAACGTGAGATTGGTCAAAACTAATGCTACAGAAGAGAAAGAAATTAATCTTTCAGAAGACTTACATCACGAGTACTATAAAATTAGTGAAAAACTATCTAAGGGAGTCTCGTTTTTGCAAACTGCACTTTATTCTGGAACAGCTAGTTTACAATTTTTAACAATTATAATAGCAATGCTTTTTTACTTAAATGTTGATCCTAAAACATCAAATGAATTCTTTCAGAATACATTCACATCTTTTGTAATGGTTCAAGCAATGATGAGTGGACCATTGTTTCAAATGGTTAATATTACTAATGGAATAGCTCAAGCATCAATCACGAGTGTGAGAATTATGGAGATAATTGAGAGTGAGACATCTATAAAAAATGGTTATGAAGGGATCGAAAAAATATCTTCAATTCAAATGAAAGATATTGACTTCTCATATCCAGAAAAACCTGAGAAGGTAGTTTTGAAAAACTTTGACTTCAAATTTATCAAAGGAAAATCATATGCTTTTGTTGGAGAAACAGGGAGTGGTAAATCTACAATTGCTAAGTTGTTATTAAGGCATTATGACGTTACTAAGGGAGCCGTTCTATTCAATGGTGTAAATATCAAAAAAATCAATAGAGAAGCCTTTCTGTCAAAAATAGGTTATGTGGAACAAGAACCACAACTTATCTATGGAAATGTGATTGATAAAGTTGGATATGGTAATGAAACATATTCTAAAGAACAAATTATAGAAGCTTGTAAAAAAGCGGAGTTACATGAATTAATAATGACTTGAGAAAAAGGTTATGACACAATTCTTGGGGAAAGAGGGTTCATGTTATCTGGTGGTCAAAAACAACGTCTTGTAATTGCAAGGGTATTTTTGAAAGATCCTGAAATACTAATCCTTGATGAAGCTACATCAGCATTGGACAATATTGTTGAAAAGGAAATTCAAGCAAAACTTGAAGAATTGATGATAGGAAGAACATCGATTACAATTGCTCATAGATTGTCAACAATTAAAAATGTTGATCAAATTATAGTGCTTGGGGCCAATGGTCGAGGAATTGTGCAAACCGGAACGTTTGAAGAACTTAAAAACCAAGAAGGACATTTCAGGAAACTTTATGAAGCGGGCAATGCGCAATAAAAAAATCCAACAGTTTAACTGTTGGATTTTTCTTATTTATAATTACGTTTTTGTTCCGCTCTGTTGATTGATTCAAATTCTGTAATTTTAACTTGACCATCTTTTTGTCAAATACCAACCAATGACTGACTAGCGATTCTAATGATGATTGATACATACATCATTGTAATTGCCAAATTAGCCAAGGCTGCTGTAATATACATGAATTTCATAAATCCACCATCTTGACCAAAGGCTCTGAATAGATCTGCGATTGCTCCTAATAATCTTATGATTGCAATGAACATTAAGTAAACTAATTCAATTGAAGCAATGATTAAGTACGCGATTGCTACAACATTCATCAATTTAGCCATTCCGGTATCTCCAAAGAAAATTTCTTTTGAAGAGTTTTGGAAGAATAATGAAACTGCAATTGTTCCTAAAACTAATGTTGCAATTCCGAATACTAACCCAACAATTCCATAAACATTTTGTGTAAGTTCATTAAATGATACTGTGGCACCATTATAATTTGTTGTTAATGCGGTAGTGATGAAAGTTAATAAGAATAATGCTCCACCAACCAATGTTGTCATTCCTAATACTCTTGTTAAGAATCATCTTGGATTTATTGATGAGTTACTTGGTACATTTGGGAAACTTGTTAAAATGAATGGTGTTAAAAAACCTCCAAGTGTTAAACTAAGTGTTGCTAAAATGTATTTATTGTCTAAAACTTCTTGGTCAGATGCCTTATTTACAAATTTAACAATTACAACAGCTGTGTAGATTGTTTTTCATGTTAGGTATACTGTGAAAGCCAGGATTAAACTTACTGATAAAACGGCTGTTTCTTGATTTATACCATTCCCGATCCCGTTACGGATATCGTTTAGGTAAAAGATCATTGCCGCTAACCCAATAACAGAAAACACCGTTCCGATTATCTGAGCAAATTTTATCATTCCACGTGGGACAGATAATGCTGAATAATTATTCATAATAATATTCCTCCTTTAATTTATAAAGATTATATCTCATAAAATAAAAAAAATACCAATTGGTATTTTTTATGATTATTTATCACCTTGTTTTTTATTTAAAATAACTGGGATGATTAATGGGTTACGTCTTTTTGTTTTGAAGATGTAAGGTGAAAGTGATTGTTTAATCGCTTGTTTGATACCTCCAAATGTAGGTTTTGGTCCGTTAAGAACTTCTAAAACTGCATTTGTAACGATATTAATTGATTCACCAATAATATTTCCAGAATCCCTTACGTAGAATGAACCACGTGAAATAATTCTTGGTTGGCTTAATAATTTATTTGTAGCTGAATCAATTGATACAACAACAGCAATCAGACCATCACGACTTAAGATATCACGTTCACGGATAACATTTGATGCTTGTCCTGTCATATCTTTTCCATCAACGTAAACTGCATCAGCATCAATACGTTTTGTAACTTCAGCATGTCCATTTAATAACTCAAGAACATCTCCATTGGCCATTACAAATCCATGACCTTCAGGTAAGTTAACTGATTCAGCTGTTTCAACGTGTTTTTTCAACATTCTAAACTCACCGTGCATTGGCATAAAGTGGTTTGGTCTTAATAAACTGAATAGTAATTTTTGTTCTTCTTGAGAAGCGTGTCCTGAAGAGTGGATTTTGTTGTTTGCTGAGTTTTCAATTACGATAGCTCCAACTCGAGTTAAACGGTTTGTTAATCTTTCAACATCAGCTCTGTTTCCAGGGATTGGTGATGAAGAGAAAATTACAGTATCACCAGGTTTGATATTAACTGATTGGTGTTTTCCTGTAGCGATTCTTGATAAAGCGGCCATTGGTTCACCTTGTGATCCAGTTGTAATAACCATGATTTGGTTATCTGGGTATTTATCAATATCATTTGGTTTAACAAATTCTTTTTCAGAAATCTTTAAGTGTCCCATTTGACGAATAATTTTAATAATTCTTTCAATTGAACGTCCTAAGATAACGATTTTTCTTCCATAACGGTTTGCTGTTTCAATAATATGTTGAATACGGTGAACGTTAGAAGCGAAAGTAGTAATCATAATACGACCTTTAGCTTTTAAGAATAATTTATCGATATTTTCAATAATTCCTTTTTCACTTGGTGTATAACCTTCAACTTCGGCATTAGTAGAATCGGCCATTAATAATTCGATTCCTTGATCTCCCATAGCAGCTAATTTATTTAGTTCTGTATAGTGTCCTAATGGTGTTCAGTCAAATTTATAATCTCCTGTAGAAAAAATATTTCCATTTGGAGTTTCAACTAAAATTCCGAATGCATCTGGAATTGAGTGATTAAGAGCTGCGAAACTAACTCTGAAGTTGCTTGATTTTCAAACATCATCAGATACATATTCTTTAACAACTGTTTTATCTTTAAGTTTGAATTCTCTTAATCTGTCTCTAATTAAAGCACTAGCTAATTCTGGAGCATAGATAACAGGAACGTCAACTTGTCTTAATAAGTATTGAATTCCACCAATGTGATCTTCATGTCCGTGAGTAATAAACATTGCTTTAATTTTCTTTTGGTTTTCTACTAAGTATGAATAATCAGGGATAACTGCATTAACTCCAAGCATAGTAGCATCTGGGAATTTAACCCCAGCATCAATAATAATAATTTCGTTATCATATTCAATAACGTATGTGTTTTTACCAATTTCTTCTAAACCACCTAAAGCAAAAACTTTAGTAGGGATATCTCCATTAGCATATTGTCTTTTAACTTCTTTTTGTTTGAAAACAAACGGTTTAATTTCTTCTTCTTCAACTTTAGCAACAACTTTTGTAGCTTCAGTAACTTTTAAATCTTTTTCCATAATAATCCTCTCTTTTTATTTCTATATAAAATGCTCTTGTTATATTTTTTACGCAATGTCTTTTATTATATTTTGAATAAATATTATATTTTGATAACTAAGAGCCTCACGGCTGAAATAAACTTTTTACTTAAATAAAATATATCATAAAAAATTAGGTTTTATATGTAAAAAGTTGTACATAAAAATTATATTTGAATTCTTCGAAAACAAGAATGGAAAATACCATAGCAAAACTTTATTTAAATTAAAAGAACTAAAAGCAACGATCAATTTTAATTATCCTCATTATAAAACTTTAAAGCGTAAAATTATTAGAGAGAGTAGGTGTAAATAATGGGTGTTTTGATACAGCAAAATTTTCATAGATTACTTAAGAAGTGATACTTTGTTATTGCCTATTTTATTATTTCGATAACATTAATAGCAGCAGACGTTGGAACAACTTATGATCACGGAGAATTAAATAAGTATTATATTTTCATTCTAGTTATTTTGAATATATTTGTTATTAAAACTTTTTCCAATAATCAATATAAAGATTACCAAACTGGTTACATGTCCTATTTATTTACGACTGATGTAGGAAAATTTAAAATAGGAACACACTACTTGATTTCAAGCTTAATACCAGCATCATTAAATATTACAATTCTGTTGATCCTACAATTAACAATTAATAATAATCTAATTGATAACACTATTGGTAGTGGGAAATATTTCTTAGATTACTATTTATCTCAAATTATAATTCTTATATTGTATGGATTGATATTATTGATGTTTTTTGTGAAAGATCCAGCAACGAAAACGTGGTCTTTTGTTTCTACATTTATTATATTTTTTGTGAGTGGGACTATTAAAATGGGAGCTATATTTATACATAATGAAGTATTTGATGATGTTATTTCTTCAATACCGGTTATTAACTTCATCCCATTATTGAGTGGTGCAAGTTTTTATGGAGTTGGGATATTAATGAACACGATTGTGATGGTGGCACTATTAGTGATTATTTATATAACAATAAACAATCTTAACAGCGTCAATAAATTAAAAAGAAACCGCAAAGAAAAGGGGTTTTAGTTATGGGTGAATTATTAAAATCAAGTTTTACTAGAGTATCGCATAATTGATATTATGTAGGCATTAGTGTGGTTATGGCGGTTGGTTTGTTTATGATGGGGATAATTGGAACTTATGTTACAAAACAATTCGGTGTAATTGCTAGTACAGCTGGATTCTTTTTATTAGTCTTAAATTTGGTTATTATAAATGGATTCTTCAACAACCAATATCGTGACTATAAAAATGGTTACACTTCGTATTTGTTTAGTTCAAAAATAGGTAAATACAAAATCATCACTCATTATCTAATAAGTGGATTTATCATTGGAATTTCGCTTTCTATTCTGTACTTCGTCTTATTACTTGCTGTTAATCACAAAATCATTCTTGACAATTTACATTTTTCTGAATATTTCGCAAGATACTTGGTAACACACCTCGAAGCAATTTTAAGCTTTGGGTTAGTAATATTATTATTGTTTTTAATTAAACCATCGAAGACAATTTATAGAACTATTTTTGTTATTCTGTTCTTGGTTCTGAATTTTGTATTGGGTCAAATGTCTAGTTTCAATCAGGATGGGAACTTCAGAATGGTTATGACCTTTATTCCAATAATTAATTTTGGATTTTTAATATATGGTGATAATTTCTTTGGAATGGGATGGCTTGTAAATGCGTTCGTTATATCTTGTTTAGCCCCAATTGTATGAGTTTGTATTTTTAGAATGGGAGGATTTAAAAATGTTAAAAATTAATATCCAAGGGATTAAGTATCCTGATTTTAGATTAGTGGTTAAAGATTTAATTATAAATGAAGGCGATGTTATTGGAATAATTGGTTTAAATGGCGGTGGTAAATCAACTTTTTTCGCCAACTTAATAGACCCATTCCTTTATCGTCAAAACACCATAGAAATAATGGGTGATTTTAGTATTTCGATATCACACATTTTACAATCAGATCGTTTTGTTGATATGAAGTTGAAAGAAATTGCCTCAACATTTAAAAAATTAAATAATTATCAGGGAGATATTGAAAAATTAGCATTTGAATTTCAACTAGAAAAATACTGAAGTAACTACTACACTGATTTATCAGGTGGTGAACAACAACGCTTTAAATTCTTGTTATTATTAATATTTCAAAAACCTGGTCCAAGCATAATGATTTTAGATGAATGCACAAGCTATCTTGATGTTCTATGAAAAGACATTTTAACAGATATGATTGGAAAGCTTATTAAACAAAATTCTGCCACTTTTATAGTTGAGCACGATTTCGAATTAATTAATAAATTTTGTAATCGCATTCTTGTTTTTAAAAAGGGTGAAATCATCATGGATAAAAAATTAGATGAAGAAATAAATGTAGAGTTTATTAAAAAACATGTTGGAACATATGACTTTGAATTAAATAAAGAAATTTAAGCAAAAGTTATTTTAGAAAGTTAAAATAATCTTATGGAGGATAAATTCATAAGATTTTTTATATCTATGAATTTATATATTTAATTTATGACAAAAATACAATTATTATTATCTGAATGAAAGAAAGTTGTGGCTGAACTAACACAACAAATTCAAGAAGCTAAAAAACAAGCTGGAATGGAAGATGGCGAAGATGCCATGGCTTCAATCTTGAACCGCACAATTGACAGTTTAACTGAAGAAGTTAACGAAAATGAAGTTATTTTTAAAGACATGTCAATTGAAGAGTTTAGCGAAGAATTTTTAGGTTTCGTAGCCGATGATCTAGCCGAGGTTATCCGAGTTAATTACAACTTTGATGAATTTAATGATGAAACAATGAAATTTGAAAAAGAAAATGGTGACCAAGAAATATATAAAGTTAACGATAATCTGAAAATGGCTTTCAACTTTATATATGTTCAGCTGAATACATTTATGACTGCTCTTGTTAACACAACAAATGATGAAAAAATCTATAATGTAAATCAAGTTATTGAAAAAATAACTAAAATGGTTGCAGACAAACGTCAAGAAATTGGTGAAGATGAATTCTTAAAAACTGGATATCACTACCTTGAAATAGTTCTAAGTGTTGTTGTTAAAACTTCTGATGATTTACAAACTTCTTTAACTGGCATTTTATTCTATATAAGCATGTCTGCCTTAAGGGTTTTAACTTACGAACTATCTAGTGAAGAAGGTATTAATTTAGGTACTTTAAATGCTATTTACAATGTGTTTTTATCAACACCAATGATTCTTAAATCTATCAAAAAACAAATAGAAAATATTCTTTAATAAAAATAGCCTTTCCAAAGGCTTTTTTTATTATTTATACAGAAAATCATTGGTTTTTCTTTAAAAAAATCTCTTAATTTTTGGATATTATTCATATACAATGAAGGTAGAAAATATTTATAATGTAAATAAATGTATGTGCTAATAACATATTGAGATATTTAAAAGAAATACAAATATAAGATAATAAAAGTTAAACCGCTCTGAGATATAAAATAAGAATTGGAGTTGAAAATAAGAAAATGAAAGATTTTGATCCCATTTTTTATTTACAGTCTGAAATTAAGCAGACAAATTCAAGGATAGAAGAATTGGAAAAATGATTATTCAAAGCAGAAAGACGTCTAAGAATAATTGAAATCGGAGAAGAAGGGGATGTTTGTGTAGAATGTCGTAAAAATAAAAATATTCCCAAAAATCGGACAGATTAGAATTTTTTTCCTAATACATATTGGAGGAAGTACTATTAAGTACTAAATACAATATGAAAAAAATATGAAGCAAATTATTGTGAATATCATTTGATGGTGATAAAGAAATCAAATTAGAATTTGACGAAAACACCTTAAATATCATCAATAACCTTGATGATTTAACTAAAAATAAAATTAAAACAAAAATTCCCAAAATAGCCAAAAAATTTGGTGATGAGAATATAAAGATTGGAGATAACAAAATGAGTGATCAACAATTCAAAGCACTATCAAAAATGATTACCGATCTTAAGTTTGAAATGAATAGCAAAATGGACAAAATAGAAGATGACATCGTTGAAATGAAAGCTGACATTGCTGAATTGAAAGCGGATGTTGCTGAATTGAAAGCCGATATGGAAGAACTTAAAAATGACATGGTAATAGTTAAAAAAGCTATTATCAAATTAAATAAAAAAGTTTTTGGCATAGAAGAGTTAATTGTTTAATTTTTTTCCTAAAACTATATGAGGTTGGATTTCTATTCAATCCTTAGAAAAGAGGTTTTTATGAATCAAGAACAATTTACATTATTTATGCAAGAAATAAAAGAAATAAAAGGTTTATTGGACGATATTAATACTAATACTAGTAGTTCAGAATGAACAATAAATAATATCGAGACAATAATAGATGAAATAAATGAAAAAATTAACTAAATCAAATTTACCTAGAAAAACACCCCACGGGGTGTTTTCTATTATATTAAAATTCAATCTTTTTCAGTTTTTCAGCGATCAGAAGTGTTAATTCTATCGTAGTATAAATGACCTTCATTGTGTTCTGTTTCGTGTTGGAAAACAATTGCTCGATAATGTCTCATTGTTAATTGAACATATTCTTTAGTTATATAATCATAACCTTCAACAACAACTTTATAAGCTCTGGGAACAATTCCTTCGTGATCAACATCAACACTTAAACAACCTTCACCATCATCAAGAGCTGTTATCTGTTTACTTTTGCTTGTTATTTTTGCATTAATCATCGCATATTCTTCTTTCTCTTCACCAAGATCAAAGCGAATATAGTACATATTAATATTTGCACCAATTTGTGGAGCTGCCAATCCAACTGCTGGTCTTAGATAATCATGACCATCTTCTTTGTTTAGTTCAGCATCTTGAGAATAACGTGTAAAGTCGATTAATTTATGCATTACCAATTCTTCTTCTGGAGTTAAATTTTCTGGGTCTGCCACATCAACACTAACTGCACGGATTACTTCTTTATCAGTATCTTTTGTCAGTCATTTGTTTGATGGAATTTCTGTTTGGAATAATTCTGTATTATCATTTAGTTTCATTTCATTACCTCTTTTATATAAAAATATTATAACAAAGATTAATGGCAAAATAAGGTTGGATTTTGTTATAATTAATCTAATATAAATGTGACTAGGGGTGAATTAAATGATTGTTATTAGTGGAAAATATCGCGGAAGAAGACTTTATGCCCTTGAAGGGGATAACACAAGACCAACAACTGCAAGAATGAAAGAAGATATGTTTAATATCTTAAATAACTATTTTATTTTCGATGGTAAGAAATCATTAGATTTATTCGGGGGTAGTGGAGCGCTATCTATTGAAGGTCTTTCAAGAGGTATTGAACACGCTTACATTAACGATAATTCTCGTTATGCTATGAGTGTGATTAAAGAAAACTTAAAGGGAATTCATCCTTCAAACTTCACATTGTATGAAAAAGATTATAGTGATCTTTTAGACTTATTTAATATTAAGGACAGTAAGTTTGATTTGTTCTATTTAGATCCACCATTTAAAGAGGTTGAATATTACTATAACTTTTTTAATAAAGTTGTTGATTACAATTTAGCAAATAACTGAGCTATTGTAATTGTTGAATCTGAAAAAGCATTAGATTTAGAACAAATTAAAGAATTTAAATTACTAAAACACAAAGAATATAAAACGAAGAATATGTATTTCTTCAGATTGGAAAGAGGTTAATATGGGACAAAGAAAAGGTAGAATGGTTATTATTTCAGGACCGAGTGGTGTTGGAAAAGGGAGCGTTAACAATGTTTTACGTGAAGACCCTCACTTAAATTTAGAATATTCAGTTTCTATGACAACACGTCAACCAAGAAATGGTGAAATCGATGGAGTTCATTATTTCTTTGTGAGTGAACAAGAATTTGCTGAAGCAATTGTTAAAAAAGAATTAATTGAATATGCACACTTTGTTGGTAATGCATATGGTACACCAAGAAAATACGTTGAAGAACAAATGGAAAAAGGTAAAAATGTTATTTTAGAAATTGAAGTTGATGGTGCAACACAAGTTTTAAAAAATGAAAAAGATGTTTTATCAATTTTCTTAATGCCGCCAACTTTAACAGAATTAGCAAATAGAATTGCTGGACGTAAATCTGAAAGTGAAGAAACTTTAAAAGCGCGTTTAGATAAGGCGATGTTAGAAATTCCGTTAAAACACAATTACCAATATGTTGTTGAAAATGACAGTGTGGAAAACGCCGTTGCTAAAATTACCGATATTTTAGAACACGAAAATGCAGCAGAACCAAATGGTAAAACAATGTATCAAAAATTAAATGAAATGGTAACTGAAATTGTAAAAGAAAGTTATCAATTCTTTGTTGAAAACTGAGAAGCAAATGTTAAGTTATTAGCTGATGATGCCGAAGAAATTGAAGAAGCAGAAGATTTCGATGCAGAAGCAAACTTAATTGAAATTTTAACTGAACAATGTTATCACAAAGTGTTAGGACACGGGGACTTTAAAAAATTAGCAGACAAAGAATACGTTATTGGACAAATCCAAAGATTAATGTTCAGAATTAACTTCTTTAGTATTGATCAGAAAAAAGGATGTAATGAATAATAATTCACGAAAATTAAGTTGAGATATTTTAAAAAAAGTATTTATCAACAAATCTTTTTCAAATATCTTATTAAATGAAGTCTCTAATAAAAATATTGAAGATAAATTCAAAAACCTTGTGTTTGCAATTGTTCACGGAACTATAACATATAAATTATATTTAGAATACTTGACAAGCAAAATGGTTGATCCAAAAAGAACTCCAATTGAACTACAAATAGTTTTATGGATGAGTATTTATCAAATCAAGTTTTTAACTACAATCCCACATTATGCAATCGTTAATGAAGCTGTAAATATTGCAAAATCAATCAATCCAAAATTCGCAGGACTAACTAATGCCTGTTTGCAGAGAGTTCTTCGTGAAGGTGATGAATTCTTTGAAATAGATGTTAAAGATGGTTATAAAAAAATGTGTATCGAAAACGGATATCCATTCTTCTTATTTGAAAAAACAAGAAAAGATTACGGTTTAGAAAACGCAATCCAAATTTGCTTGGATTCAAATAAAAAACCACCTATCAGTTTTAGAGTTAATACTTTAAAAATATCTACTGCAGAATTTTTAGATAAATATCAAGAAGAATACCAACTTGAAGAAAGTGGTATTAAGGATTGTTTAATTTCAAAATTCCCAATTGTTAAATCAAACCTTTACAAAGAAGGTTTGATCACTATTCAAGATCCTGCTTCAATTTTAGTGGCTGGTACTTTAGAACCTAAATTAGATTCTAAAGTCTTGGATATGTGTTCTGCACCAGGTGGTAAACTTACTCATCTTGCTGCAATCATGAATAACACTGGAGAATTAACAGGTTATGAAATCAGTGAAAATAAAATAAAGTTAATCCAACAAAACATCGATAGATTGAATGTAACAAACACCGTTTTAAAAGCAGGAGATGCCACTTTAATTAATCAACCTGAATATTTTGATTATATTTTATTAGATGCTCCTTGTTCAGGATTTGGAGTCTTGAAACGTAAACCTGAAATCAAATTTAACAACATCAGTAAAGCGGCTTTAAGTGAAATAGTTGAGTTACAAGAAAAACTCCTAGATACAGCTTATAAGAACCTTAAAATTGGTGGAGAGATGGTTTATTCAACGTGCTCGATCAATAAGGACGAGAATCAAAACCAAATTCTTAAATTTATTAATAAATATCCAAATATGGAAATAATTAGTGAAACACAATTATTTGGGTTTGAAAATAATACCGATGGTTTCTACATTTGTAAAATAATTAAAAATGCCTAAGGGCATTTTTTTTAATTTTCTCCTAATACTATATGAGGTGAATATGAAAAATTTTAAAATATTATTAACATGTACAAATCTAGTTGGTAGCTCATTGATTGAGCAACCAACTATCAATCATTATGCTGACAAAGAAATTAAAATAGTCAATGATAGTAAATATCAATTTCCAACCACTCAAAACTATGATCAAAAAATAGAGATAACTCCACCCAAGAAGACAATCGACCTAATCAATAAGGGGTTTAATTTGACTTTTAAAATGGACTATATAGTTAAACTCTGAGGTCATGGAGGACTAACCGAAAACAAAGATTCGTATAGTGTAAACTTTTCTGAAAATACAAAATTTCAAGAACGAATGCCTTTTATAATCAGAAAAACTTGAGTCCAATATTTGAATATGTATATAAATGCTCCAATACAAAGGAATATGTTTATAGAATTTAAAGCTGATTACAAGATAATTATTCATGAGAAGATACACAACCAAGACAAAAAAATACAAACAGGTATGTCAATCTATAAGAAGGAAATAGAAGTTAAAAATATATTGTTTAGCTTTACACCAACATTAGATTTTAGAAAAGTTCAAGATATCGAAGTATCTATTACCTACAATTATTCAGATATTGATTTAATTGATTTTGAACGAAAAATTAAAGAAAGTCTTAAACGTGAAATTAATAAAAAAGGCATTTCGGAACTGCAGTTTAGTAAGTATTTTCAATATCCTGAATTGAATGACTATATAAAAGAAGATTTGTTATATCTTAAACCGGGGATGATAATCAATGAAAAGATTGAGCTTGGAAGAAGTAAGATGATGAATTCAACCGCTGAATTGAAAGAAGTGAAGATTCCGAAGATTAATCTAAAAATTTACCAAGAATTAACTATAGAAAGGATTTATTTCTTTGATCAAATTACCGTTGATGGGGAAATAAATAGTAATACCATACTAGAACAAGTCAGACATAGATATCTTTTTGAAGATATCCTAAATCTAAATAATGTAAAAGATGATTTATGGGAAATAGTTCCAAAAGCTGGTTATGAAATGTATGTAAAAGGAGAACGCTCTTTTAGGGTCTATAAATATGTTGAACCCGAACAACCAGAACAAATTGAACCAAGTACCCCTGAACCACCAACTGAAATCTTGCCTAATCCAATCATTCCTGAACCACCAGTTGAGATTGTTCCTGAACCACCAGTTGAGATTGTTCCTGAACCACCAGTTGAGATTGTTCCTGAACCACCTGAGCAAGGCATTCCCCAACAACCTGAACAAACCAATCCTGAAGATGACAAACCTATAATTCCTGAACAGAAAGAATCCAAAGGAATAAAGCCATATATCATACTTTCTATAGCTTCGATACTATCTTTGATAGCGATTATTATCCTATTTTTCAAAAAGAAAAAGTTCAATAAAAATGATGACGAAAAGTCATAAAGAAGGGGTTTAAATGATAAAATCATTGTATTGAAGGATTGGTAATGACATGAAGTATAAAGTAGCTGAAATATCTGATATTGGTAACTACAGAAAGAGTAATCAAGATTATCTAGGTTTTGAAAAAAATAAAGATGGAGATTTATTCGGGATAGTTTGTGATGGTATGGGTGGACATGCGCACGGTGATGTGGCGTCTAAAATCGCTGTTAAAAAATTCATTGAATTATTCAAAGAAGAAACTTTTTCAAATAAAACTAAAGAAGAAATTAATAAATGATTAAGAGAATGTATAGAAAGTATTCTGATTTCGATGAAGATGCATGCTTCTGAAAGAGAAGAAACTTTAGATATGGGAACAACTCTAACTGCTGTTTTATTCGCGAATAATCAAGGTTATGTAATTAACGTTGGGGACTCAAGAACTTACAAATATACAAATGATAAAGTTTATCAAATAACAAAAGATCAAAATTTATGAAACTCAACTCCTGAAGAAGAGCGTAATAAAATTAACCAAGAGGGTGCTTTTGGAGCTCGTTTTAACGAAGTTACTTATTGAAAAGTTTTAACTTCAGCTTTGGGACCGAATAAAACTCTTAAAATTGATACATATTTAATAAAGGAACCTAAAGGTTTGTATTTTTTAACAACTGATGGAATTCACGATTATGTCGATGAAGAGACTCTTAAAGAAATTGTTGAATCAAACGAAAAATTAAAGCGTAAATGTCAGGATTTGGTTGATTATGCTAAGGGAAATTTATCAACTGATAATTTATCAATTTTAATGATAGAGGTATCTTAATATGGAAAACATCAAAAATCCAAATGTGGCAGTAAATTCTGATAAGAAGATTGAACAACCAACTGTAAAAGTTGGTGATTTGATCGACAACAGATATCAAATATTAGCGACAATTGGTGAAGGTGGAAATGCTAAAGTTTATAAAGCTTTAGATACAAAGACAACAAAGAAAGATGCTCACTTTGTGGCAGTAAAAGTTATTTCTAATATCAATCTTTCATCTGAATCTACAAAACAAAGTATCGAAATAGAAAAAGAGGCATTTGCAAAATTTGCCTTTAGTAAAAACGTTATTAGTCTTGTAGATTTCAATGAATGAAACGGAATGTTTTACATGGTAATTGATTTGGTTGAAGGTGCTGCAGATATGTCTAAAAAATTTAGCCCATATCCCTCAATGTCTTTAGAAGAAATTCTTTATTTCTATGACATGATTGGTACTGGTATGCAAGAAATCCATGATGCTGGGATTTATCATAGAGATGTTAAACCACAAAATATTTTAGTGACAGAAGATTCTATTGTTAAAATCTCTGACTTTGGAATTTCAAAGATTGTTGATATGTTATCGAACCATACTACTTCAACTGGTTTCCAAGGTACTCCAAGATATTCTTCACCAGAACAATACTTGAGCCCGAATGATTATAAATTTCAATCAGATATCTATTCTGTTGGAGTTATGTTGTATGAGAATGCTACTGGTACTCAACTATTCAATATTTATTCATTGAATGATAAGGCGAAAGATCAGCTTAATGAAAAGAAAATAGTTTTTGCAAATAAACATTACAAAGAGCAAATTGTCAGACCGAAAGTTTTCAATAGAAATATCCCACAAGCACTAGATAACATTATTATGAAATGTTTAGCTAAAGACTATACTAAAAGATATCAAAGCTTCGAAGAGTTCTTGAAAGATTTAAGAGAAGTTAAAAATAATCCTAATGTTAAAGAAAATAACATTGAGATGTTCATAACTGATAAAGATCAAAAGAATGTTATGAAAAGTGACAAGGATTATCAGTACAAGAAATTCATAAAAAAATTTAATTGAAAATTTACAATACCAGTATTTGCTGCGGTAACAACACTTGTTTTAACGTTTGCAATAGTTTTATTGGTAAGTTAGGAGAAATATGAAAGGTATCATAATTAAAATAGATAGTTCAATAAGTCTAGTATTATCAGAGGGGAAAATTTTCGAAGCCCAAGCCAAAGGAAATTTAAAAAGAGAAAATAAACCTTGTGTCGGTGATTTTGTGGTTTGTGAAATGATTGATGAAGAAAAAGGGCACGTTTATATAACTTCTATTGAAGAAAGAAAAACAGAATTATATCGTCCTAAAATCGTTAATGTTGATCAAGTTATTATAGTAACAGCTTTGTATGAACCCCTTTTTGCATCTTATATTTTGAATAAATATATTGCTATGCTTGAGGTTAAAAATATTAAACCAGTCTTAGTTTTTACTAAAAAAGATTTGTTGGTTGAAACAAAATACTATGATGAGGTATGAGCAAAGATTGAGGAATATTCAAAAATTGGTTATGAAGTCATTATTATGGATAATACCAATCCTCAAAAAGATCAACTTGATAGACTAAAAGATATTTTAGAGAATAAAATCTCTGTATTCACGGGTCAAACTGGAGCTGGTAAGTCATCGACATTGAATAATTTCCTTGAAATGGAAGAACAAATTAAAACACAAGAAATTTCTAAAAATCTTAATCGTGGTAGGCATACAACAACATCAGTTGAATTATATAACCTACCAGAAAATATCTTAATTGCAGATACGCCAGGATTTTCATCATTTGATTTACAAGATATTGAGATTGAAGATATTTTATACTCATTTAAAATACTTTCTCAATATAGAAACATGTGTAAGTTTGTTGATTGCAAACATATTAATGAAATTAAATGTGCTGTTAAAGATGCTGTTAAAGATGGTGAAGTTCCGAGCTTCATCTATAATGATTATGTAAAAATGTATGAGGAATTAAAGAATAGGAGAGGTAAATACTAATGAAAAAATATATTATCGCACCAAGTGTACTAAGTGCCAATTTCTATGATTTAAAAAGCGATATCAAATTATGTCAAGAATCAGGAATTGAATGAATTCATTATGATGTAATGGACTTTGATTTTGTTCCTAACTTAACTTTCGGGTCAAAGATTTTAAAGGATATCACAGATAATTCTGACATAAACATAGATATTCATTTTATGGTAAAAGTTAAAACAAATCCATTTGAAGATTTTTTTGTAGAGTACATAAAATTGAAACCAAAAATGATGACTATGCATATTGAATCAATGTCAAAAGAGGAAACTGAAACTTTTATAGAAATTTGTAATGACAATAATATCATCCCATCGTTAGCTATTTCACCTAAAACTAAAGTTGACGCCGTGTTACCATATCTTTCAGAAGTTGGAAATATTCTTGTAATGAGTGTTGAACCAGGATTTGGTGGACAAAGTTTCATGGATGTATCTCTTTCAAAAATTGAACAACTTGTAAAAATAAGAGATACAAATAATCTTGATTTCATAATTGAAATTGATGGTGGTATAAATGAACATACTTCACGACTTGCTAAAAAAGCTGGAGTAGATATGTTGGTGGCCGGAAGCTACTTATTTGGATCAGAAGAATTCGAAAGCAGAGCAAAGGATTTGATAAATAATGATTAAGAATATCTTAATAGTTACTGCCAAAACAAATATTGATTATTCTATTTTTAATAGTGATTCAAATTACATTGTTGGAGTTGAACGTGGATGTTTAGACCTTATTGAAAAGGGGATCAAAATAGATTTAGCAATTGCTGATTTTGATAAGGTTATCCCTGAAGAATTGGAATTAATCAAAACTAATGCTAAAAGTTTTGAAATCCTTGAAGTTGATAAAGATTTATTAGATGGAGAAATAGCTATATTAAGAGCTCTCGAAATTGAACATCAAAAAATAATCTTTGTCGCAAATCCGACAAAAAGATTTGATAAGAATATTTCGATATTCAACCTTATATTCAAATATGGAATCCATTTCATGAATGATGAAACAACAATGTTCAGAATAAATAAAGGTTTAACAACTCTTGATTTTAATAATTACCAAAACAAAACTTTCATAAGTTTTTATGCTTATGAAAAAACAAACATTTCTATACGAAATATGAAATATAATGCTGAAAATTTAGTGTTCAGCCAGTATGAAAATACTTGTATATCTAATGCATTTATTCCGTACCAAAATCCAGAAATTGAAACAAATAAAAACATTATTTGCATCATGACAAAATAAAAAAACGCCTAAGCGTTTTTTTTATTCGTGAACAGAAACCTTAGCTGGTTTATTGCGTTTGATCGCAAGCTTAAGATTTAGTTTAGCTTTCTTAAGTCTGTCTTTTGAAAGTTGTAATTTTCTTCTAGCGATTGGCATATCAGCTTCGTTAGAAGATTTTTTCTCTTCTTTTCTTTTTTTGTATTCCATTGTAGCTACTGTCAATTCAGCCCTTGCTAGTTTAACTTCACTTAAAGTTTTAGAATAAAGTTCATTAGAAGTTAAAATACTTGTGTAATCGACAACGTCGTATCCACTGCCTTGATTGTGTATTCTTAATATTGTTTTATTACCTTTGGCTAATTTTCTAGCCATTTCGATAGCTTCATCACGTGTTTTAAAGTTTCCGTTTGAGTCAGGTCTTACATGTACAAAACCATTTTTATCTTTTTCAACCATTCATCTCATATTATAAAACCTCCGACTTATCTAATTTTATACAAACATTAGATAAAACACAATCAAAAATAAAAAGCACCAAAAATTGGTGCTTGTTCTTTTATACTGGTGCCCTCTATCGGAATCGAACCGATACGAGTTGCCTCGTCAGATTTTGAGTCTGATGCGTCTACCAATTCCGCCAAGGGGGCAAATACATAAATATTATACTTTGTAAAAGTACAAATTTACACAAAAATAAAGTATTATTTAATAATGAAAGGGTGATTATATGAAAATTTCAAAATGATTAGCAGTTTTTTCACTAGTTATATGAACTTTAATATTGATATTGATTACTGGTTTGATTGTATATTTCGTTGGACCATCTCAATCAAGTAATGGAAAAAGTACATCTAATAGTTTGGTTATCGGTTTGATGGCCGTACCAATAATTTTTTCAATGTTTGTTATTGTTTGATGATGTATCATTATGAATAAAGTTTCTAACTTAGATATGTTTACAAAAATAATCACTTTAGTTTTACTAAATGTTCCAGCATATTTATTTATGGAAAGCGCTGTCAAATATAACAAAGTTTTAATTGAAGAAGAAACCAAAGATAAAAGTAAATACATTCAACAAGTTGAAGAACAAATTACAGAAGATGTTTTCATACCCGAATGAGAAAAAGAATTGATAGCTAAAAAGGCTGCGAAGAAAAATAATAAAATTAAAGTAGTTGCCGAAAAAACTCCAGAGGCTTTAAAGTTAGAACAACAAATTTCTATTGATAGAAAAATTGTTAGAAATTTTGTTAAGTTTGTAATGTATAAAGTTTTTGTGGAAAACGAAGGTATTACAAATACGTTTAAAATTACTGAATTAATAAAAGAAAAAGTCTATGACAAAGATATTAGAGAGAAATTAATTGAGGAATATTCACAAACATTTAGTGAGTGAATGAATGTTGAAGATGATGAAGAAATTAATGCTGAATCTGTATATGATTTACTAATTGATTTTAATACAGAAGAAATAATGGTAGCTCACAAACAAGATCGTGTTGATATCACAATTGAAGTTCAAGTTAAATTGGGTTTATAAGATACAAACAACTATGTTTGTATCTTTTTTTCTGAAGGTATATGAGTTAAAATATTGATATTTGGTATAGAAAAAGGGGATGGGTAATGAAATTTAAAACTAAGAATTTTAGAAATATTTCGAGAAGTATAAAAGACAATATACCCATATTAATATTGGCTCTAACAGATGTTGTTTTGATGGCCATACCCTTATATATGGAAAACTATATTCCTAATTTAAGCAGTAGTTTATATTTGAGTGCTAGTCAATATTCGAGTGCTAGTTCGGTTCATGGTTTTGCAGCTCTTCCCTGTATGTTACTGGGATCGTATACAAGTGATAAATTTAAAAGTAGAACATTGTTAATAACTGCATTGGTAATAACCAGTTTGCTTGGTTTGTGATATATGTCATTGCCTTTTAATGATAGTTCAACGGCTATATTGTGACAACTCTATGTAATATTCGTGGGTTTTGCATTTGCGAGTGGAGCGCTATTGTGAGCGCCATTATGAAAGATAATAAAAAACCATAATACCGAAGATTTGGAAGGCGCAGAAAAAGAGAAGAAAGTTGGAAGAAATAATGGGATTCAAGGAACTGTTAATGGACTAATAGGTCTTGTTCTGGCCCTTCTAGGGATTTTGCTTTTAACTCTATCTAAAAGTGGTAGTTTGCCAACAATTAACATTGGGGAGAAATCTATCAACACCGGCTTCTTCGTGCTAGTGACTATATACGTCTCTTTGATAATCACTTCGTTAATATTGACCATTTTATTTATCAAAGGCGTTGATGACGGCAAGAGCAAAACATTTTCAGTAAGGGGTGTACTGTCGATAATTAAATCTTGAAAAGTATGATTACTTGGTATTTTAATACTTGGTGTTTACATGCTTCAAATGGGATTAGCTTCATACACCAATTACCTTACAAATACATTATTGATATCAACCACATTAGTCTCATTTATTGGGGTTTTCAGAACGTATGTTATGCGAGTTATTATTGCAAACTTTGCGGGAAGAAAAGCTGATAATTCTCATTCTTATATTTTTTGAATTACAATAGGTTTGATTGTTGGGGTTGCACTTGTTGTTATATCTATATTGTTGCCGGGATTTTCTGATTTTAAACAAAAGAGTGTCTTATTCAAAACACTTATTCAGATTGCGTCAGTGATAAATGTTCTAGTTCTTGGATTATTAACTTGAGCATTGGTGACGATTCGTTGATCTCCAATTGGAACGGAGTTAAATATTAGTAATGAAAATTATGGAGCAGGGGTTTCAATAGTATCTGTAATAGCTTTTACTCCTAATGCATTCTTTAAGGCTATTAAGTCAGGAATTGAATCTAAGTATTGAGAAAAGTATGTAGATCCCAATACTGGATTTGAAACAAAAATTGCTAGTCAATTAGGGAATCAAATAATTCTTTTAGTTGTTGTTCTTTTTGGAATTCTGGGAATAGTTGCAGGAGCAATACTTTACGTGTCTATATATAGAAAAACAGATAACTATATCTTTAAGAGAAAGTAAAAGAAGCGATGAAAATCGCTTCTTTTTATATATTCGAGTAATTAGATATAAAAAAAGAACCGTTAGGTTCTTTAGAAATTATTATTAACCAACAACTTTATCTTGTTTTTTAAGTGTTCTTAAAGTTCTAGCTGAAACTTTGATTGTGAAAACTCTACCGTCTTCATCCATCACTTTAATTTTTTGTAAATTTAAGTTTCATTTTCTTTTAGTTGCATTTAAGGCGTGTGATCTGTTATTCCCTGAAAGGGGACCTTTACCTGTTAATGTATCTTTTCTTGCCATTGTGTTTCACCTCGCACTTTTTTATATTTGTTTCATATACTTGAAAATAATACTAAATATTAATCTTAAATACAATACTAAATTCATTTTTATATTTATTATTTTTCTTTTTTATATAAAAAGTGATTATTTAAGGTCAATAATTGTATTCATATATATTAAATATGCTAAAATAAATTAGTGAAAGTCGGGTGATTTTGTGAATAATTTTGATAAATCAGTTATAAAGGTTATCAAAGATGCGGTAGTTACTGTTCCAGGAGTAATGTCATTTGCAAACTTTAATGCAGATACAAGAGAAGAACTAGCTACTAAAGACATTGATAATGCCATTGAATTCACAAACACAGATAACGTAACTCGTTTTAGAATTCACGTAATTCTTATAAGCGGAGTTAATATAAAAGATGTTATTAAAGAAATTCAAATTCGTGTTAAATATGAATTAGAAAAAATATCTAAATTTACAGTTAAATATATGGTTGACGTAGCAGTTGACGATTTGATGTAATTTATAAATTAAAAATAAACTATATAAAAAATAGATAAATAAAAAAAATAAAAAAATTAGGTGAACAAGGAAAATGGAAAAATTAAACTTATTAATGGATATGATCCAAAGTGGTGTAAATAATTTATACAACAACTATCCTCACATCGATAAATTAAATGTTTTCCCAGTACCAGATGGTGATACTGGAACAAACATGAATTTAACTGCAACAAACGGTTATAACGATGTTAAAGATAACGAATATGAAACAGTTGGTGAATATTTATCAGCATTCTCAAGAGGATTAATCATGGGAGCTCGTGGTAACTCAGGTGTTATCTTCTCTCAAATTATGAAAGGTCTTTCTAAAGGAATGGCTGAATCTACTGAAATGACTGTAGCGGACTGAAAATTAGGTCTTGCTGGTGCTAAAGATATTGCTTATAAAGCAGTTATGAAGCCAGTTGAAGGAACAATTTTAACAGTTATTAGAGAAACAAGTGAAGCTGCAGATATGTTATCTGATGATCTTGAATTAAAAGAATTTTGAGCACAAATTATCGTTGCTGCAAACACTTCTTTAGATAACACACCAAACTTATTACAAGCATTAAAAGATGTTGGTGTTGTTGATTCAGGTGGATATGGATTAGTTAAATTCTTAGAAGGAATGAACAATGTTGTTCAAACTGGTTTAATTATTGAACGTCTAGCTAAATTGGGAACAAATGATGGTGGAAACCTTGAAATGGAAATTGAAGGAGAATTTGGTTACTGTACTGAAGGTGTGGTTATCTTAAACTCTGAATGAATTAACAAATTAGAAGTTTCAACAATTAGAGACCAATTAAACTTATACAGAAACACTTCAATGGTAGTAGTTATCGATGAAGACATCTTAAAAGTTCATACACATGCTTTATCTCCAGGTCAAGTTTTAATGTTCTTACAACAATATGGTGATTTCAAAACTGTTAAAGTTGAAAACATGAACATTCAAGCTGATTCACAAGTTAAAGGTGGAAATCCAAATGTTAATAAAACTTGAAAAGAATCAACTTCAATCAAAATTGAACGTAAGTTAAAAAATGATGCAGCAACAATTGCTGTTGTTCAATCAGATGAGATGAAAAAATACTTTGAAACTGAATTAGGTGTTGATTTAGCTATTAACGGAGGTTCAAAAATGAACCCTTCAACAAACGATTTCTTAAAAGCAATCGAAGAAGTTGATGCTAAAACAGTATTTATCATGCCAAACAATGGAAATGTTTATTTAACAGCAAAACAAGCTGAAAAAGAAGAAACTAAATCAAAAATTTACGTTATTCCAACAAAAACAATCCAACAAGGTATGTCTTCAGCATTAAGTTACGATCCAAGTGCAAGTGCTATGAGAAATAACACAGCCTTATCTAAAGCAATTAAAAATGTTACTTCATTTAACGTTTCTAAAGCAGCTAAAGATTCTGTTGTTGATGGAGTTAAAGTTAAAAAGAACTCACAAATGGCAATTGTTGATGGAAAAATCATCGCAACTGAGACAAGTTTAAAACTAATTTTTGAAAAACAATTAGGTAAATTTATTACTAATAAAACAGAAATCTTAACAATTTTCATTGGTCAAGAAGCTGATGCAAAATCAATAAGTGATTTAAGAAAATTCTTAGATGAAAACTTCAACGTTGAATACGAAATCGTTGAAGGTGGACAAAAAATCTACTCATTTATCATCGGAATTGAATAATACAAAAGCTCGTAACTTGGTTACGGGCTTTTTGTTATATAATAATAGAAAGAAATTAGAGGTAATTGATATGTATAAAATAGCATTCGACGTAATGGGCTCAGATAATGGAGCTACAATAGCGGTTAAGGCAGCAATTGAATTTTTAGCTGATAAAAACGATTTAGTTTTAGTTTTTGTTGGAAACGAAGAACAAATTAAGGCAGCAATTGAAGAAAATGGTGGTTTAGATAAATCTAAATATGAGATCCTTGCAACAACTGAGGTAATTGATATGAATGGTTCAATTATGGATGTTAGAAGAAAGAAAGACTCATCATTAGTGAGAACTTTAGAATTAGTTAAAGAAGGTAAAGTTGACGGAATGTTAACTGGTGGAAATTCAGCAGCATTCATTGCTGGATCACACTTTATTTTAGGTGAATTTGAAGGGGTTACTAGACCTGGTTTTATGCCGACATTACCAACTGTTAAAGCTGGTATTACAACTTTATTATTAGATGCTGGTGCAAATACAGAAAATGACCCAGAAGACCTTTTAGGATATGCTAAAATGGCTACAATCTACGCTTCAGAAATTCAAGGAATCAAAAATCCGAGAGTTGGACTAATGAATATTGGCGCTGAAGAAGGAAAAGGTAAAGATCTCCAAAAACAAACATATAAATTATTAAAAGAAGATGAATCAATCAACTTCTTAGGAAACATTGAAACACGCGATATGGTTGCAGGGGATGTTGACATTTTAGTAACTGACGGTTTCACAGGAAATATCGCTTTAAAAGCAGTTGAAGGAATGGCCAAAAACATCATGTCAGAAATTAAAGAATCAATTACAAAAACTTTCTTTAGAAAAATAAATGCATTATTTTTAAAACCAGCTTTCAAAGAAGTTGGAAACAAATTTGATTACAAAAACCATGCTGGGGCAATTCTAATTGGTGTTAATGGAATAGCTTTCAAATCTCATGGATCAAGTGATGTTAAATCATTTAAAGCAACATTAAGAATGACATACTCGGCTGTACAAAACGATGTATTAAACAAAATGAAAAAAGGGATGGATAAATAATGACAGTACAAGAATTTTTAGATAAGTACGGAATTACAATCAAAAATTCTCACTTCTACAATGAAGCACTTACTCACAACTCTTATGCAAATGAGAAGCATTTAAAATATACTTACCAAAGGATGGAATTCTTGGGTGATGCTATTTTACAAATGTACGTAAGTAAATATTTCTTCTTAAATTTCCCAAAAATTGCTGAAGGTATTTTAACTAAATATCGTTCGAATGCAGTTAGAGAAGAATCGCTTGCTAAAGTAGCTCGTGAGATTAAACTTGGTCGTTTAATCCGTTTAGGACAAGGTGAATTAAACTCAAAAGGTTATGATAAAGATTCTATTTTATCAGATGTTTTTGAAGCTTTTACAGCAGCAATTTATCTAGATCATGGAGAAGAAGTTCTTTTATGTTGATTAAAAGAAACTCTATACAAAGAAATTTCTAAACCGGGATTTATGGATAAATTAAAAGACTATAAATCTGAATTACAAGAAAAATTACAAGCGGAAAACAGAAATGATCTTAAGTATGTTGTTGAAAATGAAAGACATATAGAAAAAGATAATAGAACCGAATATACAGTAAGTGTTAATTTAGAAGGGCAAAAATTCGGGATTGGTAAAGGGTTCTCTAAACAAGAAGCTGAACAAAATGCCGCTAAAGATTGTCTTGCGAAAATGAGTGCTTAATTAATAAAATGAATTAAAACCAGATAACTGGTTTTTTTATTTATAAAAAAACAATAATGGAGAAAAATCTTCCAAAATGGAACATTTTTAAACTATTTAAATAACACTTATAGTAGTAAGATATTTATAATGTAGAAAGTTGGTTTCGTATGGAAATAATCAAAGTTGAAGGGCTGTCTAAGAAATACAAAGAGAGAATAGCTGTGAATAATTTAAATTTTTCAATTAATAAAGGTGAGTTTTTTGCCTTACTTGGCGTAAATGGTGCTGGCAAAAGCACAACAATAAATATGATCACTGGTTTGACAAAAATGGATTCTGGAACGATACAAATTATGGGTAAAGACACCAAAAAAGATTGGAAGGAAGTCAGTCATAAAATAAGTACTGTCCCACAAGAATTGGGATTGGGTTTTAATTTAACTGTCTATCAAAACTTAGAATTTATTTACGATATTTATCAAAAACCAAAGGAAGATAAAAAAATAAAAATAGAAGAGATGATGGAAACGCTAAAGTTGATCGAATATCGAAATCTCAAAGCTAAGAAAATATCAGGAGGATATCAGAGGCGTTTGAGTATCGCCATGGGACTGATGACAGAACCAGAAATTTTGTTTTTAGATGAACCGACAACGGGATTGGATGTAGTTAGTAGAAAGCTCTTATGGGATGAACTTTTGAGGATAAAAAATGAGCGTGGTTTAACTGTAATCCTTACAACCCATTATCTTGAGGAAGCTAACTTATATGCAGATAGAGTGGCTATTATTAGTAAAGGGTTTATTAAGGTGTTAGATACACCCGAAAACATAATATCTTCAGTAGATGCAACAACTTTTGATGAAGCCTTTATTAAAATAACAGGGGGTCTTTAAGATGAATTTACAACGCATTAAAGGTTATACAAGAAGAAATCTTTGAGAAATTTATAATGATAAAATAGGATTCATATTATTGATTACCATGCCTCTAATAATTTTTGCGGTGACAAAAATTGCTAGTTTATTTGATAATGAAGCACCACTTCCAATAGAAGGAATATTTGCAATCGGTTCTCTAATAAGTTTTGTGCAATTAATTCCACAAATAGGAGTAACTATTGCAAAGGATCGTAATTCTGGTCTCTTGAATAGGGCTTTCTTGTCTCCTGTAAAATCCTATGAATATATAATCAGTTACGCAATTCCATATATTTTATTCAACATCTTTCATATTCTAGTTATGACAATAGCGTCGATAATAATGGGTATGAGTATCAGTCCTATGTTTGTTGTATTTGTTGTCATGATAATTCCGATTGCATTATTTTTTATTTGTATCGGTATTTTAGCTGGTTCAATTTTTTCTGAAAAAGTAGTTCCTGTAGTTCTTCTACCGATTTTGGGTTTGACATTTTTCATGAATAATTTTTCAGGTGGTGGTATGAATGCAGAAAATGGTTATGTGATATTTATCTACATATTACCCTTTGCTAACATGTTTGACATTATCTCAACTTCAATAGTGGGAGGACCAAACAAATTCCTATGAGCAAATGTTCTAATTGTTCTAGTTTATGTAGTTCCGATAATCATTGGAACAGGAATATTATTTAAAAAACGTTTGAGAAAATAAGTGAAGAGAGAACAAAAACCCCAAGAGAACATTTTTTGATCTCTTGGGGTTGTTTTGTGAATTTATTTTTTATCTCTTGCTAATGCCGCTTGAAATGATTCTTCAATAATTTCATCAATTTTTTTAACTTCTAAAACTTTTAATCCTTCAATGGTAATTCCACCCGGAACACAAACTTGCTCAACCATCATTGGAAGAGGTGAAGTGTTTTGTGAAGCATTCTTAACCGAACCTTCGAATGTGTTTAGGATAATTCTTTTTGCTGTTTTTTCATCAATTCCAGAGTTAACTGTTGCTTTAATATATGAATCGAGAATGTGAAATACATAAGCTGGAAGACAACCAGCAGCAATTGTGAATTCAGAAAATAAATCTTCATCTATCAATTCTACTTTTCCACAATTTTCAAAAACACTCTTAATTGATTTATCCATTTCTTCACTTAAACCATTTGAACACATCCCAGTGACAGACATATTAATTTCAGCATTTAAATTAGGCATGATTCGAACTAGGTGAAGATTTCTATTTTTGATGAACGCACTTTCTAAAGTTGATATTTCTACGCCACTCAACATTGAAACTATTGTTATATTAGATAAATCAATTTCATCTAATATAGTTGATAGTTCATTTAAAGAGTTGGGTCTAACTCCAATTATGATGGCATCAATATTTTTATTATTAATGGCTTTTAAATCTTCTAAAGGGTGAACACCTAATTCAGTAGCTTTAGCCAATGTCTTCTCACGATTATTAATAAAAATGTTTACATCACTAGATGTTTTTTTAATCCCTTTAATTAAACTTGTGGCCATATGACCAACTCCAATAAATAATAGATTCATATAACTCCTTTTTCTTTTTTATTCTACACTTAATGGAAAGGTTTTTATTGATAAATATCCAACTTTAATTATTTGAATTTTGATATAATTAAAAATGGTAAAACGCAATTATAGGAGATATATACATGTTATTTTTAAAACAAATTAGAGCTTATGGTTTCAAATCATTTGCAGAACCAACAACTTTAGATTTCACACACGAGATGATCGGGGTAGTTGGTCCCAACGGATCAGGTAAATCAAATATTACTGATGCTATTAGATGAACATTAGGAGAGCAATCAACTAAGTCATTACGTGGTGCCAATATGGATGATATTGTTTTCAGTGGAAGTAGTGATAAAAAAGCTGCTGATTTTGCTGAAGTTACTTTAGTATTCAATAATCAAAAAGATATCTTTTCTGGTTATGATACTGACATCGTAGAAATCACACGTAAATTCGTTAAGAAAACTCGTGAGAGTGAATTCTACATTAATGGACAAAGAGTTAAATTGAGAGATATTCAAGATGCCGCTTTAGAAACAGGTTTAACTAAATCAAGTATTGCAATTATTTCTCAAGGAACTATTTCATCTTTTGCAGAAGCTAAACCTGAAGATCGTCGTAATATTTTTGATGAAGCAGCTGGAGTTGCTAAATACAAAAAACGTAAACGTGAAACACTTTCAAAATTACTGAAAGGTATGGAAAATTTAGCGAGAGTAGAAGATATATCAAACGAGATTGCAAGAAGATTACCCAATTTGGAAAGACAAGCTAAAAAAGCTGAACTTTACAAAGAAAAAATTGAAGAATTACAACAAATTGAAGTTTCAATTTTAGTTAAAGATATCAAAACTATTAAAGTTCGTATTGAAGAATTAAGAGCTAATAAAAATACATTAGAAGGAAAAATTAAAAATCTTTCAAATGAAATCAACTTATCTCAAGACGAATTCGATGGAATGATGAATGATACTTCTAACTCAGAAAAAGAAATTCAACAATTAAATAATAAATTCCAAGAGATTGTTCAAAGAATTGCTAATTTAAAAGTTAAAAAACAAGAAGTTGATGCAAGAGAAACTTCAAAATTAGATACAAAAGATCAAGATGAATTTAAAGCAGGGCAAATTAAAAAAGCCTTTGATGAAAAACGTGTTGTTGTATCAAGTGAAAAAGATAAAGTTTTCCGTTACAAAAATCAAATTACTGAAATTAACGAAAAATATGATTATGTGGCAAGTCAATATTCAAACATTTATGATGAAATTGAAACTATTAGAAGAAATAGCACAAGAGTTCAAATGCAAAAAGAACACGCTGAAAACCAACGTGGAATGGGCGCTATGGCTTACAATGATGGTGGAGCTGTTGTTGTTGAACACAGTAACACAATTGGTGGAGTTATCGGAACATTAATTAGTTTAGTAAATGTTCAAGAAGATTTCCAAACTGCTATTTCAGTAGTTGCTGCTGGTTCAATGAAATCAGTTGTTATGAAAACTAATAATGATGTTAAACGTGCTGTTGAATTCTTAAAGAAAAATAACGCTGGACGCGCAACATTCTTACCGCTTGATTCATTAAACCCTTCTACAATTCAAGGACCTCAAAGATCTGCAATTGAATCAGCTAGAGGATTTGTTGGATTTGCAAATGATTTAGTTTCAATTGATGGAAAATATCAAAAAGCTTTAGATTATGCTTTAGGTACTGTAATTGTTATGGATAAATATGATTCAGCAAGAGAACTTGCTCAAAACATTAATTACAAATTCAACATCGTTACTTTAGAAGGGGAAAGATTCCTACCTAAAGGAGCTATTGTTGGGGGTAAAACTAAAAATCAAAATATCTTTGCTGGACAAAATAAACAAGCAAACACAATTGAAGATTTTGAAAGAGTTATCCAACAATTAGAAGCTAAAGAAATTGAAAGAACTAAATTATTAAATGAAGTAAAAATTGAACGTGATAAATTACGTGATGAACAAAATGATATTCAAGCAAATATCAGAAACACTAACTTAAACATTGAGCAACTTACAAATGCATTAAACGAACTTAGTGAAGATTATAGAATCCTAACTGGTAGAAATTTATTAGGGCAACAAGAAGACGATTCAAATGAATCTGAATCAATTAAAATTGCTAAACAAATTGCTAAGTTGGAAAATGAAAGAGATGAAATTCAAATTAGAATTAATCAACTTTCAACAGAACGTAATAAGCATGCAGATCGTCAAAGAGAAATTAATGAACTTAACTCAGGAAAACGTAACGAATTAAGTGATTTAAAAGACGAATATGCAAAAGCTAGTTCAGAATTGAATGTTCTTCAAGAAAGATTCATGATGTCATTAAAACGTTTAGCAGAAGGATATGGTCTAACTGCTGAAGCTGCTTTAGAGATGGAAACAACTGTCATTGAAAATGAAGCTTACGCTCGTGAAAGAATCGTTACATTGGCGACTGAATTAAAAGAAATTGGAAACATCAATATGGATTCAATTGAAGAATTTAAAGCTGAAAAAGAACGTTACGATTACTTTGAAGTTCAAGTTAAAGATATTCGTGAAGCAATTGAAAAACTACAAAATATTATTACAGATATTGATATTGCAATGGAAACACAATTCAAAAAAGTTGTTGATGATGTGAATGATGCATTACCAGAAGCATTTGCAAAATTATTTGGTGGAGGAACTGCTAGATTAATTTATACAGATCCAGATAACATTTTAGAAACTGGAATTGATATTCAAGTTAACCCACCAGGTAAAAAAATTAGTAACTTAAACTTACTATCTGGAGGAGAAAAATCACTTGTAGCATTATCAGTACTATTCTCAATCTTAAAAGTAAGACCTTTACCATTAGTAATTCTTGATGAAGCTGAAGCTCCATTAGATCCTGCTAACGTTGAACGTTTTGCAAGATACGTAAAACAATTTACTGAAAATACACAATTCATTATTGTTACTCACCGTGAAGGAACAATGGAGAACTGTGACGTATTATTTGGGGTAACTATGGAAACAAAAGGTATCACAAAAATCGTTAAAATTAAACTTGTTGACGCTAAAGAATTAACAATAAAAGAAAACCAAGCCTAGCTTGGTTTTTTTGTCAAAAAGGACTAGTTTTGTGTTTAATTTGGTATAATTAAGTAAGTATTTATACTGTCAGGAGAGACGACAAAATGAGTAAAAAACTATTTTTAGTGGTAGCAATCCTTTTGGGTGCAATCATTGGATTATGGGCATGAACTTTCGCCGCACCTAATAATTCTTTAAGTATTGGAGGATCAGCATCAGTAGATCCTTTATTACAACAACTAACTAATAATTATAAAAAAGAGAAAAAAGAATCTTTCATCTACAGTTCAACTGGATCTGGAGCTGGAGTTAAGAATGTCCAAAATGATGTTTATAATGCAGGGTTCATTTCAAAAGAATTTGATGAACAAGCATTTGATTCTAATGAATATAATATTTATGACGATAATGAAAAGTTTTTTCAAGTAAATGAGAATGGTCTTAATGCTTATGGTACTCAAGCAACAGAACAGGGGTATTTAGACTATATTAAGGCTAATATGAGTGAAGATAAAGAAGATATTCACCACATTGAGTTTGCAAAAGATTCTATCGTATTTATCTACAACATTGAAGGAACAAACTTCGAAGATTTTGTTGAATACTTCGAATTTGGAGTCAAAACAGCTGCCGTTAGTGGAGCTATGCCGACTTTAAGTGATGATTCAATTGATGTGTTAAAAGCAATTTATGAACCAAACAATCCAAATGATTTAATTACATGAAGACATTTAGCTGAGATGATAATTGAAAAATTAGAAATTCCATCTACAAAAACGGTTTCACAATCAGAAATTGCGAAACTTAAATTAGCATTACCAAAAGTTGCAAACATCAAGGTAAATCCATACACAACAACTCCGGGTTCAGGAACTAGAAGTTCATTTGAAAAAATTACTAAAAAATCAAATGAAAAAGAGGGGATTACACCTGGTAGAGCAGCAAATGCCTACGGAAATAATGGTTCTATTTTCTCACAGATACAAAGATCAAATGGTTCAATTGGATATGTATCTATGGCATATGCAGAATACGTTCAAGATGCAGAGAAATTTAATGATTTAAAAGCTGTAGTTATTAATGATGGTGTTAACCAATATGATGTTAATAAGGAATCTACTTCTGATATTGAAGGTGTTGAAAATACTAATGATTTAAATAATTACCCATTGGTTAGACCATTTATAGCTATCTACAAAGCACAAAATAAAAATATTGAAGCTATTGCTAAATTCTTATTCTGAATGGCTACAGATCCTAAAGCTGGAGAATTCTATAAGCATGAAGGATTAATGCAGGTTATTAAGTAATGATCAAATCATACATAAGAAAGGAAAAGGAATATGTTTAAAACTAAAGCAAACAAAAGTCCTGAAGAAAACTTTAAAGTTTATCCGACGAAACTTAAAAATCCAAAAGCTAAAACTACTTTAAGTGGACAAGTTATTAAATCAATTATTTATGCCTTTACTTTCATAGTCGGGATAATCTTATTGATCTTAATCGGGTTTGTAATTTTAAAATCTATCCCATTATTCAATGAGGGAAATACAACTTTCTGAGATTTTATAACTAAGCCAAACTGAGATCCTGAAAAGGGACAGTATGGTATCGGATTAATAATAGCAATGACGTTAATGTTATTAATGGTAGCAATGTTATTTGCGATCCCATTGACAATATTCTCGACATTATTTATTTCAGAGTACTTGTCTAAAAAACAACAAAAAGTTGTTATGACAATTGTTAAATTATTGGCTGGTATTCCGTCAGTAGTATTTGGTTTATTTGCCAGAGAACAAGTTGGAGCATTATTCAAATTAATGGGTGCTCCAACAAATGATAACTTAATGGTAGCTGGGTTAACAATGGCATTTATGGCTGTTCCAACAATGGTTTCATTAAGTTATAATGCAGTTCAAGCTGTTCCGGAAGGATATCGTTTCGCCTCTTTAGGGCTAGGGATATCTAAGGAGAAAACAACTTTCTCTATTATTAGAAAATCAGCATCAGCCAAAATTATTTCAGCAGTTATCATGGGTATGGCTCGTGTGATTGGTGAAACTATGGCTATTATGATGATTGCTGGTAACTCAACTGGTGGTTTTGTAACTGATTCAGGTTTAGGAGGATTCTTATTCTCTTCAATTAGAACGTTGGCTGCAACTATCGGTCTTGAAATGCTTGAAAATAAAGGTGATGTCCATGAAGCGGCATTATATGCAATTGGATTATTCTTATTCTTGATGGTATTTATCATAAACATTACAATCCTAATTATTTCAAACTATGATGCTTGAAAACGTACTAGAAAAGCAACAAGAGAAGAAGCAAGATTTAAAGCTGGAGAAGAAAAAGCTAAATCTAAAAAAGAAAAAGTAAGATATGAATCTTATGATCTTGTTCAAATGGTTAATAACAAATCTGATAATAAGATTTTTAAAAATATGTATTCATCAATTCTTTTAGCATGCATGTGAATATCTACAGCTTTGTTTATTTCATTTACATTCTGAATTATTGGTGTAGTTGCCTTTAGGGGACTTGGTGGATTACAATATGCTGATGCTTTCATTGGTATTAATGGTCAAGGTGGTATATTCTCTGCATTAATCACGACAGTATTGTTAATTGTCGCAACACTTGTATTTGCAATTCCTTTAGCATTGGGAGCTGCAATTTACCTATCTGAATATGCTAGAAAAGGTTCAAAAGTAACTAAGGTCTTACGATTCTCAGTTAACTTATTAGCTTCAACACCATCAATTGTATTTGGTATCTTTGGATTATCAGTATTTATTGTTTGAATGAAACTACCTTTCAGTATTTTAGCAGCAGCCCTAACAATGACTATTGTTATACTTCCAATGCTTATTTCAAACTTCGAAGATGCTTTAACATCAGTTCCTCAATCATATAGAGAAGCTGGAGCAGCACTTGGAATGAGTAAAACTAAACGTTTATTCAAAATTGTTCTACCTAACTCAATGGAAGGTATTATTACCGGAACAATTTTAGCAATGGCAAGAATTATTGGGGAATCTGCTCCAGTTTATCTAACTTTAGGAACTGCTATTAGAATGCCTACAGAAGGGTTCTTATCAAGTGGGGCAACTCTTACAACAGGAATATATATGTTAGCCAGTGAAGCTGGGCCTGGACGTGGAGAATCAATCGCCTACCTAATGTCATTGGTAACAATTATCTTGGTATTGACATTGAACTTTACATCTGGAAAAATATCAGCTGCCGTAATGGGGGCTAAACGTTCACCGATGTTCTATGGAATTAGACAAATGTTCCAAAACTTTAAAGAGTTTGAATTTGCAAAATGATGAACAAAAAGAATGAAAGCGCTAACTGAATTTAAAACAAAATGAAGTTACAAATTGAAACCATCAACTACAAAAGCGAATTGAAATGCATGAAGAAATCGTCGAAAAGAATATAAAAGACTTAAAAAAGGAGGATCTGAATAATGAGTACTAAAGATTTAGATTTAACAGTTGTTGCGACAACTGGTGAGAAAAAGAAAAAAGTTGCTTTATCAAAACGTGATGATGTTATTAAAGTAAATAATTTTGATTTCTACTATAACAAAGGTAAAAAACAAGCTTTATTTAATATCAACATGAATATTAAAGAAAACTCAATAACAACATTTATTGGTCCTTCTGGATGTGGTAAATCTACACTACTGAGATCTATTAATAGAATGAATGATTTAGTTGATGGAGCTGTTGTAGATGGAGAAATTAGCGTTTTTGATAAGAATGTTTATGATCCGGGTGTAGATGTAGCAAAACTTAGAACTGAAGTTGGAATGGTTTTCCAAAAAGCTAACCCATTCCCATTGAGTGTTTATGAAAATGTCGCTTATGGTCCTAAATCACAAGGGGTTAAAGATACTAATGTTCTTGATCAAATAGTTGAAGATTCTCTAAAAAAAGCAGCTCTTTGGGAAGAAGTTAAAGATATGTTGTCTTCTCCAGCTCTTGGATTATCAGGGGGTCAGCAACAACGTCTATGTATTGCTAGAGCAATCGCAATGCATCCAAAAATTTTATTAATGGATGAACCAACATCAGCACTTGATCCAATCGCTACTTTAAAAGTAGAAGAATTGGTATTAGAACTTAAAAAAGAATATACTATCGTTATGGTAACTCACTCTTTAGCACAAGCTACAAGAATTAGTGACATGACAGCTTACTTCTTAAAAGGTGAGTTAGTTGAATATTCTACAACTAAAAAATTATTTACAAATCCAAAAGATGAGCGTACTGAAGATTACATCTCAGGAAGATATGGATAGGGGGGGGCACATATGTCATACAACAAAATTTTAGATAGAGATTTACAACAACTTAAATCTGATATCGAACAAATGATTGAAGAAACAAAAATTCAATATGCTGAAACATTCGAAGTTGTTAAAACAGGAGATGTTAACTTAGCACTTATGGTTATTGAACATGACCGTATTATTAATGATATGCAAAATGAGTTCACTTCTACTGCATTATGAAAAATCGCAAAACAAAACATGGTTGCTAAAGACTTACGTTTAGCAGTTGGGGCTATTTTAATTTCTCGTGAAATTGAAAGAATTGCTGATTATTCAAAAAACGTTTGTCGTTTCTTTGTAAATTACAAACCAACAAAAAAATACATCAACTCAATTATTAAAATGTTCCAAATTGTAATTGATATGTTAGATATTATTTCTCGTCTATTCGTTGAATATGCCGTTGATAATAAAGAATCAGTTTTAGATCTAGAACATGAACTGGATAAAGAATTTAAATCAGTTTACGATTACTTGATCAAACAAATCAGAAAAACTGAAACTCATGAAGAAGCAGTTGAAATTGCTGAAGCTATGAAACAAGTTAAAAACTTAGAAAGAGCTGGAGATCACTTATTTAATGTACAAGAAATTGTGACATTTATTAGAACTGGTAAATTCGAAGAAGTTATTGATACTCAAGAAAAACTTGAAGAAGAAATGATGGAAATGACAATTTAAAAGCCTAAGGGCTTTTTTTGTTACTCTAATACTAAGATGTGTCCTTTATTGATTAAGAATTGATACAATTATAAATATAGTTAGAGGTAAAGTATTATGGGATTTTGATCTAAATTAAAAGATAAAGTGTCTAAAAAAGATGCTATTGAAAATATAAAAGAAGAAATAATAGAAATAATTGATGAACAACCTGAAGTTATTGCTGATGAAATTATGGTCAATGATACTGAAGTGATAGAAGAAAACTTCGAAAAAACATTCGATGATCAACTTGATGAAACGGTATGACAAACAGTTCACCTAGACACTCCAACTCCAGTTGAGCAAAAAAATGAAGAGTTGGAAGTTTTTGAAGAACAACCAGAAGAAATTGAAACTATTTCTGAAGTTGTTGAAGAAAAATTTGTCCCAACTAAAAAAGAAATTAAACAAAAACAAAAAGAGTTAAAACGTAAACAAAAAGAAGCTGTTAAAAAAGAAAAAGCTGAAAAAGTAATGTTAAAGTCAGCTTTGGATTTTTCAAAAGATATTAAGAAATTATCAAAAAAATATAAAGAAGCTGATGATGATTTCTTTGAGGAATTAGAAGAACTTTTAATTAAGACTGATATGGGGATGAAGATGGTTATTAAAATTTCTACAGCTTTACAAAAGCGTGCTAGAAAAACATCTGATTTTAATGAAATCAAAGAATTACTAATTGAGGAGTTATATGATGCATATGTTGAAAAAGATAAGAAAGCTTACAAATTAAACTTTGTAGATGGACGCCTGAATATCTTCATGGTAGTTGGAGTTAATGGAACTGGTAAAACTACTTCATTGTCTAAAATTGCTAACTATTATGCTGAACAAGGTAAGAAAGTTTTGATTGCTGCTGGAGATACATTTAGAGCTGGTGCTGTTGAACAATTAGAAGAATGAGTTTCAACTCGTTTGGATAATTCTGTAGATTTAATTCGTGGTAAGAAAAATAATCAAGATCCCGCTTCAGTTGTTTATGATGCAATTGAAAAAGCACAAGCCGAAGGATATGACCTATTATTAATTGATACAGCAGGTCGTTTACAAAACAAAGTTAACTTAATGAAAGAACTTGAAAAAATGCACCAAATCGTGCATAAATTCGATAAAGCAGCTCCACATGAGTTATTGCTTGTAATTGATGCTACAACGGGTCAAAATGGGGTAATACAAGCAGAATCATTTAGTGAAGTTACTAAAGTTACTGGAATTGTCTTAACTAAGATGGATGGGACAAGTAAAGGTGGAATTGCATTAGCAATTAAAGATCAATTGAATATCCCTGTTAAATTAATGGGAATTGGTGAACAAGTTGATGACATCATCGAATTTGATGTAGAACAATATGTATATGGACTAGCAGCTGGTTTCATGGAAGACACGACTGAAGTTGAATAAAATAAAGGAGGAAATAAAATGGCTAATGGATATGAAAAAACAATGGAGATCTCCGTATTGTTTAATCTATATAAAAATTTATTGACTCCGAAACAAGCGGAATATTTTGAATTGTATTTTGATGAAGATTTATCTTTTCAAGAAATTGCTGATGAATTTAATATTTCTAAAGCAGCAATTCATGATTCGATTACGAAAACAACTAAATCGCTTTATGATTTAGAAGAAAAATTAGCATTAAAAGCTAAAAGAGAACAATTAACAAAAATAATTGATGAACATAAAAATTCTAATAACGAAGAGGTTATTAAAATTGTAGAAAAATTGGAGCAAAACCTATAATGAAAGTTTTGATGATTGGTGATGTTTATGCCAAACCAGGTCGTGATGCCTTTGAAAATCACATTAAAAAATTAGTTATTAATAATCAGGTTGATGTAGTTATTGTGAATGGGGAAAATACAACTCATGGTAAATCAATAATTAAGGACCACTATGATTTTTTCAAAAAAAATGGAGTTGATGTTATCACTAGTGGTAACCACATCTTCAAACATAAATCAGTTTTAGATTATATTGATCAAACACCAGATTTGTTAAGACCCATGAACATGAATGCTTATATGCCTGGTAAAGGTTATGTAATCATTAATAAAGGTGGCAAAAAAATATGTGTTGTTAACCTAATGGGAACAAGCTTTATGGATCCTGCAAATAACCCATATGAAGCCATGGATAATTTCTTAGATATGGAATTAGATTACGACATTTTGTTAGTTGATTTCCATGCTGAAGCAACAGCTGAAAAGATGGCTTTTGCTTGAAATTATGATGGAATAATTACAGGATTTGTTGGAACACATACTCACGTTCAAACAGCTGATGAAAGAATTTTACCAAAGGGAACAGCTTTCATAACTGATCTAGGAATGACTGGGGTTTTAAACTCAATAATTGGAGCAAAACCAGAACAAGTTATTTATCGTGAAAAAACTGGTTTACCAGCGAGGTTTGAACCAGCTGCAGGTGCTGGAACTGTTCAAGGAGTAATCATTACGATTGATAATGAATCTAATAGAGCAACTGCAATTAAAAGAATACAGAGATAATTAATAACAAAGATTTAACGACTAATATTTTAAAATCAACATGAACAAGGCATCAGCCTTGTTTTTTTATGGAATTATTTAAATGTTTTTTTATCTTGACAAGAGCGTGTAAATTAAAGTAGAATGGTTTTAATATTAAATATAAATAAAAGAAGGATGAATATGAAAAGAAATAAAATAAATGAAAACCAAAAAAACTTTCGAATTAAAAATATCAAGGATGTAAAATTATGAATATTTTTCTTCACAGCATTGTTGGTAGCATCTGTTTTAATTATAGTTGCGATAAAGTTAATTAATGCAGCGGTAAATATGCCAAATGGAATTGAAGAAGGGTTCTTTTTGGGTCCTGCGGGTAAGATCATCATAAGTTGAGATAAATATATGGATTTCTATAATTCATTAGTTGGTGGTGTATCTTCCAAAACATCTCTAGCTATTGATATGGTTGCAAATATTTATTTATTAATAATTCTACCGTTGACTGTGTTTATAATAGCTATTCTATTTTCATTCAGAAATATTAAATTAAATACAACTGATGACCATTCGAATAAAGACAGTAAAGAACAAATTGCTTAATTGGATTCAGTTGGCATAAATTATTTACTAAATAAAACTAACCCTCTTAGAAGAGGTTTTTTTATTGTATAAATAAAAAAGCGTATTTATTTCCTAATTGGAAAGTGAAAACTCTCATATTGGGAAGCTAATTAATTTATTATTATTTTATGTAAAAAATGTGATGGATTGATGCACAAAAATTAATAGATGTCATGGATTGACTAAATCGCCATTAAAGCATCTCTATTCTCATTTAAGTACAAAGGAACTACCACTTTATTTTTTAGAGTGTTGGTATTTCAATTAGCAATCACTAATTGAACTCTATAAACATTTGAATGTTAGAAGACGAAGGGGATAAAAATGAAAAAATTATTAATTGCACTAACTGCTATTGGTTTAGTATTAGCACCACCTGTTGTTGTTCTTGTTGCAACATCTGGGTCAACTAATAGTAATGAAGACGGAAATCAAGAATCAAAAACTCCGTGATTGGATTTACTTGCGAAGGAAATCAAATACTCTGATTCTATTCAAAAAGGGAATAAGACACAAGAAGCTCATGACACTTTAAAACAAGCGATTGAAAGTGCTAAAAAAGTGACATCTGAGAGTGATGCTAAGTCAGCTTTCGAAGTGTTGAGAGCTGCTGAAGACGTATTCTTTAATTCTGAAGAAATTGAAGATGTGGTAACTATTTGATTAAATGCTCTTAACTACGAAATTCAATATGCTTCAGAAATCCAACAAGGATTGAAGAATGAAGCTTCATACCAAACTTTAAAGAATGCTATTGAAGTTGCAAAAGAGATTACAACTGAAGATGAGGCTAAGGCTGCATTTGAAGCATTAAGAAGTGAAATTGACGCCTTTTATAATTCTCCCGATGAAACACACACATGATTCGAAGCTTTAAAAAATGAAATTGGTTTCGCAAAAGAAATAGAACAAGGGAATAAACCAGAAGAAGTATTTGCCGAACTTAAAAAAGCTATCGAAGAAGCTGTAGTAATTGCAGAAGCTGAAATTACTCCTTCAGAAGATGATGCCAAAACTGCATTTGAAACATTAAGAGGTGCAATCGACACATTCTATAGCTATTCTGAAGATCCTAAACAATGATTTGACGCTCTTAATTATGAAGTTAATCAAGGGAATTCAATCCAACAAGGAAGCAAAAGTAGTGAAGAATATGCAAAATTGCAAGAAGCTTTAAAAATTGCAGGTGATGTTATAAGTTCTGATCCTTCAGAAGATGAAGCTAAAACTGCATTTGAAGAATTAAGAGGTGTCATTAACACTTTCTATAATTCTCCTGATGTATTCCATCCTTGATTTGACGCACTTAAATATGAAGTGGCGAGTGCAGACAATATTGAAAAGGGAACAAAAACAGAAGAAGCATTTGCATTGTTGAAATCTGCAATACAAGAAGCTCAAAGTATCGCCAATGCCGAAAATACCCCTTCAGAAGATAACGCTAAAACAGCATTTGAAAATTTAAGAGAAGCTATTGTAGAGTTTTACAAGTCTCCTGAAGAAGGGGCTAATGAGGGTACAAAAACTCCTTGATTAGATGCTCTTAAATATGAAATTGAAAATGCTAGTGGTATAGAAAATACTATAAAGACTGAAGAAGCATATGATAAATTAAAAGAAGCTATTGCTGAAGCTAAGAATAAATTATCACAAAACCCTGATGAAACTGAAGCCAAAGCTGCTTTTGAGGCTTTAAGAGCTGCAGAAACTGAATATTATAATTCTGTTGACAAAGGTGCCAATGAATGAACTAAGAGACCTTGATATGAAGCTCTAAAATATGAAATTGACAGATCAAGTGTTATGGTTCAAGGTAAAAAATATCCTGAAGCATTTACTAAGTTACAAGCTGGTAGACAGAAGGCTATTGCTGTTTTTGAATCTGATCCAAGTGAATATGCATCAAAAGTTGCATATCAAGATTTAAGAAATGCTATGGTTATCTTTTATCAATCTCCAGATATGGGCACAGATACACCATGATTAAATGGATTAAAATATGAAATTGAAAGAGTTAAAACTATCCAAAAAGGTAGACATACTCAAGAAGATTTTGATAAATTACAACAAGCGATAAGGGATGCAGAAGCAGTTCTAAATTCAAATCCTGATGAATATAATTCTAAATATGCTTATCAAATTCTAAGAACAGCTACTGTGTTGTTCCATCAATCTCCAATGACGAAAGCTGAAGTAGTTTATTCTTTCAAGATAAATTCTTATTAGGTAACATATCGAATACAACGAAGTTAACTGAAAATCATTATAAATAAAGCAAAAGAGGGTTATACCTCTTTTTTGTTTTGTTTTTTGAACATTAAAAAACCACATTAGTTTAAATGTATTTAGATAAATTACTAATTAAGAACAAACAACCCTTTCCTTGTTAAACTATTTTTGTTTTAAAGGGATATAGGAGGTTTGTGTGAAAATTAAAAAAATATTAGCTATGTTATTAGCGATAGGCTTAACTGCATCTACAGGTTTAAGTGTTGTTGCGTGCAGCGAAACAAAAGATGATGACGATGATGGTAATGTGATTCAGAATATTGAAAAGCTAGAAGAAGTCATTACTAAACTTGAAATAGTGGGCAAATTGTATAAACCTGAAATAAACAGAGAAAACATTATTGCGAAAATTTATAATTTAAATCCAAAATCATACAAAAATCTTGAAGAAGCTTTGATAGATTTGGATTTGAACATTGAAACCAAAACCCTCTCTTCTAAAAAGAATTATGAAGGTACTGTTAATCTTAAATGAGAAGTTCAAGATATTGTTAGGTTAAGTGAATTGCAAGTTGATATCTCAAAAGTGGGTCAGAATTTTATCGATATCAAGACAACAATTATCACCATGATAAACGAACTAAATTCTGAATTGATCGAAGGAATTGATTATGAGATTTTCGGAGATACAAGTTCATCAGAACCAATAATAGTTAAAGTGATTGGGGATAGTTATAAAATAGAAGGAAAGTTGATTGTAGATGTAAGCAAAATTGAAATAAATGGTTTAGAACTAGAAACCGTTAGAGTCAGCGAAGACCTTGGCGATTTAAAACAAAAAGTGATAAATTCCATGCGTTCTTTGCTTCCCAAAAATATACAAGTTATAGAAGGGGAAGATTATGAAATCGTTGGCGATATTAATAAAGGCGAAGAAGTAAAAGTTGTTGCATTGAATAACTCTAAAATTTTAACTGGTGAAAAAACTTTTACTTATGAGAAAGTTGATATCGGTGAGATTAAAGTTGGACCATGACAAGTGTCTAATGATGGGACTTCATACAAAAGAATAAGAAAGATCATTTCAGAGTTTGTTGGATTCAAAAACGACAATCTCATAAGTGTGGATGAATTTGTTGTGGGAGGAAACGATTATGAAGCTTCATATATAACTATTGCTTCACTAACACATTCAAAATTAATAACGAACAACTTTTTGATTTATGTGAATAAAAAGGTAATAGATATTGATTGAGATTTATCTTGAAGAGTTGGATTTTCAATGAAAAATGTAATTAATATTATTCAAACCAAATTAGATGAAATATTTCACGGAATTGTTTTAGGTGAAGATTACGAAATAATCGGAGATACTTCAAAAGGTGGAGAAATTGAGATTAGAGGTCTGGAAACGTCTAAAAGGGTGGTGTTGAATGTGGTTAAAAAATTCAAAGTTGACAAATTTAATTTGCAAGATATTCTCCAAATCGATAATATTAAATACTATAGTGATCGCGATGAAGTTATTACTCAAATCTTAAATAATGTAAATGAAACATTAAGTGTTTATGGTTTAGAAGTGGAGAAAGATAAAGATTTAATTATTGATGTTGATCCGACTGTAATTGGTGAATGCGAAATCAAGGCTAATCCAAATTCAGATATTATTACAGGGTCTAGGGTGATCGAAATATATCCAATTGAAAGAATAGAATTAGAACATAACGTTATGATAGATAAACATGTTGATGCGAGCAAGACTATTGGAGTTGATATAGTGGTGTTTGATTTTGAAGAAGTCAATATTTTTGACAAAGAAACAATACTAGAACATTTCTCTATTAGTTTTCAAAAAGAATCTCTAGCACTTGAACTAGATTATGAAAAAGATGGAGAAAAGAAATCAAAAATTAATCTAAATCAATATTTATATGTAATGAACAAGGAAAGGCCTGAATTGGTATTTAATGATAAGATGTTTATTGCTGATGAAGAAGATAATAATAGAGTTTTGGCTTATGTTTCAAAAATAGACATTTGATTAGATGGCAATAAGTTAAGAGCACAAGCGGAAGTTACTCTTGATGTGTCAATTATTGGTTCATGTAATGTAAAGTTTTCTTATGGTGAAACTGGCAGCGTGATAATAGCTACGAACAGAAGTTATATTTAGTAAATAAAAATTCGATGCAATATTATATGCATCGAATTTTTCTTATTTTTTAACTTTTACGTCCCAGATTAAATACCGTTTAAGATATAATATTTTGGTATGTAAAATACACAAAGTAAAAGGAAAAACAAAAGAAATATGAGAAATTTATTTACAAGTGAATCGGTGTCAGAAGGACATCCGGATAAGATTTGTGATCAGGTGTCTGACGCCATCTTAGACGAGGTTTTAAAACAAGACCCAAACGCAAAAGTAGCATGCGAAACTTTCGCTACAACTAATTATTTATTAATTGGTGGACAAATATCTACAACAGCAACTGTTGATTATGAACAAGTTGCTAGAGATGTTCTTAGAAAAATCGGATACAACAATGATGATTACGGTATCAATGCTGATACATGTAAAATTGAAATCCGTGTTGAAGAACAATCACACGATATTGCTTTAGGAATTGATATTACTGAAGAATTAATCGGAGCTGGTGATCAAGGTATTATGTTTGGATACGCAACAAACGAATCTAAAACATTTTTACCATTGGCTATCACTTTATCTCACGAATTAGTTTATACAGCTACAAAATTAAGAAAAGCAGGAGAATTCAAATTTGCTAGACCAGACATGAAATCTCAAGTGACTGTTGATTATACAGATCCTGCAAATCCTAAAATTGATACTGTATTAATGTCAATTCAACATGATGGAGATTTTAATGAAGCAGAATTTAAAGCTTACATTAAAACAAACATTATGGACAAGGTAGCAAAAGACTTTGGATTAAATACAGACTTTAAAGTTTTAATTAATCCAACAGGACGTTTTGTAATCGGTGGACCACAAGGTGATACTGGTTTAACAGGACGTAAAATTATTGTTGATACTTATGGAGGATATGCTCGCCATGGTGGTGGAGCATTCTCTGGAAAAGATTCAACTAAAGTTGATAGAACAGCTGCATACATGGCACGTTATGCTGCTAAAAACTTAGTAGCGGCTGGATTAGCTGACAAATTAGAAATTCAAGTGAGTTATGCAATTGGTATTGCTGAACCAGTTTCAATATTTGTTGAAACATTTGGAACAGAAAAAGTTGCTCGTGATGTGATTTTAAAAGCACTAGAAGAAAACTTTGATTTCTCAGTTATTAACATGATCAAAGAATTAGAATTAAGAAAACCTGTTTTCTTAAAAACAGCAACTTATGGACACTTTGGTAAACCAGACTTTAGTTGAGAACAACTTGATAAAGTTGAAACATTAAAAAAATACTTATAAAACAAAAAGCCATATGGCTTTTTTTCTTTTATAATTAAGTAATAGAAGTGGGTAGAACATATGAGAGATATTAAAATTATTGGAGCAGGATTAGCAGGTTGTGAAGTGGCTTATCAATTGGCTAAAAGAGGGCATAAAGTAAAACTTTATGAATCAAAAACAATTAATCCTAACCCGGTTCAAAAATCACAAAATTTAGCTGAATTAGTATGTTCAAATACCTTAAGAAGTAAATCTAAAAAGAATGCTGTAGGTATTCTTAAAGAAGAAATGGTGAAATTAGATTCTTTAATTATTAAAGCGGCATACGAAACACAAATTCCAGGTGATGATGCATTGGCTGTTGACAGAATTGGGTTTAGTGAATATATCACTAATATAATTCATAATCATGAAAATATCGAAGTCATCAATGAAGATGTTAATTCTATTGATGATGAAAATGATATTACTATAATTACAACTGGGCCTTTAACAACCGATAACATGAAACAAGAAATCCAAAGATTGATTGGAAATCAAAAATTGTATTTTATGGATGCTTCCGCACCAATTGTAGAAAAAGATTCAATAGATTTTAGTCAAGTTTATCTAAATTCACGTCACAATACAGGTGACGGTGAATATATTTGTGTTCCGTTAAACGAAGATCAATTTTTAGAATTTCATCAACAATTAATAAATGCTGAAACAGTTGAATCTAAAGATTTTGAAAAAGAAATATTCTTCCGTGGATGTCAACCAATTGAACAAATGGCCAAACAAGGAAAAAGAGTTCTTTTAAATGGACCTCTATCACCCAATAACCTAGAAATGCCAAATGGTGAAACTCCTTACGCGGTAGTTCAATTACGTCAAGATAACGCAATTGACACCCTGTATAATTTTGTTGGTTTCCAAACAAATATGAAATGACCTGAACAGCAAAGAATTTTATCAAGTCTTCCCGGACTACAAAATCTGAAAATTGTTCGTCACGGAGTTATGCATAAAAACTACTATATCAATTCACCTAAAATCTTGAATCACAAGATGCAAGTTATGCGTAAGAAAAATGTTTTCTTTGCGGGACAAATCACAGGTGTTGAGGGATATGTAGAATCAACTGCTAGTGGGCTTGTAGCGTCAATTGGTGTTCTTAGTCTATTAACTAATAGAAAAGTTAAGAGAATGCCTAATACGAGCGTAATTGGGGCATTAACAAATTATGTAACGAATGAAAAACTTAAAAAATTCTCACCGATGAAAGCTAATATGGGTATTGTTGATCGAACAGGCAAAACCGAAGATGAAATGTACGTTTATAACCAAGCAATGCATGATCTTGATATATATTTAGAAGAAATCAAAGAGATAATTAAATAAACCAAGAGGGTTTATTTTTTTATGAGTAAATAAAAGGTAAAATAAAAGAAATAAAAGGAAGTGCAAACATGTTAAAAATAAAAGATATTACAGCTGATTTAAATAGTGCTGAATTAATTGCTAGAATTGAAAAAGTAATTATTTCAACTGGAAGTAACGGAAGTAACTACATGATTATCCATCTAACTGATACTACAGGAAGAGTTGAAGCCAGAAAGTGAATAGTGACTGAACAAGATAAAGAGGTTATTAAACCAAATGCATACATTCATTTCAAAGATATTACGCCTAATGAATACCGTGGAATTTTACAATTAAAAATCAACGATTATAAAATTCTAACTGAAGAAGAAGTGTTTGCCTTAGGATTAACAAAAGCTGATTTCTTCGTAGTGGCACCAGTTAACATTGAACGTGAATATGAAAATTTAATGGAATTATTAAACCAAGTTAAAAACGACACTTATAGAAATTTAACAATTGGATTGATTAAAAAATATGAAAAACAATTTCTAACATATCCAGCAGCGATGTCAATCCACCACAATGTAGCTGGAGGATTATTCTGACATAGTTATACATTAGTTAAAAATTGTTTAGCCATTAAACCAAGTTATACATATGCTTCAATCGATTGAAATTTATTGATTTGTGGAGCTATTTTACATGACATCGGTAAAGTTGTAGAAATTATTGACGAAACAGCAGTGGACTACAGTTTAGAAGGTAAATTATTAGGACATATTAGTATTGGTAATGCTGAGTTAAACAAATTAGCCCAAGAACAAGGTATTTACACAGATGCTAATGGAGTTATTAATCATGATTTGACTTTATTACAACACATGATTTTAGCAAGTCATGGTAAGAAAGAATATGGTTCACCTCAAGAACCAGCTATTATGGAAGCAATTATTTTATCAACATTCGATAACTTAGATGCTCGTATTTACAAAGTTAATGATGAATTGAATAAAGTGGATCAAGATTCTTGAACTGGAAGAATTCCAAGTGAAGATGGAAAAATGTACTTAAAACATTATAAAAAATAATATAAAACCCAATGAGTTAATCATTGGGTTATTTTTTATATTCATTAAGATATTTTCAAATTTCAAAAGCGATATTCTGCTTAGAACTTGAATCAATTTTTTTAGTAGTAGAATCTTTACTATTTAAAATTATAATTTCATTATTATCGTTTCCCATCGCTGAGATTTGATTTAAAATCAATACATCCATATTTTTTCTTTTCATTTTAGCATAGGCTTTTTCTAAATCATAATCGTCAGCTAAACTAAAACCAACAAGCGTCTGATTGGTTTTCATTTTCCCTAACTCTTCTAAAACATCAATTGATTTAGTAAATTCCAAATCTAGACCATCTTCTTTACTTATTTTATGATTTAGTTTTTTAGAAACTTCAAAATCATATAAAGCTGCTGTACATATTACAATATCTGAATTAGCAAATTGCATTTTCATTTCTTCAAACATTTCTTGATTTGTAATAACTGGTATCGCGTTTGAAACATATACATCAGTATCTCCTTTAACAATAGAAATATTGTTTGTAAATGTTTTAGCAATATTTATCAAACTTGAGCCCATTTTACCACTAGAACCATTTGTAATATATCTTACATTGTCAATATAACTTCTTGTTCTCCCTAAGTTAATTAAAATTCTTTTGTCATAAAGATTATCAAAGTTAAATAGGGTGCTTGTGACAAATTCAAACGCTTCATTTGGTTCAGGTAGTCTTCCAATCCCGATATGACCACTAGCTAGACGCCCAACTTTTGGTTCATATCAAATATTCATATTAGAATTAGTGATAATATCCTTATTTCTTTTCATTACATCATTGTTATACATGTTCTCGTTCATTGAAGGAAAGTAAATGATTGGCTTTGGAAAGGCTGCTAATAATAAAGAGGCGAAATCATCAGCTATTCCATTTGCAACCTTACCAATTATGTTGTATGTCGCTGGATATACAATTGTGATATCAGCTTCATTTGTTAATTTGATGTGTTCTCCATAAGTATGAGCATCATATTTATCGTGATCAAAAATATTATGATCTTTTACAGGGATTTGTTCATCAATAAATTTAGCACCTGATTTTGTGACAATTACGTTAACGTCGTATTTTTGGTTTAATAGAGAATATAGTTGCATACTCTTGGTTGCTCCAATACCTCCAGTTATAATTAAATTTATTTTTCTACTTTGCATAATTTAAACCCTCAAATATTAAATTGTCATTTATCTCATACTTTCTTTCAATGATGAAATTTTCAATCATTCTAGCATTCCCACCAGTGAAGATAACTTTTATATTTTTATCTTCACTTAGTAATTCGATGTTTTTTTCAATCATATATCAATGACTGTTGATAGCTCCGATGTTAATGGCATCAATTGTATTTTGTCCATAAGTTAAATTAGAAGCTTCAAAATCAGCTGACTGAAGTTTAGCTGCACTAGAGATTAATGATTCTAAGCTCTTCTTGATTCCTGGAGCTATAATTGTTCCTGTGAAAACTCCACCTTTGATATATGAGAAAGTAGTGGCTGTCCCCAAACTTACGATTATCGCGTCATTGTGTTTTTCTTTTATGGCTAAAAAGTTAGCAATAAAATCTTGACCTAAAGATTCGGTATTAAAAGCAAAATCGTTTTGTTTAAAAATAGGAGAAGTTTTAATGTTTGAAATTTTAATTCCTTTAGAATTGAAATATTTAATTAAATCAGAATCTAAACTTGGAACAACTGAACTGAAAGTCACTTGATTTACTTCTGAAAATTCGATTTCATCAAATTTTTCATATAATGTATCACAAGCTTCAGTTGTTGGTATTCTAAAAAGTTCAAAGAAATTCTTATCTTCAAAACCTTTTACATGAATTGATGTATTTCCGATATCGATCAATATTTGTTTCATAAAATCTCCTGTTTCTTTTATTTATTATAAATCACTTCAAACAATACTAATACCAAAAAGGCATCTAAAAAAACAAAAAGCCATAGAAAACTATGGCTTTTATCTATTTATAATCAGTATCAACAAACTCTGTTGTAATACAACTTAAAACTCCAATATAACCTAAGTTAAATTCGATGATGTCTCCAACTCGATATTTGATATTAGAATCGGTTATGTCTAAGATTGTATGATCACTGCTTTGTCCTAAAACTTGGATATTTGAATCAACTGGTATCATATCTTCATTCGGACAATCTTGACGACCTATTGCAATAATTGCTTTAGTACGATCTCCAATGTCTTCGAAGTGTTTTTCGTGTCCAAAGGCATCAAGACCTTTTTGCCCTCAACTAGCACTTGGTTTAACTTGAACTTCTACAACTTCGGCTTGTAATGTGAAAGCGTTCATTTCTAAGAAGGGGATTGGTTCATCATTTAATCCAAATCCCATTAGGATTGCAGCACCACTTCTGATTTGATTAATTTCATTTGGAATTTCTGGATCATCTCAAATAGAAATGTGAGAAGAGTTACCGGCACTAATAGTTGGAATTGAAATCTTGAAAGTATCTTCTAATTCGCGTTTTAAAGCCACCATATCGTGCATTTTAGCAACAGATGGAATAGTTGCTCCAAAACATGCGAAATTAGTCCCTAGACCCACTAATTTAACGTATTTCATTTTAGTTATTTCTTCAACCGTTTTGAAAATTGTTTCTTTATTATGAAGACCTTCACGGATATCACCAGATTCAATCATCAGAATAATTTCGATAGGGGAAGTGGCTTTTTGATCTATTAACTTAATAGTTTCTAATTCAGATATCAGACAAACATCAACCCATTTAACTAATTCATCAATTTCACTTTGCATAGGTATTCTTAAAAGCATTTTCTTAGCATTAATGTCTTTTAACTTTTGAAGATTTTTTATTCTAGAATCGGCAAGAGTGGTAACTCCGGCACCAACAATAGTTTGTGCCACTTGTAAATCTCCAGCTACCAATTTTTCAACTGCCACCAACTCAACTCCACGCTTATCGCATTCATTAAGCATAGAAGTTATGTTTCTTTTTATTTTTTTAAGGTCAATCATTAATTTAGGAAAACTCATAATATTTCCTCCTTATGTTTATATCTAAATCATATTATATTAAAAGGAAAATAAAAGACTTAATAATAAATTAATAAAAGGTGCATAAAAAAAGTGAGGCAAACTCACTTTTATTTTTTGATGTTAGCAAAAACATTTTCCAGTTCTTCTATATCAACACGGTTATTTGAATGCATATATCCTTTGCCAATTTCATATTTTGGAACAATATGATCATGGTAATGGAATACTATTTGTCCTGAAATTTCTTTTTCATTTGCAACGTAGTTAAAACCTTTTGCTCCTAATTTTTCAACCAATAAGTTAGCCACGATTTTTTTAGTTTTAGCCACTTCTGCTAAATAAAAGTCATCAGTAGAACTATAGTCTTCAAAGTGTTTTTTAGGGATTACCAATGTATGACCATTAGCAACCGGATTGATATCTAAGAAAGCATAAGTATATTCGTTTTCAAATATTTTATATGAAGGGATTTCTTGATTAATGATTTTACAAAATAGGCAATCCATTAATCTGTACTTTCTTTTTCATCTTTAAGATATTTTAAGATAGCATCATATAATTTTGTATATTTAACATCATCTTCGTTGATGTATTCTGAATATAAGTTTTCTTTAGCTTTCTCAATTACGTTTGAATCTTTAGTTGTAATAAATTCTAATTCATTTAAAAGTGCTTTTTTAGTATTGATATCCATTGTTTTGATATCTGAACTTGATTTTTCTGAAGTATTTCATTTTTTGATAAATTGTGAATTTTGGTAACTATCATCAGTTGATAATAATTTAATATCATAACCGAATTCTCCACCTTTTAATTCTTCAGTTTTATCATCGATTGTTCCATCAACTGTAAATGTATTTGAAACAGCTGTTTTAAATGTAATACTGTAGTCACCAATTGTAACAGGTGTTTCAGGTGTTGCTTCTTCAACACTTCTTACGTAGATGTTTCCTTTGATGTTTTTAAATTCTAAACCATCTTTAGAATTTGCGGCAGTATCAAAGTCAGTTGGTAATACTAGTCTTTCAGTATCGTCAGTCACGAATTTATCATTTAATGAAGTCCATACATTTTGTTGTAAGTTTAATGTTAGACCTTTTAAATCTGTATCAGTTGAAACTTCATCATTTGTTAATGAAAATTGTGATTGTTCATTACTTAATAAGTCTGTTAAATAAACAGGTAATACAATAACAATATCTTTATTTACTGATTCAGTTGATTCATAACCTTTTTTGTTATTTGTTAAAACTGTAGGTTTATCAGCTTTATAGATGTCTGCTTTAGTAGCGTCACTTAATGTGAAGTTACCTTGAACACTTTCAACTGTGTTGTCTCCTGAGTTTTTAACAAAACCATTAAATCCAGATAATTTTAAGAATGGATCGATTCCTGATAATGACCCATTTGCATCTGTGTACTCACCATCTCTAGTAGTTCCTTCTTCAACAGCTGATAAAGCCTTTCAGATTTCTTCTAAGTTAGTTCCTGGTTTAATAACACCTTTTGTATCGATTAATGAATCTAATTTAGCAACAGCTTTTCTTACATCTTCATTTGTACCGTTAACTGTAAAGTTTCAAACCATTTTTACTTTTGATGTAATGTTTTTTGGGTCTGTACTTCAAGTTTGTGTGCTTTTAGCAACATCACTTGCGGTATTAACATATAAGAATCTTTCGGAGAAGTTAGATGTTGATCAACCTCTAGAAAATAAACTTGAATCTAAGTATGACATACCTAGTAAGTTTTCAAATAATTTAGTTTGAATTGTAGATTTGAAGTATTTTTGGAAACGGTATTTTAAGATTTCTGAACCTGTGAAAACATTTCCTTGTTCAGAATCATCTAATCCATAAACAGCTGGAGTTTCAACTTTTTCTCCTACTTTAAATACAGTAGTTAATCCGTCAACGGCTTCGTTAGTTGCTGTTCCTGATTTAAAATCAGCTTCGTTGTCAACATTCATTAAAATTTTAAAGTTTCCATTTAAATCTGAAAGAGTTTTAACAGTTGGAATTTGTAAGAAAGATTCTTCTCCAAATTCACCATTTGCTTGTCATCTTAATCATGAGTCATTTTCATGGAATCAAATTGAGTATTCAGCTTCATCAAAGAACTCTGTTGTTCCTAATAAGTTAGTTGGGTTAAGAGTAATGAATTTATTATTAATAAAATCAATATCTAAAGCTCCAGTATCTGAATTAATGATTGATGCTGTATATTCTTCAAAGAACTCATTTGTAGAAATTGAATCCATGATATCGTTCATATTGAATTTAGTATCTTTATCAGTAACTGTCATTCCTAAGTTTTTAAGTAAAGTTTTTGTACTTTCATCATTTCATTCATTAGCAATGATTTCATTGATCATCATTTTTAATGTATTTTCAAAATCAATTTTGTCAAAATCTTGACCTTCAGTTAATTGGAAATCACCATTAGATTTCAATCCAGCGATTAATTTTTCATATAAAGCTTCTGTAATAGAAGGAGTGTCGAAACGTTCTACTTTGCTTGTCCCACAAGCAACAACAACTGATGATGAAGCAACTAATGTAACTGCTCCAAGTAATGCGATAAGTTTTTTCATTATTTTGCTCCTCCGTCTTTTCTGTTTGTAATTGTTTTAACATCAAATACTAATTTGATATAGTTGTTTGAATTTACTTCTTCATATGAGTAAGAAGCTGGTGCTTCAGTTTCTTCAGTTTTAAATGCGTGGTATTTTGCTGTTAATCCTTTTGATACATCACCATAGTTTGTTTTGTAATCAAATGAAACGTTAGCGATGTATTTTAAATCTTTATCATTTGTGTTTTGTGCAACTTTTCAAGCATCGGCAACTTTTTTATTTCATTTAGTTCATCCGTTTTGGAATTCTGAACGTGGCTTACCAGTGGCAATTGAAGAAGATTGTTTTATTAGTGCTTTAATCTCTGATTTAACTTTTTTAGCACTAATTGAATTTGCATCTCCGAAGTTAATTACGTTGTCTAGTAATGCATCAACTGATTTATCTTCGGTTAAGTTTAAAATGTAATCTCACATTCAAGAAGGGTTATCTCCTAATGTAGATGAATCATTTGAATTTGAGTATTCAGCAACTTTATCTAAAATGTTGAAGTTGTAGAATGGTGTAGCTCCAGCCTCTTTTAATCCTTGTTGAACAACTGAGTTATTAACTAAGAATTTTTCATAACTGTTTGTAATTGATGAATTCATTAATGAAGCATCAACACCAAATTTTTCAATTCGATCACTAATAGCTTTATTATTTGGAATTTCACTTTCACTATTTCCTGTTGTTGGAGGTGTTGTTTCACCTTCTTCAGCTCTTGTAGTAGCGTTTGTTCCTAATAATGCTTGATTCATTAAGTATGGTGCTATTTCTTTATCAGCACCTGTAATAATTTCGTTCATAGTTTCGAATGTTCTTTGTTCATTTAAATATGTTTCTTCATTATCTTTGAATGCTAATGATTTTTGTTCGGTAATTTTGTCTGCTTTTAATAATGAATATCCATCGATTCTTGCAATGTGTAATCCTGCATCATCGATGAAAGCGATAATTCCTTGATCAGCATTAAGAACTGTATAAATGTTTTCTTCGTTATCTCTTTGGTTTAAAGTTTGAACCAAACCATTTAAGTATCCTAAACCTTTAGCAGCTGCAGTAGCTTTTTCAGATTCAACAGCAATACTTTCGTTAATCGCTTCAACTTGTTTTGGAGTGAATCCTGAAGTTGCATCAACGGTTGCAGAAGTTATTTCTTTTGTTTCACCATCTTTTGCAACGAAATCGTAAATAGAATATTTAGCAACATCTGAATATGAAGTGCTATCTAAAGTTAATAAATCTCCACTGTTATCCGCTTTGTAGAAGTCAGTTGCAGTTCATTCACCTGTTTGTTTTGAAGTAGGGTCTTTGACTCCTGCTTCTTCGCCTCTGAAAATTGTGTCTCAGTTTGTCATTCCTAATGAGTCTAAACCTTCTGCTTGAGTTGCATTTGGTGCTACATAGTTATCAATTAAAGCTGCAAAACCAGCGAATTGATTTTGTAATGATTCTGAATCATTAACACTATCAACTTTAATAAAGTTTTTTAAGTTGACTTTTGAAGCATCAGTATTATCACCACCATTGGCAATGATAACTTGACTGATTGCTAATGGTTTTTTGTTTTGGAAATATTTATCAACTAAGTATTTTTGTGAATTTTTTAAGAAACCATAGTTTCCATTATTTGAAACACCTAATTCGATCTTGTTATTATTTAAGATTGTAGTTGGAACTAAATGTAATCAAGTTTTAATCACTTTACCATCTGCATCGAAAATGTCATCTGTTTCGATTTCAGTAATTGAAGTAGAAGTGAATCAACCATCTGTTGAAACTGTTTTATCTCCAGTTAAAGTTTTTCTTTCAAGTTTTTTAATTAATTTTTCAATATTATCTGTTGTTTTAAGATCTTCTCATTTATCAGTAGTTGCGAATCTAATTGAAGAAGTTTTGAAAGTAGAAGCATCAGAAAGAACAGATAATGTATCATCACCAGTTACGTCTAATCCTCCAGTTGCATTTATTAAGTTAACAATTAATGAAACTTTATTTGAATCTTTTGTAGCATCTAAGTTTGAAATAGTTTGAACTAATTCTGATAACTTAACATCACCAAAAGTAATTTTGAATTCATTTAATCAAGTTTCACTATCACTGTCAGTTAATGAAATACCATCGGCTCAACTTGTTGTTGCGATAGTTTTTTCGATTCCTAAAAGATTAACCATAGAAGCATAAGCTCCATCGGTTGTATTGTTTAAGATGTAATCTGATTTATAAGCTTTTTCTAATTTATCTTTTTTAACATTTGGGAATTTAGCTTTTAATTCGTCGATTAGACCATCGTCATTTTTATCATCTTCGTGAGCTTTAACTAATTTGTCATAAGCGGCATTAGCACGCCCTCAAAGAGTAGTGATGTCTGAATCTGATTCAGTTCCTAAGATTGCTCCTAGTTTACCTGTATCTCCATCAACACCATCAACTCCAAATAAACCTTCATTGGCATAATCTGAATTTGCAGGAATGATAATTTTCCCATCAGTTGCTTTTGTTGTTGCTTGCTCATCTTTAGCAATAACAATAGTTTTGTCAGCAGCTTTTTGTAAAACACCAACCGCAAATAAGTTGTAGAATTTTTTCAAGAATTCTTGAGGGTCTTTAGCAATCACATTGTGTTCGTGGAATCAATCTAAAAGTTTCTCTGAATCAATAACAATTTCTCCATTGTTATCAATGAAAATATCGTTTTTATCTTTTTCCTCATCTGAGCTTTTATCGCTACATGCAACTACTAATGCAGCTGAAGATGCCGTAATACTTATAGCACCTAATAATGTAAGTAATTTTTTCATTATTGTCTCTCCTTATTTTGTTTCGCAATATAAGAATATTATAAAGTAAATAGCCATTAATTTAATACTTAAACTCTATAAAAATACAATAAATTATAGATAAGATATATAATAATAAAAATATAGAAAAACAGAAGGGGTTATTATGTTGATAAAAAGAGATCATTTTCCGGTATTAAAAAACAATAAAGGGTTAATATATTTTGATAATGGAGCAACAACTTTAAAACCTTCTTCAGTGATTGATGCTGAAGTTAAATATCTTGAATTTAATGGAGCAAATCCACATACAAATGATTATGATAATGCATATCTTTCAAACGAAATAATTTCAAATACAAGAACAAAAATTGCTAATCTAATTGGGGCTAAAAATAATCGTGAAATCATCTTTACAAGTGGAACAACATTTTCACTAAATCAAGCAGCTTTTGGTCTAAAAAGTTTAATAGAAAAAGATGATGAAATCTTTGTAACTAACTTAGAGCATTCGTCTAATTTATTGCCTTGAATTAATGTAGCTAACCAACAAAAAGCTGTGGTTAAAAACCTGATTTTAACTGATGATAATACAATAGATATCGACCAAATCAAAAATCAAATTACACCTAAAACGAAGGTTGTGGCATTTGCTCATGTTTCTAATACAATCGGGGCTGAAAATGATGTTGAATCAATTGTAAAAGAGATCAGAAAAGTTAATGAAAAAGTTATCATTGTTGTTGATGCTGCTCAATCAGTGGCTCATACAAAAATTGATGTAACAAGTTGAGATATTGATCTATTGGCATTCTCTGCTCATAAAATGTACGGTCCTTTTGGACTTGGTGTTCTATGGGGTAAAGCAGAGTTACTGAATCAAATGGAACCAATTATTTTTGGTGGTGGTATGAGTGCTAAAATTGAAGAAAATTTAGTTGACTATACATTGTCTCCAATCCCGGATAAATTTGAAGGTGGAACTCCAAATATTTCATCAATTGCAGCATTTGAAAAAGCTGTGGATTTCTTATTAGAAATTGGTGTTGAAAATATCAAAAATCATGAAAAAAACTTGAAAAAATATGCAATCCAACAAATTGAAAAATTCAATTTAAATGAAACAATTGATTTCTATAATTTAGACAACGATTCACCAATTTTAATGTTGAATGTTAAAGGAATTAATCCTCAGGATATCGCAACATTTTTAGATAGTAAATACAAAATTGCTACACGTTCTGGTTCACACTGTGCCCGAAGAGTTGTTGATTCAGTTGGAGTTAAGGTGTCTTTAAGAATCAGTTTTGCTATCTATAATACAAAAGAAGAAATTGACATATTAATTGAAGCGTTGAGTAAATCAGAAAATTTCTTAGATGCAATTTTTTAGGGGGAAATATGAAAGAACAAAGAACAGATCAAGAATTACGACAAGTCATCATGAAACATTTTACAGACTCTGTAAATAAAGGTTTCACAAATAATCCAAAAGCATATAAAGCAGATTTACGCTCAGATAGTTGTTCTGATGAATTGACTGTCGAAATTGTCGAAGAAGATGGAATATACACTGAAATTAGATTTGAAGGTAGTGCTTGTGCTATTTCAACATCAGCAGCAGACATTTTAATTTCAATGATTATTAATAAAACCCCAACTGAAGTTGAAGAAATTATTAATAATTATGAAGAAATGATTAATAATGGGATAATTAATAATGAAGAGTCATTAGGAGATTTAATAGCTTTTAAAAATATTTTCAATCAAAGAAATCGTCGTACATGTGCCACTTTAGGGTCAAGAGGATTTAAGGAATTGAAATTAAACAATAGAAAATAAGACAAATTAATTTATTATATATTTTATGTGCTTAGAAAATAAGGAGAATAACATGACAAATAAACCAGAAATTAGAGATAGTTATTTAAAAGTTAGATCAATGTTATCTCAATCTTATTTAGAAGAATGTAATAAGATGATTGCTAGAAAAGTTATCTTTTTCATCAAACGCTATAATCTTAAAAAAATTGGGATTTTCATCTCAACGAATCACGAACCTGAAACAAGGGACATAATTAGACATTGTATTGAAAATGGGGTTGAAGTTTATGCTCCAAACTGTTTAAGAGATACAAACGAAATGGATTTTAGAAGAATCTTAGACATTGATAAAGATGTAACATTCAATACTGAATTAAATGTTTATGAAACAAATGATCAAGCCGAAAAATTAAGAAGAGCCACAGATTTAGATGCTTTATTTATGCCATTAGTAGCTTTTGATTCAAAATTAGCAAGAGTTGGAATGGGGAAATCTTTCTACGATAGCTGAATTGATAATACAAATTACCAAGGGTATAAAATTGGTTTAAGTCAATCAACTCAATTAACAAGTGAAGATATCATCACTGAAGAACACGATCAAAACATGAACTTTGTAATTACCGAAAAAGAAGTTTATGTTCCGATGATTGAAGAAACTGAAGAAGAAGAATTTGATTATGATGTTACTTACTGAAGATTAAATGATGAAACTTTAGAAGAAGAATAATAAAAATGCACTTTTATAGGTGCATTTTTCTTTGGGTTGCATTAAAATAATATAGATTAAAAAATAGAGAAAATAAAAAGGAGAATTTTATGATTAAAGTTGACTTACAATACACTGGTTTAAACGCTTTAGATAAAGAAATCGATGAAACTCGTGTTAAAGATATTCATGAAATGATTATTAACAAAACAGGTAAAGGAAGCGACTTCTTAGGTTGAGTTGAATTACCAAACACATTTGATAAAGCTGAATACGCTGAAATGAAAAAAGTTGCTTCAGAATTAAGAAGTAAAATTGATGTATTAGTAGTAGTTGGAATCGGAGGATCATATTTAGGAGCAAGAGCTGCTGATGAAATGATTAGAGGATTAAACCACACTGATAAAGTAAAAGTTATTTATGCAGGAAACACAATGTCTTCAACATACGTAGCTCAATTATCAACTTACTTAAAAGACAAAAACTTTGGAATTTGTGTTGTTTCTAAATCAGGAACAACAACTGAACCTGGAATTGCTTTCAGAAGTTTAGAACAACAATTAATTGCTCAAGTTGGAGTTGAAAAATCAAAAGAATTAATCGTTGCTGTTACAGATAAAGCTAGAGGAGCATTAAAAACTTTAGCTGATGAAAAAGGTTACCCAACATTTACAATTCCCGATGATATTGGAGGACGTTTCTCAGTGTTAACACCTGTTGGAATCTTCCCATTATTAGTGGCTGGAGTAAATACGGATAATATTTTTGCTGGAGCTCAAAAAGCTATGGCTGACTTAACTGCAAATGATTTATCAAACCCAGCATACCAATATGCTGTTGCACGTTACTTAATGAACCAAAAAGGTTATAAAGCTGAAGCTTTAGTAACTTATGAATTACAAATGGCTTTATTAAATGAATGATGAAAACAATTATTTGGTGAATGTGAAGGTAAAGAAGGAAAAGGGTTATACCCAACTTCAATGGTATTCTCAACAGACTTACACTCATTAGGACAATGAGTACAAGAAGGTACAAGAGGAGTATTATTTGAAACAGTTATTAAAGTTAAAACTCCAGTTCAAGACTTCAATGTACCAGTTGATGCCGATAACTACGATGGATTAAACTACTTAACATCTAAAACTTTCCACGAAATTAACTCAGTGGCTATTGAGGGAGTAATTGATGCTCACGTAAATACTGGTAAAATGCCAAACATCGTATTAGAATTCGACGGAATGGATGATGTTCAATTTGGTTACTTAGTTTACTTCTTTGAATTAGCAGTTGCTATGAGTGGATACTTATTAGAAATCAATCCATTTGATCAACCAGGAGTAGAAGTTTACAAAGCAAACATGTTTAAACTTTTAGGAAAACCTGAATAATTATTAATAAAATTTAAACAAAATCGAAAGATTTTGTTTTTTTTATTTCTGATATGTAAAGTTAGTCATATTTAGTAATTTGTAAAAATAAATTATATTATAATGAAACAATAGGAGAAAAATATGGCAAACAATACAATTAAAACAAATGAAGAATTAGTTAAAGAAATTGAAACTCTAGAGTTAAAGATTAAATTAGCTAATTTAGAAAACGAATACAAATCAATCACTTCTGGCGAAGTTCAAATTCAAAGAAATGATAAATCAAGAGTAGTTCCGCTGACAAATACAAACTCAAGCGCTATTAAAATAGCTTTATGATCGTTACAAGGAGTAAGTCTTGGGATGTTGGTGTTAATGATCATTTTCTCAATTATTGGAGCAATTGATACTTCTGATTTCATTGATTATTATTGATATAGCGATTATTACTATGAGTATTTTGATGAACTAGCATTAACATCAACAATTTTTTCATCATTTACTGCTGGATTCGGATTCTTTACTTTAATAATGAATATCGTTTTCTTAGGTATGAAGTGTAATGTTAAAAAACTTGGTTTAGCAACAGCAATTATGCAAATTATAATATTTGTATTTTCTGTAATAGCGTTTAGTACTTTCCTATCAGTTGCGACTCTTATCGCATTTGTATTCGGAATAGTATTACTTGGTTTAGCGATAACAACACTTATATTATTATCAAAAAAACCTAGAGTTTAAAAAATGAATCTTCGGATTCATTTTTTTTATTGCTTTTAGATACTTTTAAGTATATGATGTTTATATGTTACCACTTGATAACATATTGGAGGTAAGAATGACAACGATACAATTAATCAAAGAATTAAATTCTGGAACAAAGATAAACATTCTTTGTTGAATACTAAAAGAGAAAAGAGTCACGGTTTCATATTTGGCACAAGAAACTGTTTATAGTAGGATAAATATTTCAAAACAAATTTGTGAGTTATTTGAAGTAGGGATTCTGTGCAGAGATACAATTGGGAAAAATAATTACTACTTTATGAATCCTGATCTTGATGAATTACTTTTAAAAACTATTAAAGATGTTGTTAATGCTTACCATATTATAGATTTAGGAGAAAGAGAAAACTATGTACCGTATTAATGACCAAACAAAATTAGTAAAAGGGATCAAGTCTAGAAATAGAATAGTGATGCCGCCAATGGATACACTAATGGCTGAAAATGGAATCGCTAACGATTTCCATATTCAACATTATGGAGCTAGAGCTTATGGAGGGGTTGGAACAATTATCGTTGAATCAACTGCTGTATCAAGCGAAGGAAGAATTAGAGAAAAAGATTTAGGACTATGAAATGATGAACAAATCATTCCAATGAAAAGAATTGCTGATATAGCTCATCAAGCCGGAGCTGTAATTGGAGTTCAATTAAATCATGCTGGAGCTAAAGCTGAATTAGATATAGAAACTTTCGGAACAACTAAATACTTTGATTACCTAGACCAAAGCAAATTAACTATTTTAACACCAAAAGAAATTGCAAGAATTGAAGAAGATTTTGTTCAAGCGGCATCAAGAGCTAAACAAGCAGGATTTGACTTTGTTGAATTACATGCAGCACATGGATATTTATTAAATGAAATTTACCATCCATTCTTAAACACAATTGATGACGAAAAAGATATCGTTAAGAGATCTCAACTAATTATTAATATTGCCTCAAGAATTGAAAAAGAAGTAGGAATCAGAATGGGAATCAGATTATCAATTGTGGATGATGTTGATTATTCAGAATTAAAAATCGAACATATGAAACCATTGGTTGAAGCATTAGATCCATTTATGGATTACTTCCATATTTCGAGTGGAAGTAATTTAGCAAATGTTGACTTCTTAAAATTAATGGCTGACGCTGGAACTAAATTATTCAGAATTGGATATGCCAAAGAAGTTAGAAAATGAACTGACAAAAACATTATCACGGTGGGAAATTACCAAACTAGAGAAGATGTAGAATTTGCTTTAAAAGAGAATGTTGACTTTGTAGCAATTGGTAGAGAAGTCATTGCTAATCCAAATGTCACAATAAATAATTTATTAGATGTAAACGAAATGGATGATGTACAATATCATTGAAATCAAAATCTTTGATTTACACCAAAACAATATAAAGATTTAATTGAAAGTTTGAACAAAAAGGAGAAGTAATTATGAAAATTACCGATAAAAAAATCGTTTTAAATAACGGATATGAAATGCCATTGTTCGGATTAGGGACTTACAGAATGAAAGACGAGGGTGAAACTAAAGCTGCCATCATCTTTGCTCTTCAATCTGGATATAGACATATTGATACAGCTTTGGTTTACCAAAACCAAAAAGTTGTAGCTCAAGCTATTAAAGAATCAGGGATTGATCGTAAAGAAATTTTTGTTACATCAAAAATTTGAATTAGTGCATTGTCAAAAGAAGATGCATTGAGACAATTTAATATCATTATGGAAGAACTAGAACTAGAATACTTAGATCTATGTTTAGTACATTGATATAGTGAATTTGCATTAGATATTTACCAAGCTTTAGAAGAAGTTTACAAAGAAGGCAAAGTTAAAGCGATTGGAGTATCAAACTTTATGGTTGACCAATTAGAAGAATTCTTACCAAAAGTAGAAATCGCACCAGCTGTAAACCAAGTAGAATTAAATCCTTTACTACAACATAGTGAATTAATTAAATTCTCGAAAGAAAAAGGGATTGTGATTACTTCTTATCAAACATTAATGTCTGGTGAAATCGGAAACTTACCAACAATTGTTGAAATTGCTGAAAAGTATAAAGTATCTCCAGCACAAGTTGCATTAAAATGAGCTTTAAGTTTAGGAGTTATTGTAATTCCTAAATCAGTTACAAATTCAAGAATTATTGAAAACATGGACTTAGATGGTTTTGAACTAAATGATCAAGATATGAAAGAAATTGCTAAATTAGATGAACACAAATATGGAAATGCAGATCCTTATGTTTATCCTGTTGAATATTTAAAAACACTAAATAAATAGAAAAAAAGAATCGCAAGATTCTTTTTTTGTCCTAATTATCTTTTGGACTCTCGATTATCTTAGCTAAACGTTCATTTTCTTCACGTAATTTAACTATTTCTGCTTTAAGCATCGCTTTTTCTCTTGAATTAGGATTTTCAAATTTTTGAAAATTCTTAACATTAGATTTACCTGTCTTGCTTTTCAATCCTTCAATTCCATATAACTTGTAATTTTCACAGTTTTTTCTAACTGCAGAATATGAAATGCGATATTTCCTCGAAAGCTCTGCGTGGCTTATTCCTCTCTCAAAATGTTCTCTGACCATTTTCTCTTTTTCAGGTAGTGTTAGTATGTGCGATTTTGTGCCTTTAATGTTTGCCATATATAATTCTCCTTACATTTTGTAGATGCTGAATTTTAAAACCCGCATAGTTATTATTGAATAATTAAATAAGTTATCACTTTTTAATTGCTTTATCCAACTACTCCCATTATAGAAAAAATAACAATACATAAGAATAGCAGAGATGTTAATTTCCAAAATGGAACATTTGAAAGATGAAATGTATTAAAATATCTTTAAGATAATAACGAGGAGTATTTTATGATTACAAAACAAACAATAATATGATTAAGTGAAAAACAAAGAATTTTAGATAACTACATCGCTGAAAATAAAGGCTTAGAAATAGATGATGAAATCTTAAATAAAAAAATTGTTGCCTTTTTAGTAGAGACGGGAGAATATGCCAATGAAGAGCGTAGTTTCAAATTTTGATCTAATAAAAAAGAAGCGGAATTAGATGTTCAGTTAGATGAGTATATTGATGGTATTCATTTTCTTATCAGTATTGGACTTCAAATTAATTATGATTTCGATAATTTCTCACAATCTGATTTCGGATTGACAACAAATGTTGATGCATATTTAACATTGGTTAATCTATTGAGTGATTTTATAAAAGATAGAGATTTTGATAGTTATGAAGATTTACTAAATATTTATTTAAACATCTCTGATATTAAAGCTTATTCTGAAACTGAAATTATAGAAGCATACAAAATCAAAAACAAAATTAACTTTGAGAGACAAGATAATAATTATTAAGACCATTAGGTCTTTTTTTAAACCAATTTGATTTTTTCCAAACTAGATTTAAAATTCTACAAAAACCTTTAATTTTTTTTAAAAGTTAAATAATTAAAAAAGATAAAATGAAAAGGAGAACTTATGGCTAATTTTAAAGGTAATAAATCAAATATCTTAAGCACAAGTGTTAAATTACAAATGGTAAAAGAACGATTTGAAAACAATGTTAGTTTAGTTGATCTGTCTAAAAAGTATCGTGTGTCTTATTCAACGGTTAGAAAGAATTGTTATAACTATTTATTATTTGGTGAAGAAGCTTTAATAAGTAAAACCGGAAGAGCTAATGCCGATAATTTCGATAAGTTTGCAACAAGGGAATCGCGTGAACGCAAAATTTTAAAAGAAGAAATTTTAAACCTTAAAGAAGAAAATCAAAAATTGAAAAATATTATAAATGAATATGAAAGCAGAAAAGTATAGTTTATTTGATAAAATATTCCTATAAATAATATAAGGGGATTTTATGGAACAAATTACATCGGTTGCAAATAAGAGAATTAAAGAAATTCTTAAACTTAAAGAAGCTAAATACCGTAATCAAGAACAACTTTTTATGGTTGAAGGAATCCATTTAGTCCTTGAAGCATATCATGATGGAATTATTAAAACTTTAATTGGAACTCCAAAAGGTTTAGCGTCTTTAAATGCACAAGTTGAAGACATAGATGAAGTAATTGAAGTTGCTGATAATGTGGCTGATAAATTAAGTGATGTTAAAAATTCTCAATCAGTGTTCGCGGTTTGTATAATGAAAAAACCGGTTGTTAACTATAGCGAAAATATTTTATTATTGGATCACATCCAAGATCCAGGTAATATTGGGACTTTAATAAGAAGTGCGGCTAGTTTTGACTTTCAAACTATTATTGCTTCACCAAATTCAGTAAGTTATTATAATGACAAAGTTTTAAGATCAACTCAAGGTAATTTCTTCCACGTTAACTTAGTAAATGATTATTTGATTTCTGCAATTAATGATTTAAAAACTGAAGGTTATTTAATTATTGGAACTGCTTTACATGGTGATTACAAACCATTACAAAAAGCTCCATTTGAGAGAAATCAAAAATATGCTCTAATAATTGGAAATGAAGCAAAAGGAATTAGTCCTGAATTGTTTGATTTAATTGATATCAATGTAATGATCGAAATGGAAGAACATGTTGAATCCTTAAATGCCGGAGTTGCTGGTTCAATTATTATGTACCAAATTAATAACATCTAATAGGCCTGGCCTATTTTTTTGTACTATAATATTAGTAAGTAACCAATACTGTTTGATTACTTTAGAAAAGCAGGTACAGATTATGTATAAATTTAACGCTTTAATCAATAATGAATTTATTGAAACAAAAGAAAGATTAGAAATTATTAATCCCGAAGGATTAGAAGTTGCTGGAAGTGTTAGTGCTTTAAGCGCACAACAAATTGATGATGCTTTCAAAGCTGCAAGGTCTGCTCAAAAACAATGAGCTAAAACACCGTTAGTGAAAAGAATCTCAATTTTGAATGATTGAAAAAATCTAATATTAGAAAACAAAGAAGAATTAGCGACTATTATTATGACTGAAGTTGGTAAGAGTTATAAAGACGCTTTAGTTGAAGTTATTAGAACAGCTGAATATATGGAATACACATTTGAAGAAGCAAAACGTTTAAATCCTTTAGCTATGGATGGGGCTGGACTTGGAGTTGAAAATAAGTTAGGTATTTTCGAATATGTACCAAAAGGAGTTGGGGTAGCGATTTCGCCATTCAATTATCCGATTAACTTGGCAATTTCAAAAATTGCTCCAGGGTTAGTTACTGGGAATACTTTAGTGTTTAAACCAGCCACTCAAGGTAGTTTAATTGGGGCTCGCCTTGGTGAACTTGCAGTTGAAGCTAATTTACCGAAAGGGATTTTCAATGTTGTAACAGGACGAGGAAGAGAAATTGGGGATGTTATTGTAACTAATCCGGAAATTGATTTCATTTCATTCACGGGATCAGTTGGTGTTGGGCACCACATTATGGAAATTTCTTCTTCTAAAGATTTAGTTTTAGAGTTAGGTGGAAAAGATCCGGCATTAGTGTTGGATGCTAATTTAGTTGATAAATATGCAAACGAAATCGTGACAGGGGCATTTTCATATTCTGGACAACGTTGTACAGCGATTAAAAGGGTTTTAACTTTAGATGACATTGCTGATAAATTAGTTCCTGAAATTGTCGAACTAACTAATAAATTATCTATTGGTAGTCCAAAAGATAATAAAGATATCACACCATTGATTGATATGAAGTCAGCTGACTTTGTATGAGATTTAATTCAAGATGCTATTTCAAAAGGAGCAACTGTATTAACTGGTGGAACTAATGAAGGTAACTTAATTACTCCAACTGTTTTAGATCATGTTACACCAGATATGAGAGTAGCTTGAGAAGAACCATTTGGACCAGTGCTTCCAATTATGAGATTAGGTTCAGTTGAAGAAATGATTGAAATTGCAAATAAATCAGATTTTGGTTTACAAGCAAGTGTTTATTCACAAGATTTATTATTAGCTATGAGAGTAGCTAAAGAATTAGAAACTGGAACAGTTAACTTAAATGGTAAGTCACAACGTGGACCCGATTCTTTCCCATTTATTGGAATCAAAGATTCAGGACATGGTGTTCAAGGAATTAGAGAAACATTATTATCAGTTACTAGATTCAAAGGAATTGTAATTAACTATTAATTTTTAAAACGAGCTTTGGCTCGTTTTTTTGTTTGTTTGAATCAAATTACATTTTAGTTTTTATAAATAATGGTGTTATTATGAAAATGTAATGATGAGAAATGAAATATTACAAAATATAGGTAATATTTTTTAAAAAATTCCTAATACTTATTGAGTTAAGGTTATAACTTTAAACTCGAAGGAGGTATTATGGAAAAACAAGCAAATAATCTATTTTGGTTTTCAGTTAACAAAAATCTAGATAAAGAATTTCTTTTTTCAAAGGAATGATTTATTATGATTAATAATCTTTCAGAAAAAGAGAAAGAAGTTATGTGAAAATATCTGAATCAATATTTTAAAGAGATCAAAAAAATGTTAGGTATGGAGGTTGCAATGACGCAAAATCAATTCCAAAAAGAAATGCTTAAACAACTTGCAGAAATCAAAGCAGACATTGTTGAAATCAAAGCAGATATTGTTGAAATCAAGGCTGATATAGTAATTCTTAAAACTGCAGTGATTAAATTAAATGAAAAAGTATTTGGTGTAAAAGATATCACTATATAAAAAGCAAGTCCTATTTAGAACTTGCTTTTATTTACGTCATGCCATTAAAATTTCTTCCTGGTTAGTAGATTTATCAATACTTCTTGACACTTCTTTAAATTTCTTTTTAAGATAGAAATTTAAAGCATTCGAGTTGTTTGTGTAAACTTGCAAAGAAAGACTAGGATAAATTTCTTTAATGAAATCAAGTAATTGCGAACCAACACCTTGCCCTTGAGAATTAGGTGCTACGAATAACCCAAGAATAAAGTTATCTTCCAAACCAACAAATCCTTTTATTATTCCGTTATCTTCGAATACAAATAAGTCAGATTGGGGCAACATTTCTTTAACCATTTCGAAATTTGATTTTCAATAACTATCATCTATAAAATCGTGGGCGATAATATTTGAATTTAATCAAATATTTGCAACAGTTTCCAGATCCTCTTTTTTAAATTTTCTTATCATATTGTCTCCTTGGGATAATCTTATCTTTGATAAGTATATAAAATTCTTTAATGTAAATTGGTATTTTATTATTTAATAGTTAAATTTAGAAGTGGCATTCATTTTTGGAGCTGAAAACAAAGGAAAATAATTAAAAAATGCACAATTGTTTTTTAATTATTTTATAGTCCTTAAATTCTTGATATTGTCGGAAAAAACCATTTCATATTTTTTATATGTTGTTATATTGAGAATAAGAAGACACATATGAGTTGATAAAACTATAGTCAAGATATCTGTTTGATCGACTTAATGTCTTCGAAAGAAAAAAGAGGGATTAGTATGAAAAAATTATTAACAATCTTAGGGGCAATTGGTTTAACTGCAACAGCAGGTGCTGCTGTAGTTGCTTGCTCTGATACAGAATCAAATAAGATTAAAGCTTCAGCATCTACTGAAGATAATCTTACATTTGCATTAAAATTTGAAGATGGAACATTAAAAGTTGCAGATATCGATACTGTTACATTAGATGGAAAAGATGAATCAGTAAAATCAGTAACTAAAGATGGAATTGTGTTGGCAGAAGTTCTAGATGCTAATAAAACAAAAAGTGTAAAAATTGTAATTAATATGAAAAAAGTAGAAGCCGAAAAACCTGAAGCTGAAAAACCTGAAGCTGAAAAAAGTTCTGCTAAAGATGATACAAAAGTTAATTTAACTATTAAATTAAAAGGTATCAAATTAGATATTGAAAAAACTTTAGGGTTTGTTATTGGAACTGAAGTAAAACCCGGATACACTTTAGAATCTAAAAATTTACAAAACAAAATTATGAAAGATCTTGGAGTAAAAGGTAAAGAATGAAAAGAATCAGGAGTTGTTTCTAAAATTCTTACTAAAAAAGATGCTGCAGAAATTAAGTTAACTGATGGAAAAATTCTAATTTCAAAATTGGATGAAAAAAACCAAGGTAAACTTGATACATTAAAAGTTGGTGAATATGTAATTTACTACACAACTGGGAATGGAAAAGATACAGCTAAAGTTACATCAATGGTTTTAAATATTACTGAAGCTACAACAGCTAAATAATTAGCAAATTTTAGATATATATAATGATACAAAGAAAAATGATAAAAAAATGACTTGTTAATACAGGTCATTTTTTGACTATAAATATGTTTATAAGCACTTAACGTTGTGTGGATACTATATTATAAATTTCTCGCTTGCTATTAGTGATTTCTTTAACTATAATAGATATATGGCGTTTAGAGTTTTAGTTAGCATTTATATGCAATAAAAACAAAGAATAAAAATAATTATTTTTTTAAAAAAAGTATTGTTTCTAATTTTTTTGTATGCTATTATCTAAAAGTCGCCGTTAAAGGTAACATATAAAATGATCTTTGAAAACTAAATAGAACAACAAATTGTACAATCTTGTTCAAAATCAATTTTTGAGTAAACAAAATTACATATACAATAATAAAAGAAACAGTCAGAATCAATTTACATTTTTTTCAAATGAGAGTTTGATCCTGGCTCAGGATAAACGCTGGCGGCATGCCTAATACATGCAAGTCGAACGGGAGTGCTTGCACTCCAGTGGCGAACGGGTGAGTAACACGTATCTAATCTACCTAATAGCGGGGGATAGCCTTTGGAAACGAAGGGTAATACCGCATGAGAACTTCATTATCGCATGAGAAGAAGTTGAAAGCACC